>VHCJ01000018.1 GCA_016871755.1 Verrucomicrobiota bacterium | reverse complement strand
CACCTCGGTCTCCGCCTCCCCAGAGGCTCTCGCGAAATCAGCCATGTAGTGCCGAAAATCACCCCCTAAATCACGTAAGTGCCTGTAAATGAACGATCCGGATTTTCGAACTGCGGAACTTGGGTTAGTGAACGACGACGGCTGGGACGTCTTGTATGACGCGGACGACGTCACCGAGACCGTCGCCCGCAACCAGGAACTCGAACTCTTGACCGAAGCCATCCAATCGCTGCCCGACCGCTGCCGCCAGGTCTTCACCCTGCGGAAGGTGTACGGCATGGCCCAGGCCGACATCGGCCGGAAGCTCGGCATCTCCGGGCACACCGTCTCGGCCCAGCTCACCATCGGCGTGCAGAAATGCACCCAGTTCATGGCGAAGTACCGCCGCGAGGGGAGGGGAGCATGAACCCGCGCGACGAGGCCGACGCCCGGATCGACGCGCAGGCCGCGGAGTGGCTCGTGCGCCGCGACCGCGGGCTGACCGCGGCCGAGCAGGACGAGTTCTTCTCCTGGCTCGCGGCCGACCCGCGGCACGGCGAGTGTTTCGCCCGCCACCAGCGCACCTGGAAGGAGTTCAACCTCCTCGCGCAATGGCGCCCCGAGCACAGCGCCGAGCCCAATCCCGACCTGCTGGCCAAGCCGCGTCGGCGCGTCCGGTGGCTGGCCTGGGCCGCGCCGCTGGCGCTGGCCGCGAGCGTCGCCGTCGGCCTCTTCGTCTGGACGCGGCCCGAGCCCGCCGCGCCGGCCGGGCTCGCGGCGAACGCGGGCACGCGCGTGCTGGAGGATGGCTCGACCGTCGAGCTGCGCGGCGACTCCGAGATCGCCGCCGCGTTCACCGCCGGCGAGCGCCGTGTCGCGCTCGTGCGCGGCGAGGCCTTCTTCACCGTCGCGAAGAACGCGGCCCGGCCCTTCGTCGTCCACGCGGCCGGCGTCGACGTCCGCGCCGTCGGCACGGCCTTCAACGTGCGTCTGGAGGCCGCGCAGGTCGCGGTCCTCGTCACCGAAGGCCGCGTGCAGGTCACGCCTCCGGCGCCCGCCGCCGGTCCCGCCGTGGCCGAACTGCCGACGTTGGAGGCGGGCCAGCAGGCCGTCGTGGCCCTCGGGCCGGGCGCGCCGCCGCCCCGGGTGGCGGCGGTTACCGCCGAAGCCGTCGAACGCGCGCTCGTCTGGCAGCCGCGGCTGCTCGATTTCGACTCCACGCCGCTGGGCGGGGTCGTCGCGGAGTTCAACGCGCGCAACGCCGTGCGGCTCGTGCTGGCCGACGACGCCCTCGCCGCCATGCCGATCGTGGCCTCGGTCCGCTCCGACAACGTCGAGGGCTTCGTCCGCCTGCTCGAGTCCACCGCCGCCGTCCGCGCCGAGCGCCGTGGCGACACCATCACGCTCCGCGCCGCGCGGTGAGACGCGCACGATTCGTAGCGGAAAGCGTGAGGTTTTCGCCCCTCGTGCCGACGCCTGCCCCGGGGTCGTTCAGTCGGAATCGACCACGGATTGAATGTGGAACTCAGGAAAACAGGTCTTGGGGAATGGGTTTGGTTCCTGACCCCCTGATTTCCTCATCCATCAGGTCCCGAGAAATGCCCTTGCACGGATGTCACGGATTCAGACCCAAGACTTCCCCACTGCCCGATAGACTGAACGGGGGTGCGGAAAGCGGTTATGACCTGAACCGTTTTCCCTCCGAGCACCCATCCGTGAACTCCAAGGCGCCCTGGAGTCCCCCACGAACAAAAACAGGTCCGCAATCGGTCCGAATGGACTGGAAAAGGCGTCGGAGTGGCTTGGCAGCACGAAGAGGAAGGGCAGGCTCGGCGGTGATGGTCTGCCCAGCCCCTGATTCTCCTGCGGCGCGTGCGCCCGCTGCCGGCCCCGCGGAAGGCCCAGCGTTGGCCCGGCTCGAGGCATTGGAGGGTGGCCCCCGTGGACGTTCGGAAAGAGAGGCTGATCCGCTGCTTGGCCGCGCTTGGCGGATCCTTGCCGGGTTTCAGCGTACGGGGCTTCGGCGCAGCTCTGGTCTCGGTGACGCGGCACGGCGGGTGTGCCGGGGACTCCTGGTGGCGTGCGTTCTCGGCGTGGCTGGGTCCACGGCCGCGCCGCAGGATGCGTGGGTGGTGCTGTCGGGGGGCGGCACGCCGACGACGAACAATTACTCCCAGTACCTGCAGGCGAGGGCCTTGAACCGCTGGCTGCGACAGCAGGTGCCCGCTGACGCGGTCTGGACTTTCTTTGGTGCGGGCAACGTGCCGGGGAAGCCGGCGCGGCTGGCTGATACGCGGCGGCAGGTCGAAGAGGACGGCGTGCTGCTGGAGTCGTGGCTCCCCGGTGAATTGGACGGCAACCGGCCGGCGACGCGCGCGGAGGTGCTGGGCGCCCTGCGCCGGGAAATTCTGCCGCGGGTGGCGGACGGCGGGACGCTCTTTCTCTTCGTCGGCGACCACGGTGAGCTCTCGGAGCGCGAGCCCCGCGAGAGTCAGATCGTGCTCTGGCAGCTGGAACCTGCGCCGCTCACGCCGCGCGGGTGGCTGACCAATCCCGCGCAGGTGCTCGGGGTGCGTGAACTGCGCGACGTGCTCGCGAACGGCCTCGGCCGGGGACGCGTGGTGTTCTGCATCACGTGCTGTCACTCCGGTGGATTTCACTTCCTCGGCGAGGAGGAGAAGGCGCACCCGGATCCGGCGTGGCTGCGGTCGGGACCCGCGCCGCTCGCGCTCGTCGCGGAAAGGCCGCCGCCGCGGATCGCGGGGTTCACCGCGACGACGGCGGCGGATCCGGCGGCGGGCTGCATCGCGTACCCGGATGCGCACACTTGGGAAGGGTCCGAGCGCTTCCTGCCCGAGGCCCTGCTCGGGATTGATCTCGTCACCGGGGCGCGGCTTGAACTGCCCCGGGACACGCTCGCGGAGGCCTTCGCGGCCGCGATGGAGGTGAACGTCACGATCGACCAGCCGCACGGCACCGCCGAAGCCTTGCTTGAGCTGCAGGCGCGGATGATCGAGACGACGCTGGCGGCGCGGGAACTCACGCCCCGCGCGGCGGCGGCGCGGGAACGCTTCCTCGAGGTGGCGGACGGCGGGCGCGTCGGGTCGGATGACGCCGAGCTGCGTCGTCGCGAGGCGCTGTACCGTCGTTGGACGCAAATCCTGGCGGCGGAGTTTCCGGAGATCGGGGAGACGCTGCAACGCGGACGCTTCGCCGACCTGGAGCAACTCGGTGCGCCGCCGGCGCCGGCGCCGAAGCCCAGCCGCGAGGAAAAGCGGGCGAAGCGCGAGCTGCGGCGCGCGTGGGTCGACGTCATCCGGCCGGCGTGGCGCCGGGCCCTGGAGTCCCGCGCGGTCAAGGGCGTAGGCGAAGCGGAGGCGGCGTTCGAGCGGCACCTGATCGCATGGGAGGAGAGCGCGCGCGAGCCCCTCTTCTTTCCCGGCGACCGTGAAGCGGTGCAGGAGGAACTTTACTGGCAATCGGGCGCGGCGGATCCGACCGCTGAGGCCTCGCGCGTGCGCTCGCTGGCGCGCTGGGAAGCGCGACGCGAACGCGCGATCCTCGACTGGGCGGCGGGAGCATCGAACGCACGCGTGCGAGATGCGGTGCGCTCGTGGCGGCGCGCGCAGGAGACTCTGGCTCCGGCGGGGGCGGAGTTTGGCGAGCCGCCGCTCCGCGAAGCGGCCCTTCGCGTCCTCCGCTGGCGCCGCGTGCTGGCGGCATGGACGTTCCTCGAGGCGGTGGGTGACGAAGCCCGGCTCGCGCGCGTCCGGGCCCTGCTGGAACTGGAGCGAACGCCGATCTTCCGTCCGTGGCGCCGCACTGCGGCGGGCGCGATGACGTGGAGGACATCGTCGGGGAAAGGGGCGTGAACCGAACGCCGTTCAACGTTCAGCCGAACGCCCGGGCCACGATCTGCGGCGGGATTGTCGCGCGGGGCCGTCGCCGTCACGGTGTTCGCATGAAGCAGTTGTTGGCATCCGGTGGACCGACTCCCGGCGTGGCAGCGGTGGGCACGGTTTCGTCAGTCCGACGCCGGGCGGGCGGCGGGGTGGCCGTGGTGCTGCGTAGGCTCGGGATGGTCCTGCTGCTGGCGGCGGGTGCCCCGGCCGGCGCGGCTCCTTTTGTCTGGAAAGGAAGTGTGCCGAAGGATCCGGCGTGGACGGCTTCGGCGGAAGCGCGGGCGTTGGCGGAGAACCTTCTCCTGTATCAGCTGCCCTCCGGCGGATGGCCGAAGAACACGGACATGGCGCGCCCGCTGTCCGCTGCGGAGAAGACGCAAGTGGCGCAGCGGACGGACGCCGAGGCCACGATCGACAACGGGGCGACCACGGGGGAAATCCGCGCGCTCGCCGCGATCCATCTCGCCACCGGCGAGACCCGCTTCCGTGCGGCGGCGGAGAAGGGCATCGCCTACCTGCTGGCCGCGCAGTACCCGAACGGCGGGTGGCCGCAGTACTTTCCGCTGCGCTCGGGCTACTACCGCCGGATCACCTTCAATGACCAGGCCATGGTCCGGACCCTTGAAGTCCTCGACGACGTGGCGGCCGGGAGGAGTCCCTTTGGCTGGACCGATCCGGCGCTCCGGGCGCGGGCGGCCGACGCGGTGCGACGCGGGGTGGAGTGCATCCTCCGCTGCCAGATTGTGACCGCCGGCGTGCGCACCGCGTGGGGCGCGCAGCACGACGAAGTCACCTTCGCGCCGGCGGTGGCGCGGACCTTCGAGCCCGTGTCGCTCGCGTCGGCGGAGAGCGTCGGCATCGTCCGCTTCCTCCTGCGCGACGAGCATCCCACTCCGGAGATCGTCGCGGCGGTGAACGCTGCGGTGGCGTGGCTGCGGGCCGTGCGCATCGACGGGGCGGCGTGGGAGACGGTGGATGCACCGGATCTGCCCAAGGGGCGGGACCGCGTGTTCCGGCGCGATCCCGCGGCGGGACCCCTGTGGGCGCGCTTCTATGAAATCGGGACGAACCGACCGATCTTCATCGGGCGCGACCGGGTGATCCACTACGCCGTGGCGGAGATCGAGCACGAGCGCCGCATCGGGTACGCGTGGTACAACGACAGCGCGAAATCCCTCCTCGAGCGCGAATTTCCCCGCTGGCAGAAGCGCGTCAAGGCCGCGGTGCCGGCGAAGCCGGGCTCGCGCTAGGAGTGGAAAACCGCGTGAGACTCCGCGACTAGGACGACGCCGGCAGGCGGTCGACGCGGCGTGCGGCGGCCTGCGTGCGCAGGCAGAACTCCGACGCCTTGAACGCCTGCGCCTGCGTCATCGCGGTTTCCGTGCGCGCGAGGCAGTCGCGCACGAAGTCGCCGTAGAACGGCAGCCCGACCCTGCCGCCGCAGGACATCCGATGTTCGCCCTGCTCGTCGACCAGGATGAGCAGATCGCCCTGCGGGCTCTGCGCGACGTCGCAGAAGCTGCGCAGCTCGATGGTGCCGCGCGTGCCGAGGACGAACATGCGGCCATCGCCCCACGTGCTCTGGCCGGCCGGCGTGAACCAGTCGACCCGGTGGTGGTTGGTGGCGCCGGAGGAACCGAGCAGACTGGCCTCACCGAAGTCCTCAAGCTCCGGCGTGTCCGGATTGCCGAAGTTGCCCACGGCGGCATGCAGCACCTCGGCATCGGTCGACCCGCTGTACGCGAGGAACAAATCGCACTGGTGGCTGCCGAGGTCGCAGAGGATGCCGCCGTAGCGCGCGCGCTCGAAGAACCATGCCGGGCGCTGCGGCTTCTTGATGCGATGGGGCCCGAGCCCGATCACCTGCAGCACGCGGCCGACCGCGCCCTCGCGGATGAGCCGTTCGGCGTGGACGGCGCATTCGACGCCCAGACGGCCGCCGAAGAAGACCATGTACTTGCGTCCGGTTGCGGCCGACACGCGACGCGCCTCGGCGAGTTGGTCGAGCGTGGTGAAGGGCGGCTTGTCGGTGAGGTAATCCTTGCCCGCCTGCATCACGCGGCAGCCCAATGGACCCCGATCGCACGGAACGGCCGCGGCGGTGATGAGCGCCACGCGCGGATCGGCGAGCACCTCATCGAGGCTCCGCGCGACGCGCGCCTGCGGGAAGACCTTGCGGAATGCCTCGACCCGCTCTGGCTGCGGATCATAGACCGAGGCCAACTCCGCGCCCGCGGAGATCAGGCCCCGGCACTGGTCGTAGATGTGTGGGTGATCCAGCTGCACCGCGGCGAAGCTGAGCGAGCCGGGCGCCACGGGGGGCTTGGTCAGGAGGCGAGGAGCGTGGTCGGGATGCATGAAGGACGGCGAGGGGTCGAAGGCGAGGCCGGAAAGGGCGCTCCGGTACTGTGGGCTGGAATCTTCGCAGAGGGCAACGCCGCGCGCGAGGATCGGCCGTGCCGGCGACGGCCCCGGCGGGGCGGCGTGCGTTCGTTCCAGTAGATGACGACGTTGCGGGTGGCGCGGCCGGCCGCCACGACGTCGAGATCTCCATCGCGGTCAAGATCGGCCACCCGAAGGTCCTCGCACGCGACAGCGTTGTCGTCGAGAACGCCGATCTGCTCCCAACGCGTGCCGGCGGGATCGGTGGCCGCGTAGAGTCGGATCCCCACGACGGTGGCGGGACCCACGGGGTTGCCGCGCCAACCCGCGATGACTTGGTCGGACCCGCGGCCGAGGAGGTCGCCGGTGGCGAGGCCGTGACCCTGCACGAGGGACGCGTCGAGCACGACTCGAGCCTCCTCCGGGCTGCCGGAATAGACCACGACCTCATGGCCGTGCATCGGCTCGATCGTGGTGATGAAGGCGGAGCCGTCGGCGGCGCGGCCGCGGCGCACCTCGCCGGCGGGTTGGGAAGTGAGACGCTGGCGCGACCAACCGTTGCCGCTGGGTCGGAGCGCGTGGACGCCTTCCTTGGCGGCCACGAGGAGTTCGGGGGTGCCGGAACCGCGGACGGGTGGTTCGAAGTTGTGGGTCAGGTGCAGCGTTGCGTCGATCTCCTCCGCCGCGATGGCTGCGGGGCCCCGGGGTGACCACCGGTAGCCGAGAAACCGCACGCCCGCGCCCGCGCCGTCGCGGTTGCCGCGCCCGTGGAGAGGCAGGACGGCGAGCAGCGGTGCGCCCCGGCCGTCATCGATCCAGTGCATGCGGTGCGTGGTGGGTTCGTGCGGGAGCACGTGGGGCGTCCATGGCTGGGTCGGATCGGCCGGTCGCTCGAGCAGGAAGATCGCGCCGCTGCCCACCGTGTCGCCCGGATTCCAGCCGGCCCCGACGGCGATCTCGGCGCGCCCGTCGCCGTCGAGGTCCTGTGCGGCGATGCAGACATGGTCCTTGGCGGTGAGCTCCCGCGCGATGACCGACTTCCGCCAGTCGGGACTGCGGTACCACGCGATCTCGCGTGCGTCGGCGAGGAGCAGGTCGTCGCGGCCGTCGCCATCCACGTCGGCGATGGCCAGACCGTAGCCGATGCGAGTGGACGCGTCGATCACCTCGCGCCGGAACGGCAGCGGTGCGACACCGGTGGCCTGCGCCGCCGCGTCGACGGGGGCGAGGGCGACAAGCGCGACGCCGATCGCGGCGAGCAGGCCGCTCGCGGCGCGGGACGGGCGAGGCCCGCGGGACCGGGACGGGCGCGGGGCGGAGGACCGAGACGAACGCGGAGGTGCGGCAGGGGTGCGGAGTCGCATCGGGGTAACGGGGGTGCGGGTGCGGCAGGATCGAGCTTGGCGGGGTTGGGTCGTCGGGAGAAGTCAAACCGCAGGCGGTCCCGCCGCTGACGGGGGCTCACGCGGAAGAGGTTGAGGCCGGCGGTGATTTCGGGCACCGCTGGTGTTCCTCGCCCATGGATTTGCGGCCCCGATTCCTTGCTCGGCTCCTCGCGTGCCTGCTCCTGCTCCTCGGGGCGGGGCGGGGAGCGGTTGAGGTGACCGTTTTTGCCCCGGCGAGTCTGCTGGAGGCGCTGTCGGACGTGACGCGGGAGATTGAGGCGCGCGGGGAGATCCGGGTGCGCGCCGTGTTCGGTGCGACGAGCACCCTGGCGCGGCAGATTCGGGCCGGGGCGCGCGGGGACGTCTTCATCTCGGCGGACGAGCAGACGATGACGGAGCTGGAACGTGCGGGGGAGATCCGGGGTGGATCCCGGCGGGTGGTCCTGACGAATCAGCTCGCGGTCGTGGTCCCGCGGGAGTCGGCGGCGGTTCTGCGCGAACCGGCGGACCTCGCGGGTCCGGCGATCCGCCGCCTCGCGCTGGCGGAGACCGAGACGGTGCCGGCGGGCCGGTATGCGCGCGCGTGGCTGGAGCAGGAAGGCGTGTGGCCGAAGGTGTCGGCGCGGGTGGTGATGGCCGACAGCGTGCGTGCGGCGCTGGCGCGGGTGGCGGCGGGCCACGCCGATGCGGGCGTGGTCTATCGCTCCGATGCCGCGGTCTCCCCCGATGTCCGGCTCGCGTGGGTGGTGCCGGCCAACCGCGGTCCGGCGATCCGCTATCCCGCGGCGGTGCTGCGCGCGGCGCCGGAGCCGGAGCGGGCGGCGGAGCTGATCGCGGCGCTTCTCTCCGCGGTCGCGCAGCGGCGCTTCGCGGAACGCGGCTTTGGTCCGCTGCAGGAGGAAACGCGGTGAGTCCCGAGACGCTGCGCGTGCTCGGTTTTTCACTGGGAGTGGCGGCGCTGGCGACGGCGCTGATCATCCCTCCCGGATACGCGCTCGCATGGCTCCTCGCGCGGAAGCAGTGGCGCGGCAAAACGCTGGTGGAGAGCCTCGTGGTGTTTCCGCTGGTCCTGCCCCCGGTGGCGACGGGACTGTTTCTCCTCTACCTGCTGGGTGCGCGCGGACCGCTCGGCGGGCTCGTCTCGATGCTCGGCGCGGGCGACATCCTCTTCACCGGGAAGGCGGTCGTGCTCGCATCGGCAGTCATGGCGTTCCCGCTGCTCGTGCGCACGGCGCGGGTGGCGTTTGCGGGCGTTGACCCGCGGCTTGAGCAGGTCGCCAGCACGCTAGGGGCCGGCCGCGCGCGCGTCGCGTGGACGATCACCGTCCCGCTCGCGGCGCCGGGACTGGCCGCGGCGGCGGTGCTGGCCTTCGCCCGGGCGTTGGGTGAATTTGGAGCGACGATCATGGTGGCGGGGTACATTCCCGGCGAGACCGCGACCCTGGCGCTGTCGATCTATCAACAGGTCCAGCTCGGCCGCGATGCGGCGGCGCTGGGTCTCGCGGGTCTCTCGCTTCTGCTCGCGTTCGCGGCGGTGGCGCTCGGGGAGTTCATCGTGCGGAGGGCCCGGCGATGAGCCTGCGACTCGAGCTGCGGGGCGTGCGCGTGCCGCTGGCAGAGTTCACCCTTGAAGTGGACCTCCTCCTGGACCGCCCGGTCACGACCTTCTTCGGGCCCTCGGGGGCGGGGAAGACCACCCTCCTGGAGGTGATCGCCGGCCTGCGGCGGCCGGCGGCGGGCGTGGTCGCCCTTGACGGCGAGGTCCTGACCGACGCGGACGGAGGCAGGAAATTTGTCCGGCCGGAGTATCGACAGATCGGATACGTGCCGCAGGACGGGGCGCTCTTCCCGCATCGCACGGTGGAGGATAATCTACGTTACGGATTCCGAGCCGGTGGCCCGGCGTGGGCGGAGGTCGTCGCGGCGTTGGAGATCGGCTCCCTGCTGGACCGATCGGTCCGGGAACTCTCCGGTGGTGAGCGTCGGCGGGTCGCCCTTGGCCGGGCGCTGCTGGCGGCCCCGCGCCTGCTCCTCCTCGACGAACCGCTGGCGGGCCTGGACGACGCCTTGCGGGACCGGCTGGGAGCGTACCTCCGCCGCGTGCGGGAGACGTTCGGCGTGCCGATGATCCAGGTCACGCACGCGGCGGACGAGGTCCTGTCGCTCAGCGACGACGTCGTAGTGCTGGCGGCGGGTCGGGTGACCCGGCGCGGGTCGCCAGCGGAGCTGTTTGTGCCGACGGGTGAGCCCCAGTACCGCCTGCGGGCGTGAGCCCGGAACCGCGCGTCCCGAGTACCGGCTCAGTGCGCGGCGGGCGGGGTCGCGGTGGCGGCGGCAGCGGGGCCGGCGGTGGCGCAATTGATCCAGCCGCTGGCGCCATCGGCGTAGTGTTCCTTCTTCCAGATCGGCACGCGCGCCTTGGTTTCGTCGATGATGGCGCGGCAGGCCTCGAAGGCGGCGGCGCGGTGGGCGGAGGTGACCCCGACCCAGACGGCGAGCTCGCCGAGTTCGAGTCGACCCACGCGGTGCACGCAGGCGGCGCCGAGGATGGGGAACCGGGCGGCGGCCTCCGCGACGATGCGCGCGCCCTCCTTTTCGGCGAGCGCGGCGTACGCCTCATACTCGAGCGCATTCACGGCGCGGCCCTCGTTGTGGTTGCGCACGCGGCCCTGGAATTCGACGTACGCGCCCGCGCGCAAGTCGAGCAACTGGCCGGCGAGGGCGGCGGGATCGAGCGGTTCCGGGGAAATCCTGAACGTCATGGCGTCCGCGAAAAGCGTTCCGTGGGACGACTAGCCCCCGGCGACCGGAGGGATGAAGACCAACTCGTCGCCGGTCCGCAGCGTGGTGTCCCAGGCGGCGAATTCGCCGTTGATCGCGACCCGCACGTGCGTCACCGGCAGCGTGAAACCGTGCCGCCGGGCGAGCTCGTCGTAGAGCTCACCGGCCGTGGCGGCGCCCGTGGTGAGGGACTCGGACGACCGCCCGCGCTGCTCGCGCAGCAGGGCGAAGTAGTGGAGCGTGACGGTGGTCATGGGCGGGCCTCGGCGGAGCCGAAGACGTGTTTGCCGCCGGTCTTCTCCAGCAGTCGGACGGACTCGATGACGATCTCGTGGGAGAGACCCTTGGCCATGTCGTAGAGCGTGAGCGCCGCGATGCTGGCGCCGGTCATGGCCTCCATCTCGACGCCGGTGCGGCCGACGGTTTCGGCGCGGCATTCGATCGCGGCGATGACGGACCCATCGGCGGCGGGCGGGTGCAGCTCGATCGTCACCGCGCAGTCCGTGAGCGGCAGTGGGTGGCAGAGCGGGATGAGCGCGCTCGTCTGCTTGGCGCCGGTGATTCCCGCGAGGATGGCGGTCTGCAGCACCGACCCCTTGCGCGTGGACAGATCGCCGTCGCGCAGGTGGGCCGCGACGGTGGCGGGCAGGCGGACCCGGGCGGCGGCGCGGGCGAGGCGGGCGGTTTCCGGCTTGGCGCCGACGTTGACCATGGCGGGCCGACCTTGGGAATCGAGATGAGAGAACACGGCGGGAAGGGAAGCAGGTGAGAGCGTCAGGCCCAGGGAAAGAAGCGGGCGACGTGGCCGGCGGGGAAGCGTGTGGCCTGCGGCGGGAGTTCCACGAACCCATCGGTGCCGATGAGACCCGCGAAGTCCCCGGACGTGTTGCTGGCCTCCGGTGCGGCGGTGAGGCGACCATCGGGGTGCGTCTGCAGCCGCACCGGCAGGAAGCGAGTCATCTTCGCGAGACCCTCGACCGGTGACGCGAGGCTGACCCACGTCTCCGGCGCGGCGGCGAGGCCGCTGGCGTGGGCGAAGACCGGGAGCACGTAGCGGTGCAGGCACACGAAACAGGAGACGGGATTGCCGGGCAGGGCGAACACCGGAGTCCGCCGCCGGCTGACCCCGAACCACATCGGCTTGCCCGGCCGCTGGGCGACCCCGTGGAAGACCTTGATCACGCCCAATGCGGTGAGGGTGGCGGGCAGATGATCGTGCCGGCCCTTGGAGACGCCGCCGGTGGCGATGACCACGTCGAACTCCGCGAGCACCCCGTGGAGCCCGGTCTCGATCTCCTGCGGGACATCGCGGTAGTGGAACCGCTGCACCAGCGGGTAGCCCGCGTGGACGAGGGCCGCGCGCAGCGCGAGATCATTGCTCCGTCGCACGAGGTGCGGAGCGACGGGAGCGCCGACCTCGACGAGTTCGTCGCCGGTGGAAATCAGGGCGATCCGCGGCAGGGCGGCGACCCGCAAGGTGGTGCAGCCGCAGGCGGCGGCGACGGCGATTTCGCGACCGGACAACCGTGTGCCGACGGTGACGATGCGATCGCCGGCGGCGTGGTCGCTGCCCTCGCGGTGGATGGCAGCGCCCGGCTGCAGGCCCGCCGCTGCGTCCGCGGCGAGCGTGACGGTGGCGCCGTCGCGGTCGGTGTCCTCGTAAGGCACGACGCAGTCTGCCCCGCGCGGCAGCACGGCGCCGGTCATGACCTCGATGCACGCGCCCGGACTCGCGGGCAGCGATCGGGCGATCATGCCCGCCGCCTGCGGTGTGCCCGACACCGTGAATCGTGCTGGCTGGCGGATGGCGGTTGCCGCGCTCGTCCCCCGGACATCGCCCGCGCGCAGCGCGTAGCCATCGAGGGTGACACGATCGAAGGGCGGCAGCGGGCGATCCGCGATCACGTCTTGCCGCAGCACGCGGCCGTGGGCGGAGGCGATCGGGCAGTCCTCCGTTGGAAACGGCGTGCACGCCTCCCGGACCAGACGCGCGGCGTCGGCGGGCAGGAGCAGGGCCGGAGAAAAAGGGGAGGCGGACACGACGGCTTACATGATGGCGGTCGAGGGTGACGACGCAACCGGGGATCGCGTGAGGTGGCCTGAGGAAAGCCGCGTCGCCTTTGGCCCGGCGGAGGGGCCTTCGGCCGTCGCGGCCGAGAGCGATTCGAGTGGCTTCGCGGCGCAAGCTGGTTCAAGTGCTTCGCTTCGCCGTTTCCCTTTCCTGAGCATGTCCGCCGGCCCCGTCGACCGTCATCAGCGCCCCCTCCGCGATCTCCGGATCTCGGTGACGGACCGATGTAACTTCCGCTGTCCGTACTGCATGCCGAAGGAAGTCTTCGGCCCGGGCTATGCGTTCCTGCGCGACCCGCAACTGATGTCTTTCGACGAAGTGGCGGAGATCGCGCGGGCGTTCGTGGCGCTGGGGGTGGAGAAAGTGCGCCTGACCGGCGGTGAGCCGCTGCTGCGCGCCGATCTTCCGGAGTTGGTGCGCGTGTTGAAGACGGAGCTGCGTGTGCGGGATGTGGCGCTGACGACGAACGGCTGGCTGCTGGCGCAGCGGGCGGCGGCGCTGCGGGAGGCGGGACTGGACCGCGTCAGCGTGTCGCTGGATTCGCTGGATCCGGTGACGGCGGGCCGGATGAACGGCCTGGGTTTTTCGGTGGACCGCGTGCTCGCGGGCATCGCGGCGGCGGAGCAGGCCGGGCTCGCGATCAAGATCAACACCGTGATGCAGCGCGGCGTGAACGATCACGAGATCCTCGCGCTGGCGGAGTATTTCCGCGAGCGCGGCCATCCCCTGCGTTTCATCGAGTTCATGGACGTCGGCAACACGAACCACTGGGACCGCGCGCAGGTCCTGCCGGCGCGCGAGATCGTCGAACGCATCCACGCGCGCTGGCCGCTGGAGCCGATTGGCCCGGCCTACCGCGGCGAGGTCGCGGCGCGGTACCGGTATGCGGACGGACGCGGCGAGATCGGCCTCATCTCCTCGGTGACGGAGCCCTTCTGCCGCGACTGCCACCGCGCGCGGCTGTCGGCGGATGGACGCTTCTTCACCTGCCTCTTTGCCGCGCTTGGCTGGGACGTGCTGGGCGCGGTGCGCGCGGGGGTGCGGGGGCCCGCCTTGGAGGCCTTCCTGTCGCGCATCTGGTCGGGGCGAATGGACCGCTACAGTGACGAGCGCGCGGAGCTGATCTCGCGCGGCGAAGTGCGGCCGAAGGCGGAAATGAGCTACCTTGGCGGCTGATGTGCCGCCGACCGGACGGGCCGGTCGGCCCCCGCGCCGGAGTCACGCGGCGTCCGCTGGACAACCGGCGGAGACATCGCGGGTCGATGACGTGGCTCGCGGAAGTCGGCTGTCCGGCGGAGTGTTGCGGAAAGCGTCGGAGGACCGACGGCCGGCGGATTCCCGCGGAGTGCGGGGTGCCGGACCATCGAGGAGGCGGTGGAGCGTTTGTGGCCGGAGCGCGGCCGGCTCGCGGCGGAGGTCGCCGCGGCGCCGGAAGGGCGTCCGCTTGACGACTCGCCGCCGGTGGCGGACTGTGGTGATTCTTCGCCATGTCCACCGCTGCGCCCGCCCCCATTCCCGTCACCGTCCTCACCGGCTTCCTCGGCGCCGGCAAGACCACGCTGCTGAACCGCATCCTGTCCGAGCAGCACGGCCGCAAGCTTGCCGTGATCGAGAACGAGTTCGGGGAAGTCGGCGTCGACAACCAACTCGTCATCCAGAGCGACGAGGAGATCTTCGAGATGAACAACGGCTGCATCTGTTGCAGCGTGCGCGGCGACCTCATCCGCATCCTTGGGCGCCTGATGAAGCGCAAGGACCGCCTCGATGGCATCCTGATCGAGACGACGGGCCTCGCGGATCCGGCCCCGGTGGCGCAGACCTTCTTCACCGACGATGAAATGCGGGCGCGGTTCCGCCTCGATGCGATCGTCACGGTGGTCGATGCGCACCACGTTCTGCAGCACATTGATACCTCGCCAGAGGTAAAAAAGCAGATCGCCTTCGCGGACGTCCTCATCCTCAACAAGAACGACCTCGTTTCGGCCGCGGACCTCGATGCCCTCGAGCAGCGGATCCGGCGGATGAACAGCCCGGCGCGCGTCCACCGCGCCCGCAATGCCGACGTTCCCCTGTCTGCCGTGCTCGAAGTGGGTGGTTTCAATCTTTCCCGGGCGACGGAGCTGGATCCCAAGTTCCTCGATCCGGAGTATCCCTTTGAATGGGCCGGCGTGTACGCGCTGCCGAAGGGGGTGTGGGAGCTGGAGGTCGGGCACTGTGGGCATGATCACGATCACGGACCCGACCACGGGCATGACCATGCTCACGGCGAGGACGGCCATCACCATCACCACCACGGCGCCGAGAACGAACTCGACCTCGTGGTGCTGCCGGTGCGCTCGTTCGACGAGAAGGACATCGCGGCGGCGCGGGAGTCAGCCGTGGTGATTTTCTCGGATTGGGAGGCGCGACGGTCGGCCCGAGAGACCCTGGTGCCCGGGTCGCGGCTGTACCGGCTGCAACTGACCGACGGCGAAGGTCGCTTCCGCCTCCAGATCGACGAACCCGGCAGCTATGCCGTGTTCGAGCAGCACGGTGAGATGCCCTTGCACATCAAGGTCTGTGGCCAGAACGCGCGGCCCGGCTGGCAGCAGGATTATCACGCGAACCACTCGCACGACGACGAAGTGTCGAGCGTCGGCATCAGCCAGCCCGGCGACCTCGACGGCAACCGCCTGAACACCTGGATCAGCGAACTCCTCAAGACGAAGGGGGGCGACATCTACCGCATGAAGGGTGTGCTCAGCGTGAAGGGAGCGAACAAGCGCCTCGTCTTCCAAGGCGTGCACATGCTCTTCGACGCCAAGTTCGACCGCGAGTGGGGCCGGGATCCGCGGACCAACACGCTGGTCTTCATCGGCCGCAACTTGGACCGCACCGCTTTGACCGAGGCCTTCAAGGCCTGTCTCGCTTAAGCACCTGCTTATCAAAGGTTTTTGTAGGTCGCCCTCGGTTGGCTGGCCTGGGTTTCGCCATGATTGACCCAGCACGCATTTTCGCATAAAAATGCTTTTATGCGAACCACCCTCGATTTGCCCGATCCGCTCTTTCGCGAACTCAAGGCCCGGTCCGCCCTGCGCGGTGTACCGCTCAAGGACTTCGTCGCCGAAATCCTCCAAACCGGCCTAGCCCAAACCGCCGCCGCCCAGGCCGAAGCCCGCCCGCGCAGTCCGCTGCCTGTGATTCGCAAGGCCAGCGGCGTCGCCCGCCCCGCCCTTTCCAACCGCGAAATCGAAGCCCTGCTCGTCGCCGAGGATACCCATGGCGGCAATTGACGTCCCCGACCTCAACCTCTGGCTCGCCCTCATCGACCCAGACCACGCGCACCACTCCCGCGCCCGCCGCTACTGGGAACACGAGGCCGCCGCCGAGATCGCCTTTTGCCGCGTGACCATGCTGGGTCTGCTTCGCCTGCTCACCCACCCCCGCGTCATGCACGGAGCGCCGTTCACCTCCGCCGAGGCGTGGGATGCTTACCGCGCCTTCGCGGGGTTGCCCGAGGTCTGTTTCGTCGAAGATTCCCTCGCCGCCGAAAAGCGCTTCGAACGCTGGAGCCGCGTCTCCGGTTTTCCCTCTCACCGTTGGAATGACGCCTGGATCGCCGCCCTCGCCTCGTCTGCCGGTGCGCGCGTCGTGTCTTTCGACTCCGATTTCACCACTTTCCCCGACCTCGATTTCTTCCACCTGTGCCCATGACCGCCTGGGCTGCAACCGTTCAGCAAGCGTTGACGAAGCGATGCTCGTTGCCATGGTGACCGCCATGCGTCAATCCCGTCGCCCCTGCCGTCCGGCCCTCGGCCACCGCGTGATTGCGGGCGGCTTGGCGTTGCTGACGCTGGTGCTCGGGCTGTTGGCGGTGACGCCGGAACTGCACGCGTGGCTGCACGGCCATGCGCACGGCACGGGTACGGGCGTGGCGGCCTGTGGTCACGCGCATGACGCGGATGATCGCAACGACGCGCATCGCGCGGGTCACGCGCACGGTGTCGGTCATGTCCTTGGCGCTGGCGCGCACTCTGCGCACGGTCCGATGGGTGGCCATGCGCATGACGCCGAGCATTCCTCGCACCCGGAGCGTGATCCGCTGGCGGAGTCCGATGCCGGATGCGTGGTGCAACTCTTTGCCCAGGGAGTCGACTCCGGTCTGGCTCCGCTGGTCAGTGTGCGGGCGCCCGAGTGCGTCGTGGCGGAGACGCCGCGCGCGCCCGAGGCGCTGGCCTTGGCGCCGACGCGTTATCTGCGGCGGCCGGAACGCGGCCCGCCGACGGCCTGACTTCGCGCCCGCGCGGGTGCGGCATGTGAGCGAGACCGGGTGAGCGAGGCTCGCCGGCTGGTTCTCCGATGTGTCCGCTTTCACCTTTCGGAGCGTTTTCCGTGTCGGTCATCCTGACCGCTTAAGCGCGGCGAGGCTGAGGCCCGTCGCAGGCAGCCATTCCATCATCAGGCCCGCCCGGGCCTGCGTCCCCGGCCACCGGGTGTCGGGGCGCTTCATCGGGTATGTGTTCATGAAATCTATCCTTTTCCTTTTTTCTCATTCCTCCGGGCTGCGGCTCGGAGCTCTTCTCGCTCTGGTGGCGCCGCCATTGGTTATCGCCTCTCCGTCCGGAGCGAAGGCGTCGGACCACGAGACCGTGAATCTCGAGCACGTCGTGGTTACGGCGCTGCCCTTGCAACGCAGCCAGACTGACATCGCCGCGGCGACGGCGGTCCTCGGTGGCCGGCAGTTGACGCTGCGCCGTCAGGGTACGCTCGGTGAGACCCTGTCGGGCGAGCTCGGCATGTCGTCGACCGCCTTTGGACCCGGTGCGGGCCGGCCGATCATTCGCGGCCTTGGCGGCGACCGCATTCGCCTGCTGGAGAACGGCGCCGGCACGATGGACGCCTCGGTGGTGAGCCCGGACCATGCCGTGAGCGTGGAGCCCTTCCTGGTGGACCGCGTGGAAATCGTGCGCGGGCCAGCCTCGCTCCTGTACGGCAGTTCGGCGGTGGGCGGCGTGGTGAATGTGATTTCGCACCGCATCGAACGTGAAGTGCCGGAGAGCCGCGTGTCGGGCACGAGCGAGTTTCGCCTTGGCAGCGGCGCGAATGAGCGGGAGACGGGCGGCTGGGTGGACGTGGCGCTCACGCGGACGGCGGACCGCGCGTTGATCCTGCACTTGGACGCCTTTCGTCGGACGGCGGGCGACCTTGAAATCCCGGGCTTCGCGGAGAGTGAGGCCCTGCGCGCGGAAGAAGCAGAGGAGGCAAAAGAAGCCGGCGTGGCGCCCCCGGAGGAGATTGCGGGAGTCATTCCCAACACGGCGGTGGAAGCGAAGGGCGGAGCGGCGGGACTCTCGTGGGTTTCGCCGACCCTGCGCGTCGGACTGGTGCGGAGTGGGTTTGACACGTTCTATGGCATTCCTGCAGGTGCGCATGCTCATCATGGACATGAAGAACACGATGAAGAGCACGAAGAGGAAGAGCACGCCGAGGAGGAGCACGGTGAGGAGGACGTGCGCATCGACCTGCGCCAGCGCCGCTGGGACCTGCAGGGCGACTGGTCGGGTGGCAAAGGCCTGATCACCGGCCTCCGCTTCAAATGGGGTCAGGCGGACTACCGCCACGTGGAATTGGAAGGGGATGAAGTTGGCACGACGTTCCGCAACGAGGCCCACGAGTTCCGGCTTGAGGCGCTGCATGCGCCCCTCGCCGGATTTGAAGGCGCGTGGGGTGCGCAGGCCTCGCGGAGCGATTTCACGGCGGAAGGGGCGGAGGCATTCCTGCCCCCGACGGTCACGGAGCAGCGAGCCCTCTTCCTCTTTGAAGAGTACAAGGCCGGCGCCGTCACGGCGCAGGCGGGCGTGCGCGTGGAGAACCAACGCGTCCGAAACGAAGACACGAAGCGGAAGCGCAAGGACGACGCGTTGAGCGGGAGTGTGGGCCTGATCTGGCCATGGTCGCCGGAGAACTCGCTGGCGCTCTCGCTCTCGCGCACGGAGCGGGCTCCGAACGCGCAGGAACTCTTTGCGGACGGCGCGCACGTCGGCACGCAGACCTACGAGATCGGTGATCCGAACCTTGACGCGGAGACCTCGAACGGAATCGAACTCAGCCTTCGCCGTCGCGAAGGCTTCGTGACCGGCGTGGCCAGCGTTTACCTCAATCGTTTCAACGGCTACATCGACGAAGTCGCCACGGGCGAGGAGAAGGACGAACTGCCGGTGTACCGGTTCACGCAGTCGAAGGCGGAGTTCCGTGGCGCGGAGCTGGAGGCGATCTTCCACCTGCATGAAGGCCGTACGCACCGTCTGGATCTCCGGCTTGCGGGTGACCTCACCCGTGCGGAAGGGCGCGGCGGGGCACCGCTGCCCCGGATCCCGGCGGCGAAGGCGCTGGCCGGTCTCGACTGGTCGGCGGGTGGCCTGGCGGCCGGTGCGAGCGTGCAGCGCGTCGCCCGGCAAGGACGGGTCACCGATCAGGAAACGCCCACGGCGGGTTACACCTGGATCGAAGCCTATGCGATGTACCGTGCGGCCGTGGGTACCACGACCCTCGACTTCTTCGTGAGCGGGCGGAACCTCGCGGACGAGGAAGCGCGTATGCACAGCTCGTTCCTGAAGGACGTGGCTCCGCGGGTGGGGCGCTCGTGGACGGCGGGGGTGCGGCTCGCGTTCTGAGTCACGCGCGCGGCGTCCGTGCCCTCGGGTGCGGACGATCCGCGTGGCGGCGGCGCGGTGCCCGGCGGCAGTCCGGGGCGCCGCCACGCGGGCCGGCGGTGGCGGATGGACCGAGGTGGCCCTCAGCCGCCGTTGCCGGACTTTTCGTCGAGGCCGAAGACGGCGCGCGAGTACAGGTCCACGCGGAACGGCTGGAGATCCTCGGCCTGTTCGCCGAGACCGAGGAAATAGATGGGCAGCTTCAGTTCGCGCCAGATGCCCACGAGGGCGCCGCCGCGGCTGGTGCCGTCGAGCTTGGTGACGATGAGGCCGGTGAGCCCGAAGCTCTGGTGGAAGACCCGGGCCTGCTCGATGGAGTTGGTGCCGAGCGAACCGTCGACGACGAGCCAGCGGTGGTGCGGGGCGGACGGGTCGTGCTTCTGCAGCACCCGGCGGATCTTCGCGAGCTCCTCCATCAGGTTGCTCTTCGTGTGGAGACGCCCGGCCGTATCGATCAGGAGAAAGTCGCGGCCCCGGGCGCTGGCGGCCTGCCAGGCGTCGAAGGCGACGGCGGCGGCGTCGGCGCCGGCGTGGCTGGCGATCAGTTCGAGGTCGAGCTTCTGGGCCCACGCGCGCAGTTGTTCGACGGCGGCGGCGCGGAAGGTGTCGCAGGCGGCGACGGTGACCGAGTGACCCTGCTGCTTGAGCATCCACGCCAGCTTGGCGGTGGTGGTGGTCTTGCCGGAGCCGTTGACCCCGATCATCACGATGGTGGTCGGCGGCTTGGCGGCGCGGGTCAGGGTGCCCTCGCTCCCGGCGAGGACGCGGCTGAGAACGGCGGCACCGATCGCGGCGGCCTGCTGGCCCCGCAGTTCCTTGTCGCGCTTGGCGGCGTCCTTGATCTCGGCGAGGATTTCCTCAGCGGTGGCGACGCCGAAGTCGGCGGTGAAGAGCGCCTCCTCGAGGGATTCGAGGGAGGAAGCGTCGATGGCGCGGCCGGAGAACAGCCCCCGCGTCTTGGCCGCGATGGCCCCGACGGTCTTGGCGAGGCCCTCCTTGAACTTGCGGAACAGTCCAAACATGGCGTGGCGGCCTCAGGCGGACTCGGCCTTGCGGGCATCGCGGCCGACCTGGTCCTTGAAGCGGTCGAGGATGCCGTTGATGAACCGCTTGGCGTCGGCGTTGGAGAACTGCTTCGAGAGGTCGATGGCCTCGTTGATGGAGACGACGGGGGGGATGTCGTTCCGGTACTTCATCTCGAAGATGGCGAGCCGCAGGATGGCGAGGTCGATCTTGGCGATCCGGTCGAAGTCCCAGTTCTGGGCCAGCGTGCGGATGTGGCCGTCGATTTCGGCCATGTGGGCGATGGCCCCGTGGATCAATTCCTCGCCGAAGGCGTAGTGATCGCGGGGATGCGCCTGGTTCTCGAAGAACACGCGGAGATCCTCCATCAGGTTCGCCGGAGGATTCAGGCTCCAGGCGAAGAGGAATTGGAGGGCGGCGACGCGGCCGTCGCGGCGTTGGGCGAACAAAGCTTTGCTCATCAGAAAGAGGGACGAAGAGGCAGGGAAAGAAGGTGTCTCGTCGGGCTGGCAATCGACCCGCGAGCCGCAAATGTCAGGCCCGCAGTTCGCGGCGGAGGGCGGCCATGGTGAGTGCGGCGTGGGCGAACTCGGCGCCGCGGTCGATCTTGCCGCGGCAGCGGTCCTCGGCCTGGCGCCGGTTGTTGGCGACGATCACGCCGTTGATCACCGGGGTGCGGCGGGCGAGCGAGACGGATTGCAGGGCGTGGGAGACACTGTTGCCCACCATCTCGTGGTGATTGGTGTCGCCGCCGATCAGGACGCCGAGGGCGATGGCGCAGTCGGCGCGACCCTTCCGCAGCAGGGCGTCGATGGCGTAGGGCACCTCGTGGGAGCCCGGCACGCGGACGACCCGGATGCGGGCGGGGCGGACCCCGGCGGCGAGGAGGCCCGCCTGCACGCGGGAGAGCAGGGCCTCGACGAGTTCCCCGTTGAAACGCGCGGCGACGATCGCGAAGGCGAGGCGGTCACCGCGGACGGCGGTCGGTGCGGGGGCGTCGAGACTCATGGAAGCAGGAACGGTACGAAAGAAAACGGCGAAAGGGAAGACCGCGTGGGGCCGGCCTTGCCGCGGGTTCAGGGCTTCGGCGGGAGTCGCCGGAAGCCGCTCGGAGATACCGGAACGTCGACGCCCACCCGGCGACCCGGCGACTGAGGCGGCTAGAGCGGGACCTGTTCCACGACCTCGAGACCGTAGCCGTCGAGGCCGACCACCTTGCGGGGGTTGTTGCTGAGCAGCCGAATGCGGCCGAGCCCCAGTGCGGCGAGGATCTGCGCGCCCATGCCGTAGTCGCGGAAGCTCATCGCTGGCGTCGGCGCGGCGGCCCCGTTTTGCAGTTGGCGGGCGAGGGCTTCGCCGCCGTTGGGGGCCTCCATGTAGACCACGACGCCCCGGCCCTCCTGCGCGATGCGCTCGAGGCAGGCAGTGAGCATCCGCCGGCTGCCGCTGCCGGTGGCCCGGAAGACGTCGCTGAGCAGGTTTTCGCGGTGCACCCGGACGAGCGTGGGTTCGGGTCCGGGCTGGCCCATCACGAACGCGAGGTGGTGGAGCCCGTCGACCCGACTCCGGAAGACGTGCAGCGTGAAGTTGCCGTAGTGGGAGGCGAACGGCTGGGTCGCGACCCGCTCGACCAGTTGGTCGCGGCGGACGCGGTATTCGATCAGTTGCGCGATCGAGATCATCTTCAGTCCGAACCGGCGCTTGAACTCCAGCAACTGCGGCAGGCGCTGCACCGTGCCGTCGTCGTTGACCAGCTCGCAGATCACCCCGGCGGGCGGCAGCCCGGCGAGGATGGCGAGATCCACCGCGGCCTCGGTGTGGCCCGCGCGCTCCAGCACGCCCCCGTTGCGGGCGCGGAGGGGGAAGACGTGGCCCGGCTGGACCAGTTGCTCCGGCCGCGACGTATCATCGGCGAGGATACGGATCGTGCGCGTCCGGTCGTAGGCGCTGATGCCCGTGGAAATGCCCTCGGCGGCGTCGACGCTGACCGTGAAGTCCGTGCGCTGGGATTCGCGGTTGCGCGCCACCATCGGCCCCAGCCCGAAGCGGCGAAGCTGGTGCTCGAGCATCGGGACGCAGACGATGCCGCTGCCGTAGCGGATCATCGTGTTGACCGCCTCCGGGGTCGCCTTGGAGGCGGCCATGATCAGGTCGCCCTCGTTCTCGCGGTCCTCGTCGTCGGCCACGATCACGAGCTTTCCCTCGCTGACGTCCTGGATGACATCCTCAACGCGGTCGAAGGGGGAGGGAGTGGAGCCGGGGCTCATCGACAGAACGTCGCGAACGCTCCGGCACCTGTCAACCCGGGTGCAAGCGCCGGTCGGAGCGGAGCCTGCGGGATGGAAAACGACCGCGGGAGCGCTCAGCGCATCCGCGCGAACGTGTTCTGCAGCAACTGCAGGTCGCTCGCACCCTTGGTCTTCTCGCGGGCGCGGGCGATCAGGTCGGCTTCGAGCTGGTTCTTGGTCGGACGCTTCTTCTCGTAGAAGACGCCGAACCGGCCGGGCCACAGCTCCGAGGCGAGCCGGAAAGCGGCGAGGTCGTCGCTGGTGTCGTGGCGGTTCGCATCCTCCGGCGAGCCGTCGTGCTTCTTCTCGTCGATGAGCGGGAACGCGCCACCCTTGCGCGGGTTGGCGGCGTCGAAGGCGCCCGGGTAGAATTCGACGCACTCGGAGAGGATTTCGACGACGGAGAAGCCGTCGTGCTGCGCCGCGCGCATGATCATCTCGGTCATGTGATTGACTTGCGTGGCGTGGCTGCGGGCGATGAACGTCGCGCCGCTGTCCACCAGCTTGCGCATCGGATTGATCGGCTGGTCGAAGGAGCCGGTCGGATCGGTCTTCGTCTTGAAGCCGATCGGCGACGTCGGGGACGTCTGCTTCTTGGTCAGGCCGTAGACGAAATTGTCCATGATCACGTACGTGAGCCGCACGTTCTTGCGGGCGACATGATCGAGGTGGTTGCCGCCGATGGAGAAACCGTCGCCGTCGCCACCGAAGACGAAGACATGCAGGTCATCGCGTCCGAGGCTGATGCCGGCGGAGAACGGCAGCGAGCGGCCGTGGATGTAGTGGCCGCCGTGGCTGTTGACGAAGTACGGGAAGCGCGAGGAGCAGCCGATGCCCGCCATCGTGACGATCTTCTCGTGCGGGTAATTGAGCTTTTCGAGGGCGCGGTAGTAGCAGGCGAGGACGGCGAAGTCGCCGCAGCCGGGGCACCACGTCGGGTGGTCGGCGGTCAGGGACTTCTTGGTGAGCGGGGCGCGATCGGTCGCAGGGGCGGCGGGCGAGAGCGTGCTGGGGGCGGACATGGGAGGGGGGCGGGACGAGGGGTGAAAAGGAGGGTGGAGGGAGGGCGCGGCAGGTGCTCAGGCCGTGGCGGCGGTGAGGCGCTGGGTGACGCCGGAGACGATTTCGCTGACGCGGAAGGTCAGGCCGTCGGTCTTGGTGAGACTGCGGATGGACGGATTGGCGTAGCGGGCGCGGAGCAGGGACGCCATCTGGCCGTAGCCGTAGAGCCCCTCGTCGTTCATTTCGACGACGATGACATCGCGGTAGCGCTTGAAGACGTCCTCGAGACCCTGCGGCAGCGGATTGAGATGGCGCAGGTGGAGTTGGGCGGCGCGGGTGCCGTTCTGGCGGAGACGGCCGAGGGCCTCGCGGACCGGGCCGAAGGTGGAACCCCAGCCGACGAGCAGCACTTCGCCGGACTCGTCGCCGAACACCTCGGGGACCGGCAGCGTGGCGGCGAGCGCCTTGAACTTCTCGCGCCGCTTGGCGGTCATCTTCGTGTGCAGCGCCGGGCTGCCGGTCGGGTGGCCCATCTCGTCGTGCTCGAGACCGGTGACGGTCGGGTAGACGCCGGAGCCGATGCGGGAGCCCGGGGGAGCGTGGCGGGTGATGCGGTCGAGCGGGTACGGCTTGAAGTCGGCGGGCCGCGGCGAGAGGTCGAGCGACGGCGGCACCATGATCTTGGCCAGATCGGGCTCGTCGAACGCCTCGATGCGGGAGGCGAGGGCCATGTCCGTGAGGATGATGACCGGCGTGCTGTACTCGCGGGCGAGGCGGGCGGCCTCGATCGCGATGTAGAAGCAGTCCTCGACGTTGCGCGGGGCGAGGACGACGCGCGGGGCGTCGCCGTGGCTGCCATAGAGCGCCTGCATGAGGTCGCTCTGCTCGACGTTGGTCGGCATGCCGGTGCTGGGACCGCCGCGTTGGACGTTGATGATGATGAGCGGCATCTCGGCCATGACGGCCCAGCCGAGGGCCTCCATCTTCAGCGACAGGCCGGGGCCGGAGCTGCCGGTGATGGCGAGGTGGCCGGAGTACGAGAACCCGATCGCGTAGGAGATGGCGCCGAGCTCATCCTCGGCCTGGACGAAGAGACCGCCGTACTTGGGCAGCTCCGCGCGGAGCATCTCCATGATGGTGGACCACGGCGTGATCGGGTAGCCGGAGCCGTAGCGGACGCCGGCGGTGATCAGCCCGTACGTCAGGGCGGTGTTGCCGTCCATCGTCACCTGCGGGCGACCCGAGGCGGAGGCGGAGGCGGTGGCCTTGTCGAAGCGGTAGAAGCAGTCGCGGATGTTGTCGGCCGGCCAGGCGTAGCCCGCGTCGAACGCCAGCATGGCGTTGCGGACGATGTCCTCGGTCTTGCCGCCGAAGCGTTCCTTCACGAGTGCGGCGAGCTTCTCGACATCGAGGTTGAACACGCGGGCGATCAGGCCGAGGACAAAGAGGTTCTTGCCCTTGTCCTTGGAGGAGCCGCCGACGGCCTCGACGGTGGCGCCGGTGATCGGCACGCCGATGGCGGTGAACCGCTTGTCGTCGAGGTTGGGTTTGACGTGGTCGGTGTCGTAGATGAGCACGCCCCCGTTGCGCAGGGAGGACAGGTGGCTCTCGTAGCTGTGCTGGTAGAAGGCGACGAGGAAGTCGGCTTGGTCGCCGGACGACAGGATGTCGCCGTTGCCCATGCGGACCTGGAAGATCGACGGTCCGCCCGAGATCGTGGACGGGATGGTCATGTACGTCATGACCTCCTGGTCGCTCCGGCCGGCGAGGCGGGCGAGGAAGCCGCCGATCGTCTGGATGCCGTCCTGGGAGTTGCCGGCGAGACGGATGACGACGTCGTTGAGGGTGCGGACCTCCCCGGCGTTGCCCTGCGGGCCCGGGGTTGCAGCGGAGTTGGGGCTGACCATGATGGAATTGGGGAAAATGGGTTCGCCCACCCTGCGCTTTGCGTCCGGCCAAGTCAAAACAATGCCGTGCGGAGTCCGCTGGCGGACGGCGTGGGCCGGTTGCCTTTGCGCTGCCGCAGCGGCGCCCGGTGCCTAGGACTCGAAGTCGATCGAGTAGCTGCCCATCACCTGATCATCGGCTCCGATGAGGGTGAGGAAGACGCGGAACCGCAGCGGAGGTCGGACGAACGTGTTTCCGACCAAGGCGCGGCCTTCGTTGGCGGGAAGCAGAACGGATCGGCTGAAACCCGTCTTGAGCGGCGGGTTCCACCGGGCGGTGGCACGGATGGCGGGAACGCGTAGAAGCTCGCGTTTGGCATCGTAGAAGCGGAGGTGAAACACGCCGCTTTCCACGGCCAAGCTCATCCAGCCGCCTTCGTAGGGAATGCTGACGCCCGGGAGCGGAATCTCCTCGGCCGGACGACGCTCGGCCGCCGGGGCCGCGGGCTTCGCGTCCGGGGTCGCCGTGGACGCGTCGGCGGACGGCTTGGCGGCGGTGGCCTTTCCGCCGAACCGGGCGTTCGAGGCCTCAGGAAGGGTGACGGCGGCGGGAGCGGCGGCGCTCCGGCGGGGAGCGCCCGGAGACGGGATGCCCGAGGTGGAGGAGGCGGCGTTCGCCGTCAGAGCCAGCAACGCGCCCATGGCGAAGGCGAGGAGCAGTGTCTTCAGGACGGTCGCGCCCAGCTTCATCAGGAAAAGGCTATCGGCTCCGAGGCGGCGGACGAGAGTGATTGCGCGAACAACGGGTAAAGTTCCGGCCCGGATCCCGCGGTGGGGCGCCTCACGGGCCGGGGGTGAACCCGCGCTCCTTGAACCAATAAAGCAGTTGGTCCCCCCAGGGCGGGGCGGGTTTTCCGGGGCGGCCGAGGCCGAGGCCATGCGCTCCCGTCTCGTAGATGTGAAGGGAGAACGGGACGCCGGCTCGCCGCAGTGCGGCCGCATACAGCATCGAGTTTTCGACCGGCACGGATTTGGCCTCCATCGTATGCCAAAGGAAGGTGGGGGGAGTGGCCTGACTGACTTGCAGCTCGTTCGACAGCGTTCGGATCCATTCGGGACCGGGGTTGTCGCCGAGGAGATTGCGGCGGGAGCCCGCGTGCGCGAATTCGCCCAACGAAATCACGGCGTAGCACAGCACGGCCAGATCGGGCCGGGAAGGTTCGCGTTCGACGGGGTCGGCGGCGTTGAGGTCACCCGCGTCAAAGTGCGTGCTCAACGTGGACGCCAAGTGGCCGCCGGCGGAGGAGCCGATGACGCCGATGCGGTTCGGATCGAGTCCGTCGCGGCGGGCGAAGGCGCGGACCATCCGCAGCGCGCGGGCGGCGTCCTGCAGCATGATGGGGTGGCGGTAGCCGTTGGAGCCCAGCCGATACTTGAGCACGTAGGCGGTGATGCCGTGCGCTGCGAACCATTCGGCGTAGCCGGTGCCCTCGTGTTCGGCGAGGCTGCCGTAGCCGCCGCCGGGGAAGATCAGGGTGGAAGCTCCGGTGCGCTTTGCCGGGTCGGCGGGGAACGGCGTGAGCGTCGGGGTATCCTGCACGCGTTGACCCTTGGCTCCGGGCGCGTCGCCCTCCCAGAGCCGGATGGGGCCGGGAATCAGCGGGTAGGGGGTGGGCGGGACCTTCGGGATGGCGATCAGGGACGCGGCCCCGGCGTTCTCCGCCGCAGACGCGGATGCGGCGGACAGGAGAGGAAGGGCGAGCAGGACGCCGAGTCGAAGCGGGGACATGATGGGCGGCGGGGTATGTTGAGCGGCGAGGAGCCTTGCGCGCGGCGGGCCGGGTGTAAAAAGCAAAGGAGGCGAAGGCATCGCTGCCTCCGGATGTCAGTGAGAGGGACCTCGATGGCTGGACGGCGGAGCGGGTGCGTTACGTTGCCGGGCCTCCTGCGGAGTCCATCGACTCCGTGGCGCCGGACGAGAGCGTCGGCGCGGACCAGCGGTGAGCGCGCGATGAAGCGTCCATCGTTCTGCGGGAATTTGCCCGGCGGCGCGGTTCACCCGCCGGTCGGCGGGCGGCCCTGCAACTCGTCCTTCAGCGTTCGCCAGCGGGCGAGCCGCTCGGCGATGCGGACCTCCCAGCCGGCGGGCTTTGGTTCGTAGAGTGTGAGGGGGCGTTCGAGGTAGTCCTGTCCGGAGATGGCCTCGGGGTAGTCGTGCGAATAGCGGTACCCGACGCCATGCCCGGCGCGCTTGCTGGCCTCTCCGCTCTTGTCCCGCAGCGGCAGCGGGACGCTTTGCACCGGCGCGTCCTTGAGGGCCTGATGCGCGGCGGCGAGGGCGAGGGTGGCCGAGTTGCTCTTCGGAGCGGAGGCGATGTAGAGCGTGGCGTGCGCCAGCGTCAGCTCGGCCTCGGGCAGCCCGATGAAGTCGCACGCGTGGTGCGCGGCCACCGTCAGCGGCAGGGCTTGGGGATCGGCGAGCCCGACGTCCTCGCTGGCGAGGATGACCAACCGGCGGGCGATGAACCGCGGGTCCTCGCCCCCGGCGAGCATCTTGGCCAGCCAGTACATCGCGGCGTCCGGGTCGCTCCCGCGGCAACTCTTGATGAAGGCGGAGATCGTGTCGTAGTGCTCATCCTCGTCGGCATCGTAGCGGATGCGCCGCTCGCGGGCGAAGACGCTGAGGTCGGAAGGCTCGAGCGCCTGGCGGGATTCGAGCCCGAGGACGAGCACCTCGAGGGCGTTGAGCGCGCGGCGCAGATCGCCTCCGCAGAGCACGGCCAGATCCTCGAGCAAGGCGTCGTCGGCGCTGACCCCGGTGGCGCCCAGCCCCCGGACGGGATCGGTGAGGGCGCGGCGCAGGACCCGCGCGACGGCGGCCGTGGGCAAGGGCTCGAGCCGGAACAGGTGGCTGCGGGACAGCAGCGGCGGATTGACGTAGAAGCCTGGGTTGTGGGTGGTGGCCCCGATGAGCCGCACCGTGCCCTCCTCGACGTCCGGCAGCAGCAAGTCCTGCTGCGACTTGTTGAACCGGTGCAGCTCGTCGATGAACAGCAGCGTGCGGTCCCCGGGGCGCCGCCGCGCGGTGGCGAGGATCTCGCGCAGTTCGGCGACGTTCGACATCACGGCGTTGAGGCGGACGAAGCGGCTTCCGGTCTCGCGGGCGATCACCTCGGCGAAGCTCGTCTTCCCGCAGCCGGGCGGCCCGTAGAAGAGGAGCGAACCGAACCGATTGCTGGCGACGAGACGGGGAAGCAGGCTCCCTGGAGCCGTGAGGTGCTCCTGCCCGGCGATGTCCGCGAGGGATGTAGGGCGCATCCGGGCGGCGAGCGGCTGGTGCGCGAAGGTGCGCCCCGGCTCGGCGGGGGACGGCGGGTCCTCGGGGGTGGCGAACAGATCGGGTTGATCGGCGGCGGCCATGCGCGGGTCTGGGTCCAGCAGGCGGGAAGCGGACGGGGGAGGCAAAGCGTTTCGCGAGGAGCGACCCAAGAAGGGATCGCGGCGGCCTTGCGCGACGGCGGAGCGGCGGCGAAGTCGGCGGGCATGCGAAGGACCCGCGTCTTGGGGCAGCGAGCGCCGCTCCTCTGGCTGCTGCTGCCGTGGATCGTCGGGCTGATCGCGGGCCGGATGACCGACCTGACGCGGATGGGAGAGGCGACGTTGCTTGGCGTGGCGGCGGCCCTGGGGGTCGTCGCGATCCGGCAGGCGCCGTCGGGTGGCTGGCGATGGGCGGCGGCCGTGGTTGGCGGCCTGACCTGCGCGGGGATGGTGGCCTACGGAGTGGCGCGGGATCGCTTGGATGAATGGGAAACCTTGCCGCCGCGGGAAGTGGGGTTGGACGTGCGATGGGAGCGGCGGTTCGGGGTGGGGCGGGACGCCCGGGTGGTTTCGGGATGGGGTGAGGTGGTGGATGCCCCGCGGCACCTGCGGGACCTGATTGGGCAGCGCATTCACCTCTCGGTGCGGATGGGACCGGAGTGGCGCGGCCGTCGACCGCCGGTGGCGGCGGTGGTGCGGGTGGAAGGACGGCTCACGCGGGTGGAGCGCAATCCGGCCCCGGACAGCTTTGCGGGGTACCTGGCCGGGCAGGGAATCAACTTCTCGCTGTCACCGGGGGTGGTCGGAGAAGAGCGCCGGGCCCCCGGAGCGTATGCGACCTTCTGTCAGCGCGTGGCGGAGCGCCTGCGCGTCGTTCTTGCCCTTGGCTTGGAAGAGAGACCGGCGGAGGCGGCGATCCTGCGGGCGATGCTGTTGGGCGAGCAGGAGGCGCTGACCCCGCGGCAGAAGGAGACGTTCATGCGGACGGGCACGCTGCACGTTTTCTCGATCAGCGGATTGCACATCGGAGTGATCGCGGTGGCGATCGCCGGCGTGCTGGGACTCCTGCGCCTCGGCGCGTGGGGCACGTTCATGGGATCGACGGCGTTGCTCTGGCTTTACGTGGACGTGACGGGGCGGGCGCCCTCGGCGGTGCGTGCGTTCGCGATGGTGGCGCTGGTGCAGGCCGCGTGGGTGTGGCGGCGGCCCCGGGCGGCGGTGCCGGCACTGGTGGCGTCGGCGCTGGTGGTGCTGCTCGCGGCGCCGCAGCAACTCTTCGGCGCGAGTTTTCAGATGAGCTACGGCATTGTGGCGTCGCTCCTGATGCTTGGACTTCCGCTTGGGGAGGCGTGGCAGGAGCGGATTCGCCCGTGGGCCTTGGTGCCGCCGGAGACGTGGACGTGGCTGCAGCGGGCGGCGGTGGCGGCGGCGCGGGGCCTTGCGGCTTCGCTGGCGATCGGCGTGGCCACGGCGCCGGTGAGCCTGCTGGCGGGCGTGGTCTACTTTCGCCTGCTCACCCTGGGAGCGGTGGCCGCGAACCTCGTCGTGGTGCCCCTGGCGTCGCTCGCGCTGCTGGCGGGATTTGCGTCGATGGTGAGCGGGTTGATGGGATTGGAAAGCGCCAGCGTGCTCTTCAACCACGGCGCCGCGCTGGTGCTGGCGGTGATGGAGCGCCTCCTTGTCCTCGCCGAAGGATGGCCCGGGATGCACCGTCCCGCCTCCTTCGGCGACGCGCGGCTCGGGTTCCTTGCGCTCGGGGTGGTGCTCGCGTCCCTTCTCGTGGGGTTCCACCATGGCTGGGACGCGAGGCGCGGCGGATTCTGGCCCCCGTTCGGCTTCGCGGCGCTGGTGCTGATCTGGCTGGTCATCCGCGGCCCGGCGGGCTGATGCTGGCGGCATCATGAAAAGCGCCTACGAACTCGCGATGGAGCGCCTCGCCAAGTCTGACCCCTCGGCGGGCGCGCCGCTCTCGGCGGAGAAGAAGGCCCGGCTGGCCGAGATCGACACCGTGTACAAGGGCCGGATCGCGGAGCGGGAGATCTTCCTCAAGCAGCAACTCGAGACGGCGTTGACCGAGGGCAAGCCGGACGACGTCGAGAAAATCCGCGCCCAGATCGTCGCCGAGCGCGCGCGGCTCGAAGAAGAGCGCGAGGACGAGAAAGAACGCGTCCGCCGCGCCTCCCGCTAGCCAGCGGCTTTCGCGCCGCACGGATTTCATCGGATTCGGCGCTCCTGCGGCCGTTCCCCGCCCGCGCCTGCGCCACGGGCCCGGCCTCAGAATCGGCCCGGCCGTGTCGCGGCTTGGCCTGGGCTGCCTTGCCTTGCCCTGCTCGATCCCGCCGGTCGCGTCGCGCCGGTTCGGCGAGGAAGGGCGGAGTCGGTCCGTCCGCCTCGGGCATCCCTGCAGTTGACCCCACGACGTCGGTGGCCCAGCCTCTTCATCTTATGTCCACGTCGAACGCCACTCCCGACAACCTGATGGAGGCCATCGTTTCGCTCGCCAAGCGGCGGGGCTTCGTTTTCCCGTCCTCGGAAATCTACGGCGGCCTGAACGGGTTCTTCGATTATGGCCCGCTCGGCGTGGAGCTGAAGAAGAACATCCGGGACGCCTGGTGGCGGGACATGGTACAGCGGCGCGACGACGTCGTGGGCATCGAGACCTCGATCATCATGCACCCGAAGGTCTGGCAGGCCTCGGGCCACGTGGACGGGTTCACCGACCCGCTCGTCGACTGCAAGGTCTCCAAGCAGCGTTACCGCGCCGACCAGCTCTTTTTCTCCCCGGTGGTGATCGACGGCCAGACCGTCGCCTACGTCTCGGCGTTGGAGAGCGAGGACACGGCGGCGCAGCTCCAGGCCGCGGCGGAGACCTACAAGCGCAAGAAGGCGCTGCAGGGCCCGCTCGCGCCGGTGCAGCCGCGCGACATGACGGAAGCGCAGCCGGATGAAATCGCCCGGATCCCGTCGCCGGCGACGGGTGAGCCCGGCAGCCTGACGCCGCCTCGCGCATTCAACATGATGTTCGAGACGTACGTCGGCGCGCTGCGCGACGCGTCGTCGGTGAGCTATCTCCGCCCGGAGACGGCGCAAGGGATGTTCGTGGACTTCAAGAACGTGGTGGATACCGGCCGCGTGAAGCTGCCCTTCGGCATCGCGCAGATCGGCAAGTCGTTCCGCAACGAGATCACTCCGCGCAACTTCATCTTCCGGTCCCGCGAGTTCGAGCAGATGGAGATGGAGTACTTCATCCACGAGGATGCCGACTGGGCGAAGTGCCACCAGGAGTGGATCGAATGGTGCCGCCGCTGGCTGATGTCGATCGGCCTGCCCGAGTCGCACCTGTCCCTCTACGCCCACCCCAAGGAGAAGCTCGCGTTTTATTCCAAGGGCACGGTGGACATCATGTTCCGCTACCCCTTCGGCGTGCAGGAACTCTGGGGCATCGCGGCCCGCGGCAACTACGACCTCGGGCAGCACGCGCAGGCCTCGGGCAAGCCGCAGGAAATTTTTGACGAAGCGACGAAGAAGAAGTTCGTCCCGCACGTCATCGAGCCCGCCGTGGGCGTCGACCGCATCTTCCTCGCCGTCCTCTGCGCGGCGTATGCGGAGGAGGACGTGACCGACGACAAGGGTGCGGTGGAGAAGCGCACGGTGTTGCGCCTCAGCCCGCGCATCGCGCCGGTGAAGGTGGCGGTGCTGCCGCTGCTCAAGAACAAGGAGCACCTCGTCGCCCGCGCCCGCGAGCTCTACCAGCGCCTGCAACGCCGCTACGCGGTGTTCTACGACGACGGCGGCGCGATCGGCCGGCGGTATCGCCGTCAGGACGAAATCGGCACGCCGTGGTGCGTCACGATCGACTTCGACACGGTTGAGAAGGACGGGTCCTTCACCCTGCGCGAACGCGACTCGATGCAGCAGCGGCGGATTCAGGAGGCCGAACTCTTCGCGTTGCTCGACAAGCACGTCCATTGAGCCGCCCGCCGCCCTGCCGAAGGGTCCTCCCGGCGGGCACGGCGGAGCGGGAATGTCGCCGACGAGCACGGCGTCCCTGCGGGAGGCCCGGCCTGCGGACGCGTGTCAGGGCTCGGCCGGGCGGCTCAGCTTCGGCGCGATCGCGCTCGGATCGCGCCGGGGTTGAACGTGATCTGTCATGGAGGCGCGCCGGGTTGGATTCCGCGTCGACTTGGCGCCGGCGCGTCGTTTGCTTGGCGGACGGTGCCGACGCTTGACGAGTTGCCTCATGGCCCGCCCGCCCGCCTGACCCGGTGCGCTCATGCCCTCCGTTGGATCCGTGGAGCGTCGCTCCGCGTGATTCGTGGCGTCGGGATGGCGTTGGCGTTGGGTGCGCTCCTCGGTTGCGCGCCCCGGGACCCCGCGTCCTCCCCGGAATCGCCGGGGGCCGCCGCTCCGGCGCCGACGCGGTTGGCCGTCCCGGCTGCGGCGGCGGAACCCCGGGCCCAGCGCGTTGCGACGGCGAAGAACCAGACCTCGGCCAGTTGCCGGGAGTGTCACCGCGAGATTCATGCCGGCTGGGCCGACTCGGCCCACGGGCTGGCGAACCGTCCGCGGGTGGCGGTGCCGGAGGCGGAGGCGGCCCTCGCGACCTTCCCGGTCGATGCGGGTGCGGCCCCGGCGACGGTGGACCTGATCCTCGGTCATCTCCCCGCCTGGCAGCCCCTCGTCCCGCGTCCGGGCGGGCGCTGGCAACCGCATGAACTCGCGTACGATCCGGTGCGGAAGGACTGGTTCAGCATCTTCGGCGACGAACGGCGCCAGGAAGGTGAGTGGGGACACTGGACGGGTCGGGGCATGAATTGGAACTCCATGTGTGCGCACTGCCACATGACCGGCTTCACGAAGGGGTACGATGCGGCGACCGACATTTTTCACTCGACGTGGGTGGAGCACGGCGTGGGTTGCATCCAGTGCCACGGACCGACCGGGTCGGACCACGGGCGCGCGACGGCGGCGGGAGCGGGTGCGGCGACGCATCCGCCCTTCCACGGCGACCGGAGTCGGATGATGCAGACCTGTGCGCCCTGCCACGCGCGGAACGAACCCCTGACGGCCGACTTTCAGCCCGGTGATTCCTACCACGACCACTTCCGCGTGACCCTGCCGGTCGAGCCGGGAATCTTTCATCCCGACGGCCAGCAACGCGACGAAGACTTCAACTGGACCTCGGTGCTGCTGAGCCGCATGGGCCATGCCGGCGTGACGTGTCTGGACTGTCACGACCCGCACACCAACCGACCGATCCTGCCCGTGGAGAACAATGCGCTGTGCCTCCAGTGCCATGCCCCGCCCGGCCGGGTGCAGCCGAACGGGACGCGGGCGGTGCCGATCGACCCGACCGCGCATTCGCGCCACGCCGCGGGCAGCGTCGGCAACCAGTGCGTGAGTTGTCACATGCCCACCACGACTTACATGCAGCGCTCGCCGCGGCATGACCATGGCTGGCTGAAGCCGGACCCCCTCCTGACGAAGGAGCTCGGCATTCCCAATGCGTGCAACGGATGCCATACAGACCAATCGGTGGACTGGGCGATCGAGCAGACGGACGCGTGGTATGGACCGAAGATGGAATCGCGCCAACGCGCCCGGGCGCGGGCCGTCGCGGCGGCGCAGGCGGGGCGACCGGAGGCAGCGGGGCGGCTACTCGACATCCTTGCGGTCGAGGACGTCCCGGCGTGGCGGGCGACCTGCCTGCAGTTGCTGGCTCCCCTTGCGTCGGGTGCGGACGGGGCGCGGATCGTGGCGGCGGCGGAAGCGGCGCTGACGGCGAAAGATCCCCTTGAGCGTTCGGCCGCCGTGCAAGTCCTTGGGGCGATGGACGAAACCCGGAGTCGGGTGCGACCGCTGTTGGCTGATCCGACCCGACTCGTCCGGCTCGATGCGGCGTGGGCCTTGTCGGCGGAGTTGCCGACGGAGTCGGCGGCGCGGGCGGAGTTGGATGCCTACCTGCGCCTTTCGCTTGAGCAGCCCTCGGGCCGCCTCCGGCTCGGTCAGGATTTGGCGAATCGCGGTCGTCTCGACGAAGCGGAGCGGGAAATGCGGCGCGCGGCGGAGTGGGACCCCTATTCGGCCGGCCTGCATGAAGCGCACGCCTTTGTTCTGAGCGCGATGGGTCGGCCGCTGGAAGCGGCGGCGAAGTTCTACCGCGTGGCGCAGCAGCGGCCGGGTGACGGCACGGCGGCGCTGCGGGCGGCGCTGGCGTATGCGGAGGCCGGGCGCGCGGCGGAGGCGGAGACCTCGCTGCGTTTTGCGGTGGCGCAGGATCCGGCGCTGCACCGGGCGTGGTACAATCTGGGACTCCTGCTGGCGCAGGCGCCGCGCCTCCCGGAGGCGGCGGCGGCGCTGGCGGAGGCGGAGCGTCTGGCGCCGCGGGAGCCGGATTATCCGTATGCCCTGGCGACGGTGTGGCTGCGGCAAGGTGACCGCGCGGCGGCGGCGGCGGCGGCGGAGCGGGCCCTCGCGCTGGATCCGTCGCACCGCGGTGCCCGGGACGTCCTGCAGGCGGCGCGACGCTAGCGGCGGGGCGGGCCGGAGGGCTGCGGTGCGCGGAGCAAGGAAGGCTGGGCGGCGCGGACCAGCCGTGGATCCTTGCGGATCAGGTTGACCACCTGGCCTTCGGTCTTGCCGTCGGCCGCGAAGTCGCGCCCCAGTGCATTATTGGCGCGATCGCGCGCGGACTCCTCGGCGGAATTGTCGGAGCCGATCTCATGGGCTTCGCCCACCTCGCGGGCGAAGTCGGCGTCGAAGGTGCGGGCGAGCCAGTAGCTCCAGAGCACATGGCGGGTCGAGTCCTCCACGTAGACCGGATCCGACGCCGCCAGTCGCCGGGCGGCGCGCTCGGCGTAGTCCTTGATCCGCAGCAGCACGGGGGCGCGGACCGGGTGGCGGGCGAGCAAATCGCGTTCGGTGGGGGTGAGCGGCCGGTAGTAGCGTGCGGAGAGCGTATCAAGGTCCCCGCGGTGGATGCGCAGCCATGTGCGGCCCTCGGACCATTCGGACTGAAGCCGAAGCTCATGGGCGGATCCGCGCAGATGGAAGTGGAGACGGGCGCCGAAGGTGACCGGCCGCGCGACCGAGCCCTCGATCAGCAGGGCGTGCATCGCTTCGACCTCGCGGCGCACGATCGTGCGGGGCCGGAAACCAAGCGGTACGTCGGGAAGCTCGAACGAACCCCGGTCGACCCGCTCCACCGGCACATCAAGGTCCGCGCTGGCGAACGGCGTGTCCTCGGGCCCGGCCACGCGGATGGCGGAGTTGATCCGGATGCCCTGGACGCTCAGATCGACGCGGGGCGGGAAGAGGCCGGCGAGTCCCGCCTCGATGCCCGTGGCGCGGACGCGGATCGGCGGGCCGTGCGGGGAGGCGCTCCGACGGGGCGGAGGCGGGAGGATTTCGGCCTCGACATCGGACCAGCGCAGGGTCGCCCATGGCCGCAGGTCGGCGTCGCGGAACGTCACCGTCCGGACAACCCACCCGCCGGCGCGCGCCTCGCTGATGACGCGGGGGAGCAGGAGCCGCGTGAGACCGCCGGCGAGGGGACCGCCGGCGAAGAGCACGACGGCGACGAAGACGCAGCCGCTGAGGCCGAGAAGCAGGATCTTGGTGCGGCGCCGGGACGCTGCCTCAGGCGGACGTTTCATCGACCGTAGAGTTCGCCGAGGCGGCGAAGATAGGCGGTCGTCTCGCCCCCGAGGGCGGCGAGTTGGCTGGCGCGGTACCGCCACTGCCAGTTGCCCTCGGGCCGCCCCGGCGTGTTCAGGCGGGCGCGGCTGTCGAGGCTGAGGAGGTCTTGCAGTGGCAGGATGGCCAGGCGGCTGACGCTGCGGTAGGCGGCGCGGACGAAGTCCCAGCCGATCTCCACTCCGTCCACCCCGAGGTAGCAACGGGCGTGATCCCGTGCGGCCTCCGGTGCGGAGCCGTACCAGCCGAGCGTGGTGTCGTTGTCGTGGGTGCCCGGGTAGAGCACGGAGTTGCGGGAGAGTTGGTGCGGCAGGTAGCTGTTGTCGGATCCTCCGCCGAAGGCGAACTGCAGGATCGCCATGCCCGGCAGGCCGGTCTCCTCGCGCAGGCGGATGACCGACGGCGTGAGTTCGCCCAGATCTTCGGCGATGATGCGGGCGTCCGGGAACGCATCGCGCACCTTCTCAAAGAACCGTCGTCCCGGGCCTGGCTCCCACGTTCCCTCGCGGGCCGTCGCGGCGGGGAACGGGATGCGCCAGTACTCGTCGAACGCGCGAAAATGATCGATCCGGACGATGTCGTGCAGCTCGAACGCGGTCTGCAGTCGGCGCAGCCACCAAGCGAAGCCGTCGGCCGCGTGGTTTTCCCACCGGTAGAGGGGATTGCCCCATAGCTGCCCCTCGGTTGAAAAGTAGTCGGGGGGCACGCCGGCGACGGCGAGGGGCTGGGCGGTGCGGGGATCCAACTCGAAGCGGGCCGGGTCCGCCCAGACGTCGGCGCTGTCGCGCGCGACGAAGATGGGGAGATCGCCGATGATCGAAATCCGCCGGCGTGCCGCGGCGGCGCGCACCTCGTCCCACTGGCCGAGGAAGAGGTATTGGGTGAAGGCGTGGGACTCGACTGCGGGCGCGAGCGTGCGCGCCAGTTTCGAGCCGGCGGCGTCCGCGTGGGTGCGCAGGCCGGCGGGCCACTCCCACCACGGTCGGCCTTGATGGTGGTCCTTGAGGGCGCGGAAGAGCGCGTAGGGTTCCAGCCACGCGGCGTGGAGACGCTGGAAGGCGGCGAAGGAGCCGTAGGGCTCGCGGCCCCGGCCCTCGCGCAGGCGGGCGTGGGCGGCGTGAAGCAGCGGCCACTTCAGGTGGTAGAGCGCGCCGAAATCGACCCGGTCCTCGGGCAGGGCGCGCAGGGGGCGGATGTCGGCCGCGTCGAGCAACCCGGCGCGGACCAAGGCCTCGAGATCGATGAGGTAGGGGTTGCCGGCGAAGGCGGAGAAACACTGGTACGGAGAATCGCCGAAACCAGTGGGCCCGAGCGGGCAGATCTGCCAGTGCCGCAGCCCGGCAGCCGTCAGGAAGTCGAGGAACCGCTCGCAGGCCCCGTCCAGCGTGCCGATGCCCTGCGTTCCCGGGAGGCACGTCGGGTGGAGCAGCACGCCGGCGCCGCGCTCCTGCAGCCAGGAGAACAACGGCCCCCCCGGCGCGGGAGGCTCGGCGGTGCGGGTCGAGGCGGTCGGCATTGCTCCAGTCCAGCGGGAAGCGCGGCGGTCGGCAAGGCAACCCTGCCGGGCAGGCCGGGCAGGCCGGCAGGGCCCGGAGTTGTCGGGAGGTGTCGGAAGGGCGCGGGCCGGGGAAGGGGGCGTGGGCCGTGCGGGCAGTCCGGACCGTACGGCCGGGCGTGTGGTCAATGCGGATTGAAAAGACCCCGCGGCGCAGAGTGTTGCTCCCCATGGTTTGGGGTGCGCCGCAGCGCGGCACGGGAACCTCCGTGGGGACGCGTCGACTTGGGAAACAGAGTTAAGACGAGCGCCGGAGGGTGGTGGGCTATGCCGACTGGCAATATTTTGTGACCTCTTGAAACAGGCTCGACACCGTGTGGTTCGGACCCTGTTCAAGGATGCGTCCTGTGACGCCTTCCGAAACAAACACCGCCGGGGTGCCGTCCCCGAACTTGGCGCGCTGGTTTGCGGATGAGGTCAAGCCGCATGAGCGATCCCTGAAGGCCTACCTCCGGAGTGTGTTCCCGGGGCCGGCGGCGGCGCCAGGAGATTGAAGCGTGCGGTTTTCCGGGCTGCGGGGTCAGCGAGCTGGTCGTGCCCACGTCATAGTTCGGCTACATCGGGGCGTCGACAGCGATGGCACGAATCGACTTTCGAACGGCTCGCCGTTTTTCTCGGCGATTTTTCTCTCAAACAATGTCGAACTCGTCGGCGGGAAACAGTCGGGGGATGAGCGGACCCTCTCCGGGTCCCGCCGTGTATCCCTCGGCCTTCCGCCTTGGAAGTGCGCTCGCCCTCTTACCCGCTACTCCGCCTCCGGCCGCGCGGTTACGGCTTAGGTGACGCGGCGGAGCGGCGGATCCTGACCGAGCGGCCCACGGTGGTGAACCGCCCCTCGTCGACGGTTCGACGGTATTCCCTTGGACGGTGCTCGTCCGTGGTCGTGTAGACGACGAAGAGTTCCCCCGGGGCCACCTCGCGGACTCCGGTATAGGCGACGGTCATGGTCGAACTGAGACGCGTCTCGGCCGTCCACGTGGCACCGTGGTCGAGACTGAACGCGAGGAAGTTCCCATCGTCCTGATAATCGATCTTGTGTCCGTAGGACATGACGAGGGTGCCGTCGGCCATCTCCGTGAGGTCGGGATCGACCCCGACGATTTCCCGCGATCGCCCGAAACGACTGTAGGTCCATCGCAGCGGGCGGGCCGCCGTCCATGTTCGACCGTCGTCGTCGGATTCCGCCTGCCAGACCGCGTGTTCGCGTCCCACGCGCATCTGGCAGATCAGGCGCCCGGCGTTCGGGCCGTGGCTGACGCGCACCAGCACGGGCTCACCGGCACCCTCCTGGCCAAGGGGTGACGTGGCGATGATGGAGAGCAGTTGCCACGAGCGACCCTCGTCGGCGGAGCGAAGCAGGTAAGAACTGCTCTGGTTCATGGTCGGAAGATACTCGACCTTGGCGGTGTCCCAGCGGAACCGACCGTAGGCGCAGGCGAGCAGATCACCCGAGGGCAGCCGCAGCATGGACCGCCGGATGTAGAGGCGGTTGACGGCTTCGCCGCGATCGTCGATCTGACCCGAGGTGGCGATCCCGGGGACGCGCACCGTGATCTCCTCGGCGGGCTCGAGCGACCTCAGGCCGTCGCGGGAGAGCCAGCGGCGACCGGTGAATGTCTCGCCCGCCGTATGGTAGGCGTAGACGTCGTAGACATAGATTCGACTGTCGGGCAGCTCCACGACCACGCCCTCGGTGACGGGTCCGCCGCCATGGATGGCCGAAGGAGTCCACGGCTCCCACGACCTCCGCCCGTCAAACGAGCGATTGAGGAAGACGATCGGGTCGCGCTGACCCGGAAGCCAGCGGACGTGCCCGAGGACGGCCGTTGTTCCGTTTGCGGCCTGGAAAACGTAGGGCCATCCGGCGCCCCGAGCCACTGGCTGCTCGGGCCCAAGATCAATCTCGAGGCCGAATTGGCCGACGCCGGTCGATGGAGCGCCTGCGGCGAAGGGCGTGAGCAAGAGCAATCCGACGGCAAGAGCGATGCGGGTCATGGGGAAGGGTGACATCGAGGCGGGTGGCGGTGGAGGAACTCCAAGGGCACGCGGGCGGCCCCGTTGTGGAGCATGCCCTTCCACAAGACGCAGTACGGGCGGATTGGACCTGGTGAAAAAGCGGAAAATTATCCCGCTTCGCCATGCCTCTGGACTATCGGGCGATCAGGGCGTTAGGTATGGGGGGTCGGCGCGTGAGAACGTCGATTCCGCATGTCGATTCCCGACAAGACTCGCTGGTTCGCAGAGCAGGTGCAGGCGCATGAACCGGCGCTTCGCGCGTACCTCTCGAAACGGTTTCCCGGGTTGCCGGATCACGATGATCTGGTTCAGGAAGCGTACGTTCGGATGCTGCGGGTGGAGGATCCCGATCGCCTCGCGCATCCCAAAGCGTTCCTGTTCACCACGGCGCGGAACGCCGCCATCGACCTCCTGCGACGCCTGCGCTCCCAGCCGGCCAATCCCGTCACTGACCCGGAAGGCCTGGTCGAGTTGGTGCTGCTCGAGACGCCGCCGAACGTGATGGAGACGTTGGAGCGAAGGCAGCGGCGCGAGGCGCTGCTTCGCGCGCTGGCTCTGCTTCCGGAGCGGTGCCGTGAAGTCATGCTCCTGCGCTACCTGGACGGTCTCGCCGGCAAGGAGATCGCCGCGCGGCTGGGGATTTCGCTCGGCACGGTCAAAGGGCACCTCCTAAAGGGCGTGCGTGACTGTGCCCGTTACTTTGAGGCGCAGGGCCTCGTGGACGCACGTCCAAGTCGCAACTCTTCCCATGACTCCGCCGACACCCTCCGAGACACCTCCGCCTGATTTGGCGATGATCGAGACCGCCGCCACGGCGTGGTTGATTGAGCGAGACGATGGCTTCACCCCGCATCGTGAACGGGAGTTTGCGCAATGGCTTCGTGAGGACCCTCGCCGCACCGAAGCCATCGCCCGGCTGGAGAAGTCGCTGAGCGTGATCAAGGACATGCCGGCATTTCGCGCTGAGCTGACGACCGCCTTCCGGCCTGCGGCGGCGGTGGTCCCCTTCCCGCGCCTGCTCAGTCGCCCCCGGGACCGCCGGACCACCTGGCTCGGATGGGGCGCCGCCAGCGCAGCCCTGCTCGCCTGTGCTTTCCTCGGATGGTCCCTCCGATCGGCTCCTTCGGAGGTGCGCTATGCGACCACGGTCTCAGGCTATCAGCGCGCCCAACTGGAGGATGGCTCTACACTTGAGCTTAATGGCGCATCCCGCGTCCGGGTACGCTTCTCGAGCGAGGCGAGGCAGGTACAATTGGATGCTGGCGAGGCCAATTTCGTGGTCGCGAAGGATACTGCGCGACCGTTCGTCGTCCGCGCTGGCGACGTATCAGTGCAGGCTGTTGGCACCGCGTTCAACGTGAGGTATGGGTCCAACGGTGCGATCGAGGTGATTGTCACAGAGGGCAAGGTGCGCGTGAGTTCGCCCGGCGGTGTGCTTCTGGGGAGCGAGGATGCCTCGCTGCTTTCCGCCGGGGAGCGCCTACATACGCCCAACCGCGTCGCCTCGGCGACGGTCGAACGCGTGAGTTCCGGCGCGCTGCGGGAGGCGCTGCAATGGCAATCGACCCTGGCTGAGTTTGCCGACATGCCGCTGGGCGACGCGGTCGCCCGGTTCAACACGCGAAGCCGAGTCCAGTTGATTGTGGATGATCCTGAGCTGGCGAGTCGCCGGATTGGCGGCACGTTTGCGCTCGACCAAGCGGAGGCGTTCGTGCGTCTGCTCGAGCGGGACGGGACCATCGTGGTGGACCGTCGTAGCGAGAGCGAAATCCACCTGCGTCTCGCCCAATAGACTCCCCGGCCAGCGCCTTGCTTCGACCCGGTACGACCTACGCGGAGGAGCACGGGATGTCCGTAGGAATGAAGCGAATCCCTGCCGTGAGACTAGGCCGTTTTCTCCTCCGCTGCGTTTTAGAGGTGGGATTCCTCATCCGCATGGTAACGCCTTGTGTCTCCCTTCCGGTCGCTGTGGCTCTTGGATCATCGATCGCGTCGCCGCCGACGGTGCGGGCCAGCGAGACGGCCAAGCGGTCGTTCAACGTGCCGAGTGGGGATGCGGCGGTCACGCTGCGTCAGTTCGCCGCCACGTCCGGAAGCCCCATCGTTTACCTGACCGACCGCGTCCGGGGCATGAGAACCAACGAAGTGTCCGGCGAGTACGAGCCCGACGATGCGCTCGACCTGATGCTCGAGGGCACCGGCCTTCAAGCGCTCCATGACACCGCCACAGGCGCATGGGTGGTGAGCCGACGGCGCGCCCCCGAAGACGGCCCGCGCCACAGTGCGGTCGAGTCCACACCCTCTGCAGAACCCAAATCCAAGTCCAAACCGATGAAGTCCAAGAACCCCATCACGCTCTTCTCCGCCTGGCTGGCGTTTGCCTTGCCGCCCCTGCAGGCCCAGCAGGCCTCGTCCGACGGCCCGAGTTCAACGAAGCCACCGGAGGATGACCGGGTGCTGCTCTCCGCGTTCGAAGTCAACTCCACCCAGGACCGCGGCTATACGTCCAACAACGCTGCGACGGGTTTCAAGACGAATGAAACCCTGCTGCGGATTCCTCAGGCGGTCACGGTGGTCACGCGCGACTTGATCGACGACATGGGATACGCTGACTCCTCCAACATCCTCCAGTTTGCCGGCGTCTCAAATTTCTACGCTGGCGAGGCAATGGCGATGCGCGGCACCCGCATCAACAACCCTTATCTTGACGAGATGCGGGACGGCACGCCGTACCTCGACAACGTCAATATCGACTCGTACACCGTGCTCCGCGGTCCGGCGGCGACCCTCTACCTAGGCGCATCCCTCGGTGGAACAGTGCTCAAGACATCCAAGCGACCCCTGAACAAGGCGCAGTATGTGCTGACGGCACGCGTCAATCAGAATGGCGCCTACCGGGGTGAGGTCGACTTCACTGGACCCGTCGCGAAGATCGGCGACATCGCCGTGGCCTATCGCTTGGTGGCGGCGCAGCAGGGGGGCGACCAGTACTTCAAGAACATGGCGGATGATCGCACGGTGGTGCACCCCACACTCCAGTTCTCGGCCAAGAACACCGTGGTGCGCGTCGCGTTCGATTATAAGCACCTGCTGCACATCCCGAACGCCAACAACTTCATCACCCCAACGGGAAAGCTCTACACCGGAGCGGGCCGCGATGAGGGCTACTTCGTCAAGGGAACGATGGAAGACTTCCATCGCCGCGGATTCCGCTTCATCGCCATCCAGAAACTTTCGGAGAACTGGGACGTGAAGGTTGCCGCCACGCGTTGGTGGTTTTCGCGTCTGGGCAGCGTGGTCTTCCCGGCCGGGGGCGTGAATTGGCCGAATCAAACCGTGACGTTCACCGCGCGACGCAATGACGAGAAGTTCGACTTTTCGGTCGCGCTGCTCGACATCAACGGCAAGTACCAACTCGGCAGGATCGGCATGTCCACCGCGCTCGGTGCGAGCTACAGTGACGAGATCGGCAAGAGTCGATTCTGGTCTTCAGCCGCATTCGGCAGCAAGACGGTGCCGATCGCGAATCCCCGGCTCGACCTCCTCACCGCGCCTCTGACCCGCGACTACACCGCCCCGGCGAACCCCGGATCGGGAACGACGACCTACCGCGGCGACGCTTACATCCAACAGAGTGTCGAACTGCTGCCGGATCGTTTGACCGCGGTCGTCGGCGTGACCCAGAGCAAGATCAAGACCAACCGGATCGCCAATCTCGCGACGCGGCCGCCCGCCACGGTCACGCAGGGCGACGAATTGCTGCACCGCTTCGGTCTCGTGTTCAACCTCACGAAGGACATGGTCGTCTACGGGATGGAGTCGACGAACTTCTCCCCCTCGGGCAACCGTGACGTGAACCTCAATCTCTTGCCGAGCGTCGAGGGCAAGGGGCGCGAGGCAGGCATCAAGACCGCCTTTCTCGACGGCCGGATCTCCTCCACGCTTTCCTTCTTCAATCTGGCGCTGACCAATCAGTCTTTCTTCGCCGGGGTGCGGCCCGACGGAATCAGCTACTTTGCTCCCATTGGATCAACCACCCAAAAGGGCTTCGACTTCGATCTCGCCCTGTCGCCGGTGCCCGGGCTGCAGTTCGTGGCCACCTACTACAATGGCAAGGTCCGCGACCAAGCGGGAAACAAGGTGGCCAACTCCTATTCCGGCGACCTGAGCTTGGTCGGGCGCTATGAGTTTCAGGGTGGGGCGTTGAAGGGATTGATGCTGGGGGCGGGTGTCTCGCGCATCAGCGGTCGGCAGGTTGCGATCGGCGCGTACAGGACCGGCGTGGTCGGTCAGGGTCCGTTGATCGAGATGGACCCCGGCAACCTCGTGAACCTGTTCGGCACCTACCGGCTCAACTCCCGCTGGACCCTCCGCGGCAATCTCGATAATGTGCTAGATGAGGCGTATCCGCTCGGGGCGCAGAATGCGTACTTTGTGGATCCAAGCCCTCCCCGGACGTTGTCGCTCTCCGTGATCTGTCGCTTCTGACCGTCTGCGACGGGAGCGGGGTCAGGCGCTCGTGCGTTTTGCCCCGCGGCGCTTCCGTGGCAGTGCAGCAGTGTCGCTTAAGCCGATCCGTTTCCGCTGCCTCGCGGCTCAGGGATCAAGCGGCTCACGACGTTCCCCCGACCACCCCATGCCCCTCCCGATGAACACCCTTCCCCGCCTTTGCGTCTTGGCCAGCGTCCTGCTGGTCATGATCTCCGTCGTACTTGCTGAGTCAGCGGCGCCTCACTTCACGACGCAGGCGCATGCCGTAGCCGTGCGCAACGTGACCGCGTGGCCCAACCTGACCCCGCTCGCCGATGGGTCGATCATTGCCTCCATCTTTAATCAGCCGAGCCACGGCTTCTGGGAAGGAGACGTCGACTGCTGGGGGACGGTCGACGGCGGCGCGAGTTGGCAGCTCCGGGGAACTCCCGCACCGCACGAGCCGACGACGAATCGGATGAATGTGGCGGCGGGAACAAATGCGAAGGGCGAACTCATCGTGCTGGCGGCCGGCTGGTCACACCGCCCGCTCCCGCCACCCGAGGGCACGCCGCGACGCTTTGATCCACCCGCCGCGATCCTTCCGATCTGGGTGTGCCGCTCGACCGATGGCGGTCGCACGTGGACCCGGAGCGAGGGAGTGGAGCTTCCGTCGCGGAGCAGGCTGGCCGCTCAGGGCGTCGCGCTGTCCGATCACCTCATTCCCTTTGGCGATATCATCCAGCTGGGGAACGGCAGGCTGGGTGTCTGCCTCTACGCCCCCAAGTCGCTCGGCGTCCCGAACTCCAATCACGAACACGCCTCCTACTTTTTCAGCAGCGCGGACGATGGTCTAACCTGGACGCTGGCCGGGGTGATCGCCTCTCAGGACGTGAACGAGACGACGCCTCTCCTGCTCCTGGATGGCTCCCTTCTGGCCTGCGGGCGAACCACCCGGGGGCGGCATCTGGAATTGTTCCGCTCCGCCGATCACGGGGCGACGTGGAAGGCCGAGGGTCCAGTCACCGCCTCCGGCGAACATCCGGCGGATCTCACGGCATTGGCGGACGGACGCATCGTGCTCACCTATGGCGATCGCACAGGAGCTCTCCCGGGTTCAAAGTGGCCCGAGGGGTCACCCGGCTCGGCCACGTTTCCGCACGGCATCGAGGTGCGGGTCAGCGCCGATGCGGGTCGGACGTGGAGCCCGCCCGAGCGGATCGCGACCTTCGACGGGGACGGCGGCTACCCGGCCACCGTGCAATTGAGGGATGGCCGGTTGCTCACGGCCTACTACGCAAAACGTAGGCCCGGGCATGAAGGCTACCAGATGGCGACGGTCACTTGGAAACTCGCCCCCCGGCCATGACCAGGCTCGTGTTCACGGCTGCGGGTGGCTTCATCGCTCTGATCGGTTCCGGCCGCAACGAAACCGGCCCTCCCGGGCGCCTCTCTGCAACCCCCAGCACTCCGCATCTCGCCTCATGAAACTCCTGACTCGGCTCAACTCCGCTCTCCCTTCCGCCCTCGTCCTCGCCGTCCTTGCGATCTCGGCTCCCGCCGCCTCCGCAGCAGATAAGCAGCTCCACAAGGTCCGCGACGCCGTCCTCTACGACGAGCCCCGCTTCTACAACGCGTTCCCTTCGGTCGTCCGGCGGCCGGACGGCAAGCTGTTCGTCGCCTTCCGTCGCGCTCCCGATCGCCGGGCCCTCGGCGAGAAGGGAAACCAGCACGTCGATCCGAACAGTTACCTCGTCGCAGTGCGGTCCCGCGACGGCGGCCAGTCTTGGAGTCCGGGCCCCGAGCCGCTCTTTGCGCATCCTCTCGGCGGTTCGCAGGATCCCTGCCTGCTGCAGCTCAGCGACGGGGAGCTGATTTGCCTCTCGTATCTGTGGACCTTCGTGCGTCCGGACGGGATCCCGAACCTCAAGCCGCCCGTGTTCCAGAACTACCCGGGCTCCTTCTTCAGCGGCGGCTTCTTCATCCGCTCCTCGGACGGGGGTGCCTCGTGGAAGGGCCCGTTCTCCCCGCCGACGATCGCGCCGGAGAAGTACCTCAGCCCCCATGGCGATCCGTTGCCGGCGTACAATCGCGGCGCTGCGATCCAGGGCCGCGAGGGACGTCTGTTCTGGGCGGTCGCGGCAAACGATCAGCTCAGCCCGCGCCGGACCTCGGTTCACCTCCTGACCTCCGAGGATCGTGGGCAGACGTGGACCTACAGCGCGCCGATCGCCGCGGACGCGAAGGCATCCTTCAACGAAACGTCGATGTACGAGACGCCGAAGGGCGATCTCATCGCGTTCCTGCGCAGCGAGGACCTCGAGGACCAAGCCTGCATCGCCCGCTCCACCGATGGCGGCCGGACCTTCCAGCCCTGGCGTCCGATGGGCTTCCAAGGTCATCCGCTCCACGCCCTCCGACTCCCGGACAACTGCGTTCTCCTGACCTACGGGTATCGGCACAAGCCCTACGGCATCCGGGCCCGCGTGCTCAATGCCGAGTGCACCGACTTCGCGACCGCGCCCGAGATGATTCTGCGGGACGATGGTGGCTCCACCGACCTCGGCTATCCCTGGTCGGCGATGATCGACGACACCCGCGTGATCGTGGTGTATTACTTCAACCGTGACGGTGGCCGACGCCACATTGCGGCGACGTTCCTCGAGTTGCGCTGACCGCTCCGGGCTGGCCGCCGCGCCGGTCGGCAAGAGGGTTTGTACCCGGCCTTCCTTCTGTTCCATCGCCCCCGCCCATGTCCTCCAGTCGTCGTTCCTTTCTTCTTTCGGCGGCGGCTGGCGCCGCGCTGGCCCCCTTCGCCGGAACCCCGGCGACGGCCGCAACCGCAGCCGCGCGCCTTGCGCCTTCCGATGCCCGGGCGGGCCTGCGGGAACGGCTCCGGTCGCGGCACCGCAACCTCTTCAACGGCGACACCTGCACCTTCTTCTACAACCCCGAGAAGTGGCAGCCGGAGGACTTCACGCTCAAGGATGGCCAAGGTCGGAACGGACGCGTGCGTCTGCCCGTCGGAGGCCCATTCCAGGCGAAGGCGATCCACCGTTACGTGGAGTTGCTCGCGGACTCCGGCATCGACACCTTCGTGATCAACGCCAACGCCTCCCGTGCGTGGTACCCGAGTCGCAAGATCCCCTCGATTCTGGACGGTTACCGCCGGGGCGATCGGGAATTCTTCCGCGGTCATGCGAGCAGTGCGGGTGCGGTGAAGCCGGAGGACGTGGAGGACTTCCTGGATCGTTTCGAGGCGTTCTTCGGACTGTACCAGGATCTGATTGACGCCGGGGTGGATTGGTTGGCGGAAACCGCGAAGGCGTGCCGGGCGAGCGGGATCACGCCGTGGGTGAGCATCCGGATGAATGACTTCCACGGCTGGGCGAACCCAGCTGGGAGCTTCTTCAATCACCCGCTGCTGGCGCAGCTGGAGATGCGGCTGAAGCGTTCGGCCTATTCGCCGACGATGCGCAATCCGTTGTACCGCGAGGGCCTCAACTTCGAACGGGCAGAGGTCCGCGCTGCGCTCTTCGCCCAGATCCGCGAGGTCGTCGAGGACTACGACTTTGGAGGACTGGAGCTCGACTGGCTCCGCAACCCGATGTGCTGCGAACCGGACGCGACGCCGGAGATGATCGCGATGATGACCACGTGGCTGCGCGAGGTTCGCGCTCTCGTCGATGCCCAAGCCCGGCGCACCGGGCGCCCGTATCCTTTTGGCCTGCGCATTCCCGGGCGTCTGGAGACGCTGCGAAGCATCGGTCTCGATGTGGAGGCCCTCTGCCGCCAAGGCGTCGTGGACTGGGTCGGAGTCTCCGGCTTCTGGTGCACCCCGTGGGAAATGCCCCACGACGACCTGCGCCGGCGACTTGGAGACGAAACCGTCATCTACGGCGGACTTGAGGCGGGCGCGAACGTGATGCCCACCCGCTCCGCCGATGGCGCGGTGGTGCAGCAGATCCGCCGGATCACCTCGAGCCGCGAGATGCTTCGGGCCAACGCGGCCGGTAAGCTGGCCCTCGGTGCGGATGCACTCGAATGGTTCAACTTCTACACGACGGATCAGGCTCATATCCCGGGCCTCGTCTCTGACTACGCCGCCTTGCGCGACCTGCACCGGATCGATGGGCTCCGCGGGCAGCCGAAGCACTACGTGCTTTCGCGCGCGGCAAACGTGCTGACGCACATCCCGTTCGAGGTGCCACCGCAGCTGCCACTCGCGCTACCGGCAGCCGCCTACCACCCGTTCCGTCTTCCGATGTGCGCGGAACCGGCGGATGCCCCCTTGGAGGTGGTTGTGCAGGTGATCCTGCGCGCGGGCGAAACGATGGGAGCCCTGCCGGTCTCCCTCAATGCGAGTTGGCCGCGCCTGGCCACCGAACGAACCGACCAACTGCTGGTTCCCTGCGGCTCACTCTCCCATCACGTCGCCGACCACGTCGCCTTCAACGTCCGCTTCCCCATCTCCCTCGTCCGGGAGGGCTGGAACGAGATCGTGGTCGAGAATGGCGGACCGGACTTGCTGACGCTGATCGGCATCGAGGTCGGCGTCTTGCCCCGCCGCACCGCGACGGCGTGAGCCCCGTCTCCGTTGCGACGGAGCGCCGCGCCTCAGGTCGCCGGAATGCGCGTCGACTGCCACGCCACCATCTGCCAGCGGCCATCCCGCTTGGCGTAGACGATGGTCACGCGCAGGTGGTTGCGGTTCTCCTGACCGCGGTTCACGGCCACGATGCGCACGGTGCTGTTGATGATCCCGACATCGCCGAGCACGCGCACCTTGGGCTCCTCGTGCTGGACCTGCTGGTAGCGGAGGCGCCCGGAGCGGAGCGACTCGAGAAACGCGGCCTTCGTATCGACCACCGATGTCGAGTGGGTGTACGTGAGGTCGTCGCCGAGCATGCGCTCCACGGCGTCGTAGTCGGCGCGGATGAGCGCGTCCGCCCGCGCGGTCTCGGTCGCGAGCACGTCGTCGGCCGGCGCGGCGCGCAGTGCCGGAAGGACGGCGAGGAGCAGGAGGGCGAATGCGGCCCGGGCGAGGGAGGGGAGCCCGGCGTGGGTGGGGAGTGGGCGGGAAAGCATGAGCTTATCCGTGCCCAAATCCCGGCCTTGGGGCAAGCACCGCCCGTCGACTAGGCCTTCGCCGGCGGTTCGGGCAGCGCGGGCGGTGCCGTCAGCGCCGGTTGGCTCCAGTCGATCCGGCGGGTCAGGTACATGATCGTGCCGAGCACTGCGAAGAGGGCGGCGGTGCCCGCGAGGAGCGCGTACTTCTCCATCTGCAGGATCGTGAAGAGGATGGTGTGCACCCCGACTTGCAGCCCGCCGATGACGAGCGCGCGCGGGCGGCTCCGCAGGATCGCGCTCGAGTAGAGCGTGATCATGAGGGTCGAGGCCCCGGCGGCCCCGATGTAGGCGCTGGGTGGGGCGAGAATTTCGCCGAGCGCCAGCAGCGCGAGGTAGAAGAGGCAGATCGCGGCGCCGACCAAGACGTAGTGCACGACGTGGAGTCGCAGGCCCTGCAGGATCTCGAAGAGGAAGAACGCGGCGAAGACAGGTGCCATCACTAGCACCCCGTACTTCAGGGAACGTTCCACCATGCGGTGTCCCTGCACGGCCGGGATCTGCTCGATCCGCTCCGCCGAGAGCGTTGCGTTCGCCTCCTTCTGCAGGCGGAAACGCTCGGCGCGGATCGCATTCACGAAGAGCAACGGGATCTGCAGCAGCAGCACGATCGCCGCGATCGCCATCAACTTTAACGTCGGCGAGGTCCGCAGCCCGACCGTGGGAACAGTGACGGTGGTCATGCCGCGACCTTGGAACGCGCCGGGACCAAGCGCCAGCGCGAAGCGGCGCGTCCGGTCCGGACAGTCCGCGCGCCCACCGCTCAGCGGGACTCGCCGAGGATCCAACTCGGCTTCCGCTCCTCGTACCGCAGCCCGTGCTTTGCGATGGTTTCCCGGATCAGCCCAACCGCTTCGTCCACCGAGTCCGTGACGAGGAACAGTCGGAGATCCTCCTCGGAAATCGTCTTCTCCTTCCGCATCCGCTCAATGTGCGCTGCGAGGTCCGCGTGGAACGCACGGTCGAAGATGATGACGGGGAACGCCTGAATCTTGCCCGTCTGGATCAGCGTCATCGCCTCGAAGAGTTCGTCGAGGGTCCCAAATCCGCCCGGCACGATCACGAACGCGTACGAGTACTTGATAAATAAAGTCTTGCGTACAAAAAAGTAACGCATGTTGACCCACTTGTCGAGGTAGCGGTTCGGCTCCTGTTCCATGGGCAGGACGATGTTGCAGCCGACGGAGCGGCCGCCCACGTCCTTGGCGCCGCGGTTGGCGGCCTCCATGAGGCCGGGTCCGCCGCCGGTCATGATGGTGAAACCGAGCTGCGCGATCTCGGCGGCGAGCCTCCGCGTGGCGGCGTAGTAGGGACTGTCCTCCCGGAACCGGGCGGAGCCGAAGATGGCGACGCAGGGGCCGGAGAAGTGCAGGGCGCGAAAGCCCCGGATGAATTCCCAGGCGATTTCGAGGACGAACTTGAGGTCGGCCCAGCGGGAGCGCGGGCCTTCCAAGAAGGTGATTTCTTTCTGGGGCATGGCGGAAGGGGCGAGGTCAGCGTTTACGCACCGAAGTCACCGGTCGCGTGAACTCAACTCGTCCGGGTCGATCCGGCGCGGGGCACCACGCCGTGGCCGGCGGTGATGGTGGCGACGGAGAGAATTCCGCCGTCCAAGGTGAAGCCTCCGGTGAAGGGATTCTCGGCAAGGAAGAGGGGAGTATCCAGGTCGGCAAACTGGAACCCTCCCAGCCCGGTGGCGAGGCAGGCGGATACCGTCATCGCGAGGATCGACTCCACATTGCCGCCGATCATGAGGCCGAGGCCGGCGGCGCGGGCGGCAACGGCGGTGTCGAAGGCGGCGGCGACGCCGGCCTTCATCAGCTTGAGGTTCACCACGTCGGCCGCACCGGCGGCGACGAGGCGGGCGACATCGGCCGGGGTGGACACACTCTCGTCGGCAGCGACCCGCCAGCTGGTTTCCCGGCGGAGGGCGGCGGCTCCGTCCAGATCGTCGCGCGGGAGCCATTGCTCGAGGAGGGCTGGGGTGATGTGCCGCGTCCGCAGGCCCTCCACCAAGGTCCGGGCATCGGCGCGGGAGACCCCCGCGTTGCCATCGAGGATGAGCGGGGAGTCCGGCGCGGTCTCATGAATGGCCTGCAGCCGGGCGAGATCGTGCGCGGGGCCGGCCTTGCCGCCGACCTTCACCTTGATCATGCGGATGCCGCGGGCGCGGATGTCCCGCGCCGCCGCGGCCGCCTCCGCAGCGGAGCCGGTGGTGACGGTCATGTCGGTCTCCAGCGTCGTCTCCGCGCCGCCAAAGAACCGCCACAGCGGCAGCTGCGCGCGCCGCGTCCACGCATCCAGCAGGGCACTCTCGAAGGCGCATTGCGCGGAGCCACAGCCGGCGCCTCCCCGCTCGCGGAAGAGGGCCGCAGCGGATCTCCAGTCGTCTTCCAAGACCCAGCCCTCGACCCACGGCTTGGCGGCCGTGAGGGCGGCGAGCGCCTGGGCTTGGGTTTCGCCGTTGTACGGCGGGAGGGGAGCCGCTTCCCCGTAGCCGACGGTCCCATCCGTCAGCTCGAGCCGCACCAGCACGTTTTCCGCCGCATTCTGCGCCCCGCCCGAGATGCCGAAAGGGTTGGTCAGAGGGATGTTAAGCGGTTGGACATCGAAACTTCGGACGGCGGGAAGGCGGGCCATGGCTCCAGCCCATCCGATCCGACGGGCGGCGGCAAGCCGGCTCCCGGAGCGTGTCGGCGAATCAATTGCCGGGTTTGGGATGATTTTTCGCCCAATCTGCGCCGGATGCGTCCGATTCAGGACGCATGGCCAGTTGCTGCGCTCCTGTTTCCCGCCTCCGGTTGCGATCCGGGCGTTCCGCGTTGGGAACGTGGCTGGGGTTGGTCCTGCTCTGGATGGGCCTTGCCCTGCCGGGCCGGGCGCTGTCGGTGACTCCGCCGAGTTTCGAGGAACTCGTGGCCGATGCGTCGCAGGTGCTCCGCTTGCAGGTTGAGCGCGTCTCCAGCCGGTGGGACACGACGCCGCAGGGCGCGGTGATCCGAACCTACGTCGACTGTCGCGTGCTGCGCACGCTGAAGGGTCCGGAGGTGGCGACCATTACTCTCCGATTCCTCGGGGGACGGGTCGGGGCGGACGCCATGACGATCGCGGAAATGCCCGAACTCGAGGCGGGCGTGACCTACATTGTCTTCCTGAGCGAGAACGGGCGGGCCTTCTGCCCCTTGGTGAGCGCGCAGCACGGTCTGTATCCGGTCGTCCTCGACCCGGCGACGCAGGAGGAGTACGTGACGCGGAGCAATGGCCAGCGCCTACGGGCGGTCGATGATGTGCAGACCCCCTCTCGCTCGCGCAGCACGGCCTGATCCTCCTCAAGTCGCTGATCGTGGCGGTGTCGTGGTTGTTCACGTTTGTCGCGGTGAAGCACCTTCCCGTGTCGCTGGCGGGGCCGGTGCGGTCGACGGGCCCCTTCTGGACCTTCCTCGGAGCGCTGGTGTGGTTTGGGGAACGCCCCCACGTCGCGCAGGCCGTCGGCGTCGTCGTGACGCTGGCGTCGTTCTGGTTGCTGTCGCTGGCCGGCCGGCGCGACGGGGTGCGCCTGATCGGCAACCGCTGGGTGGCTTACCTACTTGTCGGCACGTTGCTCGGGGTGGTGAGCGGCCTGTATGACAAGTACCTCTTCGGAACGCTGCAGTTCCGGGCGCCGACCGTGCAGGCGTGGTTTCACCTTTACTTGGCGGCCCTGTTCCTTCCGCTCCACCTCGCGTGGCGCAACGGGTGGAGCGGGCCCGCGGAGGCGGGGTTCCAGTGGCGCTGGAGCATTCCCGGCATCGGCCTTGCCCTGCTCGTGGCCGACTACCTGTACTTCTGGTCGTTACGCGACCCGGACGCCCTGCTCTCCGTGGTCACGGCGGTCCGTCGCACCAGCGTGCTGGTCTCGTTTGCCGGAGGGCTCCTCTGGTTCGGCGAACGCCACGGCTGGCGCAAGGCCCCGGCGGTGGCGGGGATCCTGCTGGGCCTCGTGCTGATTGTCGTCGGGTGAGCCCCGTGCTCCGGTTCGGGCAACTGCGGGAGGAGTCCCCGGCGTTGCGTCGCGGCCGGGGCGGCTCATGGTAGCGGTGTGGTTGAGTCCTCCATTACCGCTGCCGCCCGGCTCGCGTACGCGCCCGGCTACCTCGCGCTGGGTCTGGCCCGCGAGGCGAAGCGGGAACTCATGCTCCTGCCCCGGGAGGAGCGCCGCGGGTTGCCGGCGCGCAAGCTTCTGGTGGACTGCGCGATGGGCCTCCGGCACTGGCGGCAGGTGGTCCTGCTGGCCCGACCGATCACGCGCACGGAGCCAGGCTACGAGGCCGCGTGGATCGCCCTCGCCTACGCGCTGCGCGAGTTGAACCAGATCAGCGAGGCCCGCGAGGTGCTGCTTCAGGCGCTTCCCCATCACCAATTCACGTCGGGCGTACTCCAGTACAACCTCGCCTGCTACGAATGCCTCCTCGGCAACGTCGCCGAGGCGCGCCGCCGGCTCGCGCGCGCGAGCAAACTCGATGGGGATTGGGAGAAGACCGCCCGGTCCGATCCCGACCTGAAGGCGCTTTTCGCCGCAGGCGGAGCTGCCGGTTGACCGCCGGCTCTCGCGGTGGGCTTGGCCGGGGCGAAGCGAGGCCTCGCAGGTCGGATCGCGGCGATGGCTCGCGGCCATCACTGCGGCCACGGGCTTGGCACCGCCGGTCTCTCGCGTCAGGCTGCGTTCGTGGTTGCGCCGTCACAGCCCTGCGGAGCGGACTCCGCTGCGCGTTTGCGTCGTGCCTCCGGGCGAGTCGCTCGCGGCCCGAGGTTCCACGCCATCGCGTGGTGCGCCGGCCTCGTCGTCGCCGGAGCGTGGCTCACGGCATCGGCCCAGGTGGAATTCCGTCCGCCACCCTGGCCCGAGCGCCCGGCGGTGATGGAGGACCCGGGCGCGTCCGCCGGGGTGGGGGAGGCCGTCGCTCCGGCCGCGGAGCCGCGGGTGGCGGCGACCTGGCTTGAGGTTCAGGTGGCGCTGGCGCAGCGCGGCTTCTCCAGCGGATCCATCGACGGCACTCCCGGGCCGCAGACCCGCGCGGCACTCCGGGCCTTTCAGGAGAGCGAGGCGCTCGGCCTCACGGGCGAGTGGGATGAAGCGACCCGCGCCCGGCTCACGCTGCTGCGGACCCCGCTCGCGGAGGTGACGTTGCGGGAGGAAGACCTCGCGGGACTGTCACCGCTGGGCGCGACGTGGCTCGAGAAGTCGCAACAGCCCTCGCTGGCGCATGAGACCCTGTTGGAGCGCATCGCGGAGCGATTCCGGGCGCATCCCCGCCTCCTCCAGCGGATCAATCCCGCATTTGACTGGCCTCGGGCGGTGCCGGGTGCACGGGTGACCGTCCCGGATGTCGAGTCGCGGCGAAGGCTGCCATCCCCCGCGCACCTGCACATCCGGCTTGCCGAGCGCGTGCTGCAGGCGCGGGACGCCCGCGGCGCCATCGTGTTTCACTGCCCGGTGAGCATCGCGCGCGACGTCGCCAAGCGCCCCGTGGGCGAATTGCGCGTCACGGTGGTGATTCCCGACCCCGACTACACGTTCAAGCCCGAGACCTTCCCGGAGTCGGAGGAAGGCCGGCGTTTGGGGCGGCGCCTGATGATCCCGCCCGGACCCAACAATCCGGTCGGCGTGGCATGGATCGGCCTCGACCGCCCCGGCTACGGGCTCCACGGCACCCCGTCGCCCGAGCAGGTGGGGAGGACGGAGTCCCATGGATGCTTCCGCCTCGCGAACTGGGACGCGCGCACGCTGCTGCAACTCGCGTGGGTGGGCTTGCCGGTGCGAGTGGAGCCCTGAACGACGGCCCGGGCGGTCGGTGGCGGCGCGGCGGCTGGGACCGGCACGGAGCGCGGCGCGCCGACCGTCGCTGGAGGTGGTTCACCCCGCCGCCCGGCTGGACGGCGAAATCCGCAATGTCTGGCCGGGCGGCGCGGGAAGCGCGGTACCCGGCGCGGGGAAGATGGGACCCGAACTACGGGGCGTGGGCGTGGTCTTTGCCGGTGCCAGCGGCGCCGCCATGTCCACCATGACCGCCGTGGCCGGCGGGTGCTGTTGCACCCGGGGCGGCGGGGCTTTCGGCGGCGTGCTGCTGCAGCCAGGTTTCCGGGTCGTCGGTCACGACCAGCGTGCCCCACATGATGAGCCAGTGCCCGGGGAAGGTGCAGACGAACTCGTAGTTCCCGGCGGTGCGCGGGGCCTGAATGAACAGCTTCTCCTTCTGCCCGGGCTCGAGCATCTTGGTGGCCGCGATGACGTCATTGCTGGCTGGCACGTAGGCCCGGCCCAGGCGGTCCGGGGTGGGCGGCATGACGTTGGCGGCGTTGCCGATGGCCTCGCGGGTGCCCGGCTTCACGACGACGAGATTGTGCGGCATGACGTCGATGTTCTCGAAGATGATTTCGAACGGCTTCCCGGCCTGTACGACAATCTGCGTCGTGTCGTAACGCATCTGTTCGCGCACGCTCTTGACGACGAAGACGCTGACCCCGAGTTCGCGGAAGGCGCGCCGGAGCGGAGCGGCCTCCTTGGCCGGGAGAAGCCCGGCGAGTTCCTGGCCGAGCCGCGTGAACTCCACGAACTCCTGCTGCGACCGCTCGGCGGCGGGCGTCTGCGTGGCCTGGGCGAGGATGCCGCGGGAGAGCGTGGCGGCGTCGAGCCCGGACCATGCGGTGCGGGGCAACTGCAGCAACGCGCGGGTGGCGGTCACGCGATCCTCCTCGCGAAGCACGTAGGGGGCGATCAAGCGGGCGTGGGTTGCGGCTTGCTCCTCGCCGAGGATCGGGAGGACGCGCAGCGCCGCGGCGCGGACGTTGGCGGCGGGGACGGTGGCCCCGGGTGCGAGCAGTCCGGCCACGAGGGGCTGGAACTGGAGACGCAGGGCCGGGTCGCCCACCAGGTACAGGGCGTCGAGCAGCAGGGTGCGACCATCGGTGCTGGGCTCGGTCTGCCGCCACACGCCGGCGGGGGAGCCCTCCATCACGGCCTTCGCGGCGAGGCCGGCGCGGCGGACGGACGTGAGCGCGTGATCCTTCAACGCCATGCGCATGATCTGCGCCTCGGCCTTCCGCAAGTCGACGGGTGCGGAGGACGCCAGCAGGCGGCCCAACTCACCGCCGGTTCCCGGGTCCTGGTAGCGTTCGTCGAAGCGGGTCAGGGCCGCGGCGATTTCGACCTCGCGGGTGGTGCCGTTGAGCTGCGCGAGCGCGGCGAGTGCGACCTCGCGGGTGCCGGCGTCGAGGCCCGCCCGTTCGACCTGGGCGGCGTAGACGGCGGCGGAACCGGGCGCGGCGGCAAGCTCGGCGTTGGTCATCCGGCCGAGCACGAAGGAGAGGGCGCGCGGATCCTTGATCTCCGTCGGGGAGGGCTGGAGCGCGCGCATCGTCTCCTCGAGCGTGTAGTTGAGGTAGTAGTCGCGCGGGTGGTTGAGGATTTCGAGGGCCACGTCGATCGCGGCGCGGTCGGTGAAGAAACTGGCGGCGCGCACCGCCTCGAGGCGCACCAGCGGATGTTCGTCCGCGGCCTGCACCCGCAGCAGCGCGAGCGCGTTGGGCAGGCGATCGCGCCAGTAGCAGAGCACGCGGGTGGCGGCGGCACGGGCCATCGGCTCGGGGGAGCGCAGTTGCTGCGCGAGGAGGGTGGGGTTCACCACGTTCATCCACTGGTGCACCCAGAGCGCCTCGGTGAGCAGGAACGCATCGGCCGCGGAACGCGGATCAAGCGGCGCGGCCCAGCGCTGGACGGCGGCGATGACCTCGGCGCGGGGCCGGAGCGCGAGCTCCTGCTTTGCCCGGATCCGGGTCCGGTCCTCCGGCAGGCGCAGCAACTCGAGCAGGTGCTCGATCGGCTCGCCGGCGATCCGCGCGACCGGCACCAACGGGCGCGACGGGTAGGTGATGCGCCAGATGCGGGCGTGCGCCTTGTCGCGGAGCGGATCGCGCAACGAGTACTGCATGTGGCCGATCAGGGCCTCCTGCCAGTCCGTGATGTAGAGCGCGCCGTCCGGACCGAATTCAAGGTCGACCGGACGGAAGTTCCGGTCGGAGCTCAGCAGCAGCGGCTCGATCTCCTCGCCTTCGAACCCGCTGCCGGCCGCGGTGCGGCGGTGCTGCAGCACGCCCTGCACCCCGATCGTGTTGTTGAGCAGGAACAGCCCCTGGGCTTCGTCCGGGAAGTGGCGGCTGCTGACGAATTCGCACCCGCTGGTCGGCCGCACGCGCTTCGGGAACCACTGCTTCATCGTGGAGTGCTTTTCCGGGTACGGCAGGAAGCCCGAGAATGCCGTGGCGAAGTAGTTGGCGCCGCCGGAGGAGTCGGAGATGAACGCCTGACCCCAGCGGTCGAAGGTGATCCCGTGCGGGTTCGCGTAGCTGTAGCTGACGAACACATCCAGCTTCTGGGAGAAGGGCGCGAAGCGGTAGGTGGCGGCGTTCTTGGCCCGGACGGGGCCGTAGGGCGTCTCAACCTGTGAGAAGTGGAACGTGCCTTCCTGGAAGTACAGCGCACCACCCGGATCGAACGTGAACTGATTGATCACGTGATGGCTGTCGGCGGAATCGAAGCCGCTCAGCAGGATCTCGCGGAAGTCCGCGCGATCATCGCCGTTCGTGTCCTTCAGCAGCAGCACCTCGCGCTGGCCGCTCACGATCACGCCGCCGAGACCGAACTCGAAGCCGATCGGCAGGTGGAGGTCGTCGGCGAAGACGGCGCAGGTGTCCGCCCGGCCGTCCTGATTGGTGTCAGAGAGGATCAGCAGCTTGTCGTTCATCGGGTCGCCGGGCCGCCACTGCGGGTAGGTCTGCATCGTCGAGACCCAGAGGCGGCCACGGGCGTCGAAGGCCGTGGCCACGGCATTGCCCAGCTCGGGGAACTGTTCCTCGGAGGCGAAGAGGTTGATCGCGTAGCCCGGCGCGAGCGTGAAGCTCTTCAAGGTCTCCGCCGAAGGGGAGATGGTTGCAGAGCTGCCCTCCGCCGACTTGCTGGTCTGGCCGGTGTTGCTGCCGGCGTCCTTGCTCTGGTTGATGCCGAAGGAGGTGACGACTGGGAGGAAGGGAGGGACGTTGCCGTCGTCGATGCGGGGCGGCACGCGGCCATCGCGGGCGAGGGACCAGACCCGTTCGTCGCGGTTGCGGGTCATCACCGCCAGCACTTCGCGCTCACGCTCCATGACGTCGCGGTTCGTCTGGGGACCATCGGCGAACTTCAGCCCGGAGCGCCCGCCATAGACGTAGAACGAGTCGACGATCCGGTGATGATGGTACCAGTGGAAGTTCTTGTCGGCGATCGCCGCGCGCAGCGTCTCATCCACGTTGTTTGGAGCGTCGGAGGGGCCGAAGAGCGCGCGGTCGAGGAGGGGGGCCACGGCGGCGTCGCCGGCGGCGGTGAGGTGGACCCCGTTGACGGTGAACGGGCCCTTGCCGGAGGCGAAGAGCGCGCGGGTGGGATGGAAGAGATCCGCGAAGAACACGCCGCGCCGGGCGGCGACGTCGCGGATGACTGCGGTGTAGAGCTCGAGGTTGCGGTTGTTCGCGTCCCCGTCGGGCAGGTCCGGATTGCGGAGGTTTTCGTGGGCGATCGGTGAAACGAGCGCGAGGCGTGGACGACCGCGGCCGCTGAAGTCGGCTTGGGGCGTGGCGACGACCCACGCGTCGAGGCGATCGCGGAAGGCGTTCAGGCCGTCGGGGCCGGCAAAGGATTCATTGAAGCCGAAGAAGGCGAGGATGACGTCGGCGCGGTTGGCCTTGAGATGCTGCTCCGGCTCGCCGAAACCCTCGGCGCGGGGACGGAGGTCGACCTCGTCCGCCGGCCACGCGAGGTTGCGCACCACGAGTTGGTGGCGGGGAAACCGCTGGTGCAGCATCGCCTCCCAGTGGTTGTGGTGCTGCATGCGCTCGGCGAGCGTGTTGCCGATGAGGCAGATGTGGTCGCCCTCGTGCAGTTCCAGTGTCGCGGGGGCCGCTTGGGCGGCGAGGGTGACGAAGCAGGACGCGAGGAGCAGGCGGGCGAGGGGAAGGACGCGGGCGATCATGACCGGAGAGGGGTGGCGGGTCGTGGGATGGGAAGCGTGCTCCCGCCGACTGGAGGTCGTCAAGGTTGGGTGGCGCGGGACCGGGAGGGCCCGGCGTCCGGGGCGTGCGAAGGTTCACGTCGACCGGTCCGCGGACCGCCCCGGAAACCGGTCAGCGCACGACCTTGAGTGGAGCAGAGGGGAGGCGTTGGTGGTTCGGGCTTGGCCGCGGGGTCAGCATGGGGGTCGGTTGCTTCGGAGCTTGCGCCGCGACGGGTGGGAGGGCGAGCCTGCGGGCGATGAGGGTGCCGGTGCGATGGCTTGGCTTGGCGTTGATGGTCGCGGTGGCGGCCTGGCTGCGGC
>VHCJ01000017.1 GCA_016871755.1 Verrucomicrobiota bacterium | reverse complement strand
CACCTCGGTCTCCGCCTCCCCAGAGGCTCTCGCGAAATCAGCCATGTAGTGCCGAAAATCACCCCCTAAATCACGTAAGTGCCTGTAAATGAACGATCCGGATTTTCGAACTGCGGAACTTGGGCTAGACGCCGGCCCGCCCAGAAGCCGAGGCACCGGCATCACCCCGGGACCGCATCCGCCGTTCCGACTCCCATCGCGATCGAAAGTTATTCCCCTGATGAAAAACGCTTAAAGAGATCCATCCGACCGGAGCGCGGTCGCTCGGCCAATGCCGGACACCCGAATGACAACCTAGAATTAACACCTATTTGCACGGTCTAGGCTCGACCTTTGCTGGTGCACGTCTTTATTTGCACACAAAACGCCGCTCTTCCAGCCGCCACCGACGCTTGCGGTGGAAAGCGGGCGCCCCGACCCCTCCGCCCGATGAAGTTCCTGACGCTCCCCCTCCATCTCGCGATCCTCGCCTCCGCCCTCGTCGCCTCGCTGCACGCGCAGCGGCTCGCCAACCTTTCCACCCGCACGCAGGTCGGCACCGGCGCCAGCGCCCCCATCATCGGCTTCGTCGTCGAGGCGGGCGAGCCCAAGCGGGTCCTGATCCGCGCCGCCGGACCCGCGCTGACGAGCTTCGGTGTGAGCGGCGTGCTCGCCGACCCGCGACTCGAGGTGTTCGACGGGCAAAACAAATCGATCGGCGTGAACGACAACTGGTCGGCCACGAGCATCGGTGGCACCGGCACGCTCACCACGGTCGGCGCCTTTCCGTTCACCGCCAACAGCCGCGATGCGGCGATCCTGCTCACCCTTCCCCCCGGCGGTTACACGGCTCAGGTAACGGGCTTGGGTACGGCAAGGACGGGCATCTCTCTGCTTGAGGTTTACGACGTGAGCGGTTCGTCGCGGCTGATCAACCTCTCCACCCGCGCCATGGTCGGCACCGGCAGCGGGATCCTGATCACGGGCATCGTCGTCGCTCCCGGCTCCGGTACCCGCCAGTTGCTGGTTCGCGCCGCGGGTCCGGCACTTTCCAACTTCGGACTCAGCGACACGCTCGCTGACCCCACCATCTCGGTGCTGAACAGAGCCAACGTCGCCGTCGCGACCAACGACAACTGGGGCTCCGTCAGCGCCGCAGCGATGAGCGCGGCGTCGACCCGCGCCGGAGCCTTCGCCTTCGCCGCCGGTTCGCGCGACGCCTCACTGCTCGCGGAACTCGCCCCCGGCAGCTACAGCGTCCAGGTGTCCGGGGTCAACGGCGCGACCGGTCTGGCGCTGGTCGAGCTCTACGACCTCACCACCGAACAGCGGCCCTCCGTTGCCATCGCCGCCTCCGTGGCCTCCACCGACACGCTGAATGCGCCGCCCGCAGTCTTCACCGTTTCGCGCACGGGCCCGACCAACGCCCCGCTCACCGTCTACTTCACCACGGCAGGCTCCGCGACCAGCGAGTCCGACTACCGCCCCCTCACTGGCTCGGTCACCATCCCGGCCGGCGCGGAGAGCGCCACCGTCACCCTCACGCCCGTGGTCAAAGATGCATCCTCGGGAATGACCCCGAACAAGTCGGTCGTCCTCACCCTCGCCAATGGACCGGCCTACTCGGTGGGATCGAGCAACTTCGCCAGCGCGACGATCTTCTACAACCCCGGCACGCTCTACAGCTCAACCCTGCGCGTGCCCAGCAGCGTCACCGGTTCCACCGCCTCCGGCTCCGCCTCACTCCAACTCAGCAGCGACAACCGTTATGCGGTGATCAACGTCAGCTTCAACGGCCTCAGCTCCGCGCAGACCCTCGCCTACGTCCGGCTCGGCGAACCGGGCCAGGTCGGCGTGGACCTCCTGCAGTTGCCCACCGGTCAGATCTCCGGGCTGCGATGGGCCATCTCCCCGAGCGGCAATCTGTCGGGCGGCGACATCGTCAACGCCATCCGCGAGGGCCGGGTGTTCATCGCGATCGAGACCGCCAACGCTCCGACCGGCGAACTCCGCGGGTCGTTCGTCCGCACCACCGGTTCCCTCGCGTTCACTCCGCCCGCCGCGCCGCCGGCCGTCTCCAGCGCTGCGCTCACCCCCTCCGACGCCGCGCGCTTCCTCACGCAGGCGACGTTCGGGCCCACGACGGAAGCGATCACGGCGTTGACCGACAAGACGCCGGCCGCGCTCGACCAGTGGATCACCAGCCAGATGGCCATCGCTCCGTCATCCCATGACGCGGCCACGGACGCGGACTTCATCACGTTCAGCAAACCGGCCGGCAACGCGCAACTCACCCACTCCAACCGCCAGGCGGCGTGGTGGAAGATCGCTGTCGAGGGCCCGGACCAGCTCCGCCAGCGGGTGGCCTTCGCGCTCAGCCAAATCTTCGTCGTCTCGGAGAACAACGCGGTCCTCACCTACCAGCCCTCCGCACTCGCGTTCTACTACGATCTCCTCGCGAAGAACGCGTTCGGCAACTTCCGCACGCTCCTCGAAGAGGTCACGCTCAGTCCCGCCATGGGCGTGTACCTGAGTCACCTGCGCAACCGGAATGGCACCTACAATGCCCAGGGTGTCCAGACGAGCTTCCCCGACGAGAACTATGCCCGCGAGGTGATGCAGCTCTTCACGATCGGGATCAACCAACTGCATCCCGATGGATCGCTGAAGCTCGATCCCACCGGCGCGCCGATCCCCACCTACGACCAAAAGACAATCTCGGAGACCGCGAAGGTCTTCACCGGCTGGTCCTACGCCTCCACGGCGGCCAATCCCAACTTCACCGGCGGCGGCGCGAACTACCTCCGTCCGATGCAGGCCTACGCGGCGTTCCACGACGTCTCGGCCAAGACGATCGTCGGCGGCCGGGTCCTGCCGGCCGGCCAGACCGCGCAGAAGGATCTCGCCGACACGCTCGACGCGCTCTTCCAGCACCCGAACACGGGCGTGTTCATCGGGCGCCAGCTCATCCAGCGCCTCGTCACCAGCAACCCCAGCCCCGGCTACGTCTACCGGGTGGGACGGGTCTTTGCCGACAATGGCAATGGGATCCGGGGCGACCTTGGTGCCGTGGTCCGGGCGATCCTCACCGACTACGAGGCCCGCTCACCCCAGATGCTCGAGTCGGCCAGCTTCGGCAAGCTGCGCGAGCCCATCCTCCGCGCCACCGCCCTCGCGCGCGGGCTCGGCGCCGGATCCAACAGCGGCCGCATCCCCTACCTCGCCGGGCAGACCGACCCGAGTCTGGCCCAGACCCCGATGCGCGCGCCGACGGTGTTCAACTTCTTCGAACCGGACTACGTTCAACCCGGCCTTCTCGCCGGGGCCGGCCTGTACGCGCCGGAGTATCAGATTCTCAACGACACCACGGCGATGACGGTCCCGAACTTCCTCTGGAACCAGATCTACGCCACCCGCGCCGCGGTCACCGACACCGACAACCAGACGGTGGGCGTGCGCTTCGACGCCGCCATGCTCAGCCTCGCCAACACGCCGGCCGCCCTCGTCGAGCGACTCGGGCTGCACCTGGCGTCGGGCGCCCTGCCCAAGGCCACCACCGACCGGATCACCCAAGCCATCACCGCCATGCCCGCCACCAGCGACGCCACCCGCCTCGAACGGGTGCGATCCGCCGCCTACCTCATCGTCTCCTCGCCCGCCGGCGCCATCCAGAAGTAACCGACCCCACCGCCCGCCATGAACCCATCCTCCTCCCGTCTGTACGATCCGTCCCGGCGCCGCTTCCTTGGTTCGTGTTGCGCCGCCGTCACCGCCACCGGCCTGCTCTCCCAACTCGCCCAGTTGCGGATGCTGGGAGCCGTGGCTGACACCGGCAGTGCCTTCACCCCGGCCGGCCCCCGCATGGCCGGCGCACCGCAGTCGGACTACAAGGCACTGGTGTGCCTGTTCCTCGCCGGCGGCAACGACGCCAACAACATGATCGTGCCGCTCGACGCCTCCACGCACGGCCAGTACGCCACTGGCCGCGGCGCGCTCGCGATCCCGCAGGCCGATCTGCTGCCGCTCGCCGGAACCGTGGCCGACGGCCGCCGTTTCGGCATGCATCCGGCCATGGCCGACCTCAAGGCAATGTACGATCAGGGCAAGGTCGCGATCCTCGGCAACGTCGGCACCCTCGTCTACCCCACCACCAAGGCCCAGTACACCGCCCGGTCCGTGCCCCTCCCGCCCGCCCTGTTCTCCCACAACGATCAGCAGATCGAGTGGCAGTCGAGCGTGCCCGACCGGGCGTTCGCCAGCGGCTGGGGCGGGCGCGTCGCCGACCTCACCAACGCGCTCAACGCCAATAACCGCGTCTCGATGGCGATCACCCTCGCCGGGCAGAATTTCTTCCAGGTCGGCCGCACCGTCTCCCAATACGCGGTCGGCACCAACGCCGTGCCCAGCCTCACCGGCTCCGGCTCCGGCACATCCGTAAACGGCGTCCGCACCGCCGCGCTGACCGACCTTCTCACCGCGCAGAACCGCAACCTCTTCGAGACCGCTTTCGCCGGCCTCACCAAGGAGGCGATCGACGACAGCACTTTCCTGTCCTCAGTGATCACCGGGACGAGTCCGTTCCAGGCGCAGTTCGCCGGCATGAACACCAACCTGTCCCAGCAACTGCACATGATCGCGCGGCTGGTCAACGCGCAGGGGGCGCTCGGACTCAAGCGTCAGGTCTTCTTCGCCCGCATCGGCGGCTGGGACCTCCACGACAACCAACTCAACGTCGGCCAGCGCTCCAGCGGCGCCCACGCCACCCTGCTCAACGACGTCAGCCGTTCCATCAACGCCTTCTACCGCGCGCTCGGCACCATCGGCGCCGAGAATCAGGTGACGACCTTCACCGCCTCCGACTTCGGGCGCACCTTCGACACCAACGGCGACGGCTCCGATCACGCGTGGGGCTCCCACCACTTCATCGTCGGCGGCGCCGTCAACGGCGGCAGCATCTACGGCACGATGCCCGACTTCACCATCCGGGGTCCGGATGACGCCGGGTCCCGCGGGATGTGGATTCCCTCGACCAGCGTCGACGAGTACAGCGCCACGCTGGCAAGGTGGTTCGGGGTCAGCGCAACCGACCTCCCCCTCGTCTTCCCGAACCTCGGCCGTTTCGCGAAGCCAGACCTCGGCTTCATGAAGGCCTGAGCGCCGTCCGCTCGACCGCGTCCTCCGTCCGAAGCCCGGCGGCCCGCGCCACCGCCCGCCATGCAGCATCGTCCCTCCCGACTGCCTCTGGCCGGCGCGCTCGCGCTCGCATGCGCGCTCGTCCTCGTGGCGCTCTGGTTCACGCGTGAACCCGCACCGCCGCCCTCCGCCGGGCCGAAGGCTGCGACCGACCGGTCAACCCCCTCCGGAGAGTCGACGCCGCGCACCGCCACGGTGACGCTGGGCACGGCACCCACCCCGGCGCCTGACGTCGCCCCGCGGGCCGCGGAACCGCGCAGCGAACTGGTCGACGGACTCAACGATCCCCGCGGGACCATCGCGAACGATCTCCAGCTCCTGAACGAGGTATTCTCGGCCTGGCTGACCCACTACCGCGACGCGGGCATTCCGATCGGCGACAACCGTGAAATCACCGCCGCCCTGACCGGCGCCAACTCGCTCGGCTACGCCTTCGTTCCAGCGGATCACCCGGCCCTTAACGCCCGCGGGGAACTCTGCGACCGCTGGGGCACGCCGTTCCGCTTCCACGTGCTCAGTCGCCTGCAGATGGAAATCCGGTCCGCCGGACCGGACCGCCGCTTCGGCACCGATGACGACGCCGAGTGGGCGCCGTGGCCGCGCAACTTCTAGCCCGCCGGGGCCTCGTGCGCCAGAGCCGGCCACGTCCGCGCGGCCGGCCGGCAACAGTCGGGCCCCGTTCGCCGCTGCACCGGTCCACCCCGCGCGATCAAGCGACGGGTTGACGCAGCAGGCACTCGATCAAGCCATCGAGGGGAGCCGTCGCCAGCCCGCACACGACGTCGCCGCTGCCGTAGTAGAGGTGGTACACCCCGCCGATCACGGCGTGACCGCACGGGAAGCACACGCCGTTGTACAGTCCCTTTGTCTCCCAAGTGGCCTGCGGCTCGAAGATGGGGCGCCGCGTGCGATGGGTCACCTTGAAGGGATTCTCAAGATCCAGCAGCAGCGCTCCCAGTCGGTAGTGCCGGTCATCGCCCACGGCATGGTAGATCTGCAGCCAGCCATGGGGCGTGCGCAGCGGGGGATTGTTGGCTCCGACTTTGCGCTCCCAGTCGTACTCGGCCTTGGCCAGCAGGTGCAGTTGCTTCCAGCCGAGCAGGTCGTCGGTGGCCGCGATCCAGATGGCCGGCTGCGCGTTGGGGAATCCCTGTCCATGCCACTGCATCGGCCGGTGCAGCGTGATCCACTTGCCGCCCACCTTGTCCGGAAAGATGACCACGTCGCGCTCGTCCAGCGAGGGGTCCGTCAGGCGACCGGCCCGGATCCACTCCCGGAAATCCTGCGTCAGGAACAGGTGCGTTGAGGTGAGGTTCTGCCGCAACGCGGCGGGGAAGTGACTGGGAAACTGCAGGTGCGGCCGGGCCGCGAGCGCCTTCTCGTCCCAGTAACGCCCCGGCGGGAACGCCCGCGAGGCCACCGTCACGTAATACCAGTCGCCGATCTTGATGATTCGAGGATCCTCGAGACATCCGCCATCGGGAGTAAGCGGGATCGGCGAGGCAGCGGGCCCCCCGGAGTCGCGCACGAAGGTGCGTCCATCGCGGCTGCGGGCGATCGCGAGGTGCACCCGATGTTCGGCGTCGTCGCCGGCCGCCCGGTAGAGCAGCAGCGTCTCCCCGGTCTCCTCGTCATGCCACGCCCCAGGGTTGGTGGTGACGAGGGATTCCCAGTCCCGGGCGGGATTCGGGGAAAGGATCGGCTGCGGATGACGAGCCAGTTGAAAGTCAGCGGGGGAGATCATGACGGAGAAAACGGTGAGGGAGCGGTGGGTACGGGCGCGCGGAGCGAGGCGGATCAACGCGCCTCATACACCTCGACGAGGGCGACGCCGGTCCCCCCGTTCCGCCCGCGCAGCTGCACGGTGTAGGCTCCGGCGTCGAGATCGAGCAGCAGGCCGGCGTCGGCACTCCCCGCCGCATACGGGAACGCTCCCGAGGTCGCGGCAAACGAAGCGGCGTTCACGCCCTGTCCCCAGTTGTCGTTCGTCGCCACCACCGTCGAGCCGCGCAGGACGATGATTTCCGGATCCACGAGGAAGTCGGCGACCGCGAGGTTGCCCAGAGCCGGACCGACGCCGCGGATCACGACGCGGCGCGGTCCGCCTTCGACGACGAAGCCGGCGATCAGGATGCGATCGCCCGTCTCGACGCGCCCACGCGTCGAGACGTTGATCATCCGCCCGGTCACGGCCGGGGGCGCGGGGACGGCGGCAACGCGGCGGATGCGCCCGTCACCCTTGGTCATGACGTAGACCTCGCCGTCCAGATCGATGCCGAAGCGCACGTCGGCCCGCGTCGTCCCCGCAAGCGCCGTCAGCTTGACGTCGGTGCGGTTGCGCGTGAGTCCCAGCTCGTAAACGGTTGTCTGGCTGCCAGGGGTGATGGCATCGGCCTTGATGTAGAACATCCGCCCTCTCGGGATGTCGCCGAAGAAGTAGAGCCCGCGCAGGGCGGGGACGGCCGACCCGCACGGACCTCCACCCAACGCGCGGTGCACAGCACGGGCGCGACTCGGGAGAACAAACCGCAGCGGTCGTTGCGGTACGCGCACCCGCGATCGCGATGAAATATCATCGCATCGATGAAAATCACCGCCGGTGCGACTTGCCAGTTTCGCGGGTGGAATCCAAAGTAGGGGCGACTGGCGAGCCCGACCCATCGGCGGCGCCATCTGCTTCCCCGTCATGCCCTCCCCCTTTGCACGTCCCCGGAGCTTGGCTGCACTCGCGTTGTTCGTGACCGGCGGCTTGAGTGCCGTCGCCACGCCGGAGAAGCCGATCGACTTCAACCGCGACATCCGCCCCATCCTTTCCAACAACTGCTTCTGGTGCCACGGCCCCGACGAGGCGGAGCGGAAGGGCGGCAACGACGGACTGCGCCTCGACACATTCGCCGGTGCCCGCGAGGATCTCGGTGGCTACCACGCGTTGGTGCCGGGGAATCCCGATCAGAGCGAGTTGCTCAAGCGTGTGCTCTCGGCTGATGAGGACGAGGTCATGCCCCCGCGCAAGACCGGCAAGTCGGTCACCCCGGCCGAGGCGGACCTGCTGCGGCGCTGGATCGCCCAAGGAGGCTCCTACGCCCAGCACTGGGCCTACGAGGCACCAAAGCGGCCCGAGCCTCCCGCGGTCCAACAAGGGGACTGGGCGCGCACGCCGATCGACCGGTTCATTCTGGCCCGCCTCGAGGCCGCCCAACTCAAGCCGCAGCCCGAAGCCGATCGCCGCGCGCTCGCCCGCCGCGTTGCCCTCGACCTCACCGGCCTGCCACCCACGCCGGCCGAGGTGGAAGCCTTCGTCACCGATCCGCGGCCCGACGCCTACGAGCGTTTTGTCGACACCCAACTCGCCCGACCGGCCTACGGCGAGCACTGGGCTCGTTCCTGGCTGGACCTAGCGCGCTACGCCGACTCGCGCGGCTACGCAGACGATCAGCCCCGGTCCATCTGGCGCTACCGCGACTACGTGATCGATGCGTTCAACCGCAACATCCCGTTCGATCAATTCACGGTGGAGCAAATCGCCGGGGACCTCCTGCCAAATCCAACGCCGGAGCAAGTGTACGCGACCGGATTCCACCGCAATACGATGAACAACACGGAGGGGGGAACGGATGACGAGGAGTTTCGTTCCGTCGCCGTCGTCGACCGCGTCAACACCACGTTCGCCGTCTGGATGGGTTCCTCCATGGCGTGCGCCCAGTGCCACACCCACAAGTACGACCCCTTCACGCTCACCGAGTATTTCCAGTTCTACGCCATCCTCAACCAGACGGAGGACGCAGACCGCGACGATGAAGCGCCCTTCGTGGACTTCTACACCGCCGAGCAGGAGAGTCTCCGGGTCCAGTGGAAACGCCAGATCGAGGATGCCCACCGCCGCATCCTCACCGCCGCGCCCGCCCACGCATCGGCCGCCGCGGACTGGGCCGCCGCGTTCCCCGCGCAACCGTCCTGGCAGGCCGTCGCCCCGAAGGCCCTCACATTCGCTTCCGGCAAGGCCTCGCCCGCGATCGACTCCGAAGCCCGCATCCTCGTACCGACCGGAGAAGCCAAGGAAACGGTTGCGGTCGAGCTCACGACTGCGCCCGGCCAGGCGGTCACCGCCGTCCAAGTCGAGGCGCTCCCGCACGCGTCGCTGCCGGGCGGCGGCGCCGGGGCGGCCGACGGGCGCTTCGTCGTCACGCGAGCCCGCCTCGGCGTGAAGGGCCCCACCGCGCGGCCGGCCCGCTACGTCCGGGTCGAACTGCCCGGTCCGAACCGCACGCTGCCGCTCGCCGAGGTCGAGGTCTTTGGCGAGGGCCGCAACCTCGCCCGCGAGGGCCGGGCCTACCAGACCTCCGTCGCCGACGGCGCCGTGGCCGCACGCGCGATCGACGGCCGGACCGATGGCGACTTTACGCAGGGATCCGTCGCCCTCACCGCCCCGAACGACGATGCCTGGTGGGAGGTCGACCTCGGAGCCACCCGAGAGGTCGAACGCGTGGTCCTCTGGGGACGGACCGGCGCCGAGTCCACGCCGGGGTGGATCCGGGTCGTGGTGCTCGACGAGGACCGCCGACCGGTCTGGGCCCAGATGGGCCGCGAAGCCCCGCGCCCCACCCGGGAGCACCGCATGAGCGATCCGATCGACGTCCGCATCGCCCGCGTCACCGCCAGCTACGCCGACCCCGAGTTCGACGAGTCCTACATCATCACCGATGCCGAGCCCAAGCGTCCCAACCCGCGGAAGCGCACCGCGACGCGCAAGGGCTGGGGCAACGGCGGCGCGCTGACCGAGGCTCACCAGCTCTACCTCGAGCCCGCCAAGCCGGTGGTCCTCGGCCCCGGTGAATCGCTGGTGGTCACCCTCGAACAGGCCTCCGACCTGCCGAAGGCGACTCTGAATCATTTCCGGGTCACCCATTCGACCGAGCCACGCGTGGCCGAGCAGATCCACACCCCGGCCGCCGCGCTCGCCGCCCTCCGCGTCCCGGTCTCGTCACGCACCGACGCGGAACGCCGCACGATTCTCGAGCACTACGCGCTGGCGGTCTCCCCGGCGTTCGCCGCGGATCAGGCCCGGATCGCGGACCTGAACCGTTCCCTCAAGGACATGCCGGTCAACTCCACCCTCGTCATGCGCGAACTGCCCGCCGGTAAGCAGCGCACGACTCATGTGCAGCTGCGCGGCAACTTCCGGGAACTCGGCGACGAGGTGAAGCCCGGCGTCCCCGCCGTCTTCCCCGCCCTCACACCCGACCGCCCGGCGGATCGCCTCGCCCTCGCCCACTGGCTGGTCAGCCCCGAGAATCCGCTCACCGCCCGCGTGCAGGCAAACCGGCTCTGGGAATCCATCTTCGGCATCGGCATCGTCCGCACCACCGAGGAGTTTGGCTCCCAGGGCGATGCCCCGACGCATCCGGAACTGCTCGACTGGCTGGCGACCGAGTTCATCCGGCTCGGCTGGGACCAGAAGGCCTTCCTCCGCCTGCTCGTCACCTCCGCCGCCTACCGGCAGAGCGCCCGGGTGACCCCGGAGGCGCTGGCCGCCGATCCGGAGAATCGCCTCGTCTCCCGCGGCCCGCGCTTCCGCCTCAGCGCGGAAATGATCCGCGACCAGGCGCTCGCGGTCAGCGGCCTGCTCAGTCCGCGCAGCCACGGTCCGTCCTCCCGCCCCTACCAGCCGGTCTCCGGACTCAACGCCGCCTTCGGCGCCACGCTGGACTGGAAGACCGATGTCGGCGAAGGCCGCCTGCGCCGTGGCCTCTACACCGAATGGCGGCGCAGCAGTCCCTACCCATCGATGGCGGCCTTTGACGCGCCGAACCGCGAGGTCTGCACGCTCCGCCGCGACCGCAGCAACACCCCCTTGCAGGCGCTTGTGACCATGAACGATCCCGTCTACGTCGAGGCCGCCCAGGCCCTCGGTGCCTCGCTGGCGGACGCGGGACCCCACCCGGCCGACGGCATCCGTCTCGGTTTCGAGCGCGTCCTCGTCCGCCCCCCGACGGCGGCGGAACTGCGCGCGCTTGAGACCTTGTTCGCCGATACCCTCGCCTCGTACACCGCCGATCCGGGGCGGGCGTCGGCGTTCGTCGCCAACGCGGAGCGTCCACCGCCCTCCCACCTGCCCGCCCCCACCCTCGCCGCGTGGACCGCCGTGGCCAATGTCCTGCTCAATCTTGACGAGACCCTGATGAAGCGCTGAGCGCACCCCGCCCATGAACCTAGCCTTCGAAAAACTCCAGCACCAGACCCGCCGCCAGTTCCTGCGCCGCGCCGGCCAGTTCAGCCTTGGAGCCATCGCACTCGAGACCCTCATGCCGCGCGGCCTCGCCGCCGCCGCACCGACCGATCCGATGGTCTCCCGGCCGCCGCACTTCGCACCAAGGGTCAAGCGGATCATCTACCTTCACATGTCGGGTGGCCCGCCCCATCTCGATCTCCTCGACTACAAGCCGGAGTTGGTGAAACGAGACGGCCAGTACGCCCCGGATGACTTCGTGAAGGGGAAGAAATTCGCCTTCACTACGGGTACACCGCGCCTGATGGGCACGCCGCGCACCTTCAAGCAGTACGGCGCGGGTGGAACGTGGATGTCCGACGCCATGCCCCACTTCCATTCCGTCGCGGATGAACTGTGTGTCATCAATTCGATGTACACCGATCAGTTCAACCACGCCCCGGCGGAACTGCTCCTGTTCACGGGTTCCCCGCGCCAAGGGCGCCCGTCGATGGGCTCATGGGTCACCTACGGACTAGGCACCGCCAACGAGAATCTCCCCGGCTTCGTCGTGCTCGTGAGCAGCGGCACCCAGCCGAGCGCCGGCCAAGCCGTCTGGGGCACGGGCTTCATTCCGTCCGTCTACCAAGGCGTGCAGTGCCGCTCCAAGGGCGATCCGGTCCTCTACGTGAGCGACCCCGCCGGCATGGACCGGGCCACGCGCCGCCGCACGCTCGACGCCCTGCGCGAGCTCAATGAGTTGCAGGCCGCCGAACTGGGCCACCCGGAAACGCTCACCCGGATTTCCCAGTACGAACTCGCCTTCCGCATGCAGACCAGCGTGCCGGAGGTCATGGACATCAGCCGCGAACCCGCCTCGGTCCTCGAGGCCTACGGCGCCCGTCCGGGCGATTCCAGCTTCGCGAACAACTGCCTGCTGGGCCGCCGCCTTCTCGAACAGGGCGTGCGCTTCGTCCAGCTCTTCGACTGGGGCTGGGATTTCCACGGCACCGGTCCGCGCGAGGACATTCGTGATGGCCTGACCCAGAAGATGTCGCGCACCGACAAACCGGTCGCCGCACTCATCCGCGACCTGCGCCAACGCGGACTGCTCGACGACACGCTCGTGGTCTGGGGCGGCGAATTCGGCCGCACTCCGTTCCGGGAGGGCCGCACCGCCGCCTCCGACATCCTCGGACGCGATCACTTTCCGGATGCGTTCTCGATCCTGCTCGCCGGCGGCGGCGTCAAGGGCGGCTTCACCTACGGTCGCACCGACGAACTCGGCTTCGGCGTCGTCAAGAACAAGGTCCACGTCCACGATCTGCAGGCGACGTTGCTGCACCTCCTCGGGTTCGACCACACGCGCCTCAGTTACCGGTTCCAAGGACGGGACTTCCGGCTGACCGACGTGCACGGCGAAATCGTGCGGGACATCCTCGCCTGAAGGCCCGCCGGGCGGTGCTGCGGGCGCGGCCCGGCGACGGCGGGGCGCAAGGTCTCCGACCGAGGTCACCCGCGCCGCGCGCTCCGCTTCCCCGTCGCGGGCGGCGGGCGCTCCGACGCCACGGCTCCGTTCAAGTTCCTCCGGGGCCCACGCCGCCCGCGTTCGTTCAAACCGTTCCGAGCTCCCGATCGCCGGAGCCGGCTCAGGCGCGCAGGCGGAGGAGAAGATCCTTGGATTCCACCGTGTCGCCGAGGGCGACGGAGAGCTCGGAGACGACGCCGGCGCACGGCGCATAGACCGTGGTCTGCATCTTCATCGCCTCCATCATGAGGAGCTTGTCGCCCTTCGCGACCTTGGCGCCGACCGAGACGGAGAGCGCGGCGATGAGACCCGGGATCGGGGCCGCGATCTGCAACGGATCCGCGAGGTCCGCCTTCGCCCGCGCGACTGTCTTGGCAGCGACACTGCGATCCGGGATGGACGCCTCGCGGGCCATGCCGTTGAGGTCGAAGTTGACCGTGCGGCGCCCATCCTTGTCGGGAGCGCCGACGCTGACGAGGCGGATGATGAGCACCTTGCCGCGCTCGATCTCGACGGAAATCTCCTCGCCGGGCTTGAGGCCGAAGAAGAAGGCCGGGGTCGGCAGCACGCTGACGTCCCCGTACTCGCGCTGGTGCCGCTGGAAGTCCGCGAAGACCTGCGGGTACATCAGGTGCGAGAACAGTTCATCGGTGGTGGGCTCGCGCTTGAGCTTGTCCGCCAACTCGCGCGAGAGGCGGGCCAGCTCGGCGGCGTCGCGAGCCGCATCCCGCGCCGGGGCCGGGCGGGCTGCCGCCTGCAGCGACAGCTCATACCGCGCTTTCGCCTCGGTGTAGCGGGCCCCGCCGAGGATCGCCCGCCACATGGCGTCCGGCCAGCCGCCTTCCGGCCAGCCAAGCCCGCCCATCAGCATGTCGATCACGCTCTCCGGAAAGGGCATCGAGCCCGGCTCGAGGTTGACCACGTCCGCGGGCTTGATTCCCCGCGAGAAGAGGAAGAGCGCAAGGTCGCCGACGACCTTCGACGAGGGCGTCACCTTCACGATGTCGCCGAAGAGCTGGTTGACCTCCGCGTACGTGCGCGCGATCTCCGGCCAGCGGTGGGACATGCCCATCGACGACGCCTGCTCCTTGAGGTTCGTGTACTGGCCACCCGGCATCTCGTGCAGGTAGACTTCGGCGGATCCGGTGCGCGGCGCCGTGTCGAACGGACGGTAATGCTCGCGCACCGCCTCCCAGTAATCAGAGAGCCGATCGAGACGCTCGAGGTTCAGGCCCGTGTCGCGCGGCGTGTGCTGCAGTGAAGCGACGACGGAGTTGAAGTTCGGCTGGGACGTGCTGCCGCTCATCGACGCCAGCGCGAGGTCCACCACGTCGACACCCGCATCCGCAGCGCGGAGCACCGACGAGGCTGCGATGCCGCTCGTGTCGTGCGTGTGGAAGTGGATCGGCAGGCCGGTCTCCTCGCGCAGCGTGCGGACCAGCTTCTCGGCCGCGTAGGGCCGGCAGAGGCCCGCCATGTCCTTGATCGCCAGGACGTGCGCGCCCATGCGCTCCAGCTCCTTGGCGAGCTTGACGTAGTACTTCAGCGAATACTTGTCGCGCTTCGGGTCGAGGATGTCGCCGGTGTAGCAGATCGCCGACTCGCACACCGCGTGCGTCTCCTGCACCGCCTCCATCGCCACCCGGAGGTTCGGGAGGTAGTTCAGCGAGTCGAAGACGCGGAAGATGTCCATGCCGCTCGCGGCGGAGTGGCGGACGAATCCGGCGACGACCGAGTCGGGATAGTTCGTGTAGCCGACGGCGTTGGCGCCGCGGAGGAGCATCTGGAAGCAGATGTTCGGGATCCGGGCACGCAGCTGGCGCAGGCGGTCCCACGGATCCTCGTTGAGGAACCGCATCGCGGTGTCGAAGGTCGCGCCGCCCCACAGTTCCAGCGAGTAGAGCCCATCGAGGTGGTGGGCCACGGCATCCGCGCACGCCAGCATGTCGTAGGAGCGCACGCGCGTCGCCATGAGCGACTGGTGGGCGTCGCGGAACGTCGTGTCGGTGACCAGCAGGCGCTGCTGGTCGCGCGTCCAGCGGGCGAAGCCGCGCGGGCCGAGTTCAAGCAGGCGCTGGCGGGTCCCGGGCTGCGGCGGTTGATGGACGTGGGCCGGGATGACCGGCGTCGGCAGCGGTCGGTCCGGGCGGTAGCCCTTGGCCTGGGGGTTGCCGTTGACGATGACGTTGCCGAGGAAGTTGAGCAGGCGCGTCGCGCGGTCGCGGCGCGGCTTGAAGGCGAAGAGCTCCGGCGTCGTGTCGATCAGCGTGGTGGTCGCCTGACCCGAGCGGAAGATCGGATGCGCGATGACGTTCTCGAGGAAGGGAATGTTGGTCTTGACGCCGCGGATGCGGAACTCGGCGAGGGTGCGCTTGGCGCGGGCGAGCGCGACCTCGTAGGTCTGGCCGCTGGTGATGAGCTTCACCAGCATCGAGTCGTAGAAGGGCGTGACGACCGCGCCGGAGAAGCCCATGCCGCCGTCGAGACGCACCCCGAAGCCGCCAGGCGAGCGGTAGGCAAGGATGCGACCGTAGTCGGGGATGAACTTGTTCTCCGGATCCTCCGTCGTGATGCGGCACTGCACGGCGTAGCCGTTGCGCGGCACCGCGGCCTGCACCGGCATGCCCACCTCGGCGGAATGCAGCGCGTGGCCCTGCGCGATCAGCACCTGGGAGCGCACCAGATCGAGGCCCGTGATCACCTCGGTCACCGTGTGCTCAACCTGGATGCGCGGGTTCATCTCGATGAAGAACCACTCGTGCCGGTCGAGGTCGTAGAGGAATTCGATCGTGCCCGCGTTGTCGTAGCGGATCTCGCGGGCCATGCGCGCGGCCGCCTCGCAGAGTTCGGTCACGACGTGCGGGGGGAGGCCGAAGCTGGGAGCGACCTCGACGACCTTCTGGTGCCGGCGCTGCACCGAGCAGTCGCGCTCGTGGAGATGGATGACGTTGCCGTGCTGGTCGCCGAGGATCTGGACCTCGATGTGCTTGGCGCAGGGAATGTACTTCTCGAGGAAGACGGCCGGGTTGCCGAAGGCGCGGTCCGCCTCGCCCTGCGCCTCGTCGAGAAGCGAATCGAGGTCCGCCGCCTGATGCACCACGCGCATGCCGCGCCCGCCGCCGCCGAAGGCCGCCTTGATGATCAGGGGAAAGCCAATCGTCTTCGCGATCCGCAGCGCCTCGTCGCGGTCCGTCACCGGCTCCTCGGTCCCGGGAAGGACCGGTACGTTGATCTTCTTCGCGAGCCCGCGGGCCGCCGTCTTGTCGCCCATCATCTCAAGCAGTTCCGGCCGCGGACCGACGAAGATGATGCTGGCACGCTGGCACGCCCGCGCGAATTCAGCGTTCTCCGAAAGGAAGCCATAGCCGGGATGAATCGCGTCAACCCCGTGCTCCTTCGCCACCCCGACAATGCTCTCGATGTCGAGGTACGCCGCGACCGGACCCTTGCCCTGCCCCACCTGATACGCCTCGTCCGCCTTGTAGCGGTGGATGCTGAAGCGATCCTCGTGCGCGAACACCGCCACGGTGCGGATCCCGAGCTCCGTTCCCGCCCGGAAGATGCGCACCGCGATCTCGCTGCGGTTCGCCGCCATCAACTTTTGGACGGGGCGGATGTTGGAGGAAGAGGGAGACGCGGAAGCGGCGGTCGGCGAGGACATGAGCGAGCGCTGTTTCTAGGGGTGAAGCGCGGCAAGGCAACGGCGATCCGCCGCCCTCTGCATCCCCGCCCCGAGGGGCGCATCGCGGTCGTTCGACACCGCCGATCCCCCGCGCCCGCCGGAAACTAACGCAAGGGCCTTGAGATTCCACACCAGTACTCCCATGCTGAAAGGGTTGCGCGACGTTCCGTCGCCCGCCGCGTGCGATGTCGCTCCCTTTTCGGGGAACGGCGCCGCCGAAAACGCGACGCCGTGTCAGCCCGCCCTCCCTACCCCGCCATGAAAACGATTCCTGAGAACCCTGCCGCCCGAGCCGTCCGTTCGACCGGGCCCGGGCACCGCCTGCTTCGCCTGCTCTCGATCAGCACCGCGCTGCTGCTCCCCACCTTCAGCGCCGACGGTGCCACGGCGCCCGTCGGCACGCCCTCGAAGCCGGTCGGCGAGATCGAGCGGCGGGATCCGGCACTCGACGCCCTGCTCGCGCCGGACGCCGTGATCGAGCAACTCGCCGAGGGGTTCGACTGGTCCGAGGGCCCGGTCTGGGATCCCCGGGCGGGCCACCTGCTCTTCAGCGACGTCCCGCAGAACAAGGTCTACCGCTGGCATCCTCTGCAAGGGCTGAGCCTCTTTCTGGATCCCAGCGGATTCACCGGCGTCGCGGAAGGCCGGCGCCGCCAAGGCTCCAACGGACTCACCCTCGACGCCACCGGACGCCTCCTGCTCTGCCAGCACGGCGACCGCCGCATCGCCCGGCTCAACCCCGACGGCCGCACCTTCACGACTCTCGCCGATCGCTGGGATAATCGCCGCTTCAACAGCCCCAACGACCTCTGTCAGGACGACGCCGGCCGCCTCTACTTTACCGACCCGCCCTACGGACTCGCAAAGGAGGATGCCCGCGACCTCGACTTCCACGGCGTGTACCGCCTCGATCCGGATGGCCGCGTGACGCTCCTGACCAAGGAACTTGAGCGACCCAACGGCATCGCCCTGTCGCCCGACCGGAAGCGGCTCTACGTCGCCAACTCCCATCGCCCGCGGCCGGTCATCATGGCCTACCCGCTGGACGCCTCGGGCGCGATCGGCACCGGGACGACGCTCTTCGACGCAACGCCCCTGTTCGGCGACCGGCCCGGCCATGGCGGCGTGCCGGACGGGCTCAAGGTCGACGAGCGCGGCAACCTCTGGGCCACCGGCCCCGGCGGCGTGCTCATCCTCAGCCCCGAAGGCCGCCTCCTCGGCCGCCTTCTCCCCGGCCACACCACCGCCAACTGCGCCTGGGGCGACGACGGCCGCACCCTCTACCTCACCTCGGACAGCATTCTCGCCCGCGTGCGCACCCGCGTCGCCGGGCCACTGCGCTGAACGAACAAAAAGGCGGCGCCCTGGGAGAGGGCGCCGCCGAAGGTTGCACGGCAAGGGCAGGAGGGAACGGATCGGTCAGATCGCCTCGTCGCCCGTCTCTCCGGTGCGCACGCGCACGACCTGCTCGACCGGCATGACGAAGACCTTGCCGTCGCCGATCTTGCCCGTCTTGGCCTTGGCCACGATGACGTCGACCGCCTTCGGCACGACCTCGTCCGCGACCACGATCTCGAGGCGCAGCTTGGGGAGGAAGTCCACCGTGTATTCGCTTCCGCGATACATTTCGGTGTGACCCTTCTGGCGGCCGAAGCCCTTGACCTCGGTGAGGGTCATACCCTCCACGCCGATGCTGGTGAGCCCCTCCTTCACTTCCTCGAGCTTGAACGGTTTGATGATGGCAATGATGAGTTTCATGGTGGTGTCCTTTCGGTGGTTCAGAGGATGTAGCCGTCCTCACCGTGCTCGCTGATGTCGAGCCCGGCGGACTCCACCTCGGAGTTGGGCCGGAGGCCGATGACCGCCTTGACGATGAAGGCGATGATGGCGGTGGCAACCACGCTCCAGACGATGGTGACGCCGATGGCCTTGAACTGCTCGATGAGCAGGCCGTCCTTCAGGCCGCCGACCACGGAGTTGGCGCGCTCGTCGGCGAACACGCCGGTGAGGATGGCGCCAAGAGTGCCGCCGACCCCGTGCACACCGAAGGTGTCGAGGGCGTCGTCGTAGCCGAGGCGGCGCTTGAGGTAAGCGACGGCGAGGAAGGGGACGATGCCGGCGAGCACGCCGATGATCACCGCGGAGGTCGGCAGCACGAAGCCCGCGCCAGGGGTGATGACGACCAGGCCGGCCACGATGCCGGAGCAGAAGCCAAGGACGCTGGGCTGGCCGCGGGTGACCCATTCGGCGAGCGCCCAGACGAAGCCAGCCGTGGCGGCCGCGAGCGTAGTGGTGGTGAACGCGTTCGAGGCGATCGCATCGGCGCCGAGCGCGGAGCCCGCGTTGAAGCCGTACCAGCCCACCCAGAGCATGCCGGTGCCGATGGCGCAGAGCACCATCGAGTGCGGCGGCATCGGCAGCTTGCCGAAGCCCTCGCGGCGACCCAGAATCAAGCAGAGCACCAGCGCGCTCCAGCCAGACGTCATGTGCACCACGGTGCCGCCGGCGAAGTCGATCGCCTTGATGCCAGCTTCAGGATTCAGCGGTCCGCACATGAAGCCGGTCGCCGCCCACACCATGTGCGCGAAGGGGAAGTAGACGACGAACATCCAAAGCGCCACGAACACGAGCACCGCGAGGAACTTCATGCGCTCGGCAATCGCACCGACGATGAGCGCCGGGGTGATGATCGCGAAGCTGAGTTGGAACATCGCCCACATCGAATCGGAGATCCAGTAGTAGCCCGCCCCGGTCTTGCCCGACTCGACTCCATTGAGGAAGGCGTTGGCGGTGTCGCCGATGAAGGCGTTGCCACCGGAGAACGAGAGGCTGTAGCCAATAGCCCACCAGAGGATCGTGACCAATCCAGCGATGCCCATGCACTGAGCCATCACGGACAGCACGTTCTTGCGGCGCACCAAGCCGCCGTAAAACAGCGCCAGGCCCGGCAGGGTCATGAAGATGACCAGCGCGGTGCTCGTCATCTGCCACGCACTATGGCCCGGCCCCGGCCCCGGGATCTTGGACGCCACATCGGGCGTCCGCGCTGAGTTGTTGACGTAGGCCTCAAGGTCCGCGAGCCGTTGTTCGACCGTGGGTTCAGGCGGCGCCGCCGGCGCCGCATCAGCCGCCCGGGCGGCGGGTGCCGCACTCAGGCCGACGAGGAGAAACAAGCCCGCCCAGAAGCGGGCTCGACAGTACAGGGTGTTGATCATGGAGGTGGTGTGAACTCGGCGTTGAAGGAAAGCGCTCTCCAGGGGAGAACGCGTCTTTTTAGCACCTTCCATGCCCGCGAATGAAAAAATCTGATGCCTTTTCCAATTTTGCATTACCGCCTGCTGATCAGTCGGTAACACGCCCGCGTCTGGCGTCCTTCGGCCCGGTCCGGCTCCGGAGAGCGGTGGTGGCGAGGATCACGGGTTGTGCGACCCAAAGGGGCCGGACGAAACTCTACGCCGCGTCTTGCGGATGGCGCGGCGATCGTCGAGCATCGTCCGTTGATCCGCATGCGCGCGCCTTCGTCTCCTCCGCCTCCGAGCCCTCTTCACCGTCCGGCGATGGTCGCGCCCATCGGGCCCGCATCCTGCCCTCCGCCGTACCGGGCGCAACACACCGGTCCGGTCAACGGCGGCGCCCGATGAAGCTGCCGATGTGGACCCTGCGCTGGCTGCACCGCAGCCGGCTGTCGCGCAGTCGCCTGAAGGGCACATTCCTTCACTCGTGGCTCGGCGACCGGATTCTCAGCAAGGATCTCTGGCGCCCTACGCCGGAGTCGCTCGCGCGGGCGTGGCTGGTCGGTTTTCCGATCACGATGATGCCGTTCCTGCCGGCCCAGTCGCTGCTCGCCGCCGTGGCCGCGCTGCTGCTCCGCGGCAACCTGCCGCTGGCCATCGCGCTGCAGTACCTTTCGAACCCGTTCACCGCCCCCGTCCACCTGCCCGCCTGCTACTTCGTCGGCGAGTTGCTGCGCGGTCACTCCCCGGTCGCCGTCTGGCGACACCTGCAATCGACGCCGATGGATCTCCTGACCGGGGGCAGCGTGGCCTCACTCTACTCAGGGGCCTTCGCCCTCGGCATTCTCGGTGGTTCCCTCGGCTACGCCTTGATCCGCAACCTCTGGAAACACCCAGACGGCTCGCGTTCGAAGGCGCGGCCCCACCAGCCGGCACCGCCCCGCCGACATCCTTGAGCCCGTCCTCCCGGCGCTCATCTCCGGCGGGACGCGCCACGCGCCGGCGCGTCGGCCCTGCGGCTCACTCGCGGCGGAGGCCTCGGTTCATCAGCGCCGCCAGCACCGCCGCCGGAGGCTTGGATTCGTAGAGCATGCGGTAGACCTCCGCGAGAATCGGGGCATCGATCCCGCGTTCGCGGCACAAGCCGTGGAACGATTCGGCCGTGCGGTAACCTTCGACCACCGAGCGGCTCTCGGCCAGCAGCGCCGCCACGGTCCGGCCTTGGCCAAGGTGTTCCCCAAAGCCTCGATTCCGGCTCCACGCACCGTTGCACGTGGCAATGAGGTCTCCAAAGCCGCTCAGCCCATAGAACGTCTCCGGCTGAGCCCCCAGCGCCGCGCCCAGGCGGACCATTTCCGCGAGGGCCCGGGTGAGCAGCGCCGCCTTCGCGTTGTCGCCCAGCTTCAGTCCATCGCAACACCCCGCCGCAATGGCGTAGATGTTCTTGAGGCAGCCGCCAAATTCGACCCCGGCCAGATCCCCGCTCGTGTAAACGCGGAGCGATCCGCCGCTGACCGCCGCCTGCACCGCCGCGAGGTCGAAGTCCAACCCTGCCAGCACCATCGCCCCGGGCAAGCCCCGCGCGAACTCAGCCGCATTGGTGGGTCCGGTCAGGACACCGACCGGCGCTGCGGGCAGGACCGCCCGAATGACCTGGGAGGGCCGCAGGTGCGTGCCGCGCTCCAAGCCTTTGGTCAGACTGATCACCGGCACCCCCGGTGACAGAACGGGCGCCAGACGCCCAAGGGTCTCCCGCAGCGCCTGGGAGGGACAGGCCACCAGCGCGAGTTGCGCCTCCGCCCACGGCGCTTCCCTCTCCGTCATCACGCGCAGCGTCTCCGGCAGGGCGACTCCGGGCAGGTAAGCTTGATTTTCCCGCGCCGCGCGAAGCGCCTCGACCTGCTCCACCCGACGGGGCACGAGGGCGGTGGCGTGGCCGCGGCGACTGAGGTGAACGGCGAAAGCAGTTCCCCAGGCCCCGGCTCCGATCACGACAGCGTTCATGGGGGCAATTCAACCGAGGGAAGGGGTTCACGGGAAGCCGGATCTTCCGCCCCGGCAGGTCCGTCACCCGCGCCGCCGCTCCCGCCGCCGCTCCCGCTCGCGCCGGCTCGCGTCGATCTCCGCCCGCACCCCATCCCACGCGGGATGCGTCACCCGACCGTCCGGCAGCACCCGCACGACCCCCAGTTCCACGCAGCGGCGCAGGAGTTCGATCCGGCTTCTCACCCCAAGCTTGCGCATCAGGCGTTTCCGGTGGGAGTGAACGCTGCCGGGCTCCAAGCCCAGGGCCGCGCTCGCCTCCTTGTCGTCGGATCCGCCCCCAATCACCGCCAAGACCTGCCACTCCGTGGGAGTCAGCATCCGTGCGAGGTCCAACGGCGCTCCTGCGCCTCCCAGCAACGCCTCCTGCAGCCCCGGGCTCAGGTAGCGGCGCCCCTGCGCGGCATGCGCCAGCGCGAGCGTGAAACGCCCCGGTTCATCTCCTGCCGGATCGAACGCCGATACCGATCGGGAGCGGCGAAGCAACGCCAGCACCTGCGCATCGCGCCGCAGGGTCACCACCAGCAGGGCCCGCACCCGGGTCTCCGCCGCAAGTTCCTGCACCAACGGGAGTCCGTCGTCATCGGCGAACGACGCACCCAGGATCACCATCTCGTGCGGCCCCGTCGCCACCCGCCGCCGCGCCTCCGCCGTCGTTCGCTCCACCACGACCTGCGCCAGCGGAAAAACCAGCCGGACCGCCTCTGCTAACAGCCGGCCGTAGAGTGCATCCCACTTCACGATCAGGATCGCACCCGTCACCGGCTCCTCCTCCCCGCTCCGCACCCACGCGGCGGCAGGGAGCCACGCCGCCGGCACCCCCCGCCACCCCGCGCCCATCCGGTCTGCTCATCATCCACGCCCACACTTCCCCGTGCCTCGCCTCTCGCGCGTCGCCAATCTCATTTCCACCGGACCGCCGCCCAGTTCAGGGCATCGTCGCACCGGGTCATCGCACCGCATCGGGAGACGCCTGGACCCGCTCCCACCCTGAATTGACTTGCCGTATCCACCCCCGGCTGGTTTTCCCCATCCCGTGCGGCAACGCGTCTCGCTCATCCTCGCCTTGTCCGCGTGGCTCCTCGCCACGGGCAGTCACTTGGATGTGGTCCAAACGGTCGGCTGGGGACGCATGTTCGCCAGCTACGCGAAGACGATGTCACTCACCGAGGCCGCGCGTCTCACCTTCGTCTCCGACAATTACTGCGACGTGTGTGCGTTCGTGCAGACGTCCAAGCAGTCCCGCGATGGTCAGGCCGCGCCCGCCCCGGCCGGGACGTCCAGCACCAAGGTGATCCTCGCGTTCCAACCGAGTTCACTGTTCGTCCTGGGCGCTCCGCCGCTCGCTCCGTGGCTCGCCGAGGACCACACCGCTGACGGCGCAAGCCGTAGCGCCCCGCCGACCCCGCCTCCGCGGCTGGCCTGAGCCACCGCTCCGTCCGGGACGCCCCGCGTCCCGACTCCGGACGTCGCCGCCTGCACGCGATCCGCCCGCCCCGCGCGGGCGCGCGTCGCAAGGCGACTCACCCTGCCGGCACCATTGCCGTGAGGGAGGCATTGAGCGCAGCCGCCGGACCACCGTCGTGCCTCACGCCCTGCCGCATCGCATCGCGCACGCGCACCCTGCTGGCACCGCCACGCGCACAAGACCCACCGCAACCCAAAACGATTCCTTCCATGTTTTCCTCTTCCCGTTTCGCTCTCCCACTCAGTCTCCTTACGTTCACGATGGCTGCGGTCGCGCAGCCCGTCGTCCAACTCGACCGCGTCGATGTCATTTCCGAAAAGGAAAAGACGTTCTCGTTGCCGATCGACGCCCCCGTCGGCACCGGCTCACGACTGAGTCTCACGCTCCGGGAGGTTCCCGCGAGCGTATCCGTCATCGCGCAGGAGGTCATGCAGGCCCGCGGCCTGCGCACCGCCGTCGAAGCCGTGGAGGCCGCCGTCGGCATGACCGGCGGCACGCAGTTCGGCTCGATTCCGACCTACTCCACCCACGGCTTCGGCGGCAACAACGTGACCGTCCTCCGCGATGGCATCCGCCAGAACACCGCCTCCCAGTCGTCCCGCACGATCGACGCGTTCCTGCTCGACCGGATCGAGGTCCTCAAGGGGCCCGCCTCCCTCATGTTTGGCGAGGGCGCGGTCGGGGAGCCGTGAACTACGTCTCCAAGGTCCCGGATGGTCGGGTCCATCGCGAGGTCGCCGCCAGCGTGGGGCCGTGGGGATCCTACCGGCTCGGCGCCGGGATCGGCGGCCCTCTCGCAGGTCCCGCCCTCGCCTACCGCGTCGACGTGAGCTCCAACACGACCGATGGCTACCAGGATCGGAATCATCAGGACTACTTCGGCGCCTCCGCCGCGCTCCGATGGAAGGCATCGGAACGGCTCACCGTCACGTGGTTCTCAACGTGGCTCTCCGACTCGGTCGAAAGCTACTACGGATCCCCGGTGATCAACGATTCCGTGATCAACACCACGCTCGTGAATGCCCAGCCGGAGGTGCGGACCTTCAACGCCGCAACCGACCGGATGGTCAACGCGCGGATCGATCCGGCCGCCCGCCGCACCAACTACAACATCCTCGACAACTACGCCGACACCGAAAACAGCTTCCAGCGCCTGCGCGCCGAACTGCGGCTTTCGCCGAGCCTCGATCTCCGCAGCGAAGCCTACGTCACCACCCAGCTGCTGAAATGGCGCAACCTCGAAACCAACACTTGGAATCCCGTCACGCGTCTGGTCGCCCGTTCCTCGTTCCTCCACATCTACCGCGACGATGTTCTCGCGGGCAACCGCACCGATCTCGCGTGGCGGGGCACGATCGCGGGGAAGCCGACCCGGTGGATCGCCGGGTTCAGCGTCGAGCGCAACGACCAGATCCGCGGCGGCACGCCCGGCGGCGTGCCCACCACGTTGTCGAGCGTCAGCCTGCTCAATCCCGAGGTCGGCGTCGGCCCCGCCGCACGCTTCCAGAAAACCGCCCGCATCCGCCTGGAGACCGGCGCCGCCTTCGTCGAGAACACCCTCGATCTCGCTCCCAAGCTGCGGCTGGTGACCGGGCTCCGCACCGATGCGATCCACGTCCAACGCGATACGCTCGCCAACCCAACCGTCACGCCCGCGACCACGTTCTCCACCTTCCACAAGCGATACCGCCCGTGGACCGGACGCGCCGGCGTGGTGTACGAGGTCTCGTCAGCGCTCAACGCGTATGCGGCCTACAGGACCGCCGCCGAGCCGGTCACCCAGCTGGTCAGCTTCGGCGCCGCCCAAGCCAACTTTTCGCTCCAGCGGGGTCGACAGTGGGAGGCCGGGCTTAAGGGCTCCCTCCTCCGCGGCCGCGCCGACTTCACGCTCGCGCTCTTCGACATCGAGAAGACAGACCTCCTCAGCTCCACGTTGGACGCCGCCTCGGGTCAGCGCATCAGCCAGCAGATCGGGGCGCAGACCTCGCAGGGCGTCGAGGCGGCGGTCGCGCTGACCCCCAGCGACGGCTGGCGGATCGAGGCCAATGCGGCGTTCACCGACGCCGCCTTCGTCGACTTCAACGAGGCGCTCGGGAGCGGGGTGATTTCCCGCTCCGGCAAGCAGCCGCCAAACGTGCCGGAGTGGGTCGCCAACCTGTTTGTTTCGCGACGCTTTCCCGGCGGCCTCGTCATCAGTGGCGGTCCGCGTTACGTCGGCGACCGCTTCGGCAACAACCTCAACAGCGTCGTCGCGGAGGGCTACACGACACTCGATCTCTCGGTGAGTCAGACCTGGGGGCGCTGGCACGTGACGCTGCGTGGTCGGAACCTGCTCGATGAGGAGTACGAGCCGGTGGCCGGAACCACAATGCGCCGCCTCGCCGATCCGCGCAGCGTGGAGTTGAGCACCCGCGTTGAGTTTTAGTCCGCCGCCCGGCCTTGGCCCGTGCCTCCGCGGACGCGGCCCCGGCGCGTCCGCGCCCGCGCCCGTCGTCCTGCCCGATCACGCCCCAACCGCTTGCGGCCCGCGCGCCGCCGCCTAACGTTCTGCCTTCTCAGCCGCCTCCGACTCGACCGGTCCTGCCTCATGAAGTCCCCCGTTCTTCGCCTTGTGCTTGGCCTCACGCTGCTGGCGGTGGCCGCGGTCCCCCGGAGCCACGGGGCGGGGAGCCTGCGCGATCTGGCCTCACCGGCCACGGCGGATTCGGGGGAGGCGAGTCTCCACGCCGATCATGACGGCCGGCTCCATCTGACGTGGTGCGGCCCCGGCGCCCGTCCCGGCGAACGCTCGGTCTGGCTCTCCCTGCTGGAACCCGCGGCTGCAGCGTGGAGCCAGCCCCGGGCGATTGCGACCTCGCCCCGCCTGATGAAAAACTGGGCGGACTTCCCCTCGCTGGTCCGGGGCACCGACGGCACGCTGTGGGCGCAGTGGTTTGAGCGGCGCGAGCCCTCCGCCGGGGAAGGCTACTCGGGCTGGTTCGCGCGTTCCGGCGACGACGGCCGCACGTGGTCGGTGCCGAACCCGCTCGGCCACGAATTCGTCAGCCTCGCGCCGCTTTCGTCCGGCCGCATCCTCGCCGTCTGGCTGGAAAGCCTCCGTCCTCCGCGGCCGGCCGGCGCGCCACGCCCGGCGCGGATCATCCCCAAGCCCGATGAGCCGACCCCCGCGTCGATGCAACTCAAGTCGCGTTTGCTCGCGGCGGACGGCTCCACGGTCCGGGAGTGGGTGGTCGACGCGGACGTGTGCACGTGCTGCCAGACCTCGCTGGTGAGCCTGCCGGGCGACGAGACCCTGGTTTTCTATCGCGGGCGCACGCCGCAGGAAATCCGCGATCATTGCTGCGCCCGTTTCGCGGACGGAGACTGGAGCAGGCCCCAGTCCCTGCACGACGACGGTTGGAAGATCGCGGCGTGCCCCGTGAACGGACCGGCCGGCGACGCCCGGGCGGGCGCCGTCTGCGTGGCGTGGTTCACGCTCGCGCAGGGCCGGGCGCGCGTGCAGGCGAAGGTCTCGCGCGACGGCGGCGTGAGCTTCGGCGCCCCGCTGCCCATTGACCTCGGCCAGCCCCTTGGCCGGGTCGACGTGGTGAGTCTTCCGGATGGGTCGGCGGTCGTGCTCTGGCTGGAGTCGAAGCGTGGCGCGGAGGCCACCGGCCTGTACACGCGGCGTGTCTTCGCAGACGGGTCGTTGTTCGCCGCCGAACTTCTCGCGGATGTGTCCGCAGCGCGCGCCGGAGGATTCCCGCGCGCGGCGGTTCGCGCCTCGGGCACTGTTGTCTTCGCGTGGACCGAGGTCGGCGAAGGCAAGTCGCCCCTGACCCGCGTCCGCGTCCGCGAGTGGGATCCGTCTTCCCTGGGCCCGGCGGTCGGCATTCTCGAGGCCCCGGCCAGCCCGGGGCCAGTCAACCCGGAGCGGTGTCCGTCCACCCCGCCCCGCAAGGCCTGAGCTCTGACCCCTCGGCGTCTCCATTCCCCGAACCACTCCCTCCCTTCCCTGGGCCCCCCTCTGCATCCGCCCATCGCCTTCACCGCAATGACCCGTCGCCGCCTTTTCCCCGCCGGCCTAGCACCCTTGGCCGCCGCCCTCGCCCTCGTGGCGCCTCTCACCGGATGCAGCCCGTCAAGCGCTCCGCCGACCACGACGGCGGAGAAGCCCAAGGATCCGCTCGCCTTCGAGGAGCACGACTTGCGCGGCGAGATTGTCGGGCTGTCGGCCGAGCGCCGCACGCTGCTCGTCCATCACGAGGAGATTCCCGGCTACATGCCGGAGATGACGATGGAGTTCAGGGTCGGGGCGGCGGACTTCAGCGTTTTCAAGGAAGGCCAGCGCATCACCGGCCGCATGATCCAGCCCTCGCCTGGCGACCTGCAGCTCGACCGGATCCGGATCATCGATGCGGACAAGGAACGCGTGATCGCAGCCGCCGCGGCGGAACTGCGCCAGGAGACGCAGATCCGCGGCCGGGCGGTCCATCGCGAGGTTGGCGAAAACGCGCCCCGTTTCGTCCTCTACAACCAAGAGGGTGAACTCGTCTCGTTCGACCGATTCCGCGGGCGCCGCGTGGTCCTGAACTTCATCTTCACGCGCTGCCCGATCGCGACGATGTGCCCGGCGGCGACGACGAAGATGACCCAGCTCCAGCGACTGGCCCGGGAGCAGGCGATCCCCGACGTGGAATTCGTGTCGATCACCCTCGACCCCACGCACGACACCCCGGCGATCCTGCGCTCGTATGCAGCCGGCTACGGCATCGACTCCGGCAACTTTTCGTTCCTCACCGGCCCGGAGGTCGCGATCCGAGACCTCCTGATGCAGTTCGGCGTACTCGTGGAACCGGGCGAGAATCTGTTCAAGCACACCTTGGCCACCCTCGTGATCGACCGGGATGGCCGGATCGTGCACCGCATCGACGGCTCGCAGTGGTCGCCCGCCGACGTGGCCGCCCGGCTCAAGCGTTCGTGACGCCGCCTTCCCTCCCCCGACCACCCCCACGCCTTGGCCGCACCGCTTCAAAACCGGCGTCGCTCGTGTCTTCTTCACGGTTCTCCCTCCCGCCGCTCCGACACCCGCCCCAGCTGCGCCGACTGATTATCTCGCAACGCCCACTTCTCCACGCGCCGGAACGACCCCTTTCCCTCGCGGCCCGCAGCATCCCCCTGACCTCTCCCCTTCCCTGTCCGCACCCTTTCCCATGAAATCGCTCCTTCCCCACTCCGCTGTCCGTCGTTTCAACCGTACCCTCCCGACCGCCCTCGCACTCGCGGCTCTGGCCGTGCCGTCCCCCGGCTTGCTCGGTGCCGCTGCCGGCGCGGACGCCAAGGCCCCGGTGACAAGCGAGGCCAAGCCCCCTGCGGCCGAGGCCGCTCCGGCGAAGGCACCAGCCCGGCACCCGCTCAAGGGCGTCGTCTTGGAAATCCGGGCTGACCGCGGCGCGCTCATCGTGAAGCACGAGGAGGTGCCCGGCGTGATGCGCGCGATGACCATGCTGCTCAAGGTCGACGCGGCCACCTTGGCGGCGGCAAAGAAGGATCAAGCCATCACCGGCCTGCTGGTGCGCAAGCCGGACGGCTGGTGGCTCGAAGAGGTCAAGCCGGCGAGCTAGGATCGGCTGCCCGTCGGGACGGGCGCGGACGGGCCGGGCCCCGGGGCGATGCGGCTCAGAACAAGGCGTTCGCCGCCACACCCACGGCGGTGATCGGGCCTTGATCCGTGAGACCATCAACGGCCCGGTCGACCTTGCGCATGACGCCCTGCGCATCCCGGAAGAGGGTGTCGTCGGTGAGCAACCGTCCCAGCGTCCCCTCGCCCTTGCTCAGGCGGTCGGATACCTCACGAAGATTGCGGGCCACGACCCGGATGTCATCGCCGGCCTGCTGGTCGAAGACGAGTGCGCCCAAAGTGCCACGACCGCTCTTGACCTGGTCAATGATCGACTGGGAGCTGGCGACGAACGTCTTCGCCTCGGCGGCGGCGCCACGGATCTCGCCGAGCGCGGCGACCAAGGAGTCGTAGGCGGCGGGATCATTGACCAGCCGTCCAAGGGTGCCCTGGCCGGAGTTCACCTTGCCGGAGATCGCGCTGAGATCGGTCGTGATCTGACCGATCCGCGCGCTGTTCTCGTCCACGAGGCGATCGATCTTTCCGAGCAGGCCGGAGCCTCCGGCGGAGCCCATGGCCCCGGTGAACTGGGTGAGCGCCGTATCGATCTTGCGGCTGACCTCGCCGAGTTGGGACACGACGGCATTGAGGTCCGGCGTGTCGGCCGTGCGGATCAGGCTCCCCGGTTGCAGCACGCCGGCGGCCTCGGTGCCGAGGTCGAGCGATACATAGTTTGAGCCCAGCAGGCCGGCCATCCCGATCGTGGCGACGGAGTCCTGAGCGACCGCCACGTCGGAGTTGATGAGGAGGACCACCTCGGCGCGGCGGTTGGCGAGGCGTGTCTCGGCGACCGAGCCGACCTTGACGCCGGCCATGCGGACCTCGTCGCCACCCTTGAGTTCCTTGACGCTGGCGAAGTGGGCGACGAGCCGGTACCCGCGGTCGCGGCGGACGTTGCCGGAGCTGAGGGACTCGAACGTCACCCAGATGAGGGCGACACCGAGCAGGAAGAAAAGGCCCACGCGGGCCGACATTTGCGCGCTAGTCATGGTTGGCTTCGAGTTTCTTGAAACGGGGTTCCTGAAGATTGATCACCGGACGGAGGAACTCGCGGATGATCGGATCGCGGTTCTCCCGGAGTTCGGCCGGGGTCTGGACGGCCAGCAGCCGACCCTGGTGCAGCACGGCGATGCGATCCGCGATGGCGAAGGCGAGATCACGATCGTGCGACACCACCACCGAAGTCACGCTGAACTGCTCCTTCAGCGTGGCAATGATCTCCGCGATGGTCGCCGCCATCACCGGGTCGAGTTCGCTGGTCGGCTCGTCGTAGAGCATGACCTGCGGCTCCATCACGAGCGCGCGGGCGATGGCGACGCGCTTCTTCATCCCGCCGGACAGCTCGGACGGAAACTTATGGACGGCGTTCTCGATGGAGAGGATGCGCAGGGCGCGCACCACGCGCTCGCGGATTTCCGGCTTGGGGCAGAGGCGGTGCTCGAGCGGGTAGAGCGCTAGGTTCTCGTAGACGCTGAGCGAGTTGAAGAGCGCGCCGCTCTGGAAGACGAGGGCGAGCGCGAAGCGGTCGCGCGTCTCGGGCAGGCGGGGATCATGGCCGTTGATCGCGACCGTTCCTCCGGTGGGAACCTCCAGCCCGGCGACGTGGCGCAGCAGCACGCTCTTGCCCGATCCGCTCGGCCCCATGATCACGAAGATCTCCCCCGGCTGCACTTCAAGCGAGACCTCCCGGAGCACGCTCTGCGGGCCGTAGCTCTTGCTCAGACCGGACACGGTGATCCGCACCGGGCTGCGGTCGTCGCGCACGGGCGCGGGAGGGGATTTGCGACGGAGCGAGGCCATAGTCAGTCGAGCGCCTTGGTGATGAAGTAGTCGAGCGTGAGAATCGCGATGAGCGAGAACACGACCGACTTGGTGACGGCGAAGCCGATCTCACGCGGGCCGCCGCGCGTGCGCAGGCCGGTGGAGCAGGCGATGAGCATGACCACGAAGCCGAAGACCTCGGCCTTGATCAGCCCGTCCATGATGTCCCGCACGGTCAGGTACTGCTTGAGTGCCTGGAAATACATCTCCGGCTCCACGCCGATCGTGCTAACCCCGGCGCAGACGACGGCGCCGCCGAACCACCCGATGATGTTGCCGATGATGGTGAGCACCGGGGTGATCAGGAGCACGGCGAGCAGGCGCGGCAGGACGAGCATGCGCTCCGGCGGGATGTTCATTGTGACCAAGGCGTCGACTTCGCCGGAGACCCGCATCGAGGCCAATTCCGCCGTCACCGCCGAGCCCACCCGTCCGGCGAGCAGGATGGCCACCATCACCGGACCGAGTTCGCGGGCGATCGACTCGCCGACGAGCGTGCCGATGAGTTGCTTGGCGCCGAAGTCGCGGAGCGTGTTGCCGGCCTGCAGCGCCAGCACCGCCCCGATGAAGAAGAGGAGGATGGCCACGATCGGCAGCGTGGTGTAGCCCGCCAAGTAACCCTGCTCGGAAACACGCCGGAGGATGCGCGGAGCCGACGGCAGGGAGCGGAAGGCGCGCCACGCCAGGATCAGGGCGCTGCCGAACGCTTCGAAGACCTCGTTGATGCGATTCATGGCTGAGAATAAGAGGGTGCACCGACGGGCCGGAAGTCGCCGACGAACAGGCGCCAGCCTGAGCCGACGGGGCCACGCTTCAAGCCCAGCACGCCACGGAGGAGCGCGAAGCGTCCCGCCTCCGGACGCGACGCAAAGCCGAGCAGCGGGCCGAAATGCCACTCCCGCTCCTGCGCCCCCGGCGCGCTCCGGTAGGTGACGCCGTCCCAAAGCAGGGAGTGCCGCGAGGCGCCATCGGACTGACGTTCATAGCGATAGACTGAGAAGAGCGGGGACCACGCCTGCCGGACCTCCTCGCTGTGCGGGAGAAAGACCTCCAGCGGACTCAGCACCTGCACCTGCCGCCGTCCGGCCCCGTTGTCCCACTCCGAGAAAAGCGGCCACAGATGACGCTTCCGCGCGGGGGCAAGCGAGGGCGTGGTCCGGCTGCGCTGCACCGTGTCGTGATACAGCGCGAACAGCACCTGCGTCCGGGTCTGCTCGATCGCCCCATCGGGCCAGCGCTGCCGCCGCCACAGCGGCCAGAGCACCCAGTGCTTTTCCGTACCCTTGATCACCGAGTGCGTGTAGAAAGGAGCCCACCGGTTGACCCGCCGATCGTCGCCGCGCCCCTGAACCCAGAGCGGCCAGAGGTAGTTGTTCGCCCGGTACTGAAACGGCGCCGAACGGTCCACGTGGCCAAAGAAGGGCCAGAGCCAGGTCTCCGAGCGGTAGCCCGGCGCCACATCGGAGGCGTAGAAGGGCAGGAATCCCCGGTTGACCGCGCGCTCGGACGTGTTGCCGTCAACCGGCATCTCACGGTGATAGACAAGCGGCCACAGCGCGTAGCGTTCGCTCCCGCCGTCGGCCCGCAGGGTCTCCCCGTAGAGGGGCCACAGCGCGAAGCCGGACTGCCCTCCGCCTTCACTCCAGCGCAGCAGCGGCCACGGCGCCGCAGTCGTCACCACGCCGCGCTTTTCAAAGCGGGCGTAGAGCGGGAAGAGAACCCAGGACAATCGGTCCTGTCCGAACCGGTTCACCATCGTCCCGCCCAGCGGGAACCACGCTTGGTAGGAGGTCGGGGCTTCGCCCGTCGCCCGCGAAAAGTAGAACGGCCAGACATCCAAGGCACGCCACGGCGGCGCCGCACCCGCGCCGTCAGCCCGCTGACCAGAGCCGTCGCCCGGCACCGTCTGCCACTTGATGAGTTCAAACACGCTGCCCGCCTCCACCCCGTCACGCTCACGACGCGTGCTCAACAAGGGATGCAACACCCAGCTGTTCCGCGCCAAACCGCCGTCGCGCCGCTGCTCGATCCACAGGGGCCGCACGCCGCCCACCTCCGGCCGGCCCTCCCGGGCCCCTCGGTGAAACACCAGCGGCCCGCCCGCCGTCCACGATTCAAGCTCCGGCGCCGCACCTGAGGAAGTACCTCCGCGCCACTGCCCCACCCACACGGGCCAGGCGTTGTCCTCCCAGCGCAGGGTCTTCGCGTCCTCCGCGGCCCGGCCCGGACTCAGACCGAGAATCAGACCGAGGCCTGCCCACATGATGCGCACCCACCCGCTCCGGCCAGCAGGCCGAACGGCAAGGGCGCCGGAGGCGCAAAGAGGTGTACCACGAGGCGTCACCGGTGTGAGAACCTGCGAAAATAGTTAGGCGCCTAACGAATCGCGAGGGCGAAGGGAATGCAAACGCGATGTTCCATCTCTGTGACCCTGACACATCCGCGCCCACGACACGGTCGGCGGCTCCACCGGAATCCGAGCTCCCGCGGCGACCTCGAAACGAGGTCTCCGGCCAACTCCCCGGAGGCGACGAGAGGCGGCCAAAGCCCTGGCTCCGAGGTCAGTTCTAGTAATCGCGCTGCAACTATCGCTTCGAAGGCGGTTCGCTCGTCGGCGCGCCTCCGCGCGGGCTCCGGACCGCTGGCGATCAAGCCATGCGACTCCGTCGAGGCCAGCTGATTCGAGGTCAAGCGCTCCACGCTCCAGAGCGTGGGCTCGGGGAGCGACCGCGGAGCAGGCACAGGTCCGGACGGTGGCAAAGGGGAAAAGTGGCATCGGCGTAGGCTTGACCCTCGTCGTGGAAGGAAGTGCCGCGAGGAGCGATTCCGGAGGGATGAACCGTCGTTTCCCCTGCCTGAAAGGCGAAAGCGCGCGCCGAGCGGCAGCGGCGCACTGGCCGCCACTTCCTTCAAGGGGGGCGTTCGCGAGGCTTCCCGCAACGTTCGCGGAGTCGGAGGAGGGTGCAGGTTCATGATGTTGGACTGGAGCCCCCGGCGGTCTGGGGCGACCCACGCGCGGGGCGCCCGTCGGCGACCAGGGCTCTCGCCCGGATGGATCCAAGGACATCAACGTAACCGACGGCACGTGAGGCGAGCGTGAAGCCTCCGTTGAATGGACTTCAAATCCGCCGAGCGCCGATCGCGGGCACACGCGGCGACCAACCTCCCCGTCGGCAGCGGCACGACCCGCTCCCCGGTTCGAACCGCAATCGCGTCGCACCGGCCAACGCGGACCCCGCTCCCCGTCACGCAAGACCTCTGGGAACCCGCACTCCGACGAGCGCAAAGGTCTCAGAGCGGCGGGACGCCCCACCCCGTTCAGTTCGCCTCCATCTCCGCCAGACGACTCGCGGCCCGTTCCCACGCCTCGGTGGCGGCCGTGAGTTGATCCACGATCGCCGAAAGCTCCCGGTTCAGGTGCTGCGGACGCCCCGGCGTGGTGTAGGTCTCCGGGGCCTCCAGCGCGGCAGTCAGTTCCGCCTGCTTGGCCTCCAGAGTCGCCACGGCTTCCTCCAGCTTCCCGACCTCGGTGCGCACGCGCTTGATCTCATTCTTGTCCGCCTTGCGGGCGACCGGTTTGTCCGCCGACGGCGCGGCCGGAGCCGCGGCGTTCGCGGCCGGGGTCGCGCCCTGCGGGGGGCGCGCATCGGTGAATCCGGCGGTGAGTGCCGCCCGCTCATTCGAGGCGCGGGACTTCTCGAGGTAGTAGTCGTAGTTGCCCGCGTAAGGCGTGAGGCGCCCGGCGTTCACGTGCAGCACCGTTTCCGCAAGGGAACGGATGAAGTACACGTCGTGGGAAATGAAGATCAGCGTGCCCTCGTAGGACTTGAGCGCGCCGACCAGCGCATCGATCGAGGCGATGTCGAGGTGGGTCGTCGGCTCGTCCATCAGCAGCAGGTTCGGCGGGTGCACGAGGAGCCGGGCGAGCGCGAGGCGGGACTTCTCGCCGCCGGACAGCACCGAGACCTTCTTGTGCACGTCGTCCTTGCGGAAAAGGAAGGCGCCAAGGATGGCGCGGACCTGCTGCTCGGTGAGCTGGTTCTCGACGGTGCGCAGCTCCATCACGTTCTCGAAGACCGTCGCGTCGGCGCGCAGGTTGTCGAGGCGGTTCTGGGCGAAGTAGCCGGTCACGACGTTGCTGCCGAGTTCGCGAACGCCACCCTGGATCGGCACGACGTCACCGAGGATCTTCAGGAGGGTGGACTTGCCCGCGCCGTTCGGCCCAACCAGCACGATGCGCTGCCCGCGTTCAGCGGTGAAGTTGAGGTCGCGGTAGACGACGTGGTCGCCGTACGCCTGCTGCACGTGCTCGAGCGTCACCACCTTCAAGCCGGAGCGCGGCGGTTGGGGGAAGCGGAAGTTGATCCGCTTGAGCTCCTCCATCGGCTCCTCGATCGCGTTCTCCTTGAGGCGCTCGATCTGCTTCTCCTTCGACTTCGCGCGGGAGGCGAGTGAGGCCTTGGCGCCGAAGCGGTCGACGAACTTCTGCAGGTGGGCGATCTCGCGCTGCTGGTTCTTGAAGGCCGCCGCCTGCTGCGATTTGCGGTCCTCCTTCTCCTTCACGTAATCGTCGTAGTTGCCGGTGTACCGGTGCAAGGTCCCGGCCCGCAGTTCGAGGATGCCGTTGCACAGCGCGTTCAGAAACGCGCGATCGTGGGAAATGACGACGAGGCCGCCCGGGTAGCGGGTCAGGTAATCCTGGAACCACAGGAGCGCTTCGAGATCGAGGTGATTGGTCGGCTCGTCGAGCAGCAGCAGCGCCGGCTCGTTCACCAGCAGCCGGGCGAGGTGGGCGCGCATCACCCAGCCACCCGAGAACGTGCGGGCGAGCTTCAGGTGATCGGCCTCGCGGAACCCCAGCCCGGCGAGGATCTTCTTCGCCCGCGGCTCGAGGGTGTAGTCGATGTCGTAATCGTCGTCGTTCTCCGGCTCGAGCTTCCGCCCGCTGGTCGCAACGTGCAGGATGGTCTCGTCACCCGCCGGCGCACTCTCCTGCGGCAGGAAACCGAAGTCGGCGCCGCGCTCCCACGTGATCGTGCCTTCGTCGGGTTTCTCCTCCCCGAGGATCAGGTTGAACAACGTGGACTTGCCCGCGCCGTTCGGACCGACGAGGCCGAAGCGATCCGTCCGGGCGATGAACAGGGAAACCTCCGAGAAGAGCTCCCGGGTACCGTAGGACTTGGCGACATCAGCGATCGTCAGCATGCGAACCCCCAAGACAAAGCCAGCCGGCGAGGAAAACCCAGCCTGATTTTGCGCTGCCGCACCGTTTCAGCGCACCAGGGTCAGAGCCACCGCTCCGGCCACCGCCACCACCCCGCCGATCAGGGACCGCGGCGTGGGGCGCTCACCCTCTATCCAGAAGGAGAGCGGAACGATGACCAACGGCGTGGTCGCGACGATCGGCAGCACCAAGCCGCTTGGGGTCGTGAACAGCGCCCACTGGTAGCAACTGACGCCGATGACCGCCCCGCAGAGCGCGTTCGCCGGGATCCACAGGTAGTCGCGCGGCCGCGGCCGTGCCGATGTCTCGGAAGCAGCCTCGCCGCGCCGCCCCCAGCGGTTCCACAGCGCGCGGATCGCCAGGAAGGCCAGCGTGATGACCAGCCCGCCCAAGATCCGCTGGTACGCCGCCGTGAAGCCGTCCGTCACCTCCCCCGCTTGCTCGGCCACTTCCCGGGCCTTGCGGCTCAGGACCGCCCCGAACCCCTGCCCCGCCGCCGCGCCAAGGCCGTAGAGCAGGCCCAACCAACCCACCCGCACCGCCCCACCCGACTCCTCCGGACCCGGACGCAGGGCAAGGCCGACGCCGATCAGGACGACGCTGCCCCAGGCCACTTGCGCCATCGACAGCGTCGTGCCCAGCCAAAGGTACTCCGCGATGCCGGCCAGCGGCGCCGCCACGCACTGCGTGATCAGGACCGTCAGGCGCGTGCCGAGCCGCGGCAGCGCCGCGAACGACGCCAGGTCGCCGAGGCCCATGCCCACCACCCCGCTCCACGCCAGCCAATCGCGGCCCGCCCCGCCGAGTCCGCCACCCCAGCCGTGCGCGACGATCCCGAGCGCGACGGCGGCGAAGGCGAGCCGCCCGAGATTCGCGCGGCTCGCCCCCACGGCCCGCACGCTCCGCTGCGCGAAGATCGCGGAGAGCGAAAAGAAGACGGTGGTCAGGACGGCGGCGAACATGGCGGCGGGACCAGGAGCCGACCCGCCCGCGCGGGCAGAGGGTGCGAACGCGGAAGGGATGAAGTCCCGGGAGCCGAGGACAATGGCCGACCCTCCGCGGGGCGCAATCCCGGAGCCCCGCCGCGGACGCGCGCTTTTTTGTCGCCCGGAGTCCGGCGGCTTTTCACGCTTCGCCTTCTATGACCGCCAAGCGCAAGACCCGCCGCCCCGAAGACGTCAACGCCGCCCTCGCGAGCAAGAAGGGCCCGGTGTCCCAGTTCATCGCCCGGAACTACCGCCACTTCAACGCCGCCGCCCTCGTCGACACGGCCAAGGGCTACGAGGCCCATCTCAAGGCCGGCGGCAAGATGCTCGTCACGCTCGCCGGCGCGATGTCCACCGCCGAGCTCGGCATCTCGCTCGCCGAGATGATCCGCCGCGACAAGGTGCACGCGATCGTCTGCACCGGCGCCAATCTCGAGGAGGACATCTTCAACCTGGTCGCGCACGACTACTACGAGCGCGTCCCGCACTACCGCCACCTCACCACCGAGGACGAGCAGGCGCTGCTCGACCGGCACATGAACCGCGTCACGGACACCTGCATCCCCGAACACGAGGCGATGCGCCGCATCGAGGCCGCCGTCCTCGAGGAATGGGTCGCCGCCGACCGCGCCGGCCAGCGTTTCTTCCCGCACGAGTTCATGTACAAGGTGCTCCGCTCCGGAAAACTCAAGAAGAGCTACCAGATCGACCCGCAGCACTCGTGGATGCTCGCCGCCGCCGAGCGCAACCTCCCGATCATCGTCCCGGGCTGGGAGGACGCCACCCTCGGCAACATGTACGCCGGCCACGTGATCAGCGGCGACGTGAAGAACGTTCACACGGTCCGCACCGGCATCGAATACATGATGTGGCTGGCCGAGTGGTACACCGGCTCCGCGCGCACGCTGCGCAACGGCGAAGGCTCCATCGGCTTCTTCCAGATCGGCGGCGGCATCGCCGGCGACTTCCCGATCTGCGTCGTGCCGATGCTGCACCAGGATCTCCAACGCACCAACGTGCCGCTCTGGGGCTACTTCGCCCAGATCAGCGACTCCACCACCAGCTACGGCAGCTACTCCGGCGCCGTCCCGAACGAGAAGATCACCTGGGGCAAGCTCGGCTCCAAGACCCCGAAGTTCATCGTTGAGAGCGACGCCACGATCGTGGCCCCGCTCATCTTCTCGTGGGTGCTCGGGCAGTAACCGCTTCCGCCCGTCCCCGGCGCTGAGGTCCGGGCGGAGTCCTCCCGCCCTCGATCTCCCTCCCGCGCGGCCTCCGGATTCCCCGGGGCCGCGCTTTCCTTTTGCCGGTTTCTGCACCTTTGTAGGCGATGGCCAATCGCCTTCAGCACGCCCAGTCGCCCTACCTGCAGCAGCACGCCGAAAATCCGGTGGACTGGCGGGAATGGGACGAGGCCGCCTTTGCGCAGGCCCGGTCCGAGAACAAGCCGATCTTCCTCAGCATCGGCTACTCGACCTGCCACTGGTGCCACGTCATGGCGCATGAGTCGTTCGAGAACACCGACATCGCCGCGGTGCTGAACGCGGACTTCATCGCGATCAAGGTCGACCGCGAGGAACGGCCCGACGTCGACCAGGTGTACATGACGTACGTCCAGGCCCTCACCGGCCACGGTGGCTGGCCTCTCAGCATCTGGCTCACGCCGGATCGGAAGCCGTTCTACGGCGGCACCTATTTCCCTCCGACCGACCGCGGTGGGCGCGCGGGCTTCCCGTCGCTCCTGCGAGCCATCGCCGGAGCGTGGAAGGATCCCGCCCAACAGGCCCAGCTGATCGCCGAGGGGGATCGCGTGATCGCAGCACTCGCGCCGCCCGCACCTGCCCAGCCGACCCGGGCGGACTCCCCCGAAGCCCTGCTCGAGGCGGCGCAAGGTGCCTTCGAGCGCGGCTACCAGTATTTCTCGGAGTCATTCGATCCGCAGGTCGGGGGCTTCGGCGGAGCGCCGAAGTTCCCGCGCGCCTCCGTGCTGTCGTTCCTCATCCGCTGCGCCCGCCTGCAGGGGCCCGGTTCGACCAAGGGCGACGAGGCACTGGGGTTCGTCGCAACCACCCTGCGCGGAATGGCGCGGGGCGGCATCCACGACCACGTCGGCGGCGGCTTCCACCGTTATTCCGTCGATGCGCGCTGGTTCTGCCCGCACTTCGAGAAGATGCTCTACGATCAGGCGCAGATCGCCGTGAACTGCCTCGAGGCGTACGCCGCGACGAGCGACGAACGCTACGCGTGGCTGACCCGCGACATCCTCGACTACGCGCTGCGCGACCTCCGTCAGCCCGGCGGCGGGTTCGCGTCCGCCGAGGATGCCGACAGCCAGCGCGCGGGCGGCGACGAGCATGCGGAGGGCGCCTTCTACGTCTGGACCCCTGATGAACTCGCCGCGGCGCTGCCGGCCGACGAAGCCGCCCTGGCCACGGTCCACTTCGGGATCCGCGCCGGCGGCAACGTGCCGCCGGAGTTGGATCCCCAAGGAGAACTCGCCGGCCGCAACATCCTCGCCCAGGTGCAGTCGCTCGCCGCCACCGCGAAGAGCTTCCAGCTCACCGCCGAGGAGGCCAACGACCGGCTTCTCGCGTTGCTCGGGCGGCTGCGGGAGGCGCGGGCGCGCCGTCCCCGGCCCCACCTCGACCACAAGATCATCACAGCGTGGAACGGCCTGATGATTTCCGCGCTGGCCCGCGCGCACCTCGCGCTCGAGGGCGGCCAGCCCGGACCGACCCCCTACCGCGACGCGGCCGAGGCCGCCGCGCGCTTCATCCAGCGCGAACTCGTGCATCCCGGCACCGGTCGCCTCCACCGCGCGTTCGGCACGTCCCGCGGCACGGCGGAGGCCTTCGCCGAGGACTACGCCTGCCTGATCGACGGCCTGCTCGACCTGTACGAGGCCACGCTTTCGCTCTCGTGGCTGCGCTGGGCCGATGCGCTCCAGAGCGAGCTCGACGCGCGCTTCTGGGACGACGTCGGCGGCGGATACTTCTCGGCTCCCGGAGACGACCCGCACCTCGTGCTCCGGCTCAAGGAAGACTACGACGGCGCCGAGCCCGCCCCGAGCTCGGTCGCGGCGCGCACCGCGCTCCGCCTCGCGGACCTCCTGCACGACGATGCCCGCCGCGAGCGCGCCCAGCGCACGCTGAAGGCCTTCGCGCCACGCTGGACGGAACACCCGCAGGCGCTGCCCGCGATGCTGGTCGCCGTCGACCACGCCCTCAGTCGGCCCCGGCAGGTGGTGATCGCGGGCGACCGCAACGCCGCGGACACCGTCCCCCTGCTGGCCGCGGCCCGCATGGCCCCCGGGCGCGCCCGGACGATCCTTCTCCTGTCGGGTCAGGCGGACGAAGCCTGGCTGACCGCACGCGCCCCGTGGCTGGCCGGGATGCGCCCGGAAGCCGGCGCGGCCACGGCCTACGTCTGCGACGACTTCGCCTGCCGCGCACCGGTCTCCGATCCCCAAGCCCTGGCGGCGCTCCTCGCGGACTAAGACTCCAGCGGGCGCTTCGCACGCCCGGTCGCCGCACGGATCCGCGACCCCGTCGTGCCACTCAGAATCGAGGCTTTCTTGAGACAGTGCCCCCGCAAGCTCGCGTCCGGGTGAAAAGCCACCCACGGTTCTGATCGAACCGCGCTCTCCGCCATGTCCGATCCCCGCATTGAACGCCTCGAGGAACGCATCGCGTGGCTCGAGCACCACGTGACCAAGCAGGACAAGGCGATGCTGGAGATGAGCGAAACGCTGGATTTGATCCGGCGCGAATGCGTGCGCCTGCGGGAGCGGACGGAGTCATCGGGCTCACCGGAGGGCGGCGCGGTGCCGGCAGAGGAGCGACCACCGCACTACTGAACCCGGCGGGCCGACACCCGCCGAGGCAATGGCGTTGAAGGTCAGTTCCGGGTCGATCCCAACCTTCCCAGTCCCATCATGTTCGGCCCCCCTCCTGAAACCTCACGCCTAGGCCGGGGAAAGGGTGCCTTCCTCGAATCGCCGGACCACGGCGATGAAGTCCTCCGGGGTGGAGGTCCGCATCAAGGCGTCGCGGGTCGACGCCTCCTTCAGGAGACGGCAGAGTGCGCTCACCACCTGCAGGTAGTCACCGGGGTTGGACTTCGGCGTGCCGAGGACGAAGAGCAGTCGGACAGTCTGGTTGCTGTTCTCGAAGAGGATGCCGGAGTCGCTGCGACCCACCGCGAGCACGATCGAGCGCACATGCTCCGTCCGCGCGTGCGGCAGGGCCACCTCGTTGCCGAGGCAGGTCGTATCCAGACGCTCCCGCGCGAGCAGCTCCTGATAAAAGCCCTGGAAGTTCGCGACCTCGGGATGCCCCTCAAGCAGGCGCGCCACCTCGTGGAGGGCGGCCGTGCGCTTCGCCGCATGCACCTGCAGGTGGATGCGGGACGGATCAAGGAGGGCGGTGAGACGGCCAGCCATGCGGAAAACGGGCCGTCACCCTGACCCCGGCGCAAATTCGTTGGCAAGCGCGGACTCGCCGGAGGACGCACAAACGTCCCCGGCCGGCGAGGGGCAAAAAAAAACGCCGGCCCCGCAACGGGGGCCGGCGTCAGAAAGATCGGAGCGACCGAGGATTACGTCAGGTGGCCCGAGACGAGCTTCGTCATCTCGAACATGCTGACGGACTTCTTGCCGTTGAAGACGGGCTTCAGCTTGTCGTCGGCATTGATCTGGGTCCTCACCTTCTTGTCCTGGAGACCATTCTTCTTGATGTAGTCCCAGAGCTTCTTGGTGAGATCGGTACGAGGGAGGGGTTTGGACCCGACAACCGCCGCTAGGGCTTCGTCAGGCTGAACCGGTTTAAGGAAGGCAGCGTTGGGTTTGCGTTTAGCCATAACGACTGAAACCGTGACCTGACCGCCGGACGATTGCAATGCATTTCTTAAAGGTAAATAGCCGTTTTTAAGAGGAGAAAACTTTCGCAAGTGTTTGATTGATCATCCGGCACCCCACCCTCAGCCGCGCCCCGCCCGCGCCGGCGCGCCGGGGTCATCGATCTGCACGAACTGCTGGTAGAGCGCCGCGTAGTGACCTTTCATCGACAGCAGTTGGTCATGGGTGCCGCGCTCGATGATGCGGCCGTCGTCGAGCACGAGCACCTGATCGGCGCTGCGGCTCGTGCTCAGGCGGTGCGCGACGACGAAGCTGGTGCGGCCGACGAGCAGCGTGCGCAGCGCCTTCTGGAGACGCGCTTCGGTGAGGGCGTCGATCGAACTCGTCGCTTCATCAAGAATCAGGATGCGGGGATCCGCGAGGAGGGCGCGGGTGAAGCACACCAGCTGACGCTGCCCGACGGAGAGTCCCGCCCCGCGTTCGCCCACCTCGGTGAGGAGGCCGCGCGGCAGAGCCTCCAGGATGTCGAGGCAGTCAAGCCGCGCCGCCGCCGCCCGGATCTCCTCGTCCGTCGCCTCCGGCCGCGCCATGCGGATGTTGTCCATCAGGGTGCCGCTGAAGAGGAAGTTCTGCTGCTGCACCATGCCCATCTGCCGGTGCAGCGACTGGCTCGTCAGCGTGCAGATCTCCCGCCCGTCGATCCGCACCTCGCCCTCCGTCGGCAAATAGAACTTCGCCACGAGGTTGATGATCGAGCTCTTGCCGCTGCCGGTGTGACCGACGAGCGCGATCGACTGACCGGGCTCCGCCGTGAAGGAGATGCCGTGCAGCACCCGGCGCTCCGGGGTGTAGCCGAACGAGACGTGGCTGAACTCCACCCGCGCCCCGACCACACCGGCCGGCATCGCCTGACGCACATCGGCGAGCGCCGTCGCCTCCGGCGCATCAATCCAGTCCGGCGGCGTATCCACCAAGCGGAACACCCGCTCCGCCCCGGCCATCGCCACGAGGGCCTGATTGTACTGGTTGCCGATGATCTGGATCGGCGAGAAGAACAGGTTGGCGAGGAAGAAGAATTGGATCAGGTCCGAGACGGTCATCAGGCCGTGGAAGGTCCGCCACCCACCGAGCATGAGCAGGATCGCGATGAAGAACTGGCTGTTCAGTTCCAGGATCGGGAGGAGACGCGCCGAGGTTCGCGCCAGCGCGATGTTGTACCGCGAATGATCCATCAGGAGGTTCCGGAACAGGCCCGCATTCGTGTCCTGGCGGACGAAGCCCTGCGTCACGCGGATGCCGCTCACCGACTCCGCCAGCGTCGCCGTCACGCGACTGAAGCTCTCCTGCGAGGCGCGGGTCAGCTGGCTGAGGCGCATGCGGAAGCGCCGATTCACGGCCCAGAGCACCGGCGCCATCCCGACCACCACGAGAAAGAGGACCCAGTCGCAGAAGGCCATGATCACCGCGGCGAACAGCATCTGGCCCGCCTGGACGACCGACACGAAGAGCACGTCCTGGATGCCCACGCGCAAGGCCTCCACGTCGCTGGTCACGCGGCTGATGATCCGCCCCAGCTTCACGCGATGGAAGAAGCTCATCGGCTGGCGCTGGACCTTCGCGAAGATGTCGGCCCGGAGTCGGTTCACCACCACCTCCCCCACCTCGAGCGCATAGCGCTGGCGGAAGTGGAAGAGCACGTCCGTGAACAGGGCGAGGACCGCGTACGCCCCCACCCCCCACCACAGCCAGCGGGCGTCGTCGCGCGTGATCACGCCCTGACTGATCAGGCCGATCACCGCCGAGACCAGCCACGGCAGCAGGGGCAGTTGCGCCGCGCGGATCACGGTCAGGATCGACAGGGCGATCAGCTTGCGGCGAACCGGACTGGCGTACGTGAAAAGCCGCCGGATCAGGCCCCACTCGAGGGGACGGAACTGCTCCTCGTCGTCGTCATCCTTCGCCCGGTAGACGAGCATGAGATCGCGTCCCCCGGGTCCCGGCTGGGGCCGGGGATTGGGATCCGGCAGCGGGCTCACGCGGCACCTCTCGGCTGGACGCCCTGCCCGAGGGCCTGCTGCTGCAGTTCACGTCCGTCCCGGAGCTGCAGGTTGGCCACCCGCAGGTACGGGCCCGGTTCACGCATGAGTTCCTCGTGCCGCCCGCGCTGCACGATGCGTCCGTCCTCCATCACAATGATGAAGTCCGCCCGGCGCAGTGTGCTGAGGCGGTGCGCGACGATGAAGGTGGTGCGGCCCGCGATCGCGCGATCCAGCGCCTCGAAGATCTCGTGCTCCGTCTCGCTGTCGATCGCCGCCGTGGGATCATCGAGGAGCAGGATCGGGGGCTCCAGGAGCACCGCCCGCGCGATCGCGAGCCGCTGCCGCTGCCCGCCCGAGAGGGTGTTCCCGCTCTCGCCGAGGATCGTGTCGTAGCCCTTCGGCAGCGCCATGATGAACTCATGCGCCGCCGCGATCCGCGCCGCTTTCTCGATCTGCTCGCGCGTCGCGTGGGGGTGCCCGAACGCGATGTTCGCCGCCACCGTGTTCGAGAACAGGAAACTCTCCTGGAACACCAAACCGATGTTCCGGCGCAGGTCGTCGAGTTCGAGGTCGCGCGCATCCATGCCGTCCAGCAACACCCGCCCGGCAGTCGGATCCCAGAACCGCGGAGTCAGGCTCATCAACACGCTCTTGCCCGCCCCCGTCGCGCCGAGGATCGCCACGCACTGCCCCGGCTTCACCTCCAGCGTGATGTCGCGCAGCACCGGATCGATGCCGTCGTAGGCGAAGCTCACCCGCTCGAACGCCACCGCCCCGGTCAGCCGCGGGCGCCGGATCGCATCCGGCCGGCTCCGCACCTCGACCGGCGCATCAAGGATCTCAAACACCCGCCGCGCCCCGATCAGGGACTGCTGCACGCTGTTCACGACGGTGGCGACTTGGTTGACCTGACCCGAGAACTGCTCGAGCAGGCCGGCAAAGACGATGAGCCCCGCGCCCAGCGGCAGCTTGCCTTCCAGGACCAGCCAGCCGCCGTAGCCGAGCAGTACGACCATGTTCACCCGCGTGAGCAGGCCGACCGCGGGAGAAAAGAGGCTCACCCGCCAGAAGATGCTGCGCTGCTGCGCAAACACCGCGTCGTTGCTCGCATCGAACCGCGCCCGGTCCTCCGCCTCGCGGCCGAACCCCTTCGTCACCTGGATCCCCTGGATGCTCTCCGCGAGGGTCTGCACCATCCGCTCCACCAGCGTACGGTTGTGGGCATAGGCCGGCTGGATCTGGCGCGAGAACCGCATCGACATGAGCGCCAGCACCGGGGTGGTCGCAAGACACGCCAGGGTCAGGCCGGGATGAAGGCTGACCATGTAGATGACGTAGACCGCGAGCGAGATGACCATGATCAGGCTCTGGATCAGCACTTGATCGACGAACATGCGCACGCTTTGCACATCACCCGTGACGCGGGTGATGATCGAGCCGGTTGTATTCGCATCAAAGAACCGGAAGCTCAATCGCTGGAGCTTGTCGTAGATTTCCGCCCGGAGGTCGACGACCAGGCGCAGTTGCACGAGGCCGTTGATCGCAACGGAATAGGCGTAGTTCAGGTACGCCCGCACCGCCGCCATCGCGAGGATCAGGCCGGCGATGAGCAGGAGCACCTGGGTGGGGGTCCAAGCGGCGGGCAGCGTTGGCCCGAACTGAATCGCGGGGATCGCAATCTCGGGTGTCTCGAGCGACGGGTGCTCCTTCCCCAGCACGTACCGGATATAGTCGATGCCGACACCCGTCAGGCTCAGCCCGGCCAACCCCAGGGAAAGCAGCACCAACTGGAGGCCGAGGACCTGCAGGCACCGGAGGCGATATCGCCACGCCAACCCCCAAAGCCGCCGCACCAGCATCCAGTTGGAGATGGACGCGGCGACCGGAGTCGGCGGGGGGAGGGACATGGGAAGACGATCCTAGCCCGCGCCGCGGCCGGCGCACGGCTTTTTTCGCGCGCTCCGGCCGCACGCGAAGCCGGCACCTAGTTCGCCTTCTCCACCGCCGTCGCCGCGCCTCCCGGCGCGGGCGTCGCGGCACCACCCTGCTGACGGAGCGCACGCCGACGGCGCACCTCCGCAGCGATCGCCTCGAGCCGCTTCGCTTCATCGGCAGCCGTAGGGTTCAGCACCACCGGCGGCACCCCGGGGGCGGGCGCCCCCGCCACCGCGGGAACGGCTCCCGCCATCGGCACGTTCCCGGGCGGCGGCGACGACGCGATCTTCGTCTTCTCCAGCGTCAGCGCCAGCACCCGCCCCTCCACCTCGACCGTCACACTCTCGCGGGCGTCGTCATAGGCCGTCACGCGATACGGCGTCCCCGGCTCGTCGAGCCCGATCCACACGCTCTGCTTGCGGGCCGGATCGAAGAAGTTGAAGCGCTGCCTGCCGCCCATCACCACCACGCCGCGAAACTCGACCGGCGCCCCCTGCGCCGCCGTACCCGCCACCGCCGCCGGGGCATCCGGGGGCAGGAACGGCGAGACGGACGACGGCAACGGGGCAGCACCGAGGAACGATCCGCCCCCGATCACGCCCACCAGAAAACAAGTCGCCCCGCAGCCACGCATCCCTCGCAGGCAATGCGGATTGCCCGCCGCCGTCAAGCGGGCCGATCCGCCCCCGGCGTTCCGGATTGCCTTTCGTCCAGTGGTCTGACCTCCTACCTCCATGCCCGCCACCCTGCGCCGCGGTCCCTTGGTCGACGCGATCTGCGAACGGCTCGCCCGGCAGTACCGCTCCGCGCAATGGCTGCCGCCGGAGCGCGCCTTGTCGGCCCGGCTCGGAGTCAGCCGATCCGCGCTGCGGGAGGCGGTCCAGCGGCTGGAAATCCAGGGCCTGCTGGAGGTGCAGCATGGGGTCGGGGTGCGGGTGGTGAACCGGCCGCAGGCCCCGGTCCGCGCGACGCTGGCCCGCGAACTGCCGGATCCGGGCGAGCGCCTGCGGCAGTTCGCCGAAGTCCGCCTCTGGGTGGAGCCCGCCATCGCCCGGGCCGCCGCCGAGCGCGCGGGTCCCGCCGAGCGGGCCGCCCTGCGCGCCGCGCACGAGCGCCTGGGCTCGTCCCTCGACGAAGCCGTGCTGGCGGATCTGGACTTTCACCGCCTGCTCGCCGACCTCGCCGGGAACCGCGTGCTGTCGCTCATGCTGAACTCGATCGCCGGGTTGGAGGCCGAGACGCGCCGGATCACGCTCGCCCACGTCGGACTCGCCGAGGCCGCCGCCCAGCACGCCCGCATCGTCACCGCCGTCGAGCGGGGCGACGGCGATGCCGCCCACGCCGCCATGCTCGCCCACGTCCGCGCCGCCCAAGCCGCCGCCACCACCCCCCTCCCCGCCTTCTCCGACGACGCCACCGCCACCGCCGCAACCACCGCTGCAGCCACCGCCGACACTCCGGCTCCCCGGCGGCGGAGCGCGGCCACGAGGGCGACGGCAATCACCTGACAGTCCCTCCGTTCCCTCCGACTTCCATGAGCTCCCCCTCACCCCAGCCCGCGCCGCGCGGGTCGCTGCCCGATCTCTTTCTCCGTGACCTCCGCGCCGCCTTTCCCGAGAGCGCAGTCCTGACCCGCCACGAGGACCTGATCCCGTACGGCTTCGATGGCACCGCCGCCCTCCGCCAGCTGCCGGGGGCCGTGGTCTTCCCGCGCGACGCCGTCGGCGTCGCCGCCGTCCTGCGGCTCGCCCGCACCCACCGCGTCCCCGTCGTATCCCGGGGCAGCGGCACCGGGCTCTCCGGCGGCAGCGTTCCCGTACCGGGCTGCGTCGTGCTCTGCCTCGGCGACATGAATCGCATCCTCGAACTCGATACGCGCAACCTGACGCTGCTGGCCGAGCCGGGGGTCATCACCCAGCGGATCTACGACACCGCCGACGGCGCGGGACTCTTCTACCCGCCGGACCCGGGATCGATGAAGATCAGCACCATTGGCGGCAATGTCTCGGAAAACGCCGGCGGCCTCCGCGGCCTGAAGTACGGCGTCACCCGCAATTACGTCATGGGCCTCGAGGTCGTCCTCGCCGACGGCTCCACCGTCTGGCTGGGCAACAAGTGCGTCAAGGACGTCGCCGGCTACAATCTGCGCGATCTCTTCATCGGCAGCGAGGGCACGCTCGGCATCATCACCAAGGTCCTGCTCCGCCTGCTCCCGAAACCCGCCGCCCGCCAGACGCTCCTCGCCACCTATGCATCCATGGACGCCGCCGCCGAGACGGTCTCCGCCATCATCGCGGAGAAGATCATTCCGTGCACGCTCGAGTTCCTCGACCAGCGCACGCTGCGCTGCGTGGAGGCCTACGCCAAGGTCGGCCTTCCGACCGAGGCCGAGGCCTTGCTCCTGATCGAGACCGACGGCCATCCGGCCGCCGTCGCCGACGAGGCCGACCGGATCGAGCAGATCTGCCGCGCCCAGTCCGCCCTCGCCGTGCGCCGCGCCGCCTCCGCCGACGAGGCCACCCGCCTCGCCACCGCCCGCCGCAGCGCGTTCTCCGCCCTCGCCCGGCTGCGGCCGACCACGATCCTCGAGGACGCCACCGTCCCGCGCAGCGAGCTCGCCAAGATGATCCGCTTCATCAACGAGACCGCCGCCCGCCACCAGGTCGAGGTCGCGACGTTCGGCCACTTCGGCGACGGCAATCTCCATCCCACGTTCCTCACCGATGAGCGCAACGAAGCGGAAATGCACCGCGTCGAGGCCGCGATGAAGGAAATCTTCGACTACGCCGTCTCCCTCGGCGGCACGCTCACCGGCGAACACGGGGTCGGCCTCGCCAAGAAATCCTTCCTGCCCCGCCAGCTCGGCGATCCGACCCTCGAACTGCTGCGCTCGATCAAGCGCACGCTTGATCCCGACGGCTTGCTCAACCCGGGCAAGATCTTCGACTGAGCCCTTCGCCCACACCGCCATGAGCTCAGCGCCTCGCTCTTCCCCGCCCGACGCCACGGGCAACCTGCTGCGCAGCCTCGACTACTCAGTGCTGCAGCAATGCATGCATTGCGGAATGTGCCTGCCGACGTGTCCGACCTACGTCGAGACCGGCCGCGAACGGCACTCCCCCCGCGGCCGCATCGCCCTGATGCGCGCGATCGCTGACGGTGAACTCGAGGTCAACGCCGACTTCGGTGAGGAAATGTACTACTGCCTCGGCTGCCTCGCCTGCACCACCGCCTGCCCCGCCGGGGTCGATTACCCGAATCTCTTCGAGACCGCCCGCGCCGAGATCGAGCGCCGCGGGGTGCTCGACACCCCGAAGCGCCGCGGGGTCCGCTGGTTCGCCCTGCGCCTCGTCTTCACGCGCCCGCGCCTGCTCCGCGCCCTCGGCCGACTGCTCTGGCTGTGGCAGGCCAGCGGCCTGCAGGGTCTCAGTCGCCGCATCGGTCTCACCCGGTTGCTGCCGGGTCAACTCGCCGATCTCGAACCGCAGACGCCGCGCATCCAGCGCCACTTCTCCGACGCCCTTATCGCCCCGATCGAGCGGCCCTCCGGGCCCGCGCGCCACCGGGTCGCCGTCCTCACCGGCTGCGTGCAGGACCTCGCGTTCTCCGACGTCAACCGCGCCACGGTTGATGTGCTGGTCGCCAATGGCTGCGAGGTCGTGACGCCCCGGGCGCAGGCCTGCTGCGGTTCCCTGCACGCCCACAACGGCGATGCCGCCACCGCCCGCGAACTGGCGCGGCGGCAGATCGACGCGATCGATCCGGACTCCGTCGACGCGATCATCAGCAACGCCGGCGGCTGCGGCTCCCACCTGCGTCACTACGATCACCTGCTCGCCGATGATCCCGTCTACGCCGCCCGCGCCGCCACGTGGTCGCGCAAGCTTCGCGACATCCACGAATGGCTCGCTGAAATCGGTTTCCGGAAGCCGGCGGCGCCCGCGAGCGCGTTCGCGACCGAACCGCAACGACTCACGTACCACGAGTCTTGCCACCTGTGCCACGGGCAAAAGGTCAGCCGGCAGCCACGTGAAATCCTCCGCGCCCTGCCCGGGGTCGAGCTCCGCGAGTGCGCCGAGGCCACGTGGTGCTGCGGCAGCGCCGGCATCTACAACATCACCCAACCCGAGACCGCCGGATGGCTCCAACAGCGCAAGGTGGGACACGTCCAGGCCACCGGAGCGACGCTCGTCGCGACCGCGAATCCCGGCTGCCACCTGCAGCTCGAAAATGGTCTGAAGCGCGCCACCCCGGCAGGTGCTCCCGTGCCGAGCGTCGTGCACCCGATCGTCCTGCTTGCCCAAGCCTACGCGGCCGAGGCCAAGGCTACCGATCCCTCTTCGCGCTGAGCCGCGCGCGCAGGCGCTCGACCTCGGGGTTGACCGCCGCGCAGGCATCGCCGCCACACCCGCAGCGGCGACGCCGGGCGTTCGCGCGCACGCGCCAGCCCAGCGCCAGCATCGTCACCGCCACCACCGCCAACGCTGCCGGGGTCTGCCAGCCGTGAGGCGACGCGGCCGACTCGGCGGTCGCCGTTGCCATCATCGGAATCAACTCCGAAGCCAGACCCGAGCCGGACCCAACGGCCATGGCCACCGTCGTGCCAGACGGCGTGGCGGGCGCCACGCTCGGCGCTCCGATCGGTCCCGCCAGCGCCACCGCGGCAGCCAGCGCGAGCGAAGCAGGGAGCGCGAACCGAGCGGCGAAGGGAAGCGGGAGCCGGGCCATGACGTGGAGTCGTTCGGCGGCGAATCGCGGGCCCAGCTCAATAGCCCAGCAGGCGTCCGATCGACGCGACCGCGAAGCAGACCACCCACGCGGTGCCAGTCATGTACGCGAGCTGGAAGAGCGGCCACCGCCATGAGTTGGTCTCGCGCCGCACGACCGCGATGGTGCTGACGCACTGCATGGCGAAGACGTAGAAGATCATCAGGGTCAAACAGACCAGCGGTGTGAACAGCGGCGCGCCGTCCGGCCAGCGGGCCGAGGCCAGCGCCTGCCGCAGCGGTGCGGTGTCGTCCGCATCGCTTTGAGCGTTGAACACCACCCCCATCGTCGAAACAAAGACTTCGCGCGCGGCGAAGGAGGCGATCAAGCCGATGCCGATCTGCCAGTCAAAGCCGAGCGGGCGGATCACCGGCTCGATGAGCTGGCCGGCCTGACCCGCAAAGCTGTGCGCCATCTGCGCCTGGGCCGTCGCGCCTTCCGGCGCCTTCGGGTACGTTGAGAGGAACCAGAGCACGATGGAAATGCCGAGAATGAGGGTGCCGGCCCGGCGCAGGAAGAGTCCGCCACGCTCCACCATCTGCAGGATCACGTCCCGCACCCGCGGCAACCGGTACGGCGGGAGTTCCATGATCATCAGCGGGGGCTCGCCCTTCAGCAGCGTCCGCTTGAACAGCCAGGCAAACCCGAACGCGGCCGAGGTCCCGAGCGCGTACATCAGGAGCATGAGGCCCACCTTCGTGCCCACGGGAATGGTGTCCCCGGGCACCAGCGCGGCGATCATCAGCAGGTACACGGGGAGGCGCGCCGAGCAACTCATCAACGGCGCCACCAGGATCGTCACAAGGCGATCCTTCGCATCCTCGATCGTGCGCGTCGCCATGATGCCGGGAATCGCACAGGCGTAGGAGCTGAGCAGCGGGATGAAGCTCTTGCCGTTCAGGCCCACCCGGCTCATCAGGCGGTCCATGATGAACGCCGCCCGCGCCATGTAGCCGGTGCTCTCCAGCAGGCCGATGAAGAAGAACAGAATCAGGATCTGCGGAAGGAAGATCAGAACCCCGCCCACGCCGGCAATCGCGCCGTCCGTGATCAGGTCCCGGAGGTCACCCGGCGGCATCGCCGCCTTCACCGCATCCGCCGCCTGCGCGATGTGGTCGTCGATCCACGTCATCGGGTACTCCGCCAGCGTGAAGATGCTCAGGAAAAGCGCCCCCATCAGACCGCCGAGCACGAGCCAGCCCCAGACCGGATGCGTGACCACGCCGTCGATGCGGTCACTCAGGCTCGCTCCCTCCTGCTCCGGAGTTCCGCGTTCGAGGACGTCGGCACACAGACGCGCGATGGCATCGTAACGCGACGCGACGAGCGTCGCCGCCCAATCGACGCCCTGACCTTCCCAGCGTACTTTCCACGATTGCAGGATGTCGGTCGTGCGTGAGCTGAGCGGAGTCGACCCCGCGACCCGGACCGAATCCTGGTCGGTGAGCAGCAGCAATGCCTCCGCACGCGCACTCAGGGGGGCCTTGCGGTCGTTCTCCAGCAGGGAGGCCTGCAACTCCGACACCGCCGGAGCGATCGGCGAAGGGATGTCCCAGCGATGGCGCGGCAGCGGCAGGTCCGGGCGGCTCATCGCGAGCTTGAGCTCGATCAGGCCACGGCCATGGGCGGCCTCGCAGGGAATCACCGGGATCCCGAGTTCTTTTTCCAAGCGCTCGACCTTGATGCGCACCCCGGCTTTCGCCGCGAGGTCCATCATGTTCAGGACCACGATCACGGGGCGCCCGAGATCGAGGATCTGGTGGACGAGGTAGAGATTCCGCTCGAGGTTCGACGCGTCGACGATGCAGAGAATCCGATCTGGAGCCGCCGTATCCAGGCGCCGCCCGAGCAGCATATCACGCGTCACCGCCTCATCCGGCGAACGCGCCGCCAGCGAGTAGGCTCCCGGGAGGTCGATGACCGGCATGGGCTGCCCGTGCTGGGAATACGCGGTGCCAACCTTCTTCTCGACGGTGACGCCCGGGTAGTTGCCGACCTTCTGCTTGAGCCCGGTCAGCGCGTTGAAGAGCGTCGATTTCCCGCAATTCGGGTTGCCGACGAGGGCGTAAACCGGGGCGCGCCCCGGGGGGCCCCCAACCGTCTTCGAAACCGCGGACGACGCGTTCATGACGGGGAGTCAGGGTCTACGAGGATGCACTCCGCCTCGGCTCGACGGAGGCTCAGCCGGTAGCCGCGGACCTCGATCTCAAGCGGATCACCCAGCGGGGCCTGCCGGACCAAGATGAGCCGCGTGCCGGGCAGCAGCCCCATCTCGCGCAGACGCAGGAACGCAGCCCCCGCCGGCGGGAAAGAGCGCAGAACCGCCTGCTGCCCGAGGGCGAGCTTCGAGAGAGAAATCGGCCCGGACATCTCCGACCGCTTCAGGAGGCTCCGCCGAACGGCTCCACGAGGATCTGGCTCGCCGCACCGTGACTCAACGCGATGCGGGTTCCATTGATCCGGCAAATCACCGGAGACTGCCCCGAGACCTTCGTGACCATGGTCGACTCACCCAAGCCAAGTTCGCGGATTCGCTCCCGAAACGCCCCCGCTCCGGCCAATTCATGCACGCGGCCACTTGCCCCCGCCAGAAGCTGGCACAACGGAACGAGCGCGGACGGAGCTGACGATTGCGACGACGAAGGCATGGCCTTACTCCACGGATGCTGCTGAGACTGAGTTTCAGAGTCAACCTTCGGCACTGCGGAAAGCGGCTCCCCTGGCCTGCGGCGATGACGCCTCCCTCTGCTTGTCGGGTGCCATAGGCGGCCAATCGAGGCCGGCGACGCGTGCGACGCCGTCAACGCCATCAGGGCCGCCGCGAACCCGTGGCGGGCGACCCCAAAAAAGCCGGGTGCCCGCGAGGGCACCCGGCCGGAGAGTCAGAAATTGACGGGCGTTCAGGCCTTCTTCGCGGGATTGGCGCCACCGCACTTCTCGCAGTTCTTGCCCGCAGCGTTGGCCTCAACGCAGCACTTGTGGTCGCAGGTCTTGCCCGCGCTCTCCGCCTTGACGCAGCACTTTCCGGGATTGCCCTCGGGCTTGGCCTTGGGGGCGGCATTTTCAGCGGCGAACACAACACCCACGGCAAAAACCGCGGCGGAAAGAGAGACCACGAGAGCGCGGAAGAGCTTCATGCGAGGGAACTTGTACCGCCCAAGGCACAAGGCAAGCAAATTGCCCCCGGGCCCGCAGACCCGCCTGGCGGCGACTACCGGCGGCGCGCCTTGACGGTGAGCTGGGCGACCGCGAAGCGGACGACGCCCTCGAGGCGCTCGACCTCGGCGGGTTCGAGATCGAACTTCTCCTTCAAGGTCTTCTCCGCGCGGGCGCGGGCTTCCTCGACCGCGTTCACGTCGATCTTCTCCTCGGCGATCGCACTCTCGGCGAGCACGGACACGCGATCACCCTTCACGTCGGCGAAACCTCCGCCGACGGCGAGGTGGGCGGTCTTGCCGTCCTTGGTGACGCGCAGTTCGCCGGCCGCCACCTGCGTGAGCAGCGGGATGTGGCCGGGAAGGATGCCGATCTCACCCTCGACCGTGGGGATGACCACGGTGTCGATGGTGTCGGAATACACCCGGGCTTCGGGGGTGACGATTTCGAGGGTGAGAGGCATGGAGGGGACGAACGAGGGACGGCCGCCGCGGGCGCGGCGGCGCGTCGATTACTTCTTCGAGCTGGCGATGACTTCCTCGATGCCGCCCTTCATGTAGAAGTCGCCTTCCGGAACGTCATCGAGCTGGCCGTCGAGGATCATGCGGAAGCCGCGGACGGTTTCCCTGACGGGCACGTACTTGCCGGGCGTGCCGGTGAAGACCTCGGCGACCGAGAACGGCTGCGAGAGGAAGCGCTGGAGCTTGCGGGCGCGGTAGACGGTGAGCTTGTCCTCGGGGGAAAGCTCATCGAGACCAAGGATCGCGATGATGTCCTGGAGGTCCTTGTAGCGCTGCAGCACGCGCTGCACCTCGCGGGCGACCTTGTAGTGCTCGTCGCCGACGACGGAGGACTCGAGCGCCTTGGAGACCGAGGCGAGCGGATCGACGGCCGGGTAGATGCCCAGCTCGGCGATGGAACGCTCCAGCACGATGGTCGAGTCCAAGTGCGCGAACGTGTTCGCGGGCGCCGGGTCGGTGAGATCGTCCGCCGGCACGTAGACGGCCTGCACGGACGTGATCGAACCCTTCTTCGTCGACGTGATGCGCTCCTGCAGAGTGCCCATCTCGTTGGCGAGCGTCGGCTGGTAACCCACCGCGGACGGCGAGCGGCCGAGGAGCGCGGACACCTCGGAACCGGCTTGGGAGAAACGGAAGATGTTGTCGATGAAGAGCAGCACGTCCTGGTTCTTCTCGTCGCGGAAGTACTCCGTCATCGCCAGCGCCGACAGCGCCACGCGCATACGGGCACCCGGCGGCTCGTTCATCTGGCCGTACACCAGCGCGACCTTGGACTTGCTGAGGTCCTTCTGGTCGATGACGCCGGCATCGGACATTTCATGATAAAGGTCATTGCCCTCGCGGGAGCGCTCACCGACGCCGGCGAACACGGAGAAGCCACCGTGGGCCTTGGCGATGTTGTTGATGAGTTCGAGAATGACGACGGTCTTGCCGACGCCGGCGCCGCCGAAGGCGCCGGCCTTGCCGCCCTTGATGAACGGACAGATCAGGTCGATGACCTTGATGCCCGTCTCGAGGATCTGGGCCTTGGTGTCCTGCTCGGCGATCGTCGGGGCCGGGCGGTGGATCGGGTAGCGCTTCTCGTGCGGCACCGGACCACGGCCGTCCACCGGCGTACCGGTGACGTCGAAGATGCGGCCGAGCACGCCATTGCCGACCGGCACCGAGATCGGGCTGCCGGTATCCACGGCATCCATGCCGCGCTTCAGGCCCTCGGAGGAGGACATCGCGATCGCGCGCACGAGGCCGCCGCCGAGATGCTGCTGCACCTCGAGCGTGAGCTTCTCCGCCTTGCCGCCGACGACGAAGTCGATGGTCAGCGCCTGGAGGATGGGCGGGACGGCGCTCTCGGCGAATTGGACGTCGACGACGGGGCCGATGACTTGGACGATCTTACCGGAGTTCATAGTGTCAAAGGGGACGAGGGGTGAAACGGTGGGGAAGGCGGACGGTGCGGGGCGTCAGGCGGCGAACGAGGCGGCGGCGATCTCGAGGATCTCCTGGGTGATCGCGGCCTGGCGCGCCTTGTTGTACTCGAGCGTGAGATCGCCGAGCAGCTTGGTCGCATTGTCCTTGGCGGTCTTCATCGCGACCATGCGGGCGCTCTGCTCGGACGCCTTGGCGGAGAGGGCGAGCTGGTAGACGTGGCGGTTGACGTAGAAGGGAAGCAGCGCCTCGAGGACGGTCTGCGCGTCCGGCTCGAAGAGGATGTCGCGCGTGTCGGCGAAGGAGTCGCCCTCGGCCTTCGCCGAGCCGCGGGCGGACTCGATGAAGGAGCGGAGGTTGCCGAGCGGCAGGATCGGGCGGATCATGGCCTCCTGCACGAGCGTGTTGCGGAAGCGGGAGTAGATGACCTCGAAGGTGTCGATCGTGCCCTCGAGGTAGAGCTTCACCATGAACTCGACCGCGACGCGCACCTCGGCGAAGGCGACCCGGTCGGAGATCGGGAACTCCGCCACGAGGTCACGCTTGGTGCGGGCGAGGAACTGGGCGCCCTTGCGCCCGGTCGCGACGAACTTGGCCGGCGTCTTCACGTCGGTGATGAGCTTGAACAGGTTGCTGTTCAGCGGCCCGCAGAGGCCCTTGTCGGTGGAGATCACCAGCACGCCGCGGGTGCGGACCTCGCGGGTCACGAGGAAAGGATGCTGCGACTCCTCGACGCGGGAGGCCAGCGCGGCGAGCATGCGGGACATCAGCTGCGAGTAGGGCCGGCCGGCGAGGGCCGCCTGCTGCGCCTTCTTCATCTTCGACGCCGCGACCAGCTCCATCGCCTTGGTGATCTGGCGGGTGTTCTTGACCGACTTGATGCGGCGTCGGATATCGCGGGTGGAAGCCATGGTTCAGCGGTGACCGAAGAGAAAACGGAAGCGGGACGGGCTTAGGCGGAGAAGCTGGCCTTCCACTCCTCGACGCCACCCTTGATCTTTTCCTCAAGGTCCTTGTCGAGCGCCGCCTTCGTGCGGATCTCGGCGAGCACGGCGTCCTTGCGCGTGGCGAAGAACTCGCGGAGCGCGACGCTCGCGGCGGTCACTCCCTTGAGGTCGAGGCTGTCGTAGAAACCCTTCTGCATCGCCCAGAGGGTGACGACCTGCTGCTCGATCGGGATCGGGTTGAAGGCCGGCTGCTTGAAGAGTTCGACGATGCGGCTGCCGCGGTCGAGCTGGGACTTCGTCTTCGCGTCGAGGTCGGAACCGAACTGCGCGAACGCCGCCAGCTCGCGGAACTGCGCGAGCTCGCCCTTCAGCTTGCCGCCGACCTGCTTGGTCGCCTTGATCTGCGCGGACGAGCCGACGCGGGACACCGAGAGGCCGACGGACACGGCCGGGCGGATGCCCTGATTGAAGAGATCGGTCTCGAGGAAGATCTGGCCGTCGGTGATGGAGATGACGTTGGTCGGGATGTACGCCGAGACGTCGCCGGCCAGCGTCTCGATGATCGGCAGCGCGGTCAGCGAGCCCTTGCCGTCGAGGCGCGCGGAGCGCTCGAGCAGGCGGCTGTGCAGGTAGAACACGTCGCCCGGGTAAGCCTCGCGGCCGGACGGACGCTTGAGGATGAGCGAAATCTGGCGGTAGGCGACGGCGTGCTTGGAGAGATCGTCGTACACGATCAGCGCGTCCATGCCGTTTTCCATGAACCACTCGCCGATCGCCGCACCGGAGTACGGGGCGAGGTACTGATTGGCCGGGTTGTCGGCGGCGGGGGCCGCGACGATCACGGTGTACTCGAGCGCGCCGGCGGCCTCGAGGGCACCGATGGTGCGGACGATGTTGGAATTCTTCTGACCGACGGCGACGTAGATCGAGTAGACCGGGCGGAACTTCGGATCGCCGCTCGCGAGGCCGACTTTGTTGATCTTCGCCTGGTTGATGATCGTGTCGATCGCGATGGTCGTCTTGCCCGTGCCGCGGTCGCCGATGATCAGCTCGCGCTGGCCACGGCCGATCGGGATCATGGAGTCGATCGCCATGATGCCGGTGAAGAGCGGCTGGGAGACGGACTTGCGCACCACGATGCCGGGGGCGATTTTCTCGACCGGGTAGCTCTCCGTCGCGGTGATCGGACCCTTGCCGTCAACCGGTGCGCCGAGGGCGTCGACCACGCGGCCGAGCAGGCCCTTGCCGACCGGGACGGAGAGAAGCTTGCCGGTCGTCTGGACCTCGTCGCCTTCCTTGAGGCGCGAGACGTCGCCGAGGACGACGCAACCGACCTCGTCCTGCTCGAGGTTCAGCGCGATGCCGATCGCGCCGCCGGGGAACGAGACCATCTCGTTGTACATGACGTCGGACAGGCCGTCGATCTTGGCGACGCCGTCGGCGACGGTGCGGATGACACCCGTGTTCTTGCGGACGGCCTTGCTGGAAAGCTTGGCGATCTGCTGTTCGATTTGTTCGAGGACCGTGCTCATGCGACGAGAGGGTTGCGGGGGAAGACTGCGGGTTGGAAAGGAAAGGGGAGGCTAGAGGGAAAGGCCGGCGAGCTGCTGCGCGACGGAGGACTCATAGACGTCGTCGCCAACGCGCACGCGCAGGCCGGCAAGCAGGCCGGGATTGTCCCTCGCGACGCCGGAGACCGGACGCCCGTAGCGCCGGGCCATCAGGGTGGCGATGGACTGCACGAGGGAGTCAGCGATCGGACCGGCGTGCTCGATCACGGCCTGGCCCTTGGCGTACTCCGCGCGAACGAGACGCTGGTAGGCGCGCAGCACGGCGACGGGCCGCGCGGGCGGATGCTTCTCGAGGTACTGCAGCACCGCGCCCACATGCTCGGTCGAGAGGTTGCCCCCGACGAGACTGAGGGAGAAGAGCTGACGGGCGAGCTGCTGGTCCTGCTTCGTCATGGCGCGGGAAGAGAAAAGGGGCGCGGATTAGACGCCGGTGAGCTCGCGGGCGGCGGCCTCGTTGTAGCGGGAACGCTCCGCGTCGGAGAGCTCCTTGGCCAGCACGCGCTGCGTGGTGGCGACGACGAGGCGGGCGATCTCGCCGCGGGCCTGATCCAGCATCTTGCGGTGTTCGAGGTCGATCGCCTGCTGGGCCTTGGTGATGATGCCGTTCGCGCGCTCGGTGGCGGCGGCCGTCTCGCGCTCGGCGAACTCCTTCGCGGTCTTGCGGGCCTCGTCAATCACGCGCGTCGCGTCCTGCTGGGCGGCTTTGAGCAGCGCCGCGCACTCCTGCTGGGCCGCGGCGAGCTGGGCCTTCGTCTCCTCGGCGTACTTCAGGCCGGCGGCGATCTTCGCCTGCCGCTCCTCAAGCGTCGCGAGCACCGGCTTGAACGCGAAGCGCCAGAGCACGAATGCGACGATCGCGAAGTTGACCATCTGGGCGACGATGAAGGGCACGCTGATGCCGAAGTCGCCCGCGATCTTGGTGATGCCGCCCGCCGCCGCCGCATGGGCTGCGGCGTCATGACCGGTGGAGACGGCAAGGGGGAGCAGTGAGGAGAGCATGACGAAAGGAGTCGGGGGGAAAGGGGCCGCGGCGGAGGATCTCCGCCGCGGCGGGAAACGGACCGGGGAGGGCCGGCTTACTTGCCAAGGAACAGCGCGTAGAACGCGACCGCCTCAGCCAGCGCCATGCCGATGATGCCCTGGACGAGGATCTTGCCCGAGGCACCGGGGTTGCGGCCGACGGCCTCGACGGCCTTCGTGCCGACGAGACCCACGCCAATGGCGGCGCCCAGACAGCCGAGCGCGCCCTGGATGCTGCCGGACATTTCAGCGAGGATGGTGATCATGTGGTGGTTACTTTCGTTGACGGAGCGTTGTGGTTGGTTTTCCGCCGTGCGCGCAACGGTGGCACGCTCCCGGCGAGAAAGGGTCGTGGTTCAGTGCGCAGCCTCCCCGGGCTTGCCACCGTGCCCCTCGCCGCCGCCATGACCGCCCTCGTGGCCGTCACCATGGTTGCAGATCAGGCCAATGTAGACGCTGACCAGCAGCGTGAAGACCAGCGCCTGGACGAAGCCGATGAGGACCTCGAGGAAGTAGAACGGCACCGGGAGGATGAACTTCTGCATCCCGAGCATCGCGTGGATCAGGTTCTCGCCCCCGAAGACGTTGCCGAACAGACGGAAGGACAGCGAGAGGGGGCGGAACGCGATTGAGATCAGCTCAATGATGCCCACCGCAAAGAAGATGACGAACAGGAAGTAGTAGATCGCCGCCGGGATTTCATTCTTGTCCGCCTTGTTGCCGAAGATGTCGTAGAGCACCACTCCCGGCCCCGCGTAGCGCATGATGAAGTAGAACCACGCGATGAATGCCACGAGGGCGAGCGCGATGGTGCCGTTCATGTCCGCATTCCCCGGCCGCACCACGTCCTGCCAATGCCCCGACGCAGCGTCGAAGTGCTTGATCGTGCCGACGCCCGGCAGCAGGCCGCTCCAGTTCTGGATCAGGATGTAGGTGAACAGGCCCACCAGAAGGGGGAAGGTTTTCCGGGCCACGGTGCTGCCCACGATCGGCGAGGTCAGGTCAAGCACACCCTGCACGAGGTTCTCCACCACGGACTGGCCCCGCGAGGGCACCAACTTCGGACGCCCCACCACGAGACGCACCACGGCAATCAGCACGAGGGCGATCACCCAGCTGGTCACCATGCTGTTGGTGACCGGCAGCCCGGCGATGCGGAAGAGTGGTTCCGCCGCCGTCGCCACTCCGTGCTCCTCCCCCGCCCCAAACGCCGAAGCGCCCGATACCAGCGAAAGGACAAAAACCGCGAACGAGGGAAGCCTGGACATGGTCACGAGGGGAGGACGGGAAAGCCCGAAAAGGAAAACACGAAGCCAACGCCCCCGGACCGTCAACTCCCGAAATCACGCGCTTCCTCCAGCAGCGCATGGAATAAGCACCGCTCGAACCCGCCACCGTCCAGCTTATCCTTACCGCCGATCGGTGCGCTCCCGCCCTTCCCCGCTCCCCCTTCGCCGCCCTCGCTCCTCGTCAGCCTCCCGCCGAGGGCCGCGCTACGGCAGGACCAGGCCGGCACGGCGGGCGCACGCCGACGGCACCGTACTGCGCCGCGCTGCGTTCAGCCGGGCCGGACAGCCCTTCGGAGTTGTCTTAAGCACCCACGGTGAACCGTTTATGAACGCCTGGTACCCGGAGCCGGATTCGAACCGGCACTTCGATCCCGCCCCTCAGTGCTTTCATAAGTGCCTCATTTGCAGGCATTTGCGTCCTCGGTAATCGCTGGCGTTGTTAGTAATTGTGTTAGTAAGTCGCCGCGTGTAAGCTCTCCGCCATGTCCTCAGTCTTTCGCGATCCCAAGCGCAGTCGGTACTTCTACGCGACGTTCACCGCCCCCAACGGCAAGCGCCGCCAGCTTTGCACCAAGACCGAAGACCGGGCCGCTGCCGTTGCCATAGCGGAACGGTGGCAGCGTGAGGCCGAAACGCTCGCTGCCGCATCGGATCCTACGATCCCGGCGAGCATGGCTCCTGAACTCTCGGAAAGATTCATCACTCTCACCCAGAAGGCGACCGCCGGAGCCCTCACGCTCAAGGACGCGGAAACGTACGTCTCCGATCTGCTCGCCGCCACCGGACAGGACCGACTCCGCACGGAAACCGTCCGTGAATTCTTCAGCGCCTACGGAGAAGAGAAGACGGTTGCCCGCGCGGCCGGCACGGCGGTCCGTTACAAGGGCGTCTTGAGTCGGTTCCTCGATCATCTCGGCAAGCGCGCCGATCAGCCGCTCGAGCGTCTCACCGCCCGCGAGGTGCAGTCATTCCGGGATGCCGAAGTGAAACGCGGACTAAGCGCCGCCTCGGTGAATTTGGAAATCAAGATCCTGCGCGG
>VHCJ01000016.1 GCA_016871755.1 Verrucomicrobiota bacterium | reverse complement strand
GCTGCCCCGACTCCGGTCGGCCTCCGGCCTCCCTCCGTCGGGACAGCTTCAACGACAACCGATAGATCAACCCATAACTACATCCCGGACTAACACTCGGGGTGGCTCGAAAAGTTGAGGCCGGTCAGGGCGCTCGAACCGCCGGCGCCAAGGCCGCACGACATCGAGGCGAATTAGCGCTGGCCGGAACCTGCCGACCGACTTAACGCGACGCAGCAACCGCAGCGGCGTGCTTCTTCCGCAGGCGAAGCGTCACGGCGAAATCACGCTTGGTCGGCTTTGTCGGCGGCCAATACCCGGACTCGAACGGGTTCTCCACGACGGTGCTGTAGCGCTTTCCATGAGCGGGAGCGCTCTTCTTGATTTGGGCTACGGCCCGCGCAAGTTTCTGGAGGTCGGTCGGCATTTCAGGCTTATTCGAAAACAAGGTAGGGCACGCGTAATTTTTGTCCACCGCGAAGCAGGGTCAGCTTTCGTTGGGTCTCCATCAGGACAAACCGGCTGTGCCGTGGAAAAATGACTTCGCGTTGTTCTGGGTATTTCGCACCGATGGCATCGAAGATCGGGGCGAGATCACGAGCCGTGCGCGGTGCGCGAATCTCCCAGATCACGCCATGGCGGTTGAGAAACGCCGCACTGGTGGACACGCGGCGGGATCGACTGGCGCTCATGCCAATGCGCGGATTGACGAAGAAGCCCTGCTTCAAGATGGGGCGCATGAATTCGGCGCGCTGCGCCGAGCTGCCAAAATACCAACCGCGGAAAACGGGACGCCCCGAGTCGTCACTTTCCAGGTGGGCGATGATGCGCGCCATGGTCTTCCGCCATTCGCGCGCGGCAGACGCGGACGATGTGATCAGATTCTTGAATGGCTCCTCGTCGTCGCCCCAAAGCTTGATGGCTTGCGTGACAGGGCTGGTGGACTCGCGCGCGAGCACCTTGGTAGCCTCGGCGACAGGCACACCTGCAACCGACAGTAGATCCGCGGCGCGACGGAGAGAACGCTTCGCACGCATGACGCGAAGGTCAGGTGGACAAGGGCAGGAGGTCAACGGTGCAGAAAGGAGCTGAAGTTTGCGCGTGGACATTGGCAATCCCCGACGTGGATATGAGGCTGGAATCAACTGCAATCACCGGCACGTCCAGATCCAAGGCCGAAGGCTCGGATTGATAGAGCGCTCGGACCTTGGGCATCAGTTTGCGCGCGAGGACTGCCCACGGTCGCCAGTCACGTTGTTCGTTGGCGCGCGCGAGGGCACTGCGAGTAATCGTGCCGCGAAATCCGAGGTGATAACTCAGGCCGCGCTGGGCGCGCAGGCCTGCCTCGATGTCGCGCAGACTTTGTCGGAAGGTCATCTGTGCAAAGCAAAGCGCGAGGAAGTGGTCCCATGGCGAAAGCGCATCGGCGCGAGGCGTGATAGCTCCGCTGGCTTGGTAGGCGCGCTGGAACTCCCAATGTGGGATGCGCGCCATGATCTGGGCGAAGACAGCTTGGCCGGTGTTCACCCGGCCAGTTTGCACCCGACACGCCCGTCGGCTTCAAATCGTGAGCAGCTCGAAAACGCCGCTTTTGTCTCCCGGACAGGTACTTACGCGATCAATTCAGCCGTTAAGTGGGACGGCATTGGGCGATACCTGTGGTCGGCGCCTGCCGATAGGCGGGTCACTGTAGCATCGAACGTGGCATGTGAAATGGACCAAACGGCCTCCCATCCACCGTCGGACTCGTCAAAGCCCCTGATTCAATGGGATGCCAGATGCCGTCGCCCGCGAGACAATGAAGATCGCTAAGACGGACTATGGTGATCGTGCCGCTGCGCACCGCCTCCAAGTCGAGTGCCGTTGGTGGAGCTTCCACAGAAAAGAGGTCGTCGAACTGGCAAAAGCCCTGCGGACCACCGTGGTCCGTTTACACGGTCAAAAATAGATCGCTTCAGGCAGGTGCAATTCGCGACCGCAGGGTCTTGACGACTTTGCTAAGATGGGTGCGTGACCGATGCCGTCATCACTGCCCATAAAGCCAAGCATCTCCTTTCGCATGTGTTGGTGGTCGCCGCAGTGAGGCGCTGGCCGGGGGTGGCCTTGGGGGAAAGCGGCGAGACGGCCACGGGATTCTACGCCGACTTCGGACTCGTCCGAGTTCCCGGAGCCGGAGAACTTTCGGCCCTGACCGACGATATGGCTCGGGTGCTTCGTAACTTTCGGACTTTTCGTGATGTTAAGCTCACTCCGACCGAAGCCCTGCGTGCCTTTCACGGACAGCCGTGGAAGCTAAAGCAGGTGGCGGCTATCGCGGAATTGGAAGCCCGCATCGTTTGCTACGAACTCGATGGGTTCATCGACATCTGCGAATGCGCAATCAAGGAACCGCGCGAGCTGCGTGCCCTGCACCCTGAGAAATTCTTACTGACGGAGGCGCATCCGGTGGCGTGGTCTGATCGCGGCAGCCTGCATCCGTATGCCCGGATCAGCGGAGAGCTTTTTCCTGCACCGCCGCCCTGCGAGTGTTGCTCACCGTGAACGATCCCATCCACTCATTCGTTGCGGGTCAGAGTCCGAGCCAGCCGTCCGTTACGATTGTGACTGGATTTCTTGGCGCGGGGAAGACGACTTGGTTGAGCCAAGTGCTGAGCGAACCGGCGGGCCTGCGTCTGGCCGTCGTGGTCAACGACGTTGGTGCCGTCAACATCGACGCTGCCTTGATCCGAAAAATAGAGAACAAGGATGGCCAGCGTCCCACCACGATCGAACTCGGAAATGGCTGCATTTGTTGCAGCGTGCGCGACGAACTGGCCGAGACGGTGGCCGAACTGGCCGCCCGGCGGGAGCATGACCATATCCTGATTGAGTGCTCCGGCGTGGCCGAACCGCAGTCCCTCGTGCGGCTGTTCAGCGAACGCAACCCGTTCGGCCGCCGCTTGAGCGATTTTGCCCGGCTGCACGCCGTGCTCGCAATCGTGGACACGCCTGAGTTGTTGCGGCTTTGCGGTCAGCACGCGGACCTCCCGCTCAAACGACGTTTCGTCAATTCCGACGAGCGGCCGAAGCCCCTTGCCGAACTGATGCTCCAGCAAATCGAGGGCGCTGACATTATTGCGCTGAACAAATCTGACCTGATCACCGGAGCCGAGAACGAGGAGGCTGCAGCGATGGTGCGCGGCGTTAACACGCGGGCTGAGATCCATGCCAGCACCCGGAGCCGGCTTCCGGAGGGTATTTGGCCGGGCGCCAGCCGTTATGAGGCACGGGACGATCAACCGGCGACCTGGGTGCGCGTGCTCAACCAAGCGCGCGGTCAGGCAATCCCCGGGCTCCACGCCGCTGTGTCGGAGACGCGCCGCGGACCAACCTGCGCCGTTCCCGAGGAAAACTCCGCCGATAAATACGGCCTCAAGACCTTTCTTTTTTCGGAGCGGCGAGCACTGCGCGAAGAGTATTTTCAGCGCCTGCTCGCGGCCGGACTGCCCGGAGTGGTGAGAGCCAAGGGATTCTTTTGGACGCGCGGGCGACCCGACGACATCGGGTTCGTTTCGTTGGCAGGCGGCGTGGTCAGCGTAGAGCCTTCCGGCACGTGGGCGGTGGCATTGCGCGATCAAGGCATCCTGACGATGAAGGAAATTCCCGCGGGGATACTCGCACTTTGGCGCGAGCCCTATGGAGATCGCCGGCAGGAAATTGTCTTCATCGGTCGGGATATGGATGAGGCGGCGTTGCGAACCGCGCTCGAAGCCTGCCTCGATCCCGCGCCCATCGCTTCCGGGTTATCCACCAACCGGGAGGGCCTGGCTCCTTGAGTCTTGTCGAGAAACATCTTCGCATCGTCGCGGACCTCGGACGATGGCCGGATGCCGATGAGCGCTTTCGGGCGATCATCGACGCGGGACGCCGGTTTCCTAAGCTCGATGCGTCCTGCCGGACTGACGAACGATTGGTTCCGGGCTGCGTCTCCCGACTGTGGCTCATGTCTGAGTGGCGGGAGGGGCTTTGCTATTTCCACATGGATGCAGAGGCCCGGATATCCAAAGGCTTGGCGGCATTGGTCTGCGAATTCTATAGCGGCGAGCACCCCGCGGACGTCCTGACCACCGAGCCTACGTTCATCCAGGAAATCGGTCTCAGCCGGATGATCTCGCCCAATCGCAGTAACGGTATCGCCGGCTTGCGCGGCCAGATCAAAGTATTCGCGGCAAACTGCCTCAACCGGACGCAGCCGCCTTCGTGACCTTGCCGCTCCATCAGCCCATTCAAATCCCCTCCATGCCCATCCTCGATGCCCGTGATCTCGTCCATGCTTGGATGAGCGCCGTCAACTCCCGTCAAATCGCCGATGTGCTCTCGCTATATGCGGATGATGCCGTCCTGCTGCCGACGTTTTCGCCCAACACCATCCGCACGGAGGAAGCGCGCCGTAATTATTTTGAACAATTGGCAGCGCGTCCGGGGCTGTCGGTCTCTTTGCACGAGAAGACGCTCAGGGTTCAACCTGTCTTCGGCCGCGTGGAGATTGCCAGCGGGATCTATCGCTTTCACGTTGAGATCGACGGCAAACCTCTCGTGTTTGAGGCTCGGTTCAGTTTCCTGGTCGATACCGCCCGGCCCAAGCCGGTCCTGCATCATCACTCTTCTCAGATTCCCCGGACCTTATCGTGATGACTGCCTCGCTTCACAGGCGAAATATTGACCAATCAATTCGAGCGTCGGTTGATAACTTGAGCTAGGGGCACGGACGTGGGAATGCGTTATTGCGGCTGTAACTCCAACTTCGTGGCGACTGGATTCACCAAGATTCGACCGTTTCCAGACCCATAAGAAAACAGCGCTTCCGCTACCGCATCCTGAAAGTGAATTGCTCGCCGAGGTCTTCGGCCCGGACCACGGAGTGGGCGCGCGCAGCGCGGTCGGCATGGGCTCCCTCCCCGGCAACATCGCCGTGGAGATCGAGGTGATCCTCGAGCTGCACTGACGGGGCTTGGCGGCGGCCGGGGCCGCCTGACCCTCCAAGGAGGCGTCCGGCGGTGCTCCTCCCGTCAAGCGGCGGCGCGGAATGCGAAGGCGAACAGGCTCGCCCGCTGGAGGCGAAAGCGCAGGCGAAGGGGGCGCCCTCGCAGCGCGGTGATCGGGCCGCCACGCCATGAAACCGAGTGCCGCAGCGAGTCGCCGCGCACCGGTTCCGATGGGCCGAAGCCGGGGATCGGTCGGCCATCGAGGTCGAGCGGTTCGACGGTGAGCACCCCGGCCGCGCCCACGTCGGCGTTGACCTCAAGGCGGTCGCCGCCAAACACCAGCGGAATCGTCGTCAGCGTGCCGGCTTCGTCCGCGGCATCGCGGGACACGAAGCGATCCAGCTTCCACGAGGCGAGCCCGATGCCGCCGCCCTGCTTGGACATGCCGTGCGCGTGGTTCATTCCTGCGTAGTAGAGCCGGATCTCGTCGCCGAAGCGGACCGCCTGCGACTGCGTGACCACCATCCCCTCATCCCAGGCACCGGGTTCCTGCGGGAGGCAGGAGGTGCGGAACGGGCGCTCCCAATGCTTGAAGTCACGCGAGACGGCAAGTTGCAGGTCGATGCCGCCGACGTTCGACCGCGAGTGCGGGCCGGTCTCGCGGTTGATCGTGAAGATCCACGGGAAGCCGACGATGCAACTCTCCGCCGCGTAGAAACCGCTGCCGTAGAATTCCGTGCGCAGCGCGGCCGGATCGTCCGGCGCGTCGGTCAGCAGGCTCCGGATACGTTCGATGCGCGCCGCTGATCCAGCGTCGTCACGGGCGTCGGGCCGCAGCGCCGGCTCCGGCTGCGACCAGTTCAGGAAGTCCGTGGACGTCGACACATCAAACACGCGGCGGCGCGCGCCCCCGATGTCGGCGAAGACCTTGAGCAACGCGACGTAACGCCCGCTGCGCGGATCGCGGAAACCCGTCACGACGTCGCTGCACTCGAAGATGCGCCCCGGCGAGTACCGCCGCCACGTCAGTCCATCCGGCGACACCAGGGTGAGGGCTCCGCGGTCGGGTCCGCTATCGATCCAGCAGATCGCCTTGTAGCGCCGGCTCGGATCCGGGTCAGAGGGATCATGGATCACCGACGCGAGTTCGACGCTCTTCATCACCACGTTGGTGCGGATGCCGGTGCGGCTAGGCACGGTGCCGATCAGGGGTTTCTCCCAACGGATGCCGTCGCGGCTGGTGGCCAGGCACGTATTGGAGCGCTCGGGGAACAGATCGCCGGTGTCGGTGATGTACCACATCCGGAAGAGCCCCTCGGACGCATCGTACCGGACGTCGCCGTAGATCTGGACCCAGCGGTGCTCCCACGGTTGGTCCGCGACCAGAAGCGGATTGGCGGGATGCTTCCGGGCTTGATGCTGGCGGGCGGAGAGACCGGTGGAGGAGGCGACGAGGAAGTCGTCGATGAAAAGCTGGGAGAAGGTCCCCACATCGTGAGGCGCCGAACCGTGAGCTTCAGCGGAGGCCCGCGCGTCGGCGCGATCCGGGCCGGGAGCGCCGCTGGATTCGCTGGCGCCAAGGGATTCGGAGGCACTGCCGGGAAGGCCGCCGCGGCCGGCTGCGCGCGGCACACCCGCGGAATCCGAGGCTCCCGAGGCCCCCTCGCCGCCGGGGCCGGACGTGGGATCACCGGGGCTGGGCCGCGGGTTACCGCGCAGCGGCAGCGCCGCCAGGAGGCCAAGACATGCGCTGTGGCGAAGGAAATCGCGCCGTCTCTGGGGATCGTGGAGGCGAGCGAACCGCATGGAAACATCCCGCTGCATCGCCCGCCGCGAGGCAACGCGATTCCACTGGTCAAGGGCGACAACCACCCGAGAACGGCGGGCGCAGACGCGGACCCAGGACACACTGCAAAGCCGGACCCTCCAAAGGGCGTTCAGACACTTCGCCCGTGCCGTGGTCCGTGGTGGGCGGAGTATCGGCGCGGACCGTGAGCGTTCGATTGCGGACTGCGCTGTGGCGACCGCCTGCTTCCTCCGCAAGGACGGATCCCGGATCAAAATCGCGTCGCCCTCGGGCGTCAGGGGGCGGGGACGATCCGCTCCAGGGGTTCCCCGGCGGCGAGGCGGCGGATGTTCTCGGCGATCGCGCCCCAACGGTAGGCCATCGTTTCCACCGTCGGCTTGTGGGGCGTCATGATGACGTTGCTCAGCTCATGGAAGGGCCGACGCGAGGGCAGCAGGTTTTGGCCGGGCGCGGGGTACTGGTACCACACGTCCAGCCCTGCACCGGCGATCGTGCGCGTCCGCAGTGCCTCGTAGAGGGCATCCTCGTCGATGACGGGGCCACGGCCGACGTTGACCACGAAGGCGGTCGGCTTCATGCGCTGGAATTCGCGCGCGCTGAGGAGGCCGAGCGTGTTCGTGACCGCCGGGATCGCGACGACCACGAAGTCCGCCTCCGGCAGGGCGGCGTGCAGCTGATCGAGCCCGTGCACGGGAACCCCGGGCGCCTCGCCGCGGGACTTCTCCGGCGTGCGGGTGAGCACCCGCACGTTCATGCCGACGAACTGCCCCCAGCGCACCAGCTGGCGCCCGATGTGTCCGAGTCCGAGCACGAGCAGGCTCCGGCCGCGCAGCTCCGGGAGGTACGGGCGCTGCGGCGTCCAATCGCCCCGGCGCAAGGCGGCGTCGAGACCGAAGAGGTCACGACCGAGGGCGAGCATGAGGAGGAACGCCTGTTCCGCCACCCCGTACTCGTGTCCGTAGACATTGCAGACGGTGCACGCCGGCGGCAGGCCGGCGAAGTCGATGCCGTCGACGCCCGCGCCGGGCGAATGCACGAGCCGGAGCCGGCAGCCGCGGGGGTCGCGCCATGCCGCCTTGTAGGCGCCCCAGACGAGCACGTCGGCGTCGGAGAGCAGCGCGGCCATGGCCGCGTCACTCTCCGCACCGAAGCTGCGCAACGTGTGGCCGGCCGGGAGGGCCGCGTGCAACTCGGCGCGGAAACGTTCGTGGACCGCGATGGTCAGGGTCGAGGAGGTCATGGCAGGCGTCTGGGAAGAGGATCAGTCGAAGAGTGATTCACCGGGCGCAAGGTGCCGGCGGCAGAGCTCGCGGTCGAGCTCCACGCCGAGCCCCGGGGCGTCGGTCAGCTCGACATGGCCATCGCGGAAGAGCGGGACATCGCGCCGGACGAACTCGCCGACCCAGGCGGATTCGACGAAGTGGTATTCCAAGCCGAGGAAGTTGCGGCTGGCGACGCCGGCATGGGCCGCGGCGATCGTGGCCAAGGCACCGCCATTGCCATGGAAGGCGACCGGCAGGTGGTGCAACTCGGCGTAGTCCGCGATCCGGCGCAGTTCGTGGAGCCCGCCGCAGAAGAGCACGTCGGGATGCAGGATGTCGCAGGCGCCCCGGTCGATGAAGAGCCGGAACTGCTCCGCGATGAACATTTCGCCGACGCAGATCGGCACCGACACCTTCGCCCGCACCTCGGCGCAGGAGTCGGGGTTGGTGATCGGCGTGGGGTCCTCGAGCCAGAGAAGGTTGAGCGACTCGAGGGCGTTCGCGACCCGGATGGCGTCGGGCACGTTGTACTGCATGTGGCAGTCCACGCAGATTTCGAAGTCCGGCCCGGCCGCGCGCCGCACCGCCTGCAGACGCTCGACGATCCGGTTGATCTGACGCAGAGAAAGCGTGCGGTTCCAGATGTCTCCGACGCATTCGGTGGCCATGTAGTCGATGTCGAACTTCATCTGCGTGAAGCCCGACGCGACGGTTTCGGCGGCCATCTTTTCCCAGGCGCCGAGATCGGTGACATCGTCCGGCGAACTGCGGTCAAGGTACACCTTGGCGCGGTCGCGGTACTTGCCCCCCAGCAGGACGTAGGCGGGCGTCTTCAATGCCTTGCCGATCAGGTCGCACAGCGCGATGTCGACCCCGCTGGCCGCCCAGGCGACCGGCCCCCACGGCGTCGCCGTCGGCGAGCACATCGACACCGCGATCGCACCGCCCGGCATCACGGTGCCCTGGCGCGGGGTGAGAGGATTATGCGGCGCCACTGTCCCGTAGATCATTTCCGAGATCAGCGCCCGGGCGGTGAACGCGTCGCGCCCGCGGAAGAAGTCGCGCATGTACGCGAGCCCCTCGCGCACGCCCATGAAGTTGTCCACCTCGCCCAAGCCGTAAACGCCGGCGTCGGTGTCCACCCGGACGATCACCTTGGAGAGCGTCGACGTACCGCCGCCGACGCCGTGGTTGCGCGGCCCGACGAGCCGCATGGAACGAATGTCTGTGATTTTCATGAGAGGGTTGCGGGGGTTGCCGATAGGAACCTCCGAGCTTACCACTCGCGGCTCGCGTTGCTGGGGGTTGCAGGGTGTGCAGGGGTTTTGCGAAGGGCGCTGAGGGCGCGGGAACAGCACACGCGGCGCTGAGCCGCAGGCTGGAACGGGTTGCAGTCGTAACTGTATACATTTGGATGCGGCGCACCGTTGCCAGTCAAGGGACATATGGCCACCCCCTCGCCTGCGGGCGGTGCGCTCGCTTGGCCAGAGGGTCCAAACCGGCTGGTGCAGCCGGCGCGAAGCCCTCCGCGTCACGCCGGCACGAAGCATTCGCGATCATGCGTGCGCGAAGCCCCCGGTGCGCGCGTCGCTGTTCTCCACCGCCGGGGCCAAAGCATTGACGCCGGGTCCGACCCTGGAATCACCTTCACGGTCGCGCTCTGTTTCTGGCCTTGGCCATCGCTGGACGTGGCACGGCCGCGCGGACTGAATTCGACCACGTGCCGCGCGTTCGATGGCAAAGGGCAAAGCGAGTCGTCTTCGCAGACTGGACCCCCTCCGAAAACTCGAGGAGAGGTCGGACCTATGGAATCGGGGCACTTCCACCCGCCCTCCTTTGGCACTGGCGAATCGGAGAGTTCCACTGGATCGCGCGTGACGGCCAGAACAGGCGTCCCGACCGGATCGGACCTGCCGCCGATCGCGCGCCGCTCCGGCGGCGACCTTACTCCTCCACGACCCACAGCGAGTGCCGGGAACTGACCCGGCGGCTCTCGCTGTAATGATGCACGGAGACGCCCGTGTCCTCAAGCGGCGTCGGGCGGCAGACCAAGAACTCGGCCCAGTCGCCACCGAGGTGGGCAACGAAGGCGAGGTGGAAGTGCTCGACCGTTTGGGGACCGGTCGGTTCGCCGAAGAAGAGCACCGGGCCCGTGTCGACTTGGAAGTAGCGATGCCGGTCGCTGTAGTTCACGGTTCGGACCGGGTATTCGACGGTGACCTCGCCACCCGGGATACCGTGGGTCGTCCGTGCAACCACCTCGCGGGAGCCCCGCAACTCGACGATGACGTCCTCGATCGCTTCGAGCCGGCGGGCGGGCCGCCGCCGCAGGTCCAGCGAATGACTCTCGAAGGCGGCGACCGGATCGACCGCGGCGCGCTCGGGTTGCCGCCCGAGGCTGGGCGGGCTGAGCATGACCCCCTTTTCGGAGCGATCGAAGCGCTTCAGGATGAAGAACTGCCCGGCGCCGCAGATCGCGAGCATGTCCGCGTTGGGTTGGTGCCAGACATCGCGTTCGACGAACACCTGCTCCGTCTTGCAGGAGACCCCAAGACCAAACACCTCCTCGCGGCCGCCGCGCGAGACCGTTGCGATGCAGTCGAGCGGCATCCGCACGTCGTTGAGCGTGGTTGGCGGCGGGCGCGAGACCGTGGTCGGCATGCGCTTGGTGGTGTCGATGCGCCACCGGATGAACGAGCGCGCGAAGTGACAGACATCATCGCGGGTAGAAGTCGGGGGCATGGCGGAGGGCGAGGTCATCGGGAGCCGAGGGTCACATCACGGGAGCCGAGGGTCAGGCTTTGTCCTTTGCTGTCACCGTGCGATCCGCGCCATTCCGACCCGGCCGGTCGCCTGCTGAGCGTTCGACGGCAAAGGACAAAGCCTGACCCTCTGGGCGGTGGTGTGACCCTCTGGGCGGTGGTTCACTGAACTTGACGGACACAACTGGGCCGTGGAATCGAAATGGGTATTCGGGGTAGAATCCTAGACTCGCAGGTCTACGCGGTCCCTTGTCTGGGAACAAGGACCTCCTCACAAGGACGCAGCCACCCCCTCATCCCCGCGAGGTTGGCCTACTGGTAAAATGAGATGAGCAGTTTCCATCGCCGGAGTATAGGCCGGGCGGGTTCGGGAACCGCGGGGCGTCCGGGCACCGCGCCGCCATCGCTCCGTCGCCCGTCCCGCGCCGTTGGGGACGACCGTCCTCTCCTTTCGGTTCGATCGGCACCCGTCGGGCGCGGTGTGGTCCGCGCCCGACGCTCGGGTGGAGAGGACTCTCACGGCGGGCCTTGCGGCGGGCTTGGCGGGGGACCTGACGGGGGGCCTAGCGAGGAGCGGGCAGCGACGGGCCGAAAAGGAGCACGGTGATCACGATCACGACCCAGCCCACGAGATCGAGCCAGATGCCGTGGCGCATCATGGCGCGCAGCGGGACGCACCCGGTGCCGTACGCCATCGCGTTGGGTCCGGTGGAGACGGGCAGGAGGAAACCCATGGAGCAGCCGAGGCAGGCGGCCAAGGCGGGCTTGAGCGGATCGACCCCGGCGGCTTGGGCGACGGCGATCGCAATCGGGACCACCATGGTTGCGGACGCGGTGTTCGTGGTCGTCTCGCTCACGACAATTCCAACGGCGGTGAAAAGGATCGTCAGGCCGATCACCGAGTGGGTCTGGAAAAGCCCGGACAGGCCCTGACCGATCCAGTGGGCCAGACCGGTGGAGAACATCAACTCGCCGAGGGCCATGCCGCCGGCGAACAGGAGGATGGTACCCCAGTCGATGCCGACGGCGTCGCGCCACTCCAAGGTGAACGACTCGCGGGACCGATCCGCCGGCAGGAAGAACAGGATCGAAGCGGCGAGCAGCCCCACGATGCTCTCGGGCAGGTGCGCGGAAACCCACGCGTACGTGGGGCTCGCCGCGCCCTGCGGGGCGAGGGCGGAAACCAGCCCCGGCAGCATCCAGAAGCCCACGGCGAGGGCGAACACCGTCACCACATTCACCTGCCCGCGGGTCCAGGGACCCAGACCGGCCCGCTCCGCCTCGAGCCAGCGGCGATTGTCGGACAGCAGGAGGGTCGGGAACGGACACTGGCGGCTGAAGCGCCAGACCAGGAAGACGGCGAGCACGACGGCGATCGGGAGTCCCAGACTCATCCACTGGAAGAACGTGACCTTGTAGCCCAGCAACCGTTCAAGGGCACCGATGCCGATGAGGTTCGGGGGCGTGCCGACGGGCGTTGCCATTCCGCCCACGGACGCGCCGAAGGCGGTGATGAGGATCAAGCCGGCGGCGTAGGGGGTGGCGCGGAAGTTGGAGACCCCCTGCCGGGCGCCGATTTCAGCGAGGATGGAGACCGCGATCGGGAGCATCATCGCGGTCGTGGCCGCGTTGGAGACCCACATGGAGATCAACGCCGTGATCCCGCCGAAGGCGGCATAGAGGCGGAGCGGACTCGCGCTGACCCACGGCAGGGCGAGGAGGACAAAGGCGAAGCGCCGGTTGAGCCCGTGCTTCAGCATGGCCTGTCCGAGGAAGAAGCTCCCGATGAACAGGAGGATGACCGGGTCGGCGAAGGGCTTGAACACCTCGCGGGCCGAGCCGAGGCCGGCCACGACGCACAGCGACGGGGCCAGCAGGGCGGTCGCGGCCAGCGGGATCGCCTCCGTCATCCACAGCACGAGCGCCATCGCGACGATCGCGAACAAGTGCCGCGCGTCCGGCGGGAGTCCGGGAAACGGAATGAACCAAAAGACCGCCAGCACCGCCGGGGCGAGGTACCACCCCAGCCGCTTGCGCCACCGCTCAAAACGTTCCTCGGCCTCGGAGAGTTGCTCGCGTGGGGCAGTCGAAAGAGAGGGTGAAGCCATAGGGGGTAGCCGCGTCGGCGAAGCCGGCCGCTCCCGCACTTAGGAGGAAACCGGGCCGCGAAGGCGAGGACCGATTCGGGGAACGTGCCCCCCCGCGCCGCCTCTCCCTCGCGCACGCTCGCCGGCACCTACTCCGACCGCACCGGAATCCGGTAGATCTCCGCGTCGGCCGTCCAGTCGCGCGTCTCGCCGTGGGAGCGGGCAAAGAGGCGCGTCAGGTGCAGCACGATCTCGCCGGTGGCCCGGTCCTCGCGGGCCGAGAAATTCGAGAGCGCCAAATCCGGGCTGTCGTCCGGACGGCGGTCGTCGACCACGCGCACCGTGCGCTCCATCAGACGACCAGACCCGCGGTCCACCTCGCCCACGACGAACGGATAGCGCGGCCGGTTGCCGCGGGGGTTTTCCGGCGTGAGGTTGCCCAGCCAGAAGATCCGTCCGCTCGAATGGGTCAGCAACTGCGAGCACGACGACGGCGAATGGAAGGTCGTGCCATCCGTGTAGGTCCAAGGCGCCGGAGTGGTCCAGGAGCGTCCGTGGTCGCTGGAGTACGCCGCCCAGCGATGGCCCGGGAGGTCGGGCTTCCGGTCATTCGACCCCCGCAGCACCATCAGCAGCCGCCCATCCGCCAGCGCCGCCAACGTGGGTTCGTCCATGCCCCGGGTGGACCGCGCGGGGTCGCCACGCACGCGCTCCGAGATTTCCCACTCGAGCCGGGAGCGGTCCGCCGTCCAGCGCCCGAGGAGCACGGCGGCATCCGTGTAGGTGTATCCGCCGCCCGGATTCACGTAGTTTCCGTCCGGCCCGGCCGGCGTGAGAATGATCGGCAGCAGCAGCGTGCCATCGGCGAGAAAAAGCGGCACCGAGGCGGTGTCGCCGATCATGTAGCACGTCTTGCCGATTTCGACGCCCGGGAGGGGCCGCACTGCGGTGTAGCCCGGACCGCGGTGAATGATCTGTTCATCGACGAACCACGTCCGCCCGCCGTCCCTTGATCCACTGTAATGCACCGTCCACCGCCGGAGCCCCTCCAACGGATCATCGGTGGGCAGGACTCCCTCGATCCGGAAGCGCAGAAAGACACCGGTGTAGGCATCCACGCACCCGCCGCGCAGCATCCGCCGGAGCGTGCCATCGGGCCGCCGCTCCTCGGTGCGCACCTCCTCCGGCGCTGACCACGTCGCGCCATGGTCGGGGGAGATCCGGATGAAGGCCACGTCGGTGGTGTCGGAGCGCGACATCCATTGGTGCATCGAGATCAAGTCGAGTCCCGTCGGTCGCGTGTAGTAGGCGCTCGCCAGCACCGCGACCCCGGGCTTGGGCGAAGCGACGAACCGCTCCCGCCGGATCTCCTCCGCGGACGCCGGAGAACCGCCGGCCGCCGCCGTCGACAGCGCGGCCAACGCCGCGGCGGCGCAGGCGGCGAAGATCCGCGGAGAGGGCCGGGCCAGGCCGGGACCGAAGGTCGGCCGAAACCACGCCCGGACGCGGAGGCAACGACGGCGGAGCGGGGCGGCGGGCATGCGAAGACCATGCTCACCCTCCCCCACCCGGCGGTGTCAAACGCGATCGGTGGAAGAGCTTGCCGCCCGGCACTCCACGGCGCATCCCATCTACGTCCCCCGCCCCTCCGATGATGACCCGTCAGTCGACTTCGCCCGTGTGGCGCACCTTTGCTCTCCCGCGCCGCGGTTGGCTGCTGGGACTTGTCTCGACGGTCCTGTTCCTGACGGCCTGCGCCGGGCGCGTCGTCACTCACCCGATCCCCTCCTTCGCGCCGACGCGTAGTTCCCCTAGGCCAACCCCGGCGGTGCCCCAGCGTGCTCCCCACGCGACCCCAATCCCTTTTCCAGCGCCGCGCCCACGCCGCCCCAGCACACGCGCAACGCACTCGCGCCCTCTTTCGCCGCCCAGCCGCCGCCTCTCCCCGCCCCTTCCCCGGCGGGACCCGCGGCGAACCTCCCACCATGAAATTCCCCCTCCTCGTCACCGCCGCGATCGCCCTCTGCCCCGTGCTCGTCGCGCAGTCCTTCAACGACCTGCCCGTCCACTCGCAGAAGCCGCCCCTGCACGGCCGGCACTGGATGGCGATCACGGGCAAGCCCCTCGCGGCGACGGCGGGCGCGATGACCTTCCAGAAAGGCGGCAACGCGGTCGACGCGGCCTGCGCGATGCTCGCGGCCACCTGCACCATGTTCGACGTCCTGAGCTGGGGCGGCGAGACCCAGGCCCTGATCTACCATCCCAAGACCGGGAAGGTGATTGCGATCAACGCACTTGGCGTGGCCCCGACCGGGGCGACGGCGGAATTCTTTCGGCGGCAGGGAATGAACTATCCCCCGCAGTACGGCCCGCTGGCGGCGGTGACGCCCGGGACGCCGGGCGGGCTGATGGTGATGCTGGCGGAGTACGGCACGCTCTCGCTCGCGGACGTGCTCGCCCCGGCGATGCAGATGGCCGAAGGCTACCCGATCGAGGCGCAGGCCGCGAACAGCTTCGAGAAGGACAAGGATCGTTTGAAGGGGTGGCCCTACTCCAAGGCACTGTTCCTGCCGCACCTCGGGGAGGCGCGCGAGGCTCCGCGCGCCGGGGAAATCTTCCGCCAGCCCGACCTCCTCGCGACCCTGCAGAAACTGGTGGAGGCCGAGAAAGCCGCCCTACAGCAGGGCCGGAGCCGCAAGGAGGCCATCATGGCCGCCTACGACCGCTTCTATCGCGGTGACATCGCGGCGGAGTTTGTCCGCGGCTGCCGCGAGCAGGGCGGATTGATCACCGAGCAGGATCTGGCGAACTGGCGCGTGCTCCAGGAGGAACCGCTGTCGGTCAACTACCGGGGCATCGACGTGTACAAGCTGCAGCAGTGGACCCAGGGGCCGATGATGCTCCAGGCCCTGAACATCCTCGAGACCTTCGACCTGAGGGCGATGGGCTACAACTCGGCGCGGTACCTGCACACCCTCCTGCAGGTGATGCACCTGACCTTCGCGGACCGCGACTTCTACTACGGCGACCCCTACTTCCCGCCGGAGGAGCCGATCCGGGGCCTGCTCTCCAAGGCGTACGCCCGGGAACGCGCCAAGGCGATCGACCCCGCGCGCAACCAACCCCACGTCGCGCCCGGCGATCCGTATCCCTTCGAAGGTCGGATCAACCCGTACCTTGACCTACTCCCAACGCGGGCGAAGCCCGCAGCGCCGCCCCGCCGCGTCGCGTCTCACGCGGAATTCCTGCGCGATCTCCAACTCGGGACCACCTCCATCGAGGCGGCGGACCGCGAAGGCTGGGTGGTCTCGGTCACGCCGAGCGGCGGCTGGAACCCTGCCTGCATCGCGGGCCGGACGGGAATCGGCATGAGCCAGCGCATGCAGAGCTTCGTTACCGATCAGGCCGAGAACCCCTTCAACGTCGTGGAGCCCGGCAAGCGTCCCCGCGTCACCCTGACGCCGACGCTCGCGCTCCGCGACGGGAAGCCCTTCTTGTCATTCGCGGTCCAGGGCGGAGACGTGCAGGACCAGAACCTCCTGCAGTTCTTCCTGAACGTGGTGGAGTTCGGCATGACGGTGCAGGAGGCCACGGAAGCCCCGAACGTGAACACCGACCAGCTCTGGCTGTCGCTGGGGGGCGAGGACCGCCGGCCGCGCCCGGGCAGCATCGTGCTGCACGATTCCACGCCGCCCTACGTGCGGAAGGAGCTTGCCGGGATGGGCTATCGCCTGCGCTTCGACGACCGTACCTCCGGTCCGATCAACGCGATCTGGTTCGACACGCGGCACGGCACCCTCTGGGGCGGGTCCAGCAACCACGGGGAGGACCACGGCATCGGGTGGTGAACCGCGCGCGCGGAAGCGGAGCCGGGCGGCCTTGCGCATGTCTGCGTGCGGTGGGTTTTAAGATTGGTTCTTGGTCGAACCCAACTTTCTTGGTCCCGTCACGAGCGGACAACCTCCTGAAACATCACAGCTAGGACGCCCGATCCTCCACCGCCCACCCCGCGTGTTCCCTGAATTCGCCCGCCATGCCCGACCTCGTTCTCCCGGCCCGCTTCTACGACTTGCTGCCGGTGGGGCACCAGCGCGGTCACCGCGAGGAGACGCTGACTCTCCCGGTTGAACGCACCGCGTTCCTGCCGATCGACGTCTATGGACTCGGCTACTCCGAGGGTGAGCCGCGGCCGGAACGCGAACCACTCTGGTTCCCGGGATCCTTCGAACTCCAACGCACCCTCCTGCGCGAACGGATTGCTCCCAGCCTGCAGGCCGCCCGCCGCATCGGCCTGCCGGTGATCTACGCCAACAACAGCAACCCCGGCGTGCGCGGCGATCGCAGTGAATTTGGCGCGGTGCTGCGCCGCACCCATGGCCTGACCGACGACGAACGCTGGCGACACGAGTCACCGGAGGAGTTTTAGTTCAGCGCCTGCGTTGCGCCCCAGCCTAGGGACCACGTCTGTCCGAAGCTCTTCTACAGCGGCTTTCACGGCACCCACCTCGACACCCTCCTCCGCAACCTGCGGATCGAGACCCTCGTCGTCGTCGGCTTCGCCACGAACGCCTGCGTGCACACGACGCTGACGGACGCGCTGTACCGCAATTACCGCGTGGTGCTCCTCCGCGACTGCACGCTGGGAATTGCTCCGCCCCGCCCTCGCTGCCCCGGCCCCGGAGCCACCGGTCCGACCTCCGGCGGCGAGGCGGGGGTCGCCGGCGGCGGACTCGAGGGCCGCGACGGTCATCCGTTCGTGCCAGGCGATGCCTGTCGGGATGAGACACAACTCGGCGCGACCCCGCTCGGCTCGCAGCATCGACTCATAGTCGGAGTAGATGCGACACCCCTCCCGCTCCAACCGGGCCACCTCCGCGGGCTCCTCGTCGCGATTGATGACCACGGCGGCCACGAGGTCAAGGCCCAGTGGCTGGGCCGCCCGAGCCAAACCCAGATGAATGCGGCCGTAGCCGGAAATGCCGACCAGGACGGCGCGGAGGCGCGACGGACCCTTCATGACGTCAACCGGGAACGCAGAAGCAAACAACCGCCCACGCCATCTCCCGAGCGCCTCGCGCCCCAGGGGGAGACGCGGAGGACCACCACGAAGAGGTCCAACCCGTGCAGACTGCCGAAGGCCATGAGAAGGGAACGCGGATAGGTGGAGAGAGCGGCGCAACAGCACCGAACCGGGGCGCACCGCACGCCCTGCAGACGCTAGGTTGGTCCAAAGCTCCCTCCACCCCCACAATACCGGACAGTCCGAGAAATCATCCCGGCCTCCGCTGGTTCAACGGTTGGCGCCCTGGCGCGGTGGACACCTCTGCCTCGGCTGTCATGCTCCACGGCATCCCGTTTCCGCCTCCGCCGCAGATCCCTTCGCCGCAGTCATTATTGCATAGCGATGTCGAGAGCAAGGCAGCTCGCGGCGACCGAGGAATTTCGGGCGACTTTTCCACGTCTGCGGATTTGCGCGGAGGGAGCGTTCCGGACCTTGTAGGCGTTCGGCTTCAAGCCGCGCTGTTCCCACACACCACATGCCTGACTACTCACTCTTCCCGTTCACCGACTACTGGTGGTTCTACGGATTGTTTACCCTCGGGGTTTTGGGGTTTCTCGCCTTGGACCTCGGAGTCTTCCACCGCGAAGCCCATGACGTCGGATTCAAGGAGGCCCTGACGTGGAGCGTGGTATGGATCAGCCTCGCCATGCTGTTCTGCTTCGGACTCTGGAAATACGCGGCGTGGAAACTGCCGCAGGATCCACGCCTCATTGCCGAGGGTATGACGGCGGCGCAAGCGGCGGCCCTCGCCGACCAGACGGCTCTGGAGTTCCTGACTGGCTTCGTCGTCGAGAAGTCGCTCTCCGTCGACAACATCTTCGTCTTCGTGGTCGTTTTCTCGTACTTCGCGATCCCGGCGAAGTACCAGCACCGGGTTCTCTTCTACGGTATCCTCGGCGCACTGATTTTCCGCATTATCTTCATCTCAATCGGCGCCGCGCTGATGCAGTTGCACTGGGTGATCTGGCTCTTTGGCGGCTTCCTGATCCTGACCGGACTGAAGATCCTCTTCGCCCCGGAGAAGCCGATCGAACCCGAACGCAACCCGGTGATCCGCCTGCTCCGCCGCCTGATCCCGGTGACGCCCCAGCTTCACGGCGATCGCTTCTTCCTGCGCAAGGAGGGCGTGCTGTATGCCACCCCGCTGCTGGTCACGTTGGTCTTCATCGAACTGAGCGATATCGTGTTCGCGGTCGACTCGGTTCCGGCGATCTTTGCGATCACCAAGGAGCCGCTGATCGTGTTCACCTCGAACGTCTTCGCCATCCTCGGTCTGCGCGCACTCTTCTTCCTGCTCGCCGGGGTGATGCACCGCTTCTGGGCGCTGAAGTACGGGCTGGGCCTGATCCTGATCTTCGTCGGACTGAAGATGGTGTGGCTGAATGAGGCGTTTGGAGGGAAGTTCCCGGTGACCTGGTCGCTCGGGATCATCGGCTTCATCCTTGCCGCCTCGGTGACCCTGTCGCTCAGCTTCGCCCGGCGACCGCCGGCGGCGACCGGCTGAGTCGCCCCGCCGGCGGGAGGCCGGGCGAACGGACTGTTTTTTCTTTTTGAACGTTTGTCCGCATCCCTCCGTCTACCTCTGCGTGGTTCAATTGGTTTGTTGGTCTTGAGGTAGAGAGTTAAGCCCGCCTTGGGTAGGCGGGCTTAATCTTTTCTGGGATTCGAACCCAGGGACACGGGCGCTCCGGAATGGCCTAGAAATCGAGCGCCTTGACGTCGCCGATCTCGACGCCGAACCGATCCTTGTACGGTTTCACCCGGGTAATCTCGGACCAGGCGATTTCGGCGCGGCCGCCGACCCGGAAGACCCACGCCACCTTGCCGGCGCCCTCGGCGATGATCCGCGACGGCTGCGCGGCGTAGGCTGGGTCCACGACCGCGAAGACGGCGTCGATCTCCACGCGGTCGACCCGCGCCGCGAGCCCGGCCACGCCGGAGAGCCGGAAGCCCTCGGTGGCGCGAACGGTGACGCGCTCGATTTCGGAGCGGGCCTTGCCGACCCGCACGACCACCTCGAACTTGTCGGACGGCAGGCGCCGACTCACCCCGGGCTTGATCGGCACTCGGTACAGGTAGACCTCCGGTTGCTCCTCGACGAGCGTGGCCCGCTCGAAATCCATCACCTCACCCAACGGCCGCTCCCGCCGCCGCGCCTCCCGTTCCTTGCGCCGCTTCCACGTGCGAATGTCCTCCTCCGAAGGAATGCGACCCCGGTAGAGCCGCAGCGACCACTGTTCATCGTCCGGCTTGGAGGGGTCATAACGCTCAAGCGTGGGACCGCCCTCGGGATCACCCCGCCGGGAGTACTCCCGCACCTCCTGCGTGTAAGCCCAGTGATCCGTGTCAGCGATCAGCTTGTCGACGGCTGCCTGCAAAGGCGCCGGCATTTCAGCGCGAAGTCCCAGCGGAAGAAACGCGACAATCAGCCACAGACAGCGACGCATACACCCGATCACGCTCATGCAGCAAAGATCTCCGGAACAGTGCGCCGCCGCAAGCGCGCCGGCGAGGTTGACCGCGACCCCGGCTGAGGCCGGGGCATCTCCCGCGCTACATCCGGCAGATCAGGAGTTCGCGCTCGTAGATGAGTTCCTTGGGCAAGTGGCTGTGCAGATCGATGAACAGTTCCTCATGGCCGATGATCTCGCTGCGCCAGGCGGAGCGGTCGAAGGACTGCAGGGCGTCGAAGGTCTCGCGGGAAAACTCGAGTCCCTTCCACTCCAGATCCTCGTAGCGCGGCTGCCAGCCGATCGGCGTCTCGCGACCGAGCGCGCGCCCGCGGGCGCGGTCGACGATCCATTTGAGGACGCGCATGTTGTCGCTGAACCCGGGCCAGAGGAAACGCCCCTCGGCGTCCTTGCGGAACCAGTTCACATGGAAGATGCGCGGCGTCTCGCTCAGGCTGCGCTGCATCTTGATCCAGTGCCGGAAGTAGTCCCCCATGTGGTAACCGCAGAACGGCAGCATCGCAAACGGGTCCCGGCGCACCTTGCCCAGGGCTCCGGCGGCGGCGGCGGTCATCTCGGACCCCATGGTTGCACCCATGTAGACCCCAGCGCTCCAGTTGAAGGCTTGGTACACGAGCGGCATGGTAGTCGCCCGGCGCCCCCCGAAGACGATGGCGCTGATCGGCACGCCCTCGGGCTTCTCCCAGTCCGGATCGATCGTCGGGCACTGGGACGCCGGGGCGGTGAAGCGCGCGTTTGGGTGGGCGGCCTTGGCGCCGGTCTCGCGCGCGAGGGCCGGCGTCCACGGTCGGCCCTGCCAGTCCAAGCACTCCGACGGCGGCGTCTCCGTCATGCCTTCCCACCAGACCCCGCCCTCCGGGGTGAGGGCGACGTTGGTGAAGATCGTGTTCTTGGCCAGCGCGGCCATCGCGTTGGGATTGGTCTTCACGGACGTGCCCGGGACCACGCCGAAGAAGCCTGATTCCGGATTGATTGCCCGCAGGCGGCCGTTGGCGTCGGGTCGCAGCCACGCGATGTCATCGCCGACGGTCCAGACCTTCCACCCCTGGAACGCTGCGGGCGGGACGAGCATGGCGAAGTTGGTCTTGCCGCAGGCGCTCGGGAAGGCGGCGGCCACGTAGGTCTTCTCGCCCTGCGGGTTCTCGACTCCGAGGATCAGCATGTGCTCGGCCATCCAGCCCTCGTCGCGAGCCATGTTCGAGGCGATGCGGAGGGCAAAGCACTTCTTGCCGAGCAGCGCGTTGCCGCCGTAGCCCGAGCCGTACGACCAGATCTCGCGGCTCTCCGGGAAGTGCACGATGTATTTCTCCGGCTTGCACGGCCAAGGCACGTCCTTCTGCCCCGGGCGCAGCGGGGCGCCGACCGAATGGAGGCACGGCACGACGCGCTTGGCTTCGCGGTCGATCTCGCGGAACACCGGCAGGCCGATCCGGGCCATGATCCGCATGCTCACGACGACGTAGGGCGAGTCGGTGAGTTGCACCCCGATCTGCGCCATGGGCGACCCGACCGGACCCATGCTGAACGGCAGGACGTACATCGTGCGGCCCGCCATGGCACCGGAGAAGAGCGTCTTCAGCTTGCGCCGCATCTCGAAGGGATCGACCCAGTGGTTGGTCGGTCCGGCGCTGTCCCGCGAAAGCGAGCAGACGTACGTGCGGTCCTCGACGCGGGCCACGTCGCCGGCGTCGGAACGCGCGTAGTAGCAGCCCGGCCAGAGTTGCTCGTTCAACTTGATGAACGTGCCGGACTCGACCATCTGCGCGCAAAGGGCATCATACTCTCCCTGCGACCCATCCACCCAGTGAATCGCCGCCGGCTGGGTCAGCTCGGCCATCTTCTGCACCCACTTGCGGAGGTGCGGATTGGTGCTCAGCGGCTTGGAAACGTCGCGGGAACGCATGCGGACAGTCTATCCCTCCGCCACCGGGAGTAAACCGGAAACCCCGTCGGCCCGCGCGGCGGGGCCCGCCCTCCAAACCCCGTTTCGCTTGATCCCGGGCCTTGTGCAGGGGGAGCGAGACAGATGCGTGCTCTTTTTTGTATACTTTTTGAACGTCGTCACGCTACCCAACCGCTTGCGGGAGTGATAGCGTTGCACGAGTCTAACCGTGCCGGCACCCCTTTACGTCGGCACTCCCAGAAACCTCGAAGAACCATGCACCCGTCACTGGCTCGCCGTCGTCACATCGGCTCACTCGTCACCTCCCTGCTCGCCTTAGTCCTCGCGCCCGCTTCCGTGGTCAGGGCCCAGACCGCCCCGGCCGCCCCGCCGCCGGACCTCGCCCGCTACGACACCAACCGCAACGGTCGCCTCGACGCCGACGAACTGGCGCAGCAACGCGCCGACGAGGCCCGCCGCAGCGCCGTCCCGGTCCAGTCCGCCGCCGGGAACTCGGCGGAGGGCGAGGTCGTCAGCCTGTCCCCGTTCACGGTCACGACCGACGACCGCGGCTACCAGGCGTCGAACACGCTCTCCGGCACCCGCCTCAACACGAAGCTCGAGGATCTCGGAGCCTCGATCACCGTCGTGACGAAGCAGCAGATGATCGACACCGCGGTGCTCGATCTGAATGACGTCTTCCTCTACGAGGCCAGCACCGAGGGCACGGGGAACTACACGCAGTTCACGCCGAACCGCAACGGCGGCATCATCGACGGCGTCGCGAACGACCCCGCCCGCGCCAACCGCATCCGCGGCATCGGCAGCCCCATCAGCGGCTCCGGCGTGAACGTCGCGATCGGCAACTTCTCAAGCAACAGCCGCATCCCGATGGACACGTACAATCTCGACTCCGTCGAGATCTCGCGCGGTCCCAACTCCAACCTCTTCGGCCTCGGTGCCGCCGCCGGCACCGTCAACCTCGTGCCAAGTCAGGCGAACGTGACCCGCAACGCCGCGTCGACCAGCTTCCGCTTCGACGACGCCAGCGGGCACCGGGTCAGCCTCGACGTCAACCGCCAGATCCTCGCCAACCGACTCGCCGTCCGCTTCGCCGCCGTCGATGAGTCCAAGGGCTTCGAGCGCAAGCCGTCGTCGGAGGACATCCGCCGCTACTACGGCGCGGTCAAGTACATGCCGTTCCGCAACACCACGCTGACGGCCGCGTTCGAGCGCTACGACAACAGCTACCGTCGCCCGAATTCGCTGACGCCGCGCGACGCGGTCTCCGAGTGGCGCGCGACGGGCAGCCCGACCTGGGACCCCACGACGCAGATCGTGAGCTACGCCAACGGCCGCACGGTGGGACCGTTCGCCGTCACGAACGAGAACGTCCTCCTGCCCCCCGGCCTGATGTCCGGCAGCACCGGCTACGGGCGTCTCACCGCATGGATCGAGAACGGAGGGGTCCAGTACTTCACCCAAAACCGCACGGCCAACAACATCACGACCGGCACGCCTTCACCCTTCACCAACAACAGCAACATCCGCTACCTGTCGACCGGCACGGACATCATGCGCCGCAAGGCCAATCCGTTTCCCCTCTTCTTCGCTCCGTCGGTGACCGACCGGGCGATCTACGACTGGTCCTCGATCAACGCGGTCGCCGCGAATTGGGGTGAGGACACCGCCGACACCTGGCGCGTGGAGGGACAACAGATTCTCATCAACTCCTCCTCCCACCTCCTCGCCACCCGCGCCGGATGGTTCCGTCAGGAGTTCTCCCGCACGAGCTACAACATCATCGATAACACGGACACCGTCCTGTACATCGACATCAACTCAAAGCTCCTCGATGGGCGCGCCAACCCGAACTTCCTGCGGCCGTTCATCGAGTCCCCCGCCCCCTTCGCCAATGTCAATCCGGAGACCAACGACATCGCCAACGGCGACCTCGCGTACCAGTACACGCCGAAGGACCTCCCGCGCTGGCTGTCGTGGATCGGCAATCAGCGGTTCAACGCCCATTTCTCCCGCACCCTGACCGACACGGAAGCCTACACCACGGGCCAGTGGGTCTCGAGCAGCCATCCCTGGGTCAACGCCGCCAACCGCGTCGGCGGCAACCAAGCCGCCCAGCGGTTCTACGTCGGTGACTCCCAGGGCCAGAACATCGACTACGGTCCCTCCCCGATCCGCAACATCAGCGGCACGTACCCGCTGAACTGGTACAACAACCTGACCCGCACGTGGGTCACCGAGCAGACGACCCTCGCGGAACTCGGTCGCGTCGGCACCAGCCGCAACCGGAGCGAGTTGCGCACGCTGAGTCTGACCGGCCAGAGCTACCTGCTCGGCGACCGCCTGATCGCGACCGCCGGCTGGCGCCGGGACCGCCGCCGCGAGCGCACCTCCGCCGCTGCGGCGGTCAACCCGGCGACCGGACTCGTCGAGTACACCAACTACGCCACTTGGGGTGCCTGGACCGAGGATGCCACCGGACCGCTCGGTGCCGCCACCCGGGCCTCGCAGCGCGGCGACACCACGACCTACGGCGCCGTCGCCAAGCCCGTCCGCTGGCTCAACCTGCACTATAATCGTTCCGACAGCTTCTTCCCGCAGGTCGTCCGCTATTCCATGGACCTGAAGGGCGTGCTGCCCAACGCAAAGGGCGAAGGCGAGGACTACGGCATCAGCTTCGCCGCCCTTAACAACAAGATCTTCGTCAAGCTCAACAAGTACGAGACGCGCGAGGACGGCTCGCGCGCCGGCGAAATCGGCACGCTCGGCAACCGCACGTTCCGTCTTGAGGGTCGCCCGGAGAACAATGGTCTGCGCGACAACAACGGTTTCTACCCGTGGGCGCTGGCGCTCTCCAACCGGCGCTTCGCCGCCCAGGGCATCACGCCCACCGCCCAGCAGTCCGCCTCAGCGGTCGCCAAGATCATGGGAGTGACCGATGATTGGATGTCCGTCTTCCTCGCCGCTGGCAATGGCCAGCCGCAGACCAACGGTCTCTCGGATGTCATCTCCCGCGGCTACGAGTTGGAAGTCACCTACAACCCGACCCCCAACTGGCGCATCAAGTTCACGGGGGCCCAGCAGGAGGCGATCGACGCCGCCATCGGCTCCGAGCAATTCGACTACTGGCAGTCCCGGCTGCCGGTGTGGACCACGGCGAAGGATGATGCCGGTAACCTCTGGTGGACGACGCGTCCCGCCGCCGGCGGCGACGCCCCGGAGACGGCGTACTACAACAGCCTGCTGTCCCCCTACCTGTTCGGCGTGGCCAACGTCGGCAAGCCCCGCACGCAGGTCCGCGAGTACCGCTGGAGCGTGATCTCGAACTACAGCTTCACCGAGGGACGCCTGAAGGGCTTCGGTATCGGCGGTGCGGTGCGCTGGGAGGATCAGGGCTCGATCGGCTTCTACGGCGCCCCGCCGTCCACGCTGCCCGGCACGTTCAATGGGGTCATTCTTGAACTCGACCCGAAGCGCCCCATCTGGGATCCCGCCCGCGCGTACTACGATGTGTCCGCCAGTTACCGCTTCCGCCTGTTCGAGAACAAGCTGCGCGGCAGCGTCCAACTGAACATCCGCAACCTCTTCGAAGACGGACGGCTCCAGGCCGTCGGCGCCAATCCGGATGGTTCCATCTACGCGTGGCGCATCATCGACCCGCGCCGCATCATCCTGAGCGCGACGTTCGATCTCTGATCGGGTTCGGATCGGCCCACCGCCCGGCCGCCGCGATCACGCGGCGGCCGGGCCGCGAGGGACCGCCGGACGTCTCCGGGTCGCCCGCTCCCGCTCCCCGCCCATGCGTTCCGCCCACCCGTCCGTCGCGGGAGGCCAGGCTCCGGGGATGCTGCGCTACATCAGCCTGGGATACCGGCGGTTCGGGATCCGGCCCGTGCAGTCACCGCCGCGCTCCAACTGGGAGTTCTTCGCCGTCGTCAGCGGCTCGTGCGCCCCGGTCTTCGGCGACGATGCCCCGGTCTCGCTCCGCGCCAACACCCTCTGGGTGTTTCCGGCGGGCAGCGCCCACGGTTGGACGGGCAATGGGCGGCGAAGGGCCTACATCACGACGTTCCACTTCGGCGTCGTGCCCGCGTTGCTGGAGGCCGCCGCAAGGAATCACCGCACCCTTGAGCTTCCCCTCAGGCCGTCGGAGCGGAGGATGCTGGTGGACCTCGCCAAGCGCATCTATCGCGAGCGGGAAGAGCCAACGACGCTCAGCACCCTCACCTACCAGAGCGCGCTGCTGGAGTTGTCGCTCCTCGTGCTGCGCAAGCTGCCCCAGATGAAGCAGCCTCTGCCGCCCAGCCCGGCCGAGAAAGTGGTCGATGCCGCCTGTACGTGGTACACGACTCGTCTCGCCGACCGTCCGTCGGTCCAGGACGTCGCCCGGGAGGTGCACGTTTCCCCCAGCACGCTGCGCCGCATGTTCCAGGAGACCCGGCGGCAGACACCTCTCAAGATCTTCTCCCGGCTGCGCTTGGAGGCCGCGATGCAACTGCTGGCCGAGAGCAACCTGAAGCTCGAGGACGTCGCCAGCGCCTGCGGCTACTCGTGCGCCAGCGACTTCTGCCGGTCCTTCCACGCCGAGATGAAGCGTACGCCCGCGGCCTGGCGCCGCGATCTTCCCACCGGTCCAGGCTACGTGCGGCGTTAGCCACGCCGCCGTCATTGACCCGGGCCAGCGCGACTCCTAGCTCTCTAGGGTCCTCCCATGCCGCGATCCACCGCCCACGCCACCGATCCCGTCAAACAGTTCTCGGTCTTCGCCGAAAACCGGGTGGGCCGTCTCTACGATCTCACCACGCTCTTCGCGGAGAACCACGTCCACGTCATCGCCCTCACCGTCCTCGACACCACGGACAGCGCCATCGTGCGGATCATCGTCGACGACCCCGATCGGGCCCGCGAGTTGATGATCAACAACGATTTCCCGTACCGCGAGAGCGACCTGCTCGCCGTGGAACTCATGGCGGAGGGCGACCTCCGCAGCGTGCTCGCCGCCCTGCTCGAGGCGGAAATCAATGTCCACTACGTCTACAGTTTCATGCGCCAGCCCGCCGACCACACGGTGATCGCCCTCAACGTCGAGGACACCGACGTCGCCGCCCAAGCCTTGTCCCTGCGCGGCTTCAAGGTGCTGACCCAGCACGACATCTCCCGCTGATCCGGACCGCGTCGAGCCTTCGACCCGCGGTCCTCTGCACCGCCGGTATCGATCCTTCTCGCGGAGGCGCCCCGTAAACCGGCGCGTCCGGGGACGCGGGAGACGGGCTGCTCAGCCTTTGACGTCGCCCATCTTCTCGCCTTCCAGCGCGTAGATGCCGGTCATGTAGCCGTTTTCGAACATCGCTCCGACCTTGAGCTGACCGTAGAAGTCGAGCGGGACATCCTGAATGGGACGCACGCCATTCGCGAAGCGCACGACGACCCACTGGTTCATGTCGGGCACGACCCCGAAGCAGCACATCATCGGGTCGCTGAGCAGGAGAAACTCGGTAACCTTGCCCTTCTCCATCTTGAGCGGGAGCATGAAGCCCGTCAGGCGGACTTTGCGACCACTCAGGTCCTTGAGCCACGACGGGATTTGCTCCTCCCCGGTCGGCGGTTCGAGCCCTGGGTTCGCCGCCGGGTCGAAGGCCGGAACCTTGAACGTGTAACTGGCGAGGCGATCGAAGCCGAGCTTGAGGAAACCGTTTTCCTCTTCCAGCGGCCCTTTCGGCGCACCGGTCGCCGTCGACGCCACGCCGCTGGTCACCGCGCTCAGCACGAGAAGAAACGCGAGCCACACTGCCCCGCCACGAAAAGTTTTCTCCGACATGAAACAATCGGTACCACAACTTTTCCCCGCCGTCAAAAACATAGTATGGTCCGTCACGCGGACCGGACGAAATCCAAGTCGAGCGGTGCCCGCGCCGAGCGCCCGTTCGTGGCTAGCGCCTCGACGCCTCCGCGCACCGCCCGGACATCCGCCACGCAGTCGAAACCCCGCGGGAGAGCCACCGCCGCAAAGAGATGCGCAATCCGCAGCGGCCGCCTCCGATCGAGCTTCACCGTGGTCGGCAAGCCCGCGCGATTCAACGGGTTGGGCCGCACCGACTCCGCCTGGCCGAAGTGGAAATACGAAGTGACTTCCTCGACACCGAGGACGTCGACATGGCGCCCGTTCCACGGCGGATAATGCCGCCCGCCATTTGAATGCCAGAGCACGGTGTGCGTCAGAACCTGCGGATCCTTGATCTGCAGCACGCAATAGCGCTCCTCCGGATACGTCACCGCGCTCCATCCGAAGGCGCCCTTGCCGGACCCCATCAGCATGACCAGATCCTCGAAACCGCGCCGCGCGGGATAGCGGGTCAGGTCGGCGAAGCCGCCGGCCGCCAGCGGGACCCGGTCCAGCCGCCGGAAGCGCGCCCCGGGGCGGAGCGCCGAGTAGCCGCGGCCCGCGGGCAGTTCCAGCGGCACGGGCAGGACTTGTCCCCAGCGCCACCCGCCCACGGAGACACGCGCCGAGCCTTCACCGTCCGGGAAGCGGAAGCAGGGATGGGTGCCAATCGCCATCCGACCACTCATGCCGGTGAGAAGGTGCTCGCAGTACACGGCGGCCTGCCCGTCCCGCACGGTCAGGCGTTTGTCGATCCGACCGCGCCGGATCCGGGTCGCGAGGTGGGTGTGCAGGGTCTGCGCATCTCCCGCGGCGATCAGGCCGCCGAGCGTCCAGTCGGCATTCGCTGACTCCCCGTGCGGCGGATGCGACTCGCCTCCGACGGCGGTGCCGTTGCCGCCGAAGGGGGCGCAGAAGAAATCGCCCCGCAGGGCCGTCAGGATGTTCGGCGTCCCCGGCGGCACGGTCTCGGTCGCCCACGGCGCCACCGCGAACGGGGATACCTTGCGACCATCCGGAAGCCGGAAGGTGAGAGGGCCAAGCATCCCCGCCGTGCGCGTGAGACGCAGGTCGACCTGACGGTTCCGCAGTCGCCAGCTGGGCTGGCCGAGGTGATTCTCCAAGGAGGGCGTCATCGCACCGAGAAGACATACGCCCGGCGGGCCGGGGTCAATCGCGCGCTCACGCGTGGCGGGCGGGCCAGCGTCGCCGCTCCGAACCCGGTGTTGCCAGCCCGACCGGCACCCGCGAGAGTCCCCGGCCCGCCATGCCGTTCACTCCGATCCCTCTCGGCCAGCCGATTCCATCAGGCGTCCACAGCGTCTCGTGCAGCCTGCCGACCATGCGCGACGTCATCGGCTACGAGGAAAAGGATCCCGCGATCACTCAACACCTGACCTCGGGTTACCCGCGGTTCGTCCAGCATCCGTTCCTGCGGGACGCCGGCCGCCTCATGCTCGAGGGAGCCGGGCTGCCCGAACACCAGTTCTGGCCCACCGCCAGCGCCCGCGCCGCCGCCGCGCTGCGCGACGCGCTCGCCCCAGCCCGCGCCCAAGTGCTGGTTCACGATGGCTTGCACGGGGTCGCCTTTCCGGCCGATGCCGACACGCACGGCCGCGCCAAGCTCTGGCTGCAGCACTGCGGGCGTCTTGCCTCCGGCCGCGACGCCGAGGACTTCCTTGTCCGCCACGGCAAGCTCCCCGCCGCCGCGCCGGAAGCGCTCTTCGTCGGCGACGCCGAGGAGGAGGTCCGTCGCTACCTCCGCCGCGCCTTCGCCCCGGCGACCGACCAGAATCTCTTCATCGCGAACTGCGGCATGAACGCCGTCTGGGCCGCCTTCCGCGCCGCCTCCGATCTCCAGGCCCGCCGCGGCCGCCGGGTCTGGATCCAACTGGGCTGGCTCTACCTCGACACGATCGCCCTGCTCCAGAAGTTCCACCCGGGCACGGCGCCCGTCTTCCTCGGAGACGTCTTCAACCTGGACGCGCTGCGCGCGCTCTTCGCCAGCCGCGGCCACGAGATCGCCGGGATCGTCACCGAGGTGCCGACCAATCCGCTGATCCAGACACCCGATTTGGCCGCCGTGCACCAACTCTGTCGCCAGCACGGCGCGCTCCTCATCGTCGATCCCAGCATCGCTTCACCGGTCAACCTCGACGTCCTGCCTCACGCCGACCTCGTGGTGAATTCTCTGACCAAGTACACGGCCAGCGCCGGCGATGTCCTGGCCGGCGCCGTCGCGATCAACCCCGCAACCCCCGACGCCGCCGCGTTGCGCACGGCTGTCGCCGCGGAGTTGGAGCCAGTGTATGCGCGGGATCTCGCCCGCCTCGCCGCGCAGATCGGCGATACCGAGAAGGTGGTCGCCCAGGGCAACGCTGCGGCCGCCGCGGTCGTGGACTTCCTCCGCGGCCACCCGCGCATCGAGGCGCTGCACTGGTCCCTTGAGCCCCGCTCACGCGAAAACACCCTGCGCCTCGCCCGCACCCCGACCTCGGTGGGCAGCATGATCAGCTTCACCGTTCGCGGGCCGCTCGCCCGGTTCTACGACCGCCTCGCGCTGCCGAAGGGCCCGAGTTTCGGGATGCGGACTTCCCTGATCTGCCCGTTCCTCTATCTCGCCCATTACGATCTGGTCACCTCCGAGGCCGGTCGCGCGACCCTCGCCGCGCACGGGCTGAGTCCGGACCTGTTGCGGCTCTCGGTCGGCTGCGAGCCGGTCGAAGACATCCTTGCCGCGCTGAGCGAGGCCCTCGAGGCCTAGCCCGCGATCGGAGCCGCACGCCATGTCCCCGCCGGTGCGTCTTCAGGTCAAGGCCCTGCCGAATGCAGGACGCGACGAGGTGGTTGGCTGGCACGCCGGCGCCCTGAAGGTCAGGGCCCGCGCCCCCGCGTTGGAAGGCCGGGCGAATGCGGCGCTGGCCGAGTTCCTCGCCGATCACCTCGGACTGCCACGGCGAAACGTCACCCTCGTGTCCGGCGAGAAGTCGCGCCAGAAGTCCTTCGTGATCACCGGCCTCGACGAAGCCGAGCTGCGCCGTCGCCTCCCCGCTGCCTGAGTCGGCGCGGCGGGTCGACCCAATCAGGCGAGGAGCTCCAGCAGGCGCTGGAACACGCCGTTGACGGTTTCCTGATTCTGGCGAACGAGATCCTTGAACACCGCGAAGTCGATCGCCGCACCCTCGAGCCCGTTGGCGTAGTTGTCGACGATGCCGAGGCTGTTGTAACGCAGCCCGATCTCGGAGCAGAGATCGGCCTCGTGCGCCGCGGTCATCCCGACCACGTCGCCCCAGTGCCGGATGATCGCGATCTCCGCGCGCGTTTCGAAGCGCGGCCCGCGCATCTGGACGTACGTAAGACCGGTGCGCACGCGGAAGGCCGGAGCGAGGCCGGCGACGATTTGAGGGATGAGGTGATTGGCGATGCCCGGCGCTCCGCCGCGCAGTTCCTCGTCGAAGAACGTCTGCGGCGGGCTTTGGATGTTCACGTAATCCGAGCAGGAGACCAGCGATCCGGGTGGCAGGTCGGCGCGGAGCGAGCCCACGGAGTTGAACGAGACAACATTCTCGTAGCCGAGATCGGCGAGGGCACGGATGTTGGCGCGGTAATTGATCGCGTGGGGCGGAAGCGGGAACCCGTAACCGTGCCGATTGATCAAGATGAAGTCGCCCCGGCGCTTGTAGGTCACGATCCCGTAGGCCGTGCGCACGCTCGCGACCTCCCAGGACGCAAACAGCGTGGAGTGGACGATGCTCGTTCCGCTGACGAACGCGACTTTCACGGTGCGACTCGGTCGGAAACCCGGTGACGCGTCAACGCTCGACCTAGAGCAGCGATCCCTGGGCGCCGCCCGCGGCGCCGCCGGCCAAGCCGATGGCCTGATATCCGCGCGCGGTGATCACGCGGCCCTGCGGCGTGCGCTGGAGATATCCCTCCTGGATGAGGAACGGCTCGTGCACTTCCTCCAAAGTCTCGTTCTCCTCACCGACCGCGACGGCCACGGTGCCGAGGCCCACGGGCCCTCCGCCGTAGTTCTCGGCGATGACGCGCAACATGCGCTTGTCCATCTCATCGAGCCCGCGGGCGTCGATCTCGAGCAACTCCAGCGCGGCGGCGGCGACCGGCTGGGTGATTCGACCGGAGGCGCGCTCCTGCGCGTAGTCGCGGCAGAAGTTGATCAGGTTGTTCGCGATGCGCGGCGTGCCCCGGGAGCGCCGGGCGATCTCGCGCGCGCCATCCTCGGCGATCGCCACCTTCAGCAGCGAGCAACTCCGCTGCACGATCCCCATCAGCGTCGGCACATCGTAGTAATCGAGCCGCGTCTGGAGCGTGAACCGCGAGCGCAACGGCGCCGTGAGCAAACCCGCGCGCGTCGTCGCGCCGATCAGCGTGAACCGCGGGATGTTCAGCCGCACGCTGCGCGCGTTCGGCCCCTGATCGATCATGATGTCGAGCCGGAAGTCCTCCATCGCGGAATAGAGATACTCCTCGACGGTCTTGGGGATCCGGTGGATCTCGTCGATGAAGAGCAGATCGCCCTCCTCCAGGTTGGTGAGCAGGCCTGCCAGATCGCCGGCCTTCTCCACGACCGGACCGGAGGTGACGCGCACATTGCGTCCCATCTCCTGACCAAGGATGAACGCCAGCGTGGTCTTGCCCAGACCGGGCGGGCCGCTCAGCAGGATGTGATTCAGCGCCTCGCCGCGGCGCTTCGCGGCGCCGACCATGACTTGCAGACGCTCCACCGTCTTCGGTTGCCCGGTGAAGTCGGCGAACGAAAGCGGCCGGAGCGCCGCCTCGGCCGCCGTGGCCGGCTGCGAAAGCGCGGAGGACAGGTAACCCAGGCCCGTGGCGGGCGGGGTGATCGCAGGGGAAGTGTCGGCAGCGGGCTTTTTCAAAGGGGGCGACCTTGCGAACGTTACTTCCACTCCACCTCGGCGCCGAGGCTGCGGAGGTTTTCGACGAAGCGCGGATGGGCCCGCTTGATCACATCGGCGTTCTTCACGACGCTGCGGCCCGGCACGCTGGCGGCGACCATGTACAGCGCGATGGCGGCGCGGATCACATAGGGCGAGTCCACGACCGCCGCGTGCATCGGTTTCCGACCGAAGACGAGAATCCGGTGCGGATCACTCATCACCACATGCGCCCCGAACTTCGCCAGCTCCGGCGTCCACGAGAACCCATTTTCGTAGACCTTGTTCCAGAAGTGAACCACGCCCTCGCTCCGCGTGCTGAGGGCGATCATCAGCGGCAACAGGTCGACCGAGAAGTAAGGCCACGGCGCCGCCTCGATCTTGGTGAGAAGATTGCTCGTGAACGGTTTTTCGATGACCAGACTCTGATTGCGACGCACGATGGCGACATCGCCCTCGTGCTCAACCACGACGCCGAGCTTGCGGAAGGCGCGCGCGATGAGGTCGAAGTGCTGCGGCAGGGACCGCTCCACCCGCACCTCGCCACCCGTGATCGCGCCCAGCGCGAGGAACGTCACGATCTCATGGTAGTCGGTGCCGATGGTGATCGTGGCGCCGTGCAGCCGTTCGACGCCGCTGATCTGGAGCATCGAGGTGCCGATGCCCTCAATCCGGGCGCCCATGGCGACCAAGGCGGAGCACAGCTCCTGGACGTGCGGCTCGCTCGCCGCGTTGATCAACGTGGACGTGCCCTCGCCGAGCGCCGCGGCCATGGCGAAATTCTCGGTGACGGTCACGGACATGTAGTCACACCAATGGCGAGCGCCCCGGAAGCCGCGCGGCAGCGCGATCACCAACGGATCGCCCTCGGCCACGGTGGCGCCAAGGGCCCGCAGGATTTCAAGGTGCGGATCGATCTCGCGCACGCCCAGCGAGCAGCCCTTGGAATTGGCCGGCACCGCGATCCGACGCAGCCGCTGGAGCAGCGGCGGGTACAGCAGCACCGTCGACCGCATGTCCTGCGGCAGGGTCGCGTCCTTCAAGGCGTCGCGGAAGCCCGAGTGGTCCACCCGCATCGTCCCCCCCTCGCGGTCCCAGTCGATCACCGAACCCTGGGAACGGAAGAACGTCACCAGCTTTTCCAGGTCCGTGATGTCCGGCACGTTCCGCAGCGTGACCGGATCATTGGTCAGGAGCGTGGCGCAGAAGATCGGGAGGACCGAGTTCTTGTTGCCGGAAGGCTGAATGGTGCCGGAGAGCGGTTTACCGCCGTTGACGATGAGATCTGCCATGCGAGCTCGAGAACGAGCAGGGACAGTTGGATCCCAAAACCGGCCGGGCGTCCAAAAAAAAGGCGTCCGCCGGAGCGGACGCCTTGGAAAAACGGTGCGAGACCGCCTTGAGGACGGGATCAGGAGCCGGACGGACCGCCCGGACCGCGGCCTTCGCCGCCACCCTCGCCGCGACCGCGGCCACGACCCCGGCCGCCACGATGGCGGCGACGGCGCCTGCCGCCCTCGCCACCGCCGTCTTGACCCTGGACCCGCGGGCCACCGTCACCGTCGGGCCGGGGACCACGGCCCTCGAAGCCGCCGCGACCGCGACGACCATCGTGGCGACGCTGCGAACCGTCGTGGCCGCCCTCGCGGGGAGACTCCGAGCGGCTCACGGGCTTCGGAGCCTCCGGAGCAGCCCCGCCGAAGAGTCCCTTGAGCCAGCCGAGGAAACCACCGGACTTGGCCTCGGACGAGGGGGGGCGCTGGGGCGTGAAGGTCGACCCGGCGGCGGGACCCGAGGCGGCCGCCGGGGAAGGACGGAAATCGCGATCGCCCGGACGGCCCTCGCGGCGACCCTCGCGGGGCCCGCGGCCATCACGACGGCCCTCGCGGGCGGGCGGCGGGACGCCCGTCGGCTCACCCGCAGGGGCGGCGGACGGACCCGGTCGATCGGCGCGAAACACGGGCCGGTCCTCGCGCCGAACGCGCGGAGCCGGCTCCCGCGCCGGGGAGTCGCTCTCCCAGCGGGTCTCCGGACGCTTGTTCTCGGCCGGGGGCAGGATCGTCAACTGCGCCTTCTCCGCGGGAGCGGCCGGCGGTGTCGGAACCGCCGCAGCGACCGGAGCCGGAGCAACCTCCGGCTCAGCGGCGGGCACAGGCTTGGCCGCAGCGACGGGCTCCGCAGCCACCGGGGCCGCGGCTGGGGCGGCCGCGACCGACTCCACCGCCGGGGCGGCGACGGGAGCCGGCGCCGGGGCGACGGCGGCCACCGGGGCGGGGGCCGGCGCTGCGGGCGCTTCGGTCTCCGCGGGGGAGAACGGATTCTGGTATTCGCGCTGAACGACGACCACTTGAATCGCGGTCGGTTGGTAATCGCCGCGCGGGGCGGCGGGGGCGGCGGACGGGGCAGCCGAGTGGCTGCGCTTGCCGCGCGCGAGGCCGGAACCGCGGCTGGCTCCGAAGGAGCCCGGAGCCGGTGCGGGCGTCGCGCTGGGAGTCGCGGCGGGGGCTGCGGAGGAATTCGCAGGAACGTCCGCGCCGGACGAGCTATTATCTGACATGACTTAGGGTTGGGTTTGGATTAAGCGCAGGCGCCGCAAAAACGCGGACGGCTCGCGGAGCTGCCATGGGCGGAGCAAGAGCGCTCGACGCAGGCAGCAAACGCCACGTTCGCCTGCCCCATCCCCGGCGGCAATCCCAAATTCCCTCCCGCTCCGGTACCTGTCCCCGGCAGTCAAAGCCGGGACGGTGCCGCGGCGCGGTTCGTTTCACACGCTGCCGCCTCGCGCCGACTAGGGCCGACTCCCTGCGCCCATCGCAACGACGCACCCCGGCCAGTACCCCCTTGCGCTCCCGACGAGGCCCAGCCTACGGTTGCCTTCATGAACCCCGACAAACTCGAGGAGATCTTCCGGATGCAAAGCGCTCTCAATCAACGGATCGGGGTCTCCCTCCCCCCGCCCACTGACGAGGAGAAGGCGAAGTGGATTCTCAACTACACCCGCGCGATGCAGCAGGAACTCGCCGAACTGGTCGACTCCGTGCCGTGGAAGTGGTGGGCCAAGTACCAGACGTTCGACGAGCAGAACGCCCGGGTCGAGGTGGTCGATCTGTTCCACTTCCTCGTGTCCCTCGCCCAAACCCTGGGCATGAGCGCCGATGACGTCTACCAGGCTTACCTGAAGAAGAACGCCGTCAACCACCAGAGACAGGACTCCGGCTACGCCGCCAAGGACGCGGCGGATTCCAAGCACATTTAAGACATCCGAGTCGCTCCCGCTGCAGCGGCGCCCATCGGGCGCCAGGGATTGACCGGTGCCCGCACCTGCGTTCGCTACCGAATGATTTCTCCCGGTCAGACCCTCGATCTCTCCCTGTCACGGGCCGTGGTGCGCGGCGGCGAAGCAAAGACCGTCGCCCTGTCGTCCCTCCTCCGCCGCCGCACCCTCGTATCGGTGTACATGCGGAACAACACCGGCTCGTGCGATCGCCAGATCGACTCGCTGGTCGCGGCCGCTGCGGAACTCGATCGCCTCGGCTGCGACATCATCGCGGTCAGCCGCGACTCCGCCGCCTCCCACGTGAAGTACGCGGCGAAAAAGACGATCCCCTTCGCGCTCGTCAGCGACCCGGACGACGGCTTCGCCCGCGCGGCCGATGCGATCGTGGAAAAATCAATGTACGGGAAGACCTACCTTGGTCCCGCGCGGGCCGCCTTCATCCTCGACCGCAAAGGCAAAGTGCTGGCCGTGATCGAGCGGGTGGACACGAAAGACCATGCCGCGCAGGTGAGAGCGTGCCTTCTGGGGCTCGCCTGAGCGAAAAAATTCGCCCGGGTCTTGCCGCCAGCGCGACGTTCGTTAGCAACGACCTGTGAAATGGTCGCTCGTTGAACTGCGACGCCGCCCGCAGCGTCGTTGGCCCCGTCTCCTCGCGCTCACTGGCGCGGTCCTCGCCGCCGCCGTGGTGCTCTTCGGATTCCTCGGCCTGCCCGGCATCGTCCGCACGCGCGCGGTGGCCGAACTCAGCCGCCAGTTGGACCGGCCCGTTTCCATCGAGTCCGTCCGCACCAATCCCCTGCGATTGAGCGTGACCCTTCGCGGCGTCGCGATCACCGAGCCCTCAGGCTCGCCCCTGCTGTCCATCCGCGAAGCGTACGGCAACCTCGGTCTCTGGTCCACCGTCCGCGGCCGACCCCACCTCGAGGAGATCCGCGCCGACGGGATCGATCTGCACGTCGTGCGGCGCGCCGATGGTTCACTCAATCTCGCCCAACTCGGCGCCGGGCCCCGTTCCGGCCCGGGGAGCGGTTCCGAGCCGGCACCCGCCACCGACGCCGCGTCGGCGCCCAAGCTGCGCATCAACCAAGCCACGCTCGGCGACGCCACGATCCATGTTCATTCTGAGCACGGGCCTGACACCCTCACGCTTCGCCTCTCGGAACTCGCCGCCGACCTGCGCGACCTGAACACCTCCCTCGCCACCGCCGCCCCGTTCACGCTCTCGGCCAAACTCGAGTCCGGCGGCCGGATCGACCTGCGCGCGGAGGTGGCTCCCACCCTGGCGGGACTCTCGGGCAGCCTCCGCGTCAGCGATGCGAACCTCACCGTGCTCGCCCCGCTGCTCGCGTCCGCGATTCCCCTGCAAGTGCGTTCCGCCACGGTCAGCCTCGACACCCGCTTCCGCGCGGGCCGGACCCGGGCGGGGACGCACGCCGTGCTTGAGGACGTGAACCTACGCATCACCGACGTTCAAGTGGCCGCGCCGGGCGACACCGAGCCTTTCCTCGCGTGGACGACGCTCGCGTTGTCCGGCGGCGCCGTCGATCTGGACACCCGGTACGTTCAACTGGGCAGGGTCTCACTCCGAGGAGTGAACCTCGCCCTGCAGCGTGACCCACACGGTCTCCAGCCGATCGCCCGCCTGCAAGCGAGCCTCGCTCGCCCGGCGGCGGCCGCGTCGACCCTTCCCGGCGCTCCGACCGCGGAGCCGCTGGCGACCGGCGATGCCGGTGCACGGGTGGCTCTGACGGCGCTCGAAATCGATGGTCCGGGTGTCCACTTCCGCGACGCAACGGCAGCGCGGCCGGTGGAGGCGCGCACGGAGTCGGTGCGACTGCGCGCGGGCGCCCTCAACCTTGCGGCCCCCGGCCAAGCCTGGCCACTCGAGGCGGAGGTCGTCCTGAAAGGCGGCGGGACCCTTCGCGCAACCGGAGACGTGACTCCGGCGGACTCGGGTGCGGCGATCGCGGTGGATCTGGCGGACCTGCCGCTCGCGCCGTGGGGTGCCTACCTTGAACCCTATGCCGACGTATGGCTCGCCGCCGGTCGCACCGACGCCGCGCTGCGACTGACCTGGAAGGGAAGCCAAGGCACGATCGGGGGACGGACCGCGATCAAGGAACTCTCGCTGGTCGACAATCAGGGGGGCGCGCCCCTGCTCGGCTGGAAACAACTGGCGATCGAGGACCTGGCGCTTGAGCTCCCCTCTCTCCGCTCCCGCGTGGGGGAGATCCGCTTGACTGAACCCCGCCTGGATGCGGCGGTCAGCCGCGAGGGACGGTTGAACATCACCGCCATCCTGAAGCCTGCGTCCGGTGCCTCCGCGTCGCCCCCCCCGCCCTGCGGGCGCCGCCCAAGCCGGCACCGCAGGCGCCGTACCGGCCGCCGGTCCCACGCCCGTGGTGTCCGCCCCTGCCACCTCGGCTCCCCCGCCGTCCGTCGCGATTGGGCGCGTCGTGCTTGAGGGCGCCCAACTGCGCTTTTCCGACGGCGCGATGAAGCCCGCCGTCACCGTCGCCCTCAATCAACTGTCCGGCACGATCGAGCGCATCGACAGCACCTCGCCCAAGGGAGCGCAGGTGACGCTCGAGGGCCGACTCGGAGCCGAGTCACCGCTGCGCCTCCAGGGTGAACTGCAGGCGTTCGGACCGGCGCCTTCGGCCGACCTCCGCTTCGACCTGACCCGGTTGAATCTCGTGCCATTTGGCCCCGACAGCGTCCGCTTCACCGGCTACGGACTGGATCGCGGCCGTCTTTATGTGGAAAGCCGCCTGCGGCTGGCCCAGACCGCGCTCGACACCTTAAGTCGCATCACGATCGAGCGGCTGACGCTCGGGGCCAAGCAGCCCAGCCCGCAGGCAACGAACCTGCCCGTTCCCTTGGCTCTGGCCCTGCTCACCGACTCCCGCGGCCGGCTGGTTCTGGATCTTCCGGTGGCCGGTCGCGTGGACGACCCCTCCTTTCACGTTGGCCCGATCATCGCGCGAACGCTGGTCGGAATCCTCACCAAAGTCGCCACCTCGCCCTTCGCGCTGCTCGGGGCCGCGTTCGGCGGAGGCGGCGAGGAACTCGCGCTCCAGACCTTCGACGCCGGCTCGTCCAGCCTGCGCCCGTCCGAGGCCAACCGACTCGCCACCCTCCACCGCGCGCTGGCCGAACGCCCCGCGCTCCGGGTGGAGATTGCGGCGCAGTTTGACGCCGCCGCGGACTCCGGCCCGCTGCGCGAGCGCGAACTGGCGCGGCGAATTGCGGCGGTCGTGCTCCGCCTCCGCGAGGCGGCCGGGATCGCGGCGGACGCGCCGGCCGATCCGGCGCTTGAAGTGACGGCCCTCGCCTCGCTGTTTGCGGAGACCTTCCCCGATGTCGTGGCGGCGCATGCCGCCGCGACCGCGGCTGCGGTCGCGCCCCCGGCACCCTCGCCGTCCCCGAAGGCCGACGCGGCACCCGCGGCACCGCCGCCTGCGCAGGCCAACGCCGATGCCCGCGAGGGCCTGCTCGCGCGCCTGCTTCGCCTGCTTTCCGAGGCCTTCCAGCGTCCGTCCAGCCCCGCGGCGCCCGCCCCGGCATCCGTCGCCTCATCCGCTTCCGCCCCCTCCCCGGCCGCGCCAGCGGCGCATGCCTCAGCGACGGCCCCAGCGGGCCCAGACGCCGTCGCGGCGGCCTCCCCGGGTCCGGTCGCCGGAGCGGGCGGCCCGCCTCCGCCCCCTCCGATCACCCCGGAGCAGATGGCCGCTCAGCTTCTCACGACCCTCACGGCCAGCGACGAGGCGTTGCAGGAACTCGCCCGCGCCCGCGCGAGCGCGGTCCGGGAGCGTCTGCTCGAGGGCACCGGTCTGGGACCCGAGCGAGTCCTGATCGGCCCCGTCCGCGCGGGCGGAGCCCGCGCCGAGTTGTCGCTTCGCTAGACCAAGCGTGTCGTCGATCGATCACGCCTGCCGGCCCGGCTGCGGTGCCTGCTGCATCGCTCCCTCGATCTCATCGCCGATCCCCGGCATGCCCCACGGGAAGCCGGCGGGGATTTCCTGCGTGCAACTGGCCGACGACCTGTCCTGCCGGCTCTTCGGACGTCCGGAACGGCCGGCCGTCTGCGTCTCGCTGCGCCCCGAGCCGTCGATGTGCGGCCTCGACGCCGCGGACGCCCGCGCGCGCCTGCGGCACCTCGAGTTGACCACCGCCCCGCGCCCCGGCGGTTGACGCCGTCGGCCGCTCGGGATTCCTTCCGGGACTCCATGGCCAAGACCGAAGAGCCCAAGATCATCTTCTCGATGCTCGGCGTCGCGAAGAAAATCGAGCGCAAGGAAATCCTCCGCGACATCTCGCTGTCATTCTACTACGGCGCGAAGATCGGCGTGCTCGGCCTCAACGGCTCCGGCAAGTCCTCGCTCCTGCGCATCCTCGCGGGACGCGACACCGACATCGACGGCCGGGTGCACTTCGAGCCCGGCTACTCCGTCGGCCTCCTCGAGCAGGAGCCCAGCCTCACCGCCGGCGCGACCGTGCGGGCCTGCGTCGAGGAAGGGGTCCGGCACCTCACCGATCTCGTCGCCGCATACGATGCCACCTGGGACGGACTCAACGACGCGGCGGACGATGCGGCCAAGGACCGCATCATGACGAAGCAGGGCGAACTGCAGGAGAAGATCGAGCAACTGGGCGCGTGGGACGTCACTCCGCAGGTCGAAATGGCCATGGATGCCCTGCGCTGCTCGCCGGGTGACCAGATCGTCGACCGCCTCTCCGGCGGCGAGCGGCGGCGGGTCGCCCTCGCCCGCCTGCTCCTGCAGAAACCCTCGATCCTGCTCCTGGACGAACCGACCAATCACCTCGACGCCGAGAGCGTGCACTGGCTCGAGCAGCACCTCGCGCGCTACGAAGGCACGGTGATCGCGGTGACGCACGACCGCTACTTCCTCGACAACGTGGCGCAGTGGATCCTCGAACTGGACCGCGGGCACGGGATTCCGTGGAAGGGCAACTATTCCGGCTGGCTCGAGCAGAAGCAGCGCCGGCTGGCGGTCGAGCAACGCACCGAGGACCGCCGCCAGAAGGCGATGGCCCGCGAGTTGGAGTGGATCCGCCAGTCCGCCAAGGCGCGCGTCGCCAAGTCGCAGGCGCGCATCAGCGCCTACGAGGCCATGCTCAAGCAGAACGTCGCCGAGAAGGAGCGTGACTTTGAACTCGTCGTCCCGCCCGGCCCGCGCCTCGGCACCCTCGTGGTCGACAGTCAGGGCCTCGCCAAGGCGTACGGCGAACGCCTCCTCTTCGACAACCTCACCTTTTCGCTCCCCCCCGGCGGCATCGTTGGCGTCGTCGGCCCCAACGGCGCGGGCAAGACAACGCTGTTCCGCATGATCGTCGGCGCCGAAACCCCGGATCGCGGCTCGCTGCGCGTCGGCGACACCGTGAAGATCGCGCACGTGGACCAGTCCCGCGACGCGCTGCCGGACGGCCAGACGATCTATCAGGCGATCAGCGAGGGGAACGAGATCCTCGACCTCGGCGGCCGCGAGGTGAACGCGCGCGCCTATTGCGCCCAGTTCGGCTTCACCGGGGCTGACCAGCAGAAGAAGGTGGGCATACTCTCCGGCGGCGAGCGCAACCGCGTCCATCTCGCCCGCCTGCTCAAGGCGGGGGCCAATCTCATCCTGCTCGACGAGCCGACGAACGACCTCGACGTAAACTCCATCCGTGCGCTGGAGGAAGCGCTGGAGGGCTTCGCCGGCTGCGCCGTCGTGGTCTCCCACGATCGCTGGTTCCTCGACCGCGTGGCCACCCACATCCTCGCCTTCGAGGGCGACAGCCAAGTGCACTGGTTCGCCGGGAACTACTCCAGCTACCTGGAGGACTACCGCCGCCGCAAGGGGCACGACGCCGACACACCCAAGCGGATCAAGTACCGCCGGCTGACGCGCTGAACCGCCCCTCACCGGGTCCGCTTGCGGTTTCCCGGCTCCGCTTACCTTTAACCATGACCGCCCGACTCCGCCTCCCCCTGCCCGCCCTCTTCGTCGCCTTCCTCGCCATGGTCAGTTCCACCGCCCACGCCGCGTCCCCTGCCTCCTCCCACCGTTTCGCCTACGTCGGCGGCGGGTGCTTCTGGTGCACGGAGGCGGCCTACGAGATCATGCCCGGCATCGTCTCCGTCGTCAGCGGCTACGCCGGCGGCCAGACGCGCAACCCGACGTACAAGCAGATATCGACCGGCATGACCGGCCATGCCGAGGTGATCCGCATCGAATTCGATCCCGCAGTGGTGTCCTACCGCGCGGTCATCGACTTCTTCTGGGCCATCCACGACCCGACCACGCTGAACCGTCAGGGTGCCGATGAGGGGACGCAGTACCGTTCGATCATCCTCACGACCTCCGAGGAGGAGCGGGCCGCGGCCGAGGCCTCCCGCGCGGCCGCCCAGCCGGGCTGGGGCAACCGGATCGTGACCGAGATCGTGCCCCTTGAGACCTTCTACGAGGCGGAGGAGTATCATCAGGACTACTTCCGCAAGAATCCCAGCGCCGGCTACTGCCGCGTGGTGATCAAGCCGAAGCTGGACAAGCTGAAGAAGCATCCCGCCGTGGTCGCGCCAGCGGCCAAGCCCAAGGCATGAGGCGCGCCGTCGGCCCCCGGGCCTGACACCGTTCAGGCTCGCCCCGGGGCGGGGAAAGTATTCCCTCCGGGACTCCTCCCCCGCGTCCCATGCCCTTGATCGACAAGCCCCTCGGTGAACTGTTCTCCTACTCCGGCCGCAATCCCCGGCCCGAGGATTTTGATGCCTACTGGGACGCCGCGCTGCGCGAACTCGACGCCACGCCGCCGCAGGTCGAACTGAAGCCGAATCCAGTCCTCCATGTCCGCGGGGTCGAGTGTTTCGATCTCTGGTTCACCGGCACGGACGGAGCGCGCGTCTACGCGAAGTACCTCCGCCCCGCTGGCGCGAAGCACTGCCCCGCGGTGCTCCAGTTCCACGGCTACACCGGGAACAGCGGCGACTGGGCCGGCAAGCTCGCCTACGTGAGCCAGGGCTTCTGCGTCGCCGCACTCGACTGCCGCGGGCAGGGCGGGCGCTCCGAGGACCGCGGCGCGGTGCCGGGAAACACCCACCGGGGTCACATCATCCGCGGTCTGGATGATCCGAACCCGCACCGCCTGCTGTTCCGCCACATCTTTCTCGATACGGCCCAGCTCGCGCGCGTCGTGCTCGCCCTCCCGGAAGTCGACCCCCAGCGGGTCGGCGCGATGGGCGGATCGCAGGGCGGCGCCCTCACAATCGCCTGCGCCGCGCTCGAGCCGCGCATCCGCCGGGCCGCCCCGGTCTTTCCGTTCCTCAGTGATTACCTCCGCACGTGGGAGATGGATCAGGCCAAGGACGCCTATCAGGAACTGCGCGACTATTTCCGCTGGTTCGATCCGCGCCACGAGCGCGAGACGGAGATCTTTCGCAAGCTCGGCTACATCGACGTGCAATTCCTCGCGCCGCGCATCCGGGCCGAGGTGCTGATGTTCTGCGGCTTGATGGACACCATCTGCCTGCCCAGCACCCAGTTCGCCGCCTACAACCGCATCACGTCACCCAAGGACGTGGTGATCTACCCGGATTTCGGCCACGAGTACCTGCCCGGCGAGCCGGATCGGACCATGAACTTCATGCTCGGCCTTTGAGGCCGAGCGTCGGCGCACCCGCGCCGACAGTGCCTCACCCCGCCGCCACCGCCGCGGCGTGGCGGTCCATGCAGGCCGCGAGCGCGAGATCGCGCTCCGTCACTTGGTTCCCGGCTTCGTGCGTGGACAGCCGGACCGAAACCCGGCGGTAGACGTTCGACCAGTCGGGATGGTGGTCCAGCGCCTCCGCGTCGGCCGCGACCCGGGTCATGAAGTCGAACGCGGCCCCGAAGTCGGCGAATTCCCACGTGCGCTCGATCGTCCCGGCCCCGACCCGCCAACCCGGGAGGTCAGCGAGGCGGCGTTGCAGATCGGACGGCGACAGGGCGGCCGGAGGGGTGCGCATCCCGCACCCAACCGCGTCCTTCCGCCTTGTCAAACCGCCGCCCCGACCGCTGACTGACGGACCGCGAATGTCCGCTCCGGCCGCCCTCCCCGTTCCCCGTCACGTCGCCTTCATCATGGATGGCAACGGCCGCTGGGCCCGGCAACGCGGCCTGCCCCGGATCGAGGGCCACCGCCGGGGCGTGGAGGTGGTGCGGACCGTGCTGGAAACGGCGTGGCAGCTGGGGATCCGGCAGATCACGCTGTATGCCTTCTCGGCCGAGAACTGGAAGCGACCCGTCGAGGAGGTCGGCGCCCTGATGGGCCTGCTGGAATGGTTCCTCGACCGCGAGACCGCTCGCCTCGTCGAGAACCGCATCCGACTCCGCACCATCGGCCACGTCGAGGCGCTGCCGCCCGCCGTGCAGCAGGCGCTGGCGCGGGCAACGGCGGCGACGGCAGGCTTCACCGAGCACACCCTCGTGCTGGCGCTGAACTATGGTTCGCGCGACGAGGTCCTCGAGGCCGCCAAGGCCTACGCCACTGCCGTCGCGGAGGGGCGCGAGCGGGTGGACAGCGCGACGTGGGACACGTTCAGCCGCTATCTGGCGACCGCCGGCCTGCCCGACCCGGACCTCGTCATCCGCACGTCCGGCGAGACCCGCCTGAGCAACTTCCTGCTGCTGCAGAGCGCCTACGCCGAGTTCGTCTTCACCCCGGTGCTCTGGCCGGATTTCGGGAAGGCTGAGCTGACGGCGGCGGTCGCCGAGTACGGGCGCCGTGAGCGGCGCTTCGGCCAGACCAGCGAGCAGCTCAACCCCGCGTCCTAGCACCCCTCCCTTCCCCGTGCTCAAGCGCATCCTCAGCACCCTTGCCCTCTGGACCATCGTCCTCGCCTGCCTGCGCTTCTTCGGCGTCACCGGCGCCGTCTGGCTCGTCGGCGCCATCGCCGTGCTCACGCTGCGCGAGTTCTACGCGATGGTCGCCCGCACCGGCGTCGCGCCATTCAATGTCCTCGGCATGGTGCTCGGCGGCGCCCTCGTCGTCAGCCCGCTCTACCTCGAGCCCGGCTTTGACACCTCAGCGTGGCTGGCCACCGCCGTCATCCTCGTCGCGCTCCGCATCCTCGGCGAGCGCGAGCCGCACAACCGGGTCGAGACCCTCGGCTGGACGCTCTTCGGCCTGCTCTACGTGCCGTTCATGCTGCACTTCATCGTGCGCATCCTGATGCTCGATGCACCCCATCCGCGGACCGGCCTGATCCTCGCGCTGTGGCTGATCGCGGTCTCGAAGTTCTGCGATGTCGGCGCCCTGCTCTCCGGGCTCGCCTTCGGGCGTCACCCGTTCGCGCCGCAGATCAGCCCGAAAAAAACGTGGGAGGGATTCTTCGGCGGGCTCCTGACGTCCGCCCTCGTCGGAGCCGGAGTGGCCTGGCTGGGGCGCGACATGCTGCCGGAGTCGTTCACGCCGGCGGCGGCGGCGGCCTTCGCGGTGCCAGTCGCGGCGATCGCAGCGGTCTCCGACTTGGTCGAGTCGATCATCAAGCGCCGGGCGGACGTGAAGGATTCCGGGAAGACGATTCCGGGAATCGGCGGGATGTTTGACCTGTCCGACAGCTTGATCCTCGCGGCGCCACTGGCGCACGTGACCTTCGCCGCGCTGCTCCGCTAAGCGCGCCGCGCTCCCGCGTCCCTCCTCCTGCCCGCGTGCACGTCCCCGCCTCCGTTTCCTCCCCCCGTCGCCGCCGCGTCGTGCTGCTCGGCGCCACCGGGTCGATCGGCCGCAGCGCCCGGCGGGTCATCGCTGCGCACCCCGACCGGCTGGAACTGGTCGGCATCGCCGCCCAGCGCAACTGGCAGGAGCTCGCCGCGATCGCGCGGGAGTTCCGCGTCGGACACGTCGCGATCGAAGACCCGGCGGTCGCCGACGCCGCGGACGCGGCGCACGCTTTTCCCGCCGGGACCGCGGTTCACCGGGGAGCCGCCGGACTCCATGCGCTCGCCACGCTGCGCGAAGCCGACATCGTGCTCGTAGCGGTTGTCGGCACCGCTGGACTGGAGCCTTCGCTCGCCGCGTTGGCGGCCGGCAAGGACCTCGCGCTGGCCTCGAAGGAGATCCTCGTGCTCGCGGGCAGCTTCGTGCTCGCGGCGGCCCGCGCCTCGGGCGCCCGGCTCCTGCCGGTCGACAGCGAGCACGCCGCCGTCGCGCAGTGCCTCGAACACCAACCCTCCCGGTCGGTCCGCCGCATCGTCCTCACCGCCAGCGGCGGAGCATTCCGGGACTGGCCGCTCGACCAACTCGCGCGCGTCACGCCGGCCGACGCGCTCCGTCATCCGAACTGGTCGATGGGTCCGAAGATCACCGTGGATTCCGCCACGCTCGCCAACAAGGGACTCGAACTCATCGAGGCCCAGTGCCTGTTCGGACTACGCCCCGAGCAGTGTCAGGCCGTGCTCCACCCGCAGAGCATCGCCCACTGCCTCGTCGAATTCCTCGATGGCACGATGCTGGCGCAGCTGAGTCCGCCATCCATGACCTTCCCCATCCAACGCGCCCTGCTCCATCCGGACACCGCGCCCGGGACGGACGACGCGCTGGACCTCGGCAAGCTGCTCTCGCTCGAATTCCGACCCATCGACGAGTCGCGCTTTCCCCTGTTCGCCCTCGCCCGCCACGTGATGGAGGCGGGGCGGTCGGCCCCGGCCGTCTACAACGCCGCCAACGAGGTCGCCGTCGCCGCCTTCCTCGGCCACGGCCTGCCGTTCCTTGCGATTTCACAGGTGGTGGATCAGGTGTTGCAGGCCTTTCCGCACCGCCTGCCCGCCTCGCTGGAGGACGTGCTGGCGATTGACGCCGCAGCCCGGCGACTGGCGGAAGCAGCCGTCGCCCGCCACGCCTGAATCCCGCCTGAGCCTTCATGGACCTGCTCCACTCCCTCTTCTCCAACGTCTGGGCGGTCTTCCTGATCGTCCTCTTCTTCGGAGGCTCGATCTTCGTCCACGAACTCGGCCACTTCCTCGCCGCGCGCTGGCGCGGCCTGAAGGTCGAACGCTTCTCGATCGGTTTCGGTCCGCGCGTCTTCGGCTGGAAGGGCCGCGACGGCGTCGACTACCGACTCTCCCTGCTGCCGCTCGGCGGCTACGTCGCGCTGCCGCAACTCGCCGACCTCAAGGGGGTCGAGGGTGACTCCGCGATCCCGGCCGAGACGCTGCCACCGATCAGCTACGCCGACCGCATGATCGTCTCGGTCGCCGGAGCGGTGTTCAACATGGCCTTCGCGTTTTTTCTCGCGACGCTCCTCTGGTTCCTCGGTCAGCCCTCAAGCGCGGAGCAGGCAACGACGCGGGTGGGCTATGTCTCCCCGACGATCGAGCTGGCCGATGGCTCGCGGATCACCAGCCCCGCCGTCGAGGCCGGCCTGCAGATCGGGGACACCGTCCGCGCGATCGACGGGGTGGCCGTGAACGACTGGCAGGAACTCATGCAGACCCTCGTGACGGGCTCGGAACTCGCCCTCGACGGCCGCCGCAAGGCGATCTTCACCGTCGAGCGCGACGGCGCGCGCCGCGACATCACGGTCTACCCCCGTCTTGCCGGCGATGAACGCATCCGGCGCGTTGGCATCGCTCCCGCCTACGAACTCATCGTCCACGCCGTGAATGCCGACTCGCACGCCGCCCGCGCGGGGGTGCGCCCGAAGGACCGGATCGCCGCCCTCGACGGGACCCCGATCCTCAATCTCCAGACCTACCTCGACGTGCTCAACGCGAAGGCCGAGCAACCGGTCGCGCTCCAGGTGCGTCGCGAGGGAACCGAAGTCACCCTCACACTCCCCGCCCGTTCCGCCAAGACGGGCGACGCCGTGGATCTGGGCATGGCCCTGACCACCGACAGCATCCTGATCCATGAGAATCCGGTCCGCCAGTTCAGCGGCCACCTGGCGATGACGTGGCGCACGCTCGCGAGTTTGGTGCACCCACACTCGGACATCGGCATCTCGAAGCTGAGCGGTCCCGTCGGCATCATCCGCGTTTTCCACCTCGCCGCGCAGGCGGACATCCGGATCGTGCTGTGGTTCACGATCCTCGTGAACATCAACCTCGCCGTCTTCAACCTGCTCCCGATCCCGGTGCTCGACGGGGGACACATGCTCTTCGCCACGATCGGACGCATCCGGGGCCGCGCCCTGCCGGCGAACTTCATCGCCGCCACCCAGAGCGTGTTCGTCGTGCTGCTCTTCACGATGATCCTGTACGTGAGTTTCTTCGACGTGCGGCGCATCGCCCGCGATCTGCGGCCGGCTGAACCGCCGCCCGCCACCGCCCCGGCCCGCTGAGCCCGCGCCGCGCCCCGACGCCGACCATGCCTTACTGTCCCTCGCGCTTCCAATCGATCCGCCGGCGCACCCTCGAGGTGCGGGCCGGCGAGGTGGGCATGGGCGGCGACAACCCGATCCGCATCCAGTCGATGACGACCAGCGACACGCAGGACGTCACCGCCACGGTGCGGCAGGCGATCGCCCTCGCGGAGGTCGGCTGCGAAATCGTGCGCGTCACCGCTCCCAACGTCGCCGCCGCCCGCTGCCTGCGCGAGATCCGCGCCGAATTCTCGCGGGCCGGCTTCAGCCGCGTGCCGCTCGTGGCCGACATTCACTTCCTCCCGCAGGCCGCGATGGAGGCCGTCGAGCACGTCGAGAAGGTCCGCGTCAATCCCGGCAACTACGCCGACAAGAAGCGCTTCGCAGTGCGGGAGTATTCCGACGCCGACTACCAGCGCGAGTTGGAGCGCCTGCACGAATCGTTCAGTCCCCTCGTGCTGCGCGCGAAGGCGCTCGGTCGCTGCCTCCGCATCGGCACCAACCACGGCTCGCTCTCCGACCGCATCATGAACCGGTACGGCGACACGCCGCTCGGGATGGTCGAGAGCGCGCTGGAATTCCTGCGCATCGCTGAGTCGCACCAGTTCCGGCAGCTCGTGCTGTCGATGAAGTCCTCCAACCCGAAGGTCATGATCCAGGCCTACCGTCTCCTCGTCGAGCGGATGGACGCGGAGGACATGCACTACCCGCTGCACCTCGGGGTGACGGAGGCGGGTGACGGCGAGGATGGGCGCATCAAGAGCGCGATCGGGATCGGCTCGCTCCTGCTCGACGGTCTCGGCGACACGATCCGCGTCTCGCTCACCGAGGATTCGGTCTACGAGATCCCGGTGGCCCAGGCGATCGCGGCGCGCGCCCATTCCCGCTGGGCCGCCGCCGCACGCGCGGAGACGGAGCGCACGGACCGCATCGACCTGCACCGCTTCACGCGCCGCCCCAGTACGCCGGTGGACGTCGCGCCCGGGCTCCCCGCGGGGGGCGCGGAGGTGCCGCGCGTGCTCGTGCGGACCACTCCTGCGCAATGGCCCACCCTCGCCGCCGCGGCGGCGGGCCCGCTCCTTGCCGACACGCCGATCGAAGGCGCCGTCGTGCGGGTCAACTCGGCCGAAGAGCTGGCGCGCCTGCGCGCGTGGCGCAGCCAGCCCGCCACGCGTGGCCCGGCGCTGCTCGCGGTCGAGTGCGCCCCGGGCCTCGGCGCGGACGCGCTCGCGTCGCTGGCCGCGGATCCCACCGCCGCGCCGCTGGGGTTCGTGCATGCCTGCTCCGCGGAGGCGGAGGACGCCTTCGCGGATCTCGCCGCGCTCGCTGCGCGGCACGGGCACCTCGTCGCCGTCGCCGTGGCCCCGTCCGACGTCCCCCTGCTCGCGCGCCTCGGCTCGCGCACGCCGTCCCTCCGCCTCGTCGTCACGCTGGCCGACGCCGCGATCCCGTCCGCGCCCGGCCACGCGGTCGGCGCCTATCGCGCGCTCGCGGAGGCGCTCGGCCGCGCCGGGTTCGCTGCGCCGCTGTGGATCCGCAGTTCCGCGCCGGCCGCGCTCGTGCCGGACTCCTCGTTCCTCGGGCGCCTGCTTGAGGCGGCGATGCTCGCCGGCACGCTGCTCGCGGACGGACTCGGCGATCTCCTGAGCGTCGAGACGGAGACCGATCCCGTGCGCGCGGCGAAGCTGACGTACAACGTGCTGCAGGGCGCTGGTGCCCGCATCTCGAAGACGGAGTTCGTCGCGTGCCCCTCGTGCGGACGCACGCTCTTCGACCTGCAGTCCACCACGCAGCGCATTCGCGCGCAGACCGGCCACCTCAAGGGCGTGAAGATCGCGATCATGGGCTGCATCGTGAACGGCCCAGGCGAGATGGCGGATGCAGATTTTGGATACGTCGGCGGCGCGCCGGGGAAGATCAACCTCTACGTCGGCCGCGCCTGCGTGCAGTACAATGTCCCGCAGGCCGAGGCGGACGCGCGCCTCATCGCGCTCATTCGCGAGCACGGCCGGTGGGTCGACCCCGCGCCGGCCGCGACGTGACTCACTCCGCGCGCGCCTCCGCGGCACCACGCGGGGCGTCGAGTCCAAGGCCGGTGACGACGTAACCACATTGTCACTTCAACCGCCCCGTCACCGCGGCGTCACTGGGGCGTCACCGCCGGCATGGAAAACCTCCCCCCACCCTCGACCAGCAAAACGTGGCAACCAAAAAATCGCATAAGTTATCCGCAGCGTCCGTGTGAATAAGTTGGGAGAAAGTTGCCCTTGAAACGGAATTTCCGTTGCCCGTTAGTCGTTGCCTTGCCCGTTTTCCCCGCCAGTCCCGGCTTCGGCCACCTGCTCTTTTCCCCCGCCGCCTCCTGCGGCGGAGAGGTTTTGGCTAGTACCTCGTTAGCAACAACTAACGAAACGAACATCCCGCCCGGCACCTCGCTTGCCGCTCCGGGACGTTTTCGCGCTCGCCCTCTCGGTTGGAGCAGGAGTAGGACTTCCTTCCGCAGCCTCTACCGGCGCGGATGTGAATAAATCCGCCCCTGTTCCCTCCATGGCTCTCGCCGTCACGTCTGCATCCCTCTGGGAAACCGCGAAGAGCGACCTTCGTTCGCTCTTCCCGGACGACGTTTTCAAGCTGTGGTTTGAGTCAATCACTTGCCTTGAGGCGACGCCCGATGCGTTGGTCCTTGGGGTGCCGACGGATTTTGCGGCGATTTGGATTCACGACAACTACCTCGACCTGATCGTCCAGCGGCTTCGCCTGACGGCGGGCCGGCCGATCAGTGTCAAGCTCCGCAAGGCCGAGCCGGCGACGGCCGACGGATCGAGCCGGGTGGAGACCGCGCCGCCCGCCTCGCGGCTGCGCCCGGTGGCGCCGAAGCGGACGGGTCGGGGTGAGGAGCGCGGTGCCGGGACCCCTGGGGGCACAGTCAACCCGCGCAACACGTTCGAAACGTTCGTCGTGGGCAGCAACAATCAGATGGCGCACGCGGCCTCGCTGGCCGTGGCACAGGCGCCGGCGCAGGCCTACAATCCCCTTTTCCTCTACGGCGACACCGGGCTCGGCAAGACGCACCTCATGCACGCGATCGGGCACGCCGTGCTCCGCAACAACCCGGAGGCCCGCGTCGCCTACCTCTCGACCGAGAAGTTCACCAACGAGTTCATCCAGGCCCTGCAGGAAAACGCCCTCGCGCGGTTCCGCCAGCGCTACCGCAGCGTGGACGTCCTCCTGATCGACGACGTGCAGTTCCTCGCCGAGAAGGAGCGCATCCAGGAGGAGTTCTTCCACACGTTCAACGACCTGTTCGAGTCCGGGAAGCAGATCGTGCTGACCAGCGACCGGCGGGCCGCGGAAATCGCCAAGCTCGAAGCGCGCCTCGTCTCCCGCTTCGAGTGGGGACTGCCGGCCGACATCCAGGCCCCCGACTACGAGACGCGTCTCGCCATCCTGCGCACCAAGGCGAGCGCGCTCCGTTTCAACGCCCCGCCGGAAGTGCTCGCGTTCATCGCCCAGCACCTCTCGCGCAACATCCGCCGCCTCGAGGGCGCCCTCATCAAGGTGTCCAGCTACGCCGCCCTCACCGGCCGCCCCCTCGACCTCGCCACCACCGAGGAACTGCTCAAGGACGTGTTGATGGAGCAGGCCCAGCACCAGCTCACGATCGAGATGATCCAGAAGCGGGTCACCGAGCACTACCAGCTCCGCATCGGCGACATGACGAGCAAGCGCCGCCCGAACAACATCGCCATTCCCCGCCAGATCGCGATGTACCTCGCCCGCACCCTGACCAAGCACTCGCTGCAGGAGATCGGGGACCACTTCGGGGGCCGCGACCACGGGACCGTCATCCACGCCTGCAAGGCCGTGGAGAACATGATGGATCAGGACGCCTCCGTCCGCGGCAGCATCGAGTTCCTCAAGACTCAGCTGGCGCGCTGACCGCCGCCGAACACCCGCTACCCCGCCGATCGCCGTGCGGGGTCGGTTGCCACGCGCAGGGTGCGAGGATCCGCCGTCGACCGCGCCAGGGCCCGGTGGGATCCCGCGGAGGCGTGCGGTCCGATTCAGCCGCGGTCGACCCAGGGCACCTGATCGCGGATCCGGCCGCGCCGGACGTTGCATCCGGCGGCTTTCTCAGCATACCTTTTTCGTCCGCCATGACGCTCTCCCCCGAACAGTCCTACGCCGTTTCTTCCTGGATCGCCGCCGGCGACAGCCTGTCCGCCGTGCAACGCAAGCTGCGCGAGCAGTTCTCCCTCTCGCTCACGTTCATGGAGGTCCGCTTCCTTGTCGATGACCTCAACCTGCAGTTGAAGGATCCGGCTCCGAAGGTGAACGCCAGCGACGTCACCCAGGCGCCCCCTGCGCCCGCGGCCACGTCCGCCGCTGGCAACCGCCGCGAAGCGCCTCCCGCCGCGGCCAGCCCTGGTCCGGGGCAGCCCGAGGACGACGCCGCGCTCGAAGAAGAGGCACCGCCCTACGGGCAACCCAACCCGGAGGACGCCTCGCCTGAGAATGAGCTTCCCGCCGACGGCCTCGGCGTGGCGGTCGACGTGGATAAAGTGACCCTCCATCCGGGCGCGCTCGCGAGCGGCAGCGTGACCTTCAGCGATGGCGTGACGGCGAAGTGGATCATCGACAACTACGGTCGACCCGGCTTCACCGAAATCAGTCAACCCGGCTACCGCCCGAAGCCGGCGGATGCGCAGGCCTTCATGCAACAGTTGAGCGTCGAGCTGCAGAAGCGCGGATTCTAGGACCCGCCCGCCGGAGCGGAGCCAGCCAGCAACGCCCGGAAGCCGGCCTCGTCGATCACCGGCACGCCCAGGGTGCGTGCCTTGTCCAGCTTAGAACCGGCCTCCTCGCCGGCGAGCACGTACGAGGTCTTCTTGCTCACGCTGCCGCTCACCTTGCCGCCGGCGGCTTCGATGAGCGCCGTCGCCTCCTCGCGCGTCAGCGCCGGCAGCGTGCCCGTCAGCACGAACGTGCACCCCGCCAGCGCGGTGCCGGTAACGACCCGCTCCGCCGGTGCCATCGGGGCCACGCCGACCTCCCGGAGACCCTCGACGAGCGCCCGGTGCTCCGCGGTCGCGAAGAAACCGACGATCGCGCGGGCCATGGTTTCGCCGATGCCGAGTATGAGGCTGTTTCCCTTCGCGTCGATGAACTCCCCCAGCGAGGCTCCGGCCAGCGCCTCCAGGCTGCGGAACCGCGCCGCCAGGTCCTTCGCCGCCGCCGCCCCGACGTGCGGAATGCCAAGACCGTGGATGAACCGCCAGAGTTCCGACCCCTTGCTCGCCTCGATCGCCGCCAGCAGCTTGTCGGTCGACTTCTCGACGTTCTTGCCGAGGCCGAGAAGGTCTTCGCGCCGCAGGCGGTAGACGTCCGGCACGGTCCGCACCCAGCCGCGCCCCGCCAGGGTCTCCGCCATCGCCTCGCCCAGGCCTTCGATGTCGACGCACGCCTTCGAGGCGAAATGCTGCACGCGCCGGCGCACCTGCACCGGGCAGGAGGGGTTGGGGCAGCGCATCGCGACCTCGCCCTCCTGCCGCACCACCGCCGTGCCACAGGCCGGGCACTGCGTCGGGAACGCGTAGGGAACGCAGGACGGGCCGCGCCGCGCGAGGTTCACGCCGATCACCGCCGGGATCACTTCGCCCGCCTTCTCGACCCACACGACGTCACCCTCGCGGATGTCCTTCCGCGCGATCTCGTCGGCGTTGTGCAGGGTCGCCCGGGCAACGGTCGTGCCCGCCAGTTGCACCGGCTCCAACTCCGCCACCGGTGTCAGCACTCCGGTGCGGCCGACCTGCAACGTGATTGAAAGGAGCCGCGCCTCGGCCCGCTCGGGCGCGAACTTGTAAGCGCAGGCCCAGCGCGGCGAGAGCTTCCGGGCGCGTTCACCCTCGCCGCGGAATCCCGCCTCACGCTGCTGCGCAAAGTCATTCAGCTTCACCACGGCCCCGTCCGTCGCGAACGGAAACCCCGCGCGCTCCGCATCCAGCACCCGGATCGCCGCCAGCACGTCCTCGATCCCGCGCGCCCGCGCCACCGCAGCGAGCCCCGGCAGCCCCCACCCGCGCACGGCGCGGTGCCAGTCGACCTGCGACGACACGACGTTGGCCGGACGGCACGCGCCCAGGCCGTAAAGCACCACCTCCAGCCGGCGCTCCGCCACCACCGCCGCATCCAACAGCTTGAGCGTCCCCGCCGCGAGGTTGCGGGGATTGGCGTAGCGCTCCACGCCGAGTTCGTCCTGCTCCTCGTTGATGCGGTTGAACTCCTCGAACCGGAGGTAGATCTCGCCGCGGATCTCGACGAACTCCGGAACCGGCGCTCCTCCCTCCGCGGCGTGCAGCCGGTGCGGCAGCGACCGGATCGTGCGGACGTTGGCCGTCACATCGTCCCCTTCCTCCCCGTCACCGCGCGTGATCGCCCGGACGAGCTTTCCCTGCTCGTAGATCAAGCTGATCGACGCCCCGTCGATCTTCGGCTCGATCGTGTACTCAAGGGGTTCGCGGCCGATCAGGCGCACGAGCCGCGCATCGAATTCCCGCATCTCCGCTTCGTCATAGGTGTTCTCCAGCGTGGTCATCGCCGAGGCATGCCGCGCCCGCACGAACCCCTGAGCCCGGTCGTCGCCGATGCGGCGCGTCGGGGACTCCTCCCCGGCCGCCAGCGCCTCCGCCGGGAAATCCCGCTCCAGATCCGCCAGCTCGCGGCGCATCCGGTCGTACTCGAAGTCCGTGATCTCCGGGCGCGCCCTGCGGTAATACAGTTCGTCGTGCCGGCTCACCTCGGCGCGGAGCTGGCGGATGCGGTCCTGGGCCTCGGCGGATGTCATGGTGCGCCCTCCATTGAGTCCGGCGACGCCGGCTTTTCAATCCGCGCCTTGCGGCATAACCGCCCGACCGGGGCCTCCAGCAGGCGGCGGTAGGCGGCCCAGCGCAGGTACGCCAGCACCGCCACCGCTGCGCCCAGCGTATCCGCGACCCAGTCCGCCCAGTCCATGTGGCGCCCAGGCGTAAAGCTCTGGTGCCACTCGTCCGTCGCCCCGAAGGGCGATACCACCGCCACCGCGACCCACGCGGCGGAGCGGGGCAGCAGCCGCACCGTGAGCGTGGCAAGCAACCCGAAGACCGCGAAATGCACCAGCTTGTCGCCGCCCGGCGCGCCGATCCCCGGGACGCGGCTGCGGCTGGAGGCGAACACGATCAGCGCCGCCAGCGCCAGCGGGTACGCCCAGCGCGCCCACGCCGTCCAGCCTCCGGTTCCAGATCGCCGCGCCTCCATCGCCCCACGTTGAGGGAGGGGAGGCAGGGGAGGCAAGAGGGCGCGAACGACCGAACATGGGCGCGGTCGCGCCCAGCCCTACGCAGCCGCGACACTCATCTGGTGCCCGCGAGACGCCGCGTCCCATGCCGGAGTTGCGTCGGCCCCGCTTCCGGATTTCCTGACGCTGACCATGCAGACACTGGGGCTCACCGACGGCATCCGTCGGCCATCGATCGCGCTCTCCCACCCCCTCCTCGACGGGGAGGCGCGCATCCGCCGTGCGAGCTGGCGCGGCCGCGACGCGCAGGGCGTCGTGCCGATCCCGTCCGAAGTCTCACCGCGCCGACGCGCCGCCCCCGTTGCAGTCCCGGCGATCGAACGCAATGGACTGCCCGCCCCCAAGGAGTTGAGCCGGGCCGCAGCGGCAAGGGTGCTGGCAGACCCTCCCTTTCCTCGGCAGGCCGGTCCAGCCGCCGGCCAATCTCAGAGTCGCACTCACTGATGTCCTCCTGTCCCTTTCACGCCCCCGCAGGCGAGACCACCGCGCCCTCCGCCGCGCCTCCCCTCCCGCTGCCGGGCGACGCCGCGCTGGACCTCGACGCGGAACTCGCGTTTCTCCGCGAAGCCCATCGCGGCGTCCTTCCCGCCGTCCGCCGCGCGGAGCTCGCGTCAGCGCTCGCCGCGGGAAGCCCCGCGCCCCTCTCCTCGGCGGAACTGACGTGGGCGGGCCGCATCGCCTGGCGCAATCACGCCCGCTGCATCGGTCGACTGCACTGGCGGAGCCTCGTCGTCGAGGACTGCCGCGACCTCTCCTCCGCGGCGGATCTCGCAGACCGTCTTCGCGAGCACCTGCGTGTCGTGCAGGAGAGCGGAACGGTGAAGTCGATCCTCACGGTCTTCGCGCCGCCGTCCCGCCGCGGCGGCCCGGGGCCGCGCATCTGGAATCCCCAGCTCTGCGGCTACGCCGGCTACCGCCAGACCGACGGCTCAGTCCTCGGCGACCCCGCAAACGAGCGCCTCACCGCCTTCGCCTGCCGGCTCGGCTGGCGGCCCCCGCGGCAGCCCGGTGCGTTCGATCTCCTGCCTTGGATCATTTCCGGTCCAGACGGCAAACCTCACCTCATCCCGCTGGCTGACGGCGCCGTCCGCGAAGTGCGCCTGCGCCATCCGCGGCTGTCGTGGTTCGAGGAACTCGGGCTCCGGTGGTACGCGGTGCCGATCATCAGCGGGATGCGATTCCGGGCGGCCGGGACGGATTTCACGGCGGCGCCCTTCAACGGCTGGTACATGGGCACCGAGATCGGCGCACGAAACCTCGCCGATCCCCACCGCTACCATCAACTCCCGCGTATCGCCGAGCGCCTCGGGCTCGACACCTCCACTCCGCGTTCCCTGTGGAAGGACCGCGCCCTGCTGGAACTGAACGAGGCAGTGCTCCACTCCTACGCTGCCGAAGGCGTGAAGCTGGTGGATCACCACACCGCCTCCGACGAGTTCATGCGCTTCCTCGCCCGCGAGAAGAACCTCGGCCGCGAGGTCTCGGCCCGCTGGGACTGGATTGTGCCCCCGATGTCGGGAGCCGCGACGGCGGTCTTCCACACCCCGCTGCGCGAGTTCCCCAGCACACCCGACTTCCACGCCCAGCCTTCACCCTTCGACGCGTCGGCGCCGCAGGGGTGCCCTAATCAAAAAGAATCTTCACGGTCCTAGGCCTCGGTAAGGCTGCGCCGAGCGTGATCCAAGACCGCCTCGACCTGTTCCCGCTCCTCATGCGGTCCCCGCACCGCCCGCCGTCCCGCAAAGCGGCGGTTTTAAAATGGTCGGGCCGGCGAGATTCGAACTCGCGACCTCTTGCACCCCATGCAAGCGCGCTACCAGGCTACGCTACGGCCCGAAACAAGAGAGGGTCAGAGAGGCCCAAGCCACGCCCGCTGGCAAGCGTCATTTTCGGCCGTTGGCGGCCATCGGGCGGCGCCGCCCGTGATCGGGCATCGCGAGGGCTGGGATTACAAAGGGTGCGGGGAGAACGGCAAAATCGGAGTAGCCGCTGCCGACAACCTGCAGTAGGCTGACTGCGTGAAAACGATCCTCGCCCCCGTCGATTTCTCGGCCCCGAGCGACCTTGTCGCCGATACCGCCGCCGCCTTGGCCCGTCTGCATCAAGGCCGCGTTGTCCTGCTCCACATCGTCCAACCCCCCATCGTCACCGTCGACTACGGTGTCGGCATCGACAACCTCCAGGAAATTCTCGTCATGAGCGAGAAGGCGGCGGCGAAAAACCTCGAACGCCTGCGGGAACGGCTTGCCGGCAGCGGCGTCGCGGTCGACACGTCGCTCGTCACCGGTGCCCCGATCCCTCACATCCTCAAGACTGCGGAGGGCCAGAAGGCGGACTTCATCGTGATGGGATCGCACGGCCACACCGCCTTCTACGACTTCGTCGTCGGCAGCACCACGCACGGTGTGCTGAAGGGTGCGCCCTGCCCGGTCGTCGTCCTGCCCCGGCGCAAGCACGCCGCCTCGTGACCCGCGACGGCGCGGGTCGTCGCGCTTGCCGTGCCGCCACGTCGACGGCAGGCTGCGGCCTGCATGCTGTCGCCCGATGACTCGTTCCTCCGCGCCCGCCGTCGGCGGGTCGCGGCCGCACTCCGCCCGGTGCTTGGCGAGGCGTCACTCCTCGTCCACGCCGGCACCGCGGTTCCGTTGCCGGAGAATACGGACCAGACGTATCCGTTCCTTTCCCACACCGAGTACGTCTATCTCGCCGGGACCGAGGGCGAGCGCGGCATCGTGACCTTCGATCCACGGCTCGCCGACGACGAGGCGTGGGAGGTCTTCGTGCCCGTCCCCAGCGAGGGAGAGCGGATCTGGGAGGGCCGCACTCAGGCGCCCGGCACGCCCCTGCCCCGGCTCGCGTCATGGTTCTCCGCGCGGGAGGGCCGGCCCTTCGTGCACCTCGGCTCCCGCCCGGTGGAGCAACCCGTGGATGCCACCACCCTCGCCGCCCGCGAGCACCTCAGCCACGCGCGGCGACCGAAGGACGCCGGGGAATTGCGCCTCCTGCGCGCGGCCGCCGCCTGCACCGCCGCCGGATACGCGCGGCTGCCCTCCCTGCTGCAGGCCGGCGCCACCGAGCGCTCGATCCAGATCGAGTTGGAGGCCGAATTCCAGCGCGCCGGCGCGACCGGGACCGGCTACGGCACCATCGTCGGCGCCGGCAGCAACGCCGCGATCCTCCACGTCTCGCCCTCGTCGCGCGCCCTTCGCCCGGGCGACTTCGTCCTCGTCGATGCCGGCGCCCGGGTCGGCCGGTACGTCTGCGATGTCACCCGCACCTACGTGGTGGGCGGGCGACCCGACCCCTTTCAACGCGACCTCCACGCCCTTGTCACCACGGTGCTCACGAACGCCGTGGGTCGCTGCCGCCCTGGGCGCGAGTGGAAGGACATTCACCTGCGGGCGGCGGAGGACATCTGCGCCGGACTCGTCACGATGGGCGTGATGCGCGGCCAACCCGCCGAACTGGTGGAACGCGACGCCCACACGCTCTTCTTCCCCCACGGCCTCGGGCACCTTGTCGGTCTGGGCGTGCGCGACGCCAGCGGCACGCTTCCGGGCCGCGCCGCGAATCCGCGCCCCGCCCTGCGCACGCTGCGGTGCGACCTTCCCCTCGCCGACGGCTACGTGATCACAGTCGAGCCGGGCATCTACTTCATCCGGGCCCTGCTGGAGGATCCGACGCGCCGCGAACGCTACGCCGACTGCGTGCACTGGGACCGCGTCCCCCCCCTGCTCGATCTCGGCGGCGTGCGCCTCGAGGAGAACGTCCTCGTCACCCCGGGCGAGCCCGAGGTGCTCACCGCCGCCATCCCGCTTGGCTAGGGCTAGGACCTCTGCGCGTCCATGCCGCCATTCGCCGCCGAAAGACGGGTTGGGCCCCTCCGAGCCGAATCCGCCCACCCCGACCGGCAGCCGGCCGCGCGCGCCGGCATCCACGCCGACCGAGCCACCCCGGCTGTCGCGTCCTCATGCCCAGCGGCGCGTTGGCCGGCTGGACGCGTCCCTCCCCGCTGCCCGGGCCGGCGGAGCGCGGAACCCTGTGGGAACCCCGCCGCAAAAAGGATTTACACGCACCCGCCCCCGCGTACGGTGCGTCTGGCAGCGCCCAGATGGCGGAATTGGCAGACGCAGTGGACTCAAAATCCACCGCCCTCTAAAGGCTTGTGGGTTCGACCCCCACTCTGGGCACCAGTTTTCGCGACGTTGCCGCGCATACACACGCAACTGCGGGCAGAGTTCGAACGCGCTAGAATCCCCGCGGTCGTCGGCTACCCCGTCCCCCATCGAAATCAGGCCTCCAAATCGCCGGCGGTAGGTCCGCCCGTCGCGCCACTACCGTCGAACGGGGAGAACCTCGCCGCATGCGCCTGCAGCCCTTCGGGAAGCGCCACGGCTAGCGGCTCCACCCTACCACCGCAGCCGTTCCCCAAAGCCCTTCGCTATTGCCTTCGGGTCGCTGATTTAACTAGCTCGCTTACCGCTATGAAACGCCTCCGCTCACTCAGTCTCACCGCTGCTTTCATCGTCTCCACCGTCTGCGGGCACGCGGACGAAGTCGTCGATAACCTCAAGTCCGCAATCGATTTGTATCAGTCGGGCAACTATACGGAGGCACTCCAAGCGATGGACTTCGCCGGATCTGTCCTCCGCCAGAAGAAGTCGGAGGCGGTCGCTGCTATCCTGCCAGCGGCGCCCGCTGGGTGGACTGCGCAGGACCCGCAGACCGATGGAGCGAGCGCTGCCATTCTCGGAGGCATGGTCTCCGCGAAGCGAGCCTACACGAAGGACGAAGCGGAGGTGTCAATTCAGGTGCAGTCCGACTCCCCCCTCCTACAATCCTACGGTATGATGTTCGCGAATCCTGCCTTGATGGCCGGGAGCGGCGCGAAGCTCGAGACGGTGAAGGGTCAGCGAGTAGCCGTTACATACCAGGCTGCCACGAAAAACGGTGACATTAAGGCGGTGGTCGATGGTCGCTACGTGGTCTCGATCGAGGGCATCGGCGTTTCGCGCGAGGAGCTGACCAAATTCGCAGCCGCGATCGACTTCGCAAAGCTTTCGAAGCTCAAGTAACTGCGCGCGAGCAAGGCGGTAGCGACCGGGGCGACTACGTGAGCCGGTAGCCAGAACACGGGTTTGTAGAGCCGCAGCCCTGGGGCGGAGTATCGCCGCGACCCGGTTTGGTCGCAGCGAAGGGCGCCCGTCTCTGCTGAGTCGCTCGTCCTCCGAACGGCGCATCGGGAAACCGCAGACCGAGGGACGGAAGACCTAGTCGCCGTTGATCAAGTCGATGAGATCAACGGCGCCGGCGAGGCAGTCGCCCATTTTGGCTAACCCTGGGTCCGCGATTCCATAAACCTCCACCATGGATCCCGTCCAGTTGAGATAGCTGCCGGGATTGTCGGAGCCGGTGATGCACATGGCCCAATCTCTCGCCATGGTGTTATTGTCGCCACCGCCGAGCATGGCATGCATCAAGGTCAAGTTACACTTCAGATTGGACAGATTCATCTTCAGGACCTGCAGGTATTCCATCGCTGACTGGCCCTCCGCGCCGTCGCCGCGACCGATGGCGCGCCCGTCGGTCGGATCGATGCTCCACCATACCCGAGGCTCGGAGCCTCCGGGGAAGACGAGGAGTCGGCCGCTTTCGCCGGCCTCGATACCCCACCGCGCCAGCGGATGCGGGAGGACGCTTCCGGCTGCACCTAGGGACGTTGCGAGCATCGCCTGCGGACGGAGGCCAGCCCGGTCGGCGAGTTTCCACGCCTCGAAGGTGCCCTGGGGTGCCGGAGGGGGCAGCCGTCGGCTCAAGAGCGCTGTTTCGAGCAGGGTAGAACCAATGCCGAGGCGCAGATTCGCCGCGTACATCGTGGGGAACGCGGCTTTCGTGCGGGGCACCAAGGTGAGTCCGTCGCACACCACGTCGAGGGCGACTCGCGCACCGACTCCGGTTGTTCCTTCACCAGGATAGATCTGACTTGAGACGAGCACGACGGTGGGGCCAGTGCGCAGCGTAAGGTCGGGATGGTCGCGCAGGAGGCGTGCCGCGAGCGCGAGTCGGCCGAGCTGCCAGTCGTAGAGAAGGGCCGGGAAGCGTTTAAGATCGTCGCGCCCCTCGAAGCGCTTGGGATCGCTGGAAGCGAGTACCTCGCCAAGCGGGGCGGCGTTGGCCGTGGTGGTGTCGAGGGCCAGCCAAGCGACGGACCACGGGCCGAGTGCGCCCCCGGAAGCGAGGATGTCGGCGGTGTAGATGGGAAGCTTACCCGGTCGGAGGGCACCGGTGAGTAGCCGCTTTTGACGGATTACGGGTTGGCCGGGTTCGCGAACCTCAAGGACCAAGGAGAGGGAGTGAGGCAAGCCGGGAGCTACCGCTGGTGGAGGCGTCTTCTTGGCGGGCGTGGATTCTTCCACCTCGCCGTCCAAGGCATCTCCGAACAAACCACCCAAGCCTTTTCCCATCTGGCCGGCGTCCTGGTCCTGCCCACCTTTGTCCGGCAGCGTACCGTCACGCATGAAGGCGGAGCTGGCGAGAACCGACTCCCCGTGTCGCAAGATGACCTGAAACTGGTTGAGTTTCTTCAGGCGCTCGTGCCAGACGGCGGGCGCCCAGGTGTAGGCCGGTTCATCGTAGGAGACGCCGACCGGCACGATCTCGAGCCGCGCCGAGTTTAGTCCGAGGGTGGAGAGGTCCTTCGTCCATGTGAATACGGAGATGGGCCCGACGGCGCTTGATCCACCTTCCGGCTCCATTTGCACGGTGACGGTGAATTGCGTGCGCTGATCCTCGGGAACCTCCTCGAGCCGGGGCAGCGCCGCGACGAGCGTGCTGGACGGCACCGCCGGCTCCGGTCCTGGGGAGAGGATCAAGAGCTTACCATCCACGTCGATTTCGACGAGCACGCGGGTAGACAATGTTTGCTGGAGGCGTCGCTCGCTCCCGGCTGCCGCTTCGGTGGGGCGGGCAAGGCCGCTAACGGTAGACTCGATTTTCTTCGCCACCGCGTCGACGGGCTGGGTCGACTCGTTGAGCACTGTCTCCCAAAGCTGTGCCGAGCGCTCATGGCGGCTGCGTACGCTCGCGAGGTTAACGCCGTGATCGACTAGCACTCCAGCAACCGCGGCGCCGGCGGGTCGCGGCGCGCTGGCGGAGATGCCCCTCCACGGCGAAGGACGGGCTAGCCAATCGGTTTGAAGGGTCGCGATCTCCGTCGGAGTGCGGGGCACCACAACATAGCGTGGAGAGTAGCCGCCTGCGCGGAGCATTTCGCCGAGCAGCAACGCGCGATCCCAGTCGCCCCCTGCCATAGCGGCGAGAGTACCCTCGGCTCCTCGGTTACTGCCGACGGATGGATCGTAGGCAATCTTCTCACGTACCCAAGTGGCGAGGCCGGACGGGTCGAGGTCGAGAGACGTGGCCAGCGGGGCGGCGTGGTGGGGACTACGGCCGCCATCGATCATGAGTTCCCGGACGGCGGCGCAGTACTGCACGTAGGCCGCGATACGCTCCTCACGGGACGGTGAGGAAGAAGCGACACCGGTGAAGGCACTGACGAACACGAGAGCGGCGATCAGTCGCGGAAGGGCGCAGAGGCCGGAGCAACGATCGATTTGGCAGATTCGATGCGGAGGTACCATGGGCGGATGTGCGGTGACGAGACGGCTTTCGGTGGTCATGGTGTAGCTCTACGGGCGGCGCGATGTCGATGGCCGAAAGCGTGGGCGAAGCGACTCAGGCGGAACTTCGGGTGGTCAACATGGCGCAAAACGCGCTCGCCTCACGCACGCCGACTTTCTTCACTTGCACCAGTGCGCTCGCCAACCCCGATCGCCCTTGCCCCGTCGTTTTTCGCGCTGCTCTGCGGCGTGCTGTGCCTGCTCGGCACAAACCGTATGTTCGCTGCGGATTTCCCGCGGTGGGCAGAAAATGGCGCCTTGCGGCTCACGGTCGAGGGTCTGCGGGTGACCGAGACGTATGGCGAGACGAGTGCACCGGTCGGCCGGGTTTGGCTCGTGGTGCGAGGTCGTTGGGAAAACCGGATTGATCGACGGCGTGCGTCAGAGCGTGAGCTACCGATCGCGCTAGAGGTGGGCGAGCTCGCCAAGCACCTCTATGCGGTGATCGACGGCGCGAGTCTTGGGTCACTGCGAGCGCTTGAGGGCGTTGGCGGTCGGAGATCCCTGGCAGGGGTGACGCTCGCCAAGCCCGGTGACTTCGTCGCGGGCGACATGGTCTTCGAGATTCCCGCCGGGGCCTATTCTAGCGCGGAGCTGCAGTTTTACGATGATACGACAGGACACCTGCGCTTGGCGCTCGCGGGTGTAACGCCGGAGGCGAAACCGCCCGGGCTGGCCGTGCGCAACGCAGTGGCCGAGTTCGCGTTGTTCGCAGTGAGTGATCCGGCGTTGGTGCAGAATAGTGCAGCGGTGCCCGTAGGTTCACGGGCGGTCGCGGTCGAGTTGCGGGCGCGAAGCCTGTGGCGGACCGTGGGTCCGGCTCCATCTTACGATTTTTCCCTGCCGGCCGGAGCGCAGGTCGAGCGGGTCAACCTGCTCGATTGGCCGGAGACCCAGCGATCGTTCGTGCTCGTCGCAGACGGGGAATACGCGGCGATGCCAGTGGGGGGCACGTTGCCAAGCGACGCCCGTTTTCTTCCGGGGGTCTTCACGGGAGGCACGATGGTGTTCCACGTTCCGGCAGAGTCCGAATCGTTGGAGCTGGTTGGCACCTTGGGTCGCGCGTCGACGGAGGCGGGTGTCATGGACGTGACGCCGGTGCGTCTGAGCGTGCGCGCCGTCCCGGCAAAGGCGAAGGCGGCAGAGTGGACGATGCCACTGCGGCTCGCCGACGAGATGTTCGGCCTTGGAATTGCCGCGCGCCGGCTCTCAGTGTTCGCCGGCGAGTCTGCAGGTCCAAGCCAAGAATTTGTCGTGCTGGATGTCGGCGTCCAGAACACCAGCAGCAAAGGGGAGTACTTCCAACCGGAGGCCCAGTTGCAGCTCCTTGATCCCGAGGCCGGTTTGTTGACGTGTGATGAGATCGCTGAGCGCGGACCGCGTCGACCCTATGCGGAGATTCACGTGCCCGCCGGTGAGCGACGTCGCTGCGAGCTGGTTTTCCGGGTGGCGAAAGGTGCGGCTCTGAAGCTGAACTTCCGGGGCGGAAGTTCCGAGACGCAGCATGAACTACCCTGAGTGAGGTCGACCGGTCTATCTCTCGTTTTTCCAACATGAAAATACCGTTGCTTGCGTGTCGCTTGGCCTTCGCTGTCGCGGGTGTTTGGGCGGTGGCAGGGCCGGCGCTTGCTGGCGGCGACCGCGCCGATGGGCCCGAGGTGAACCCAGGTTACGGGGATTTCATTGCAGCGTCCCAGGAGCAGCCAATCGAGGAAGCCCCCTCCAGTCCTGAAGTCGCCACGCCAGCGTCCGAGCCGGAAACCGCTACGCCCGCTGAGCCCGCACCCGCGCCGCTGCCGGATCCCGCGACGGTGGTGGTGGTGCTTGGCACGGCCTTCGATGAAGGCACTGCGGCGGTCATCGGTGCCGGGACACAGCTCTATCAATCGGCGCCGGAGATCGTGGCCCGGGTCACAATACCTCTGGCGGGAGACCTCAAGGTAAACGGGCGCATTGTTGCCGAAGAGGCGGAAGGCATTATCGAGGGATCAGAGATGGCGGTGGCAGCCTCGCCGGAACAGTTTGGGGAGGAGCAGTCAGTCACCCTGCGGTTCGTGATTCCCGAGAGTGGGCTGCCGGCGGGTCGATACCGGATGGAGGTGTTGGAGAGCGGCATGTTGGCGCGGACCGTGGCGGCGAAGGTTTTCACCACCACGCCAGCGCCGCTGACGTTGATCGCCAACCGGCTGAAAATCGGTCTGCATGAGGCCGAGTCGGCTCCGGACGAGTTGACCCATGGTGATCTATCGACCCGCCCATCCCGGCTGTTTGCAACGTTGGAGACGCTTGAGCCGACCACGCTGCGGCTGACGGCGCATTTGCTGGCCGAGGAGGCGCAAGGCATTCGGCGCGAAAGCGTCGTGGCGTTGTCAAGGGGCGACGCCCTCGCCGAACTGCGGCCGGGCGCGAACCGATCGACGGTGGAGATTGCGCTGCCGCGCATGGGCCTGCCGGCTGGGCGCTACCGCATCGAATTTCGCGAGGCGCTGGCGCCGCGCCGGGTGGTCAAGAGCGAGGTGTTCACGACGCGCGAGCCCCCGGAGATGGGCGAGTTCGATCTCGCCGACCCGGAGAATGGCGGGCTGCTGGAGTCTGTATCAGGCGAAAGAGGGGCGGGCTTGACTTGGGCATGGATGACGCTGCGGCCACATAACACCAAAGAGTGGACCTACGCCGGAGGGCAGGCGGATGAAGGGCTGGCGTGCGACTTCGTGATCTCGTTCTTCAAGCGCGAACCAGCGCTGGTTTCCATGGTCGAGGTAACTCCAGCGAGTGAATCGGCGCCCATCGCCTCGATTGAGGTGTGGGGGTCGATGCTGTCCGCAAAGGATGGTTTCCAGAAGGTCGCAGAGCAGACGTTCACCGAGGCCGGCGGAGAACCGCGGATCGTGACGTTGCCGCCCACTCAGATGCGTTTCATCAAGATTCGGCTGCAGCGTGCGCAGGGCGTCGAACCGCAGCTGGGTTTGCGAACGGTGCGAGTGTTCGAAGCATCGGCGCCAGACTACGAGTCCTTGCGAAGGCGGCAGCCCAGCCTGAGCGACTGGAAGTTCCAACCGCGACACGCGGCCCAGCAGGGACTTTACTTTCTGCAGGCCAGTGCCGTCGAATTTCAGCGGGTCAACAACTGCATGGGCTGCCACGTACAGTCGCAGGCGCTGATGGGGCTTACCGTGGGGCGACGGAATGACTATGTGGTAAGCGATGTAGCAGAGCGAGAGCTGGCAGATTTCACTGCGGCGCACGTGACCCCACTTGGCGACGTCAGTCGGTCGAAAGAAGGCGATCCGCAGTATCCCGACCGGACAAACTCTATCTTTGGCGGGCTCGCCCTTGCGTACGCTGAGTCTGATCCCAAGCCAGCCAAGGAGCTGATGGCCTGTGCCCGATGGCTAGCCGGGCAGCAGACTACCGAGGGTGAACTCTGGCCTGATTCCGAGGGCCAACCGGTCACGCAGGGCGCGATCCTGCAAACGGTTCAGACGATGACAGTCTGGGCCCAAGCGCTCGTGGCCGGGGGCGACCCGACGCTTGCCCAGAACATCACCCGAGCCCTCGAATGGTTGAAGGAGGTGCCGGCGGAAACGACGCAGGACAAGGTTTTCAAGATACTCGCGTGGGTTCGCCACGGTGGTCCGGCGGAGAAGAAGCTCGCCCGCCAGCTCGGCCTTGAGGTATTGGCCGAGCAACATCGGAGCGGGGCGTGGTCGGTCAACCCCAACCAGGAGAAAGATGTCGATAGCCCGTTCGCCACGGGCCAAGTGCTCTATGCGCTCCGTCAGGCTGGCTTCGGCACGAACACGCCAGCCTTCCGCCGCGGCGTTGAGTGGCTCCTGCTCCGGCAGTCCTCCGACTCATCTTGGCCCGATTCCCACTCGACCTCGCCTTTTGCTTCGACGATGTGGCCGGTAATTGCGTTGACGGGAAGCTTTAGTCGGAAGGCTGAACCCGCGCGGCTTTTCGTGACAGCTTTACCTCCCCCTCCGCCTCCGCCGGTCCCGGCGCCCGTGGTTCCCGCCGTGGTCTCGCCGACGGTCGCGCCGCCTGATCACATTTTGCTGGTCTTTGACTGCTCGTTCTCGATGACGGAAAAGATCCGCCAACGCAGCAAGTTCGACGTCGCTAAGGATGTCCTGCGCGAGCTGATTCACCAACTACCCGCGGATAGCAAGGTCGGCCTTCGGCTCTACGGTCACCGGTACAGCTCGATCAACAGCAGGAGTCGGACCGACACGGAACTGGTGGTGCCAATCGGCCCACTGGATCGCGAGAAACTGCGCAGCGCCATCACCGCCGCCGACGCACAGGGCCAAACACCCCTCGTCTTTTCGACAATCCAAGCAGCGGAGGATCTCAAGAAGGTCGGCGGTGGTATCGTGATCGTGGTCACAGATGGCGAGGAGAGCTGCGGAGGTCGCCCGCGCGAAGCCGGCAAGCAGCTCGCGGCTCTCGGAGTACCGTTGCGGCTTGAAGTGATCGGCTTCGCCCTCACTGGACGCCGGGTAGTGGATGAGATGACGGCGTTCACCGCACCCACCGGCGGGCGATTCCGCACGGCTTCTGACGCCTTACAACTGGCGGCGGCGCTCAAGGCGGCTGTTGTCCCCGGGGCTGCGACCGCTTTGGTCCCACCGCCACCGCCACCTCCCCCGGCACCCATCGCAGAAGATCTGCCGGTCGCGGTATTCGATGCTCAGGGAGTGTTGGTTGCCAAAGGCAGTACACTCGGCGAGGAGCTGCCGGAGTTGGTGCCCGGCACCTACCGTGTGGAACTGCGCGATGGCGGGAAAATAGTCACGCTCGACGAGGTCAAACTCGCCGAGAGTCAGACGCTCCAACTGCGCTACGACCCGGCGACGGGTCAACTGGAGTTGTGGCAGGAAAACTAGAAAGCGAGGAAATCGCCAGCATACCTGCGGGCGCGCCGCAGCAGAAGTATTCCACCTGAAGGGGCAATATCGGATGGATCTGGTTGCAAAAACTTCCTCGATTGAGGGCGTCACTGGCTGATCAAAGAGGTGATTCGTGATCGAGATTCTCCGGGCCTCCAGAGAAATCAATGGGTGCTCGGCGACTTTGGGGTGAATGGCGATGAATCGCTTCATCTCCTCGGTTCGCATCATCGAGAACAGGCGGAACACGAAGTACGGCAACACTCCCCTCCTCTGAGCGTGTGTGAGCAGAGTCACGATTTCATCGAACGAGTAGATCGAGACGTCTTTTGCCTCACTCTTCGGTGCCTGCCACTGCAGAACCTGCGGTGACACCCACGGTGTACCGTTGCAGTGAGAGTTGTGCTTTCCTGCACAGAACTGGATGAAGGCTTTCGTGTAAATGTACCGAGAACGCTTACCCGCCAGGTAGCTGGGCCTTTCGATGAACTGGCACAGACTCTGAGAAGTTAGCTCACTCAAACGCTGCTCTCCGAACTCCTTCTCAATAAAACGCATCAGCCGACGGTAATCTCTCATCGTCGCCTCGGAAAGTTGACGTTGCTCCTGCTTCTCGAAGAAGAGCTTTGCTGCGGCAACGACAGTGGGAACCACTGCAGCTTTCTTCTGCTGGCAGAGCAGTTGCGCTGCATCGACAATCTCCTTCGGATGCGCCTCGCCAAGAATTCCGTAGGCATATTCTGCCATCTTCACCTTTTCCTGCGAAAGCGTCGTGGGTTAAACCGAGACATTCAGGATCCTCGCGGTTCTGCGGGTTGCGAGGAGTGCGTGATATTCTCGGATCTTCAACTCATCCCGACTATTGATCGCGATCCAACGGTCGTTTTCTTTGACCATCATCACCCACAGCCCTCGTTTCTCCGCGAAGTACGGATCATTGAGTTTCGTGATGTTGCCCGTGATGTCTTTGAATGACCTAGCCATACCACGATGATCGCTCGGATGCAGCAAACAGCCACTGGTTCCCTCAAGGAATCACCGCCTTTAGCGTCGCTTATCCGAGAGCCAGCGAGGTCAAGCGCTCCTCATCCGCCGTTGACACCGGTGAGTCTGAAGAGATTACCGAAGACCAATCCCCATCACGCGGTCACGGCCGGACGCATAGCCGGACTCAAAATCCACCGCCCTCTAAAGGCTTGTGGGTTCGACCCCCACTCTGGGCACCAGCTTTCCGCAAGCACAGACTCGATCCGAATGAAGGGCTTACTAGATTCATTCGCCGACAGCGGTGGCGGTCAGGTCTCGAGCGGGTAGCGATGAGCGGACCGCAGGAGTCACGGGGTCTGAGGGCGAAATGATCTAGGGTTCGACGTAGATTGCACTTAGCCGGATCAGATCCCGAGCGGCGCCATCGAAGGTGATTCGCACGCAATATTCAGGCGGGAGTGACGTGTCGGGATTCTTCCATCGCACGGGGGTTCGGAATCCGCTCTCGTCCACCACCGCCGCGTCAGCGCCGGCCAGACCCGCAATGGCACCCAGTCGTGCATCGAGGAGTTCGACCCGCACGCGCGCCTCGGGTCCGAGTCCTTCCGCGTTGAGGAAGAGGCGCGGCCGGCTGGACGAGT
>VHCJ01000015.1 GCA_016871755.1 Verrucomicrobiota bacterium | reverse complement strand
AAGTGTCGGCACCCCGGCGCCCGCCGCCGGGGGCGGGGGGGGGCCGGGCGGGGGGGGGGGGGGGGGGGGGAAGCCCCAGACCGGCCGAGGGGTCCCGCCGTAGCCTCCGGGGGACCCGCCCAATTCCCCGGATGATCCTGATCGGGAGCCGGCCAAAGCGCACCTGCGCGCCCGGCCGGGGTCTGCGGCCCCGCGCAAACGTCCGGGACCGCCGCCGCCACCCCGCCGGGGCTTGGCGTGGGAGTTCCCTGACGAAACCACCGCGAGACCTCCGGCCAGCAGCCTTTGAGGGGACCTTCGCGCTCCTTACGCACCCGATGCCGGCGCATAGAGATCGACTCCCTCGGACGACCCCCTTTGCTTTCAGCTCGCAAAGCATGGAGTCACCTCGGAACGACCGGCCGTCCCCCCCCCCCCCGGGCGGAGCCGACGACAGGCTCGCAGGCGGAACCCGGCCTCTGGCAGCGGCATCCCGGTGCGCTTTTCGCGGTCGCCTTCGGTCTGGTGTTTGCCGCCGTGGGCGGTTCGCTGCTTGGGTTCGCTTTGCCGGGCGCCCGCGTTGACCTCATGGAGGCGCGCAAGATGGCGGCGGTCACGCCCGCGTCGCTGAGCGTGCTCGGTGTGGGCACGCGGGTGTTGCTGGAAGCCCGGATCGCGGACGACTCCCCGCTAGCATTCCGGGACTTCGTCGCCTTTGAACGCCGGGAGTTCGACGGCTGGCGCGACGATGGCGGGCGCCGGCGCGAGGTATGGAAGCTCAGGGAGACGGTGGCGCCGCCGCTTCTCCTGCGATCGACGGTGGGCACGCGGGACGGCTCGGCCAAGGTGCTGAACTCCGGGTATGAAATCGATTCGCCACCCCGGACTTGGCGCAGCACCAAGGATCTCGTTTCGACCACCTTCGGAGAGCGCACGCAGCGTTACAACGGCTTCGGACCGGGTGATGCCGTGGTGGAGGATGCGGTCATGGTCGGAGCGCGCTCCGGGCAACTCACGGCGCGGCGGGTGTACGGCGGAACGCGGGAGGAGCACCTTGCCGACCTGTCGGAGCAAGGCGTAGTAATCCAGATCCTTGGCCTCATCTTTCTTGGGGTGGGCCTGCTGATCGCCTTCGGAGGCGGGGTGGCGATCGCGCGTCGGTCCCGACCAGCGACCTCCACACAGCCCTAAGGCACGGCGGCGGTAGGCCCCACGCGGACAACGCGGGCAAGACGACCCGCCGGCCCACCCACCACCCTCAGGGCGCGGGCCTCACCCGGACGACTCCTCGTAGAGCCGGAACAACCCGCTGTGGTCGAGGTCGCCGCAGCCCTTCTCGTGCACGAAACGCTCCCATTGCTGCAGGGAATTCCGGAGCGTGGGCGAATCCAGCCCGACCGACTTCGCGAGCTCGCACATGAGGCGCACGTCCTTGAGTTGGAGTTCGGCGCGCCCCCCCGGCGTAAAGTTGCGCTTCACCATGCGGTCCCCGTGCAGATCAAGGATCCGGCTCTCCGCGAATCCCCCGAGCAGCGCCCGGCGCACCAACGCCGGGTCCACCCCGGACAGCTCGGCGAGCCGCAGCGCCTGCGCCACGGCGTCGATGGTCTGGGCCACGATGAGCTGGTTCGCGAGCTTGGTGACCTGCCCGCTGCCGCTGGCGCCGAGATGCGTGACCTTCGATCCGCAGGCCTGCAGCACGGGCAGGGCGCGCCGTACGTCGGCCTCGCTGCCGCCCACCATGATCGTGAGCGTCGCGGCCTCCGCGCCGACCTGGCCGCCGGAAACCGGCGCGTCGACCCAGTTGACCCGCGTCGCCCACGCCTTGGTCTCGGCAACTCCGGTCGTGCCGAAATCGATGATCAGCGCCTCCGGGTGCAGACCCTCGATGAGCCCGCCCGGACCGAACACGACCTCGCCCACGACCGCCGTCGTCGTCAGGTTGATGCAGATCGTCCCCGCGCCCACCTCGCGGGCGAGTTCGGGCAGCGACGCGGCACGCCGCATCCCGAGTTGCACGGCGGCCTCCACCGGCGCGGCGCTGCGGTTCCAGACGGTGACCTCGGCGCCGGCTTCGTGAAGGTGGCGCGCATTGGCCCGACCCATGTTGCCGAGACCGACGAATCCGATCTTGTGCCCGGAGAGCGGTTTGTCCATGCGGGGGAACTGACCCCGGCCCGTGGCCGAAGGCAAATCTCTTCCCGGTCTCCCGCATGAAAATCCTCATCACTGGCGGCGGCGGCTTCCTCGGTTCCCAACTCGCCCACCGCCTCCTTGGACACGGCTCCCTCGGCGGCGATCCCATCACCGAGATGGTGCTGCTCGACGCCTTCTTCCGCGACGCGCCGTCCGACCCGCGGGTGCGGCATGTCGCCGGTGACATCGGCGACCGCGACGTCGTCCGCGCCGCCACCGGGGATGCGTGCGACGCGATTTTCCATCTCGCCTCCATGGTGAGCGGCGAGTGTGAGGCCCGCTTCGACGATGCGCTGCGGGTGAACCTCGACGGCGGTCGCCATGTTTTCGAGGCGGCCCGCGCGACCGGCGGCCGGCCGCGCATCATCTTCGCCAGCAGCGTGGCCTGCTACGGGGGGCTGGACATGACCCAGCCCATGTCGGACTTCACGAAACAACTGCCGCAGACCACCTACGGCATGACCAAGGCCATCTGCGAGTTGCTGCTCAACGACTACACCCGCAAGGGATGGATCGACGGCCGCACCGTGCGACTGCCGACCGTGATTGTCCGGCCCGGCAAGCCCAACGCGGCGGCGTCCAGCTGGGCCAGCGGCATGTTCCGCGAGCCCCTCAACGGCGAACCGTGCCTGCTGCCGATCCGCCGGGACCAGGCGCACCCGATGACCGGCTATCGCACGGTCATCGAGTCGTTCATCGCGCTCGCGGAAGCGGACGAAGCGCAACTGGGCCGGGACCGGGCCTACGTCCTGCCCGCGCACCGCGTCACCCCGGAACTCGCCGCCGAGGTGATCAAGGAGGTCGCGGCGGAACGCGGCCTCACGCTCGGTCCGATCGTCGATGCCTTCGATGCGCGCATTCAGGGGATCGTGGACCAATGGCCGCAGCACGTTGATGGAGAGCGGGCGGTGGCGATCGGCGCGCCCCGCCCCCCGCCGCTGAAGGTGATCGTCGAGCAGTACGTCGACGATTTCCTCGGGCGCTGACAGCGGCGGGCCGCGGCCCGGCCCGCCCGGACCCCTTGCCGGCGCGGCAGTAGTCCGACGGGAGAACAGCGCGCGTCCGGACCTGCGGCGTCGGCGGATCAGTGCGCCGTGCCGCGTTCGTCCTCGGGCAGGGGCTGGTCCTTCGTCTCGGGTGCGAAGGGCAGGACGAGCAGGCCGAGCAGGAAGATCGCGCACATCGTGAGCGCGGCGGGCCGCATCGGCTCGGCATATCCGGCGTAGACTTCCGTCTTGAGCAACCCGATCAACGGCACCCCGGCGGCGGCCAGGAAGCGGCCCACGTTGTAGCAGAACGATGTCCCCGTGCTGCGCAGGTGCGTCGGGAAGAGTTCGGGGAGGTAGATCGCGTACACCGCGAAGACGGAGAGTTGGAAGAAACCCATGATCGGGATCAGCCAGAACGTCTGGCTCGCATCGCGGTAGAACTGGAACGCGCAGGCGGTCGCGATCATCGCGGTCGTGAAGGCGAGCGCGAAGGCACGCCGGCGCCCAAGGCGCCCGGCCACCCAACTCGCCGCGAGCATCCCGAAGAACGCACCGATCTGCAGCGTGAGCAGTCCCCAACTCGCCCACTTGTCCACCAGCGGACCGATCTGCGCCCGCGTCATGCCCTCAGCGAGATACGTCTGGGTGAGGACCGTGCGCACCAGTTCCGGCGTGAAGAAACCGATGCCCCAAAGTCCGATCACGCCGGAGCAGACCAGCAGCATGCCGATAATTGCATTGCGCCGCCAGCGCGCGTCGCGGAACAACTCCACATAGGTGAAGGCACTGTGGCGATCGAGCTCACCCGAGTCCTTCATGCGCTGCCAGCGCTCCGGCTCCTTCATCCGGGCCCGGATGATGAGGGCGAGAAAAGCCGGAATCGCTCCGATCACGAACATCCAGCGCCACGAGTTGCCGAGAGAAATGACGCCAGCCGTCTCAAGGCTGGCCATGCCCATGCCGATGAGCGCGGCCGAAATGTTGCCAATCGCCGAGAGCGCCTGAAGGGCCCCGAGGGCGCCGGAGCGCGAACGGGCCGGCATGACCTCCGCCAGAAGGGCGACGCCGACCGCGAATTCGCCGCCGACACCGAGGCCGGTGATGAAGCGGTAGAAGGCGAAGTCCCAGAACGAGGTCGAGAGCGCACTGAGTCCCGTGCACAGCGAGTAGATCAGGATCGTCAGCATCATGGTCTTCGCCCGGCCAATGCGGTCGCCCAAGGCGCCGAAGACGAGTCCGCCCGTCGCCCAGCCAGCGAGGAACACCGAAGTGGCGTAGCCACCCCAGAGCACCGGGTCACTTCCTTCCGGGAGCAGCGCCTTCATCGCCGGCATGCGCGAGAGCGTGAAGAGTTGCTGGTCGAGACAGTCGAACATCCAGCCGAGCGCGGCGACCGCGAAGACGAACCAGTGGTATCGGGTGAGACCGTGCCACCAGCGGTTGGGACTGGAGGCGGTGGGCGAGTGCGGGAGCGGCATGGGAGTTCGCCCAGTGGGCGACGTCGCCAGACCGAAGGCAAGCGGAAGCTGACCGCCGGAACTCACGCTCCAGAAGGCAGTAAGGGAACGGGGCTACGCCGTCACGCGCCGGAGCACCTCAGCCTGCTTGCGCTCGCGCTCCGCCTCGCACTCCGGCGAGCCCCGGCCCAATTCGCGGCACAAGGTGGGTCGGCGGTCATAGATCGAGCAGTGAAAGCGCACCGCACCCGAGCCGGGATCATGGCTCCACGCGAGGGCCGCGCAGTGGCCTGCTTCCATCCGCAGGTACGCCCGATTTGCCTCGAACCACGCCCAGCGTTCGGCCTCGGGACCGAGCAGGGACCAGTCATCGCCGAGCAGGCGTACATAGGTCGGCGAGTCAGAGAAGCAGCAGGCGCCGCAGGCGCGGCAATCGGCCGGGGTACTCATCGACCGCGGCTCCCGCGCCCCGCCTACCGCCGGACCCGGCGCAGGATCTGCTCGTGCCCGTGGATGTACTCGTAGCGCGCGTCGAGCTCCGCGAGCTCCGCGTCCGGGACCTCCCGGGCGAGCGCCGGGTACTTCTGGTTGGCCTTGGCGAGCGCGGCGCGGAGGTCCTTGGTGATGTGCCGCCAGCGGAGGACCTCGCGGTCGTAGGCCTGCTGCGCGGCCGAACGCCGACCGATGATTCGGGCGGCGGTTTCAATGTACTTCTTCAGAGCATCCATCGTGGGGGGAAGGAGGTGGTGACCCGACCGAATCAGAGCCGCGCCGCGGAATCAATCCAGGCCTGCAGGTATCCAGCGGGTTCCGGGCCCAATGCGCCCGGGACCGCGCCGCGTCCGGCCCATTCGCGGCGCGCGACGTTACCGCCGCGCGGCCAACGGACCGTCAGGGGGCGACCCCGAGCCGATCGCCCATCCGGGCGTAGGTCTCGCGGCACTGGCCCGACTGTTCCATCAAATCGGCGTCGAAGCGGATCCGCCCACGCGCAAAGACGGTGATGACGCAGGATCCACCAAACTTGAAAAGTCCCTTCTCCTCGCCCTTGGCGACGGGACGACCCGGCGGGTAGACCTCGACGATGCTTCCCACATTGGTGGCGCCAACCGCCAGCATCGCCACCCGGCCGAAGTCCGGGGAGTCGACCAAGGTGATGCGCCGCTTGTTCAGGGTCAGGTAGCGGATGTTCCGGCGCAGCGCGATGGGGCTGACGGAGTAGAGTGAACCGCGGATCAACCGACCATCGTCCGGGGTGCCCGCGACCGGAAAGTGGAAACGGTGGTAGTCCACCGGGCACAGCCGGGAGATGAGCATCGAGCCACCGGCGAATTCCTCCGCCAGTTCCGGGCCGCCGAGCAGTTCCTCGAGGGAGAAGGTGGCACCCTTGACGTAGAAGCCCGGGGCGGTCGAGACGTCCGCGAAGGCAAGGTGACGTCCATCGGCCGGGAACACGGCCAGCCGCGGGTTTTCGGGCTCGGCGATTGGGCGGGCCGACGGCTTGAGGGCGCGGGTGAAGAACTCGTTGAACGTACGGTACTCGAAGGCCGACTTGGCGAACTCCTCGACGTCGAGGTTGTAGTCGACGATGAAGGGAAAGACCCGCTGGGCGCTCGCGCGCCAGTTCATTCGCCAGCCGAAGTAATGGGAGAACAAGGCGCGCCGGGCGATCAGCCAGGTCGTCGCCCGACCGAGGGGATTCTCGTAAGCCCAGCGGAGCCACGCCTCGCCGTAGACAGCCTCGGTCTCGATCGTCTTGCGGTAGCGGTCGTAGAAGCGGATGGGCTCGGAGGACATGGACTAGAAGAACTTCTTGGCCTTCTCAAACCAGCTCTTGGACGTCGGATTTTCCGCGTCCCCGCTGACCTGGGCGAATTGCTCGAGGATCCGCCGTTGCTCGGCGGTGAGGGATTGGGGCACCTCGACGTTGACCCGGACGAGCTGATCGCCCTGGTCGCCGCGGTTGCGGAGCGAAGGCATGCCCTTGCCGCGGAGCCGGAACGTGGTGCCGCTCTGGGTGCCGGCCGGCAGCTTGAGGGAGGCGCGACCGAAGAGCGTCGGCACCTCGATCGTGCCTCCGAGGGTGGCGAGCGTGAACTTGATCGGGATCTCGCAGAACAGGTCGTCGCCCTGGCGTTCGAAGAGCTCGTGGTCCCGAACCGAAAGAACGATGTAGAGGTCTCCTGACTCTCCACCGCCGACACCGGCCTCGCCGTTGCCGGCGGAGCGGAGCCGCGACCCGGTGTCGACGCCCGGCGGGATGCGGACATTGATCTTGGCGTTGCGCGGGAGACGTCCCTCGCCGCGGCACTGGGAGCAGGGCTTGTCGACCTTGGTGCCCGCGCCGCCGCAGGTCGGGCAGGTCTGGGTGAACGTAATGATGCCGCCACTACGACGGATCTGGCCGCTGCCCCGGCAGGTCGGGCAGGTGGTGCGCTTCGAGCCGGGCTCGGCGCCGTCGCCTTCGCACCGTTCGCAGACCATGTTCTTGCGGAACGTGATCTCCTTCTCCACGCCCTGCGCCGCCTCCTCGAGCGAGATCTCAAGGTCGTAGCGCAGGTCCGCGCCGTCGCGGCCAGCCTCACGCTGCCCGCCGCCCCCGAACATCTCGTCGAAGACCCCGCCGCCGCCACCGCCCCGTCCACCGAAGACTTCGCGGAAAATGTCGAAGGGATCGTGGAAGCCGCCCCCCGCGCCCGGGCCGCGGGGACCGCCGCCGGCTCCCCCACCCTCGAAGGCAGCCGGACCGAAGCGATCGTAGGCCGCCCGCTTCTCTGGGTCCTTCAGCACCTCATAGGCTTGGGAGATCTTCTTGAACATCTCCTCGGCCTCCTTGTTGCCGGGATTCTTGTCCGGGTGATACTGCACCGCCTTCTTGCGGTAGGCCTTCTTCAGGTCCTCCTCGGAGACGCCCTTCTCAACCCCGAGCAATTCGTAGTAGTCCTGCTTGGCCATGGAAGGATTCGGGTCAGCTCGCGCTCGCCGGGGCCTGCGGGCCCGACGAAAGGATCACGCTGGCGGGTCGAAGCACCCGGCCATGGAGGCTGTAACCGGTCCGGACCACCGTGGCGACAGCCCCTTCGGGCACGTCCGCGCTGGGTTGGACCGCGATCGACTCGTGAAGGTTCGGGTCGAAGGGCTGGGCCACCGGGTTGAGTTCCTTCAGGCCGTGCTGGCTGAGCGCCGCCTTGGCTTGAGTCAGGACCATGTCGACCCCGCCGATCAGCGACTTGAGGTCGGCGTTCGGCGCCTTGGCGGCTCCCACCGCCAGCGCCAAGCTGTCCAGAACCGGAATCAGGTCCTCGAGCACCCGCGCCGCCGCGAACTGGCGGAGCTCTTCCTTCTCCCGGATCGTGCGCTTGCGGGCATTCTCGAAGTCAGCCGCCACCCTCAGGTAGCGATCGTAGTGTTCCGCCGCCTCCTTGCGCGCTGCGGCAAGGTCAGCCTCCCACTTGGCCACGTCGCTGGCCGCGGAGGGAACGGTTGCGTCGCCCGCGGCCGGAGCACCCGGCGCGGCGGAGGATTCCGCCCCGGAGGCGGATGCGGAACCGGTGTGATCAGACGAATTCATAGGCAAACGACAAAACAACTACGGGTTCGGACTTTCTTCAAGCGCCGGAAAGCACGTCACGACACACCGCCGACAGGAACGCCGCCGGCGGGGGTTTCCGCCAGGCCCTCGTCGCGACCGAATTCCCGGACCCTGCGCCTTGCGCCACCGTCAGAAACGTCATGCCGCAAAGCGGTCGGTGATTAGCAGCACCGACGCGACCATGGCTCGAAATGTAAACTGAGCGCAATAGGGGGCGAGTGCGTTGTCCCCCCGCCGCAGGATCGAACTGGCCGAGGCGGAGTCCCCCTCCACGGCCACCTCACCCGCCACGACGCTGACGAGACGCGGCTCCTCGCCCGCCCTGAGTTCGAGTGCTTCCCCTGCGGCCAATGGCACCCTGCGAATGCGAAAATCCGCCGCCTCCGCGATCACCGCCGCCTCGGGAGCCCCACGCACGGGATCCGGCTCGAAGTCATTCCAGTTGATCGACGCCAAGGACTCGGCGACGTGCATTTGTCGTGGCTTTCCATCCAATCCGACCCGGCCCCAATCGTAGACCCGGTAGGTGGAATCGGAGTTTTGCTGGATTTCGAGGATGAGGTTGCCGCCGTCGATGGCGTGGAGAGTGCCGCTGCGGACGAGGATCGAGTCACCCTCCTGAACGCCGAAGCGATGGACGCAGTCCTCGAGCCGGGTCTCAGCGAGGGCTTGGGCGAATTGGCCGCGGGTGACGCCGCGGCGGAGACCGACCAACAAGCCCGCTCCGGGCGCGGCAGCGGCGATGTACCAGTTCTCGGTCTTCGGTTCCCCGCGGAGGGCGGGAGCGAGATCGGCGGGCGGATGGACCTGAAGGCTAAGCCGCTCCCGGCAGTCCAGCCACTTTACGAGGAGCGGAAAGGGCCGATGGGCCGGGAAACGCGGGCCCATGATGGCGGCGGCATCGGACTCGAGCACGGAGCGGAGCGTTCGCCCGTGGAAGGCGCCTCCGACGACGACGGACTGGGCCTCCGGACGATCGACGAGTTCCCAACTCTCGCCGATCGGGCGGTCAGGAGGCAGCGTCCGGCCGAGGGCGGACTCAAGAGCCCGACCGCCCCAGACGCGGTCCTGATAGAGAGGTTGGAAGCGCAGCAGTTCGTTCATGGAAGGAGGCGAAGGCGGGAGGGAAGCGGGCCGAAAGGAAGAAGGCGAAACGGCGGGCCGGGATTGCGTTTGCAGGCGAACCCTGCTGCCCTTGCCGACGCGCCGAAGGAGCCCAAGACCAGATGCCCAAACCTGTGAGTTCAAACCCAAAGCGGGGGCCCGCCCTGCAAGGCGTCCGCTACCAGCCCAACTGGGTGGCGGCTCTTGGCTTCCTGCTCATCGGAGCGTTGCTGACGGTCGCCTTCCTCGACTACTCCCCGGCGCAGAGCCTCTGGATCACCACCCACCCCACCGAGCGCAACCTGGTCGGCTTCTTTGGGTCGACGGTGGCTTACTGGACCCTCCACTGGATCGGCGTGAGCACGTGGCTGGTCCCCGTCCTGCTCCTCTGGTCCGCCTGGGTGGCGGTCCGCAACGCGCGCCGACTGGCGCTGACGAGGGCGATCGCCATGGCGCTCGCCATCCTCTCCTTCTCTTCGCTTTGGGCGATGTGGGAAAGCTTTGGCGTCTCGCAGTACTTTCCCCAAGGCACCGGGGGTTTGCTAGGACGTTTGGTCTACGGAGGGGCCTTCAAGGAGACGCTGGGCGTCTTCGGATCCCTCGTCCTGCTCGGCCTCCTGTACGGACTGAGCCTGCTGTTCATCTTTTCCAAGGACATCTCGGCCGGTCTCGACCGCCTGATCGCGGGCCTGAACGCGTGGCTGGCGGAGCACGCCCGGGTCCGCGCCGAGCGGAGGGCCCTGCTGGAAGAAGCCCGCCGCAGCGAGCAGGCCGCCCGCCTGGAGGCGTCCCGCCAAGCGGCCAAGGCCGCACCCGCCAAGGATGGCGGCGCCGCCAGCGGGCGCTCCCGATCAGGGAGCGGTGACGTGCTGTCCGGCCTCTCGGCGGCCCGCAAGGCCCCCGCGGCGAGTGCGGCGGATGCCGCCGTTTCCCCGCCCGCCCAGCCTCCCGAGCCAGATCCCCTTCCCCCGCCGGAGCCGCATGCCGGCGGGCAGGCCGACTCGATCATCCCGCTCGATGCCGCGCAGCCGGAAGAGGGCGATCTCCCGCCCGCGGCGGAGTCGGCTCCCCGACCCTCGCCCACTCCATCCCCACGCCCTCCGCCCGAGCCACCCTTGGCGGGTGAGGCTCCCGGGGCTGATGTCACGGGCCGGTTGGAACTCAACATCGTCAAGCCCGAGCAACCCAAGAAGGCCCGCACGACCGTGGCCCCGGTCAGCGACGAAGGCTACCAGTTCCCGCCCCTCGCCCTCCTGCGCGAACAGGCTCCGCTGGCGGCGGAAAATTCCGAGGAGGAACACCGGCGCAACGCCGAAAACCTGCTCCGCATCCTCGGGGAGTTCGGCGTGCAGGTCTCGCTCGGCGAGATCCACGTCGGGCCCGTCATCACCCGCTACGAGGTCGTGCCGGCACCGGGCGTACGCGTCGAGAAGATCGCCGGCCTCGACAAGAACATCGCGCTCGGCATGCGCGCACAGTCCGTGCGCATCCTCGCTCCGATCCCCGGCAAGGCCGCGGTCGGCGTCGAGGTGCCCAACCAGCATCCGACACCGGTGGGCATGCGCGAGATCCTTGAGAGCGAGGACTGGAGCGCCGCCCTCACCCGGGGAGAGATCCCCATCGCGCTCGGTAAGGATGTGTCCGGCAAGCCGATCGTCTCGGACCTCACCAAGATGCCCCACCTCCTCATCGCCGGCGCCACCGGCTCCGGGAAGTCGGTCTGCATCAACTCGATCATCGCCTCGATCCTGTACTCCAAGAGCCCGAAGGACCTCCGCCTGCTCATGGTGGATCCCAAGATCGTTGAGTTGAAGGTGTTCAACTCGCTGCCCCACATGCTCATCCCGGTGGTCACCGAGCCCAAGAAAGTGCCCGCCGCGCTGAAGTGGCTGCTCGGCGAGATGGAGCAGCGCTACCAGGTGTTCGCCAAGGTGGGGGTCCGCAACATCGTCGGCTTCAACGGCCGCCGGAAACCCGGCGTCGCCGAGGAACCCGCCGCGCCGGACGCCCAGGGAGCGCTCGCGGGAATCGATCCGGCCGCCGATGACGGCATCGAGGTGCCGGAGCGGCTGCCCTACATCGTCGCCATCATCGACGAACTCGCCGACCTGATGATGGTCGCCGCGGCAGAAATCGAAACGAGCATCGCCCGCCTCGCCCAGCTGGCCCGCGCCGCCGGCATCCACCTGATCATCGCCACGCAACGGCCCTCCGTGAACGTCATCACCGGCGTGATCAAGGCGAACCTGCCGTCCCGCATCGCCTTCCAAGTCGCCTCGCAGGTCGACTCCCGCACCATCCTCGACACGAAGGGCGCCGACACGCTCATCGGACGCGGCGACATGCTGTTTTCGCCGCCCGGCACGTCGCGGCTGGTCCGGGCCCAGGGGGCGTTCGTCTCCGACGAGGAGGTGCACGAGATCGTAGCCTTCATGCGCAAGAACGGTCCGCCGGTGTTCGCCAGCGACGTGCAGGCCCAGATTGATCGCGCCGCCCGCGAGGAGGACGAGGGCGAGGAGGGTGAGACCGACGGCGATCTCGGGGACGACGAGGAGTTGTACCGCCAGGCCCTCGACGTGCTCCGCTCAACGCGTCGGGCCTCGACCTCGATGATCCAGCGGCGGCTCCGCATCGGCTACAACCGGGCGGCACGGCTCATGGATCTGATGGAGGACAAGGGAATCGTCGGCCCGGAGAACGGATCCAGCCCGCGCGAGATCTTGGTCGATCTGGACAACCTCTAGCATTACGCCCATCTTCCAACCCTGCGTCCGCCCTTTCGCCCTTTCGCCCTTTCGCCCTCCGCCTTCGGCCATCACCTGTCACCCCTTACCCGTTCCCTACCACCCGTGGCCCGATCGTCGTCATCGGTTATCCGGCGCCGATTGCTTCCTCCGCTGACGGCGGGCCTCCGCCCGGGGGCCTCGACTTCCGCCTTTCCTCCTGACCGCAATTCCCCTTACTGAAGCCCATGCAGACGATCGGCGAACGCCTTGAGGAAGCCCGCAAGCGGAAGGGCGTGTCGATCCGCGAGGCGTCGGAGGCGACGAAGGTTCGCGGCGAATACCTGCACAAGTTCGAGAGCAACCAGTTCGATCTGCGGCTGCCGGAGATCTACGTGCGGGGATTTCTCAAGACCTACGCGCTGTTCCTCAAACTTCCGGCGGACCGGATCGTCAACGATTTCAAGGGGCTCGGCCTGAACGAGCCCAAGAGCCGCAACCTCCAGCGGGAGAGTCTGGGACGGATGGACCTCTCGGTCGCGACCGCGAAGCCGGCTGCCCGGGACGAAGTGAGCGGTGCCGCCGCCGGCGGCGATTCGGCTGCGCCCGCCGCTGCTGGCGGGCCGGAGAACAATCCCGCCACATTCCGTCCCCGCGCCGGCGCTGCGCCCCAGATTGATCGAACCCTCGTGATCAAGGCGGTCCTCGCCCTCATCGTCCTCGCCGGCGTCGTCATCCTGCTCATCTTCGGGATTTCCTTCCTTACTTCAGACGCACCGCCGCGCAACCCGGCCGCCGCACCCGCACCGCCCAGCATCGTGACGGAGCCGCTTGCGGGCGAGCCGACCCTGACCGTGTTTGCCTCCGCTCCGGTGGCCGTGACGGTGACGCAGGTTGCCGACGCGCAAGCGACCGATGGTCAAGTCTTGCTCCGCGTCCGCCTGGCGGCCGGCGAACAGCGCACCATCCCCCACCGGGGCCAGCTTCGGATCGAGGCCAACCCGCCCGAAGCGGTGCAGTTGGAGATCGCAAAACGTCGCCACCCGATGCCGCCGGGCAAGGATGGGCTGCCGGTGCGATCGGCCGTCATCAAGGGCCCATAAGCCCGACCCGGATCGCAGGTTCGTTGAGTGGGCGATTGGGCCGCTCCGGACACGACCTCGGGCCGCGACTCAAGGCCACGATCCGAAGCCGGACGGCAGGGCTCAGGTCAGCGAAGGCCGAGCCCTCCAGCCGGACGGTGGACCTCGGGTGGCGGATCCGACCCAATCCGGATCAGCGCAGACCGACGGGGACGCCGAGCACCTCGCGCAGAAGGACGGCACGTCGCAGCCCGCGCGGATCCCTTAGCACCTCGCCCACGGAAGACTCGCGTGAGCGTTCACCAGCGGGCCCGACGGAACGGTCCACCGCTGGGGGACTCCGCAGCGTCGAGGTCAGGCTCGCGAGCTTCTCGCGCTCGAGACGGCTCTGTTCCTCCATCGCGCGAAGCTGTTCCTGCAGGGCAAGCTGCCGCTCCCGGCTCCGTCTCTCCTCCTCCGCGCGGGCTTCAGCCTCAGGATCGAGCATGCGCCGGAGCAATTCCCCTACCGGCTCAGTCGCCACGGGCCGAGGAGCCCGCGGCGACTCGCCGGCAGGAACCAACTCGGGCATCCGCGGAGAAGCGGGGGCGGTCGGCAGAGGGGGAGGAGCAAAGTCGGCTGGGTCGCCGCCTGCACGCCGGTCGAGGATCTTCCGCCGGATCTCCTCTTGAATCTGGCGGGTGCGTTCAACCTCGACCGGATCGGGTTCGTTCGGATCCAGACGCCGCACGGTTGGTGGCGTCTCCGGAATCCCATCGCCGTCGTAGTCCGCCGACTCACCGGCACGCTCCCGGCGACGCTGGTTGAGCCAGTACGCGATGCCTCCGGCGACCGCGATGAGGATTTGAAAGTTGTCGAAGATCCAGTCCATGGAGACTGCCGGCCCGGACGGGCCGGCGTTGCGGGGGGCCGACCTTACTTCTTGGCCTCCGGCTGCGCGATCGTCTGGCGCATCGCGGTGTCAGCCTGCACGTTCTCCATCTTGAAATAGTCCATCACCCCGAGCTTGCCGGTCCGGAAAGCCTCGGCGATCGCGAGCGGAACCTGCGCCTGCGCTTCGACGACCTTGGCCTGCATCTCTTGGATGCGGGCCTTCATTTCCTGCTCGAGCGCCACCGCAGCGGCGCGTCGGATTTCCGCCTGAGCCTGCGCCATGTTCTTGTTGGCCTCGGCCTGCGCGACCTGCAGCTTGGCGCCGACATTCTCGCCGACGTCCACGTCCGCGATGTCGATGGAGAGAATCTCGAACGCGGAGCCCACATCGAGGCCGCGGGAAAGCACCGTCTTCGAAATGCTGTCCGGCAGTTCGAGCACCGTCTTGTAACTCTCGGCGGAGCCGATCGTCGTGACGATGCCTTCGCCGACGCGAGCGATGATGGTATCCTCCTTGGCGCCGCCGACGAAGCGATCGAGGTTCGTGCGCACGGTGACGCGCGCCTTGACCTTCACCTGAATGCCGTCCTTGGCCACGCCATCAATCGTGGAGCGTCCGCCCTCGGGATTTGGGCAGTCGATCACCTTGGGATCAACGGAGGTCCGCACCGCTTCGGCCACGCTCTTTCCCGAGCCCTTGGTGGCGAGGTCGATTGCGCAGGCCCGTTGCCAGCTCAACTCGATGCCGGCCTTCTGGGCCGCGATGATCGCGTGGACCGTCGGCACCACGTTGCCTCCGGCGAGGTAGTGCGCCTCGATCGCATCGATGCCGACGTCGATCCCGGCCTTCTTCGCCGTGATGCGGGCGTCCACCACGAGCCCATAGGGCACCTGCCGGAGCCGCATGGCGACGAGATCGATGAAGCTCACGTAGGCACCCGCGAGCCAGGCGCGCAGCCACACGCTGAAGAACGACAGGATGATGAACAGGATGATCAGTGCCGGGATGAGGATCAGCACCAACCAGAAGAACGAGGAACGGAGGACTTCCATGGGAGTTAGTTTTTGGTTACGATGATACGGAAACTTTCGACGGCGACCACGCGCAGCGGATCACCCTTCGCCACCGGCCCGGATCGGCAGAAGGCATCGTAGCGGCGGCCGTGCACCTCGACGAAGCCGGAGGGCACGAGCGGTGTGAGGGCCTTGGCGGCGCGGCCGACGAGGTCCGCCTCGCTCGGTGCCGTCTGGCTGTTCGCGGTGATGGCCGTCTCGAGGAACATCCTCCGGCCCCATTTGGTGCGGGGCAGGACGACGAATTCGATGAAGAGCATGAGGCCGATCAGCGCCACCGCGATCGCGGCAGCCGCCAGTCCGCCGCTCACTCCGTAAGTGACAAAGGCAATCACGACGCCGGCAAAGAGGGCGATCGCCCCAAGGATGCCAAGGATCGCCCCCGGGACGAAGACCTCGAACGCGAGAAGCAGGATCCCGGCGGTGAAGAGGAGGGTGATAGCGTTCATGACTCAATCGCCTCCACCACAAGTCCAAACTCGGATCTCGCCCGTACGATCACCGGCGCCCCGCGCTCCACCGAGCCCACCGCGAGGCGTGCTTCGTAGCGCTGACCCTCGATTTCAACCTGGCCGCTCGGGTAAAGGGCCGTCACCGCCACGCCCTTGGCACCGATGAGGCTATTCGCAGCCTCCAACGTCGCGATCCCCCCACCCGCCGTCTGCGCGGCCCCCGCCACGCTCGCCGCCAGCACCATGCGGTCCCAGATCCATCCGCGCGGCAGAAACCGCGCCAGGAGCAGGCCGAGCACCATGGCTACGCCGAGGGCCGCGACGAGGTTCGCGATGGGCTCGAGGAAGAGTTCCCCCGAGAAGGTAATCGGTTCGTTGGGCCAGATATCGGCCATCGACCAGACGAGGGAGCCGAGCATGAGGAGCAGTCCGCCGGCAGCCAGAACGACGATACCGGGGAAGAAGATCAACTCCACCATCACGGCGAGCAGGCCAAGCACGAAGATCAGGACCGGCTCGTGCCCGGAGAAACCTGCGATATAGTGGCCGAAGAACACGGCCGCCAGCAACACCGCAGCGGAAACCCCAAACACCCCAAAGCCCGCAGTCTTGAATTCAATGAACGCAAGCAGGAGTCCCAAGCCAAGAAGCAAGGGACGAATCGAGTTCAGGAAAACCGCAACGTCTTCGGACCACGTTATCTCCAGCCGCCGGATCGTTGCTTCCGTTGCCCCGAGCTTCCGGGTAAGCAACTCGTCCAAGGTCGCCGCTGTCCCGGCCCCGAGCAGCGGTCGCGCCGGGTCTCCATGGAGCTCGTTGGCCTCCGAAGCAGTCAGGGACAGGAGTTCGCCCTTGGGCTTGATGACCTTGTCGCCCACCTTGAGTTCATAGTTGGCATCGATCATCGCGGAGATCACCTCCCCGCGGTAGCCCTTGCCCTCCGAGACGGCGCGAACGCGGGCACGGAGGTAGCTGACGATCTTCTGCTTCATCGACGCATCAATCTCCCCCCCCGCGGCGAGCACGGGAGCAGCGGCCCCGATCACGCCGGTCGGCGCAAACCAAATTTCCGTCGTCATCGCCGAAATGAACGCACCCGCAGAAATGGCCTCCGTGTTGACGTAGGTCACGGTTTTCCCCGGAAAACGACCCAGCGCCTCCATGATCTCGAAGGTGACGTCCAGCGCCCCGCCGGGAGTCTTCATGTCAAGCACCACCACATCCGCCTTCTGGTCAATCGCTTCCTTCAACCCACGACGGATAATGTAAAGAACTGGCGAAGCGATCTCTTCCCTGACCGGGATCACCATGACCCGGGTTGGTGTCGCGGCAAGTGACGCCCCTGCGGCTGCAGGAGCGGCGGGTGGCTGCGTCGCAGCGACCGGGGCACCGGACGGCGGGGCCTCTCCGGCCCGCGCGAAGGCGCAAAGGACAACGGTCAATAACCAACCGGCGACGATGCGCGCCGTGATGGAACGAGCAGACATAAGACGACCCTATTTGCGGTTTCTCCCCCGCGCAAGCATCCGGAACTCCAAAAAGGTCCGATCTTTCCGATGAATCCCATGGCGCCCGCCGCAGCGGGCGCCTATTCCCATCGTCATGGAATCGGTGCCCTACTTCGGCCACACACTCAGCCGTTGGACGGTCGGTACGTCGACGTTCCTTGTTCTTCCCGAACTTGGGGCCCGCCTGCTGAACTGGAACGTCACGCTCCCGGACGGTACGATCCGCGACGTCATTTACTGGCCGGAGCTTTCCTCGCTCGATGACGTGGCCCGGGTCCGCGGCGGCAATCCCATCCTCTTCCCGTTCAACGCGCGCACGTTCCACCAAGGTGCCATCCATCAGTGGAAGGATCCCGAGGGCCGGGTGCGCCCCATGCCCATGCACGGGATCGCGCGGCAGGGGCGGTTCAAGGTGTCCCACCGCCACGAGTTGGGATTTACCGCAGTGCTTGAGCCCGACGAGGCCGCTCGCGAGGCCTACCCGTTCGCCTACGAATTCGCGGTCACCTACCGCTTCTCGCCCACGCGCCTGACCTGCGAGCTGTCGCTCGAGAATCACGACCGCCGACCGATCCCATGGAGCGCCGGCCACCACTTCTATTTCACGGTGCCATGGGAGGAGGGTCTGACGCGCGGTGACTACGGCATCCGGATCCCGGCCAACCGATCGGTCCGGCAGGATAGCTCGGGCCAGCTGACCCCAGGTCCGGCGTTCGCGGCCGAGGAGCCGATGGATCGCCCCGAGTTGATCGACGCGATTCATCTCGGCCTTCGCCAGAGCACCGTGGTGTTTGGCCCCCGCAGCGCATCAGGCGAGGTCCGCGTGCAACTCGGCACCGAGCCAGCGCCACCTCCGGACGCCGCCGTCGTGACTTGGTCCGGAGCACCGGACGCGCCCTACTTCTGCGTGGAGCCTTGGATGGGGCCGCCCAATGCGGCCGAGCACGGCGTCGGTCTCCACTGGGTGCAGCCCCGCCAAACCGGCACGTTCAGCGTCGCCGTCGAGATCGCCTGACCTCCCGCAGGGTTGGCCGCCCAAAGACTTGCCTGCCGTAAAAGTCCCGCGCAGATTCTTTTCCCCACGCGCAGGCGCTCGCATCCATGTTTCTCTCTGCATTCGCACTCATCGGAGATATCGGCGGCCCGGAACTGCTGCTGATCTTCGTCCTCGTGCTGCTGCTCTTCGGGGGCAAGAGCCTGCCGGATTTCGCCCGCGGGCTCGCCCGCTCCATTCGAGAGTTCAAAAAGGCGACCAGCGGCGTGGAGGAGGAGATCAAGCGGGCCATGGAGGAACCTCCGCCGCCGCGCCGCCCGCTGCCCGCCCCCCCGCCTCCTCCCGCCTTCGACCAGGGTGGTCAGGCGGCGGCGCACGACTCGTACCACGACTACCACCATGACAATCACAGCGGCGACCATCCCGCTGGACCGTCCGGGCACGAAATCGATCACTCCGTCCCGCCTTCGTCCTTACCGCCGCCCAGCGAGCCCGCGGCTCCGACGGCCACGGTCACGGACGTCCCCTCCTCCCTTCCGGCCGCTGCCTCGCCGGAGTCCGGCGGAGCATCCGTGTCCACCGCCGCGCCGGCCTCGACCGGGGAAACACCGTCTGCAACCTCACCCAAGGGCCCGTAACGCCGGGGAGAGGTAGGAGAGAAGGTCGCCGGTCGCTACGGCCACCTCGCCGCGGTCTTGAGCGAGTTGATCCGCCGCCAAGGCGTGCCAGAGGGCTCCGCGCGCCGCCGCGCGCCGCGGGTCGTCCGGGCTCTGCGCGAGCAGTCCGCCGATCAGCCCGGCAAGGAGATCGCCGCTGCCACCGCGGGAAAGAACGGGGCCTCCCGCCAGAACGGCGTGCGCCACGCCACCCGCGACTACACGGGTCAGGGGCCCCTTGGCCACCACCACGTGGGGAGTGGACCGCGTGAACGACTCCGGGGTGGAGCCGGCGGCGATCCGCTGCCATTCTCCGGCATGCGGCGTCAGGATGCGGACACCCTTGCCGGCCCGGGCGAGATCAGCCTGCAGCGCGTCCGCGTCGATTACCGTCGGTCGGACCTCCGCGACCAGAAACTCCCCGACGGCGGCCAGGGTTTCCACTTCCCGGCCCAGACCTGGACCGACGACCCAGGCGTCGATCCGCTCGCCGCGCCGGGCGATCAGGTGAAGCCCCTCCAACGCGAGACCCCCCTCCGGCGTCTCCGGCCAACCGACCCAGATCGCCTCGGGCGCCGCCGCCGCGAATGCGGGCACCAGCGACTCCGGCACGAAGGCGGAGACGAGTCCGACCCCGCTGCGCAGCGCCGCCCGCACCGCGAGCAAGGCCGCGCCGGGATAGAGGCGGGAGCCGGCAATGATGCCCACGTGACCAAACGACCGTTTATCGACGGCCGCCGGGCGCAGCCGGGTCAGCGGTGCGAGGACGGCCGGACGAAGCACACGGGTCGTGCTGGAAACCACCGCCGCAGCGAGGTTCCAGTCGAGATCCACCCAGCGCACCCGGCCGGCGTTGGGCAGGGAAAGCACCGGTTCCTTCACGGTGCCAGTGGCGTACGTGACATCGGCCTGGAACGCGCCGGGTTCGCCCAAGCCGCTCGGCAGGTCCACCGCCGCGCGCAACCCTACGGGGAGCGCATTCGCCCGCATCAGGACTTCACGGGCCACCGCCGGAAGCGGGGGACGGAAGGAGAAACCGAACACCCCATCGAGACAGACCGCGAAGGTACCGCTCCACTCTGCACCCGCCGCGCGAAGTACCACGCGGCCGGGAGCGGCCGATTGCAACTCCCGCCAGGCACGAGCGGCCAACGGGCGAAGCGACCGCTCACCGAAGACGAGGCACACCTCCGCCGTCGCACCCTTCACCGCCGCAAGGAGCAACTGCGCCGCGATCAAGGCGTCGCCACCGTTGTGCCCTTTGCCCACCAGCACGAGGATCCGCGCCCCCGCGCCCGACCCGGCGCCGACGCACGCGCGGAGGTCGCGCTGCACGCCCGCCGCGACCCCGGCTCCCGCCGCCTGCATCGCCTCCCACTCCGCCGACTCTCCGCCCGGACCGGCGAAGCGCACCTGCTCCCACGCCTGCGCCTCCGCGGCGGAGAAGACCGGAGCCGATTCGGAATAAGGCAGGGGACTCATGGCCGGCGCGAAACCACGGGAGGACCCGTGAACTGCAGGGGCGCGGCGACGCCCAAGCCCCGATCCACCACGGGGCGCGTCAACCGGGACAGGGGCCGGAAGTAGAACTCGTCTCCTTTCCTTATGACCTCGAAGGCGTCGCGGTAATCGCCGCTTTGGGCGTTCCACAACGCCACCTGCGTGGAATCATCGACCCACACGGCGTGATGCCCCCACGCCCGCCAGACCGCGTCGAACGCCAGCGCGGTCGGTTCCCCCGCCCGAGCGGCCGTGGGTGAGGCGGCCTCGGCATCCGCCGCGTCGATCGCCGCCGCTCCCGCAACCGGGGGATTCAACATCGCCTCCTCGACCAGGTACTGGCGCCGGAGCAGGAGGACGAACACCGCCCCGATCACGAACCCAAGCAGGATCCACGACGGAGCCCGCGACAGCTCGGTCCGCGACGGACGCTCGGACGGGGCGTCGACGCTCATGTCCGTCCTCCCTCCGCGCGGACCAGAGCCGCGACCGCGAGCGCCTGTCCATCGGTGTGCGCGAGCGTGAGGAGCACATGCGTGGCACCGGCGGCGCGCAGCAGGGCCTCACCTTTCTCATCGAGGCGCACGCGCGGGTCCATCCGTTCGCCATGGTACACCGACACGGACTTCCACGAGAGGAGCGGACCGATCCCGGTCGAGAAGGCCTTGGAGACCGCCTCCTTGGCGGCAAACCGGGCCGCGAGGTGCTTGTGCGGGAACTTCATCCTGAGACAGTACTGACGCTCCTCCGCGGTGAAGACGCGCTCGAGAAAGCGCTCCCCCTGACGTTCCCAGACGCCGCGGATGCGGTCGACATCGACGAGGTCCGAGCCGAGGCCGACCAGCACGCCGCCGGGGACGAGGTCGAGGTTCATGGGCGGAGCCCGTCGTTGAGGCGGCGGCGCATCTCCGCCACCGCCTCGGCGAGGCCCAAGTAGAGGGCACGGCTGATGATGCTGTGGCCGATGTTGCACTCGTGCAGGTGGGGCAGGCCGCGCACCTCGGTGACGTTGACGTAGTTGATCCCGTGGCCTGCGTTGACGACCAGCCCGAGCCCGTGCGCGCGATCCGCACCCGCGCAGAGCCGCCGCCACTCTCGAACCCGCCCGGCAGGGTCCGCCGGGTAGGCGTTCGCGTAGGAGCCCGTATGCAGCTCGATCCAAGGCGAACGGAGCTCCGCCGCCGCGACGATCTGCGACGCGTCCGGGTCGATGAAGAGGCTCGTCGTGATGCCGGCACCCCGCATGGCCTCGACGACCTCCTGGACCTTGGCGCGCTGCCCCACAACATCGAGCCCGCCCTCGGTCGTGACCTCCTCCCGGCTCTCCGGCACGAGACAGACGCTGTCCGGCTTCAGGCGCAGGGCGAATTCGGTCATCGCCGGCGTGCAGGCCATTTCGAGGTTGAGTCGGGTGGCCATGCACTCGCGCAGCCGCCAGACGTCCCGCTCCTGGATGTGACGGCGATCCTCGCGCAGGTGCACGGTGATGCCGTCGGCCCCGGCCCGCTCCGCGACAAGCGCCAGAGCCACCGGGTCCGGTTCCACCGCCCCGCCCGCCGTGGCGGAATGCTGCCGATAGCGCGCCTGCCGGACGGTGGCGGCGTGGTCGATGTTGACGCCGAGGAGAATCATCAGGCGGCACTATGGCGGGAGAACGCGGGAGGGTAAAGAGCCCTGTGCCCCGATTTCACTTTCCGCGACGAGTCGTTCCGCCTTCATGGGTCCATGTCCGGACCGCGCCCTTCCCGGGAGAACCTGCTCCTCAACCTCGTCTGCAACGTCGCCCTTCCCTCGATCCTGCTCTCGACCCTGAGCAAGCCCGAGCGTCTGGGCCCGGTCTGGGGCCTGCTGATCGCACTGGCGTTTCCCATCGGCTACGGGATCGCTGACTTTGTCCGCCGCCGGCAGGCCAACTTCATTTCGATCATCGGATTTCTCAGCATCCTGCTCACCGGCATCTTCGCCCTGATCCGGCTGGACCGTTTCTGGTTCGCGGTCAAGGAGGCCTCCCTTCCAGCCATCATTGGGGTCTCCGTCCTCGCGTCGATGCGCTCCAAGGTGCCCCTCGTGCGTCAATTGCTCTACAACGACCAGGTGATCGACGTGGAGCAGGTTGAGGCGGCCCTGGCGGCCCGCGGCACGCGCGAGCCGCTCGACCGTGCGCTGCGGCGGGCCGGATTCTGGCTGGCCGGCAGCTTCGCCCTCAGTGCGGCGCTCAATTTCGCCCTCGCCCGCCACCTCATCCGCAGCGACAGCGGGACCTCGGCCTTCAACGAGGAACTGGCCCAGATGAACCTCTGGAGCTGGCCCGTGATCGTCGTCCCCAGCGTGGCGATCACGATGTTCACGCTCTGGCGGCTCGTGCGGGCGATCACGGACCTGACCGGTCTTTCCCAGGACGCGATCTTCCGGCAAAAGTCGACGGAGGCGCAGCGCTAACCCGGGCGCCGCCACTCCGTGGGCGGCGGGCACGTGCACAACCCGTCTGCGAATGAGTGACGCCGCGACGGACGCGGCGTCGGCGTGCTCAGCCGCGCAGATTGGTCGGCACGTAGTTCCGCTGCGGATGTCCCGCGTAGATCTGCCGCGGGCGATAGATCTTGAGCTTGGGATTGCGAGCCACCTCGTGCCACTGGGCGATCCAGCCCGGCATGCGGCCGATCGCGAACATCACCGTGAACATCTCCTCGGGGATGCCGAGGGCGCGCATGATCAGACCCGAGTAGAAGTCGACGTTCGGGTAGAGCTTCCGCGAAATGAAGTAGTCGTCGCTCAGCGCCACCTCCTCGAGCTTCATCGCGATGTTGAGCAGCGGGTCATCCTTGATGCCGAGGGAGGCAAGGGCCTTGTAGAAGCTGGTCTTGATGATCTTCGCGCGCGGATCGTAGTTCTTATACACGCGGTGACCGAAGCCCATCAGGCGCTCGCCCTTGCCGGACTTGGCGGCCGCGATGAACTTGGTGCCGTCGTCGCCCTCGGCGTGGATCGCCTTGAGCATCTCGATCACCGCCATGTTCGCGCCGCCGTGCAGCGGGCCCCAGAGCGCATTGACGCCGGCCGAGACGGAGGCGAAGAGGTTCGCGCCCGCCGACGCCACCATGCGCACCGTGGACGTGGAGCAGTTCTGCTCGTGGTCCGCGTGGAGCAGGAGGAAGAGGTTGAGAGCCGAGGCCACCTCGGGCGTCGCAACGTAGTCGTTGTACGGCTCCGAGAACATCAGGTGGAGGAAGTTGTCGCAGTAACTGAGCGACCGCTTCGGGTGATTGAGCGGCAGGCCGCGGCTGATGCGGTACGAATGCGCGGCGATCGTGCGCACCTTAGAAATCGCGATCGCCACCGCTTCCTCGAAGTGCTCCAGATCGCGCTGGTGGTTGTTGGTCGCAAGGTGCGGAGAATAGCAACCCAGCGCGTTCATCAGCGCGGACAACACCGCCATCGGATGCGCGGACGGGGGAAAACCCTGAAAAAGCCGCGTCATGCCCTGATGCAGGGGCGCATGCTGCGTGAGCAGCGACGAGAAGTGAGTCCGCTGCTCCGGGGTGGGCAACTCACCGTGGATCACCAGCCACGCGGTCTCGATGAAGTTGGATTTCTCCGCGAGTTGCTCGATCGGGTAACCGCGGTACCGCAGGATTCCCTGCTCGCCGTCAATGTAGGTGATCGTGCTCTGCGCCGAGCCGGTATTGGCGAAGCCGTCGTCGAACGTGATGTAGCCCGTCTCCGCCCGGAGCTTCGAGATGTCCACCGCCCGCTCATTCTCCGCCCCGGTAATGATGGGCAGGCTGAGCTCCTTGTCGTCGATTTTCAGTGTGGCGGTCTTGGGCATACAGATGACCGAAGCAAAATCCGCACCGCTTGCAAAGCAAAGTCTCCCCGCTGCGTAACATGCCGGGGAGACAGAAGCGGGAGACACGCCGCGCTTTAGCGGATGTTGGGCCGCGTCAGGAGCCGACCAGCCGCACGAAATTCCCGTAAATCCTCAGACCCGCCGTCTGGCTCTTCTCCGGGTGAAACTGGGTCGCGAACACCCTCCCGCGTCCAATGGCAGCGCAGAAGGGGCCGCCGTAGTCGCACTCAGCGAGGATCAGCGAGCGGTCCACGGGACGGCAATGGTAGCTGTGGACGAAGTAGAACGACTCACCCGCTTCCGGTAATCCCGCCGCCAGGGGAGACCCGGGCTGCAGGAAGCGCACGGCATTCCACCCCATGTGTGGGATCTTGAACTCCGGCGGCAGACGGAACCGGACTACGTCCCCGGCGAAGACTCCCAGCCCCAGCGTGTCCCCCTCCTCCGAACGCTCAAAGAGCGCCTGCATGCCGAGGCAAACCCCAAGAAAGGATCGGTCCGCCGCAATCCAGCGCCGCACCCCTTCGTCCAGCCCGCTCTGCCGGAGCGAGGCGACACAGTCGCGCAACGCGCCGACCCCCGGCAGCACCAACCCGCGCCACGCGGTCGACTCCAACTCAGCGCGGCTCCGCAGGACCGTCACCCGGCCCCCCGCCGCCTCCAGCGCCTTCGTCACGCTGCGCAGGTTGCAAATGCCTGTATCAATGACCGCGATCACGGGACAGGGTCGTTCCGACGTTCCTCGTCGCTCCAGCCGGGCGGCTTAGAGCGTGCCCTTGGTCGAGGGCAACTGATCCGCCACGCGAGGGTCGATCTGGGTCGCCACGTCCAGCGCCTTGGCCAGTCCCTTGAAGATCGCCTCCGCGGCATGATGCGGCTCCTCACCGTACTCGAGCTTCACGTGCAGGTTGCAGGCCAGCGCATTGCTGAACGCCCGCGCAAATTCCTTCACCAGCACGAGATTGAAGTCGCGAACGAAGGGATTCGGCACCGTGGCGTCGTACACGAGGCAGGCCCGCCCGCTGAGGTCCACCACCACCCGGGCGAGCGCCTCGTCCATCGGGAGCAGGAAGAACCCATAACGCCGGATGCCGCGCTTGTCGCCCAGGGCCTGACGGAAGGCATCGCCTAGGACCAAGCCCACGTCCTCGACCGTGTGATGGTAGTCCACCGCCACGTCGCCCCGGCAGCGCAGGTCGAGGTCGAACAAGCCGTGCTTCGCGAACAGCGTGAGCATGTGATCGAAGAAGGGAATGCCCGTGTCGATCGACGACGCTCCGGTGCCGTCAACCGAGAGGGTCAACGCGATATTGGTCTCCGCAGTCTTCCGCGAGAGGGTCAGTGAGCGTGCTTTTGCCATGCGAGAAGGACGTCGTCCACGGCAGCCATGTCCGCATCCGTTCCAACGCTGATGCGGAGGAAGGAGGCGGTCAAGGGATGGTTCGGGAAGGAGCGGACGAGGATGCGCCGGGCTCGCAGCGCTTCATCGAGGGAGCGCGCCACCGCAACGCCGGTCTCGCCCCGTGCGTTGCGCGGTTCGACAAAGATGAAGTTGGCCTCCGACGGGTAAGCAAACCAGCCGAACCCTTCCGTCCAAGCCCGCCAGCAACGGTCGCGGGTCGCCCGGACCCGCGCGATCAACTCCGTGTAGTAGACCGTGTCCTCCAGCGCCGCGATCGCCCCCGCCTGCGAGAGCCGGTTCACGTTGTAGCTGTCGCGTACGCGGTCCAGGAAGACGATCATCTCCGGATGGGCCAAGGCGTAGCCAACTCGGAGCCCAGCCAGGGCATGGGCCTTCGACAGGGTCCGCACGATCACCAGTCGCGGATGACGAGCCAGCAGCGGCACGCCGTCGTGACGGGCGAAGGGCGCGTAGGCCTCGTCGAGGACGAGCACGCCCGGATAGGCGGCGAGCAGTTCCTCGACGTCCGCCGGGCTGAAGGCAACGCCGGTGGGTGCGTTCGGAGAAGTGAGGAAGAACGCGCGCGCGGTCGAGGCCGCGATCTGCGCCACCGGCAGGCGCATGCTGCGATCAAAGGGAATGGTCTCCGACCGGCCGTCCTGGATGCCGACGAGCACCGGGTAGAGCGAATAGCTTGGAAAAGTGAACCCGGTGGCCGCCGCCACTCCCCCGAAACAGCGGACGAGCAGGTTCAACACGTCGTCAGATCCATTGCCGACAAGCACATTCGCGGCACTGAGACCGTGACCGTGATGGGCAGCGACCGCCGCGCGCACCGGCGCGCTGGTGGGATTCGGGTACAGCCGCAGCCGCGCTCCGCCCTCCGCCAACTCACGCTGGATCGCCTCCGCCACCCGGGGGCTGGGCGGGTAGCCGGACTCGTTCGTGTTGAGCTTCACCCACCCGGACTCCGTCGGCTGCTGGCCCGGGGTGTACGCGTGGAGCCGCGCAATGTGCGGGAGGACGAGGTCGGAGAGCGAGGACATGGGAGACCCGAAGTCGGTGCGGCTCACTCGCCGCGGATGGCGACCGAGCGGCCGTGCGCCGCGAGTTGTTCCATCGCCGCGAAGGCGGCCACCACCGGTGCCGCCTTGCGCAGGCTCCGCCGGTCGTACGCCAAGATGCTCGTCCGGCGCATGAAGTCGGCGACACGCAGCCCGCTCAGGAAGCGCCCGGCGCCGCCAGTGGGAAGAACATGACTCGGACCCGCGGCGAAATCCCCCACCGCCGTGGGCGTGAAGTTGCCGCGCATGATCGCCCCCGCCGTCGTGATCGACCGCGTCAAACGCACCTGCGCGTCGGGACGCACGAGGAGTTCCAAATGCTCCGGCGCAACCTGGTTCGCGACCTTCACCGCGTCATCAAGCGAACGGACGACGACGGCGAGAAATCCCTCCGCCAGCACGGGTCGGATGCGATCCGCCCGCGGCAGGGTCTTCAGTTGCTCCTCCACCTCGGCGGCGATGCGCGCGATCACGCGACGCGACGGGGCAACAAGGTAGATCTTTTCCCGGCCGCTCCCGTGCTCGGCCTGCGCCAGCAGGTCCGCGGCTGCGTAGTGGGGCACCGCGGAGTCATCGGCAATCACCATCACCTCGCTTGGGCCCGGGAGTGAATCAACCCCGATGGTGCCGAAGACCTGACGCTTGGCCTCGCAGACGTAGGCGTTGCCCGGTCCGAACACCTTGTCGACCGGTCGGATCGTGGCGGTGCCGTAGGCCATCGCCGCCACGGCCTGCACCCCGCCAATCCGGTAGACCTCGCGCACGCCGGCGAGGGCCAGAGCCGCGAGCAGGTGCTCGGAGACCTTCCCCTCAGCATTCGACGGCGTGAACGCGGCGATCTCCGGACAGCCCGCGATCTTCGCCAAGGGCACGGTCATCAGCACCGTCGACACCAGCGGCACCTGTCCACCCGGAACGTAAATCCCCACGCGCTGGAGCGGGAAGTGACGTTCCCCCACGCGCGCCCCATGCAGGTTCCGAGCCGTCCAGCCCTTCGGGAGACTCCGGCGGTTGAACGCCATAACCGCTGCCAACGCTGCCCGGATCGCCCGGCGGTCGGCGGCGGGCAGCCGCGCGACGGAGGCCTGTAGTTCGGCTTCGGGGACCCGGAAATCCGTCGGCGTCAGCCGGGCGCGGTCGAACCGCGCGACATACTCCACGATCGCCTCATCGCCGCGCTGCCGCACATCGGCGAGGATCGCGGCGACGGAGGTGGAGACGGTGGCGGAGGTCGAGCCCGGGTCGGCAAAGGCCCGCAGCTGCGACGCGAAGGTCCGGTTGTTGTAAGTGAGAACGCGCACGGCAGGACGGAAGGTAACGATCAATCACCATCCAAGCGGGGTGCCGCCGACGCGGCAACGACGAACACTCGGCGGCGACGTCGCTCACTCCCACTCAATCGTCGCGGGCGGCTTGGAGCTGATGTCCAGGACGACGCGTGAGACCCCGCGAACCTCGTTGGTGATGCGGGAGGAGATCTTCTGGAGGAGGTCGTCCGGAAGGCGGCTCCAGTCGGCGGTCATGGCATCGCGGGACTCCACGATGCGGAGGCCGATCACGTCGGCGTAGTTCCGTTCATCCCCTACGACCCCGACGGACTTCACCGGCAGGTAGACGGCGAACGACTGCCAGACCTTCCAGTACCACTCGCTGGCCATCATTTCCTCCTGCACGATCGCATCCGCCTCGCGCAGCACGTCAAGGCGCTGGCGCGTGATATCGCCGGCCACGCGCACCCCGAGCCCAGGGCCGGGGAACGGCTGGCGCCAGACCACCTCGCGCGGCAGACCGAGGGCGGAGCCGACGGCGCGGACCTCGTCCTTGAAGAGTTCGCGCAGCGGTTCGAGCAACTTGAGCTTCATGCGCTCGGGCAAGCCGCCGACATTGTGGTGCGACTTGATGAGGGCGGCCGGGTTACCGGCGATGGCGACGGACTCGATGACATCCGGGTACAACGTGCCCTGGGCGAGGAACTCGGCCGGACCCACGCTGCGCAGCGAGCGTTCAAACACCTCGACGAACGTGTTGCCGATGATCTTGCGCTTGCGCTCCGGGTCCGTGACGCCCTTCAGGCGGCGGAGGAAGAGCGTGGATGCATCCACGACGCGCACGTCGATGTGGAAATGCTTCCGGTACAGTTCCTCGACGGCCTCGCGCTCGCCCTTCCGCAGCAGCCCATTGTCCACGAACACGCAGGTGAGCCGGCGGCCGATGGCCTCGTGGATCAGCGCGGCGGCAACGGAGGAATCGACTCCGCCGGACAGGCCGAGGAGAACGCGGGACTTGCCCACCGCAGCCCGGATGTCGGCGACGGAATGCTTGATGAAGTCCTTGGTGGTCCAGTCCTGCCGGGCACCGCAGACCCCGACGAGGAAGTTGCGGAGCACGTCGACGCCGCGCTCGGAGTGCGAGACCTCGGGGTGGAACTGGATGCCGAAGAAATTGCGGCGGCGATCCTCGATCGCGGCGAACGGGGAATTCTCGGTGGTGCCGATCGCGACAAAGCCCGGCGGCAGCGCGGTGAGTTTGTCGCCGTGGGAATTCCAGACCGTGAGCTGTCGCGGCAGCGCGGCGAAGAGCCGGCCCGGGCGCTGAATCCGCAGCGTGCCGTTGCCGTACTCGCGCCGCTCGCCCCGCGCCACGGTGCCGCCGAGCAGGCGGCCCATGAGCTGGATGCCGTAGCAGATGCCGAGAACCGGGACCCCGAGTTCGAAGATCCCGCGGTCCGGCATCGGGGCCCCTTTGGCGAACACGCTGCTCGGTCCCCCGGACAGGATGATGCCAATGACGCCGTCGGCGCGAAGGGCGGCGGCGGACGTGCCGTACGGGTAGATCTTGGAGTACACGTTGCACTCGCGGATCCGGCGGGCGATGACCTGCGTGTATTGGGAGCCGAAATCGAGGACGGCGATCGTCTGGTTCATGGAGCGGGGCGGACAGGGCTAAGGAACGAGTGACCCGGGTGCTGGCGGAGGCAAGCGCCTAGAAGCGCAGGCGTCCCTGCGGCTTCCCGCAGGTTGGGCACGGAGCGGTCTCGGCACCGGGCGGACCCTCGTAGGGCCGCTGGCAGCGCGAGCAGAAGAACGCATGCCGCCGACCGGGCCGGGCGAGCCGACGCGGCCGGATTCGGTCGTAGTACACCCAAAGCCCCAGGTAAAGGAGCGCGACCGCGAGGCAGTAGGCGACGGCGGCATGGGTGAAATCAAGCACGGCGGGAGAGCATGACTTGCGCCACGGCCCGGCTCAAGCCGGAGCGCGGCGCGCGAGGGGAACAAAAAGCGCCGAACCTTGGTTCGGCGCTTGAACGCGGACGACCGCTCCGGACCCTGACGGGCTCAGGCGGAGGCAGCCGGCGCGGCGGCCGCAGGAGCCTCCTCGGCGGGCGCGCTGGCCTTGGCCGGCTTGGCGGCCTTGCGACCCTTGGACTTCTTGTAACCGACGTCGTCCGCCTTGATGACCTCGATCAGCGCCATCTCGGCGGCGTCGCCGCGGCGCTGCTGGCTCAGCTTGTAGATGCGGGTGTAGCCACCCGGACGATTGGCAAACTCCTTGCACTTCTCGTCGAAGAGCGAGGCGATCGCGGCTTCGTCACGCACATCGCGGAGGGCAAGGCGGCGGAGATGCAGCTTGTCCTTCTTCTCGGTGGCGACCGCGGCCTTCTTGGCCTTGGTGATGACCTTCTCGACGAAGGGACGGAGGGCCTTCGCCTTGGTCAGCGTGGTCTTGATCCGACCGTGCTCGATCAGGGAGACCGCGAGATTGGAGAGCATGGCGGCGCGGTGTTCCCGCGTGACGCCGAGCGAAGCGTGGTGCTTGTTATGACGCATGGGTGTGGTGGGTGTTTCGGCCCCCGATCGGCAACCCGGTCGCAGCGTGGGGCGACGGCGGGCGGCGCGAGGGCCGGAAAGGGAGGATTCCGCCGCTCCGGGAGTCGCGAGGACGACCGGGCGGCGGCGGGACTCAGGCTTCCTTCTTGGTGTCGAGGAGACGCTCGTCGAACTTCATGCCGAGCGACAGGCCGAGGGCCTCGAGCTTCTCCTTGATTTCGTTGAGCGACTTCTTGCCGAAGTTGCGGTACTTGAGCATCTCCTGCTCCGTCTTCATGGCGAGTTCGCCGACGGTGGTGATGTTCGCGTTGTTGAGGCAGTTTGCCGCGCGGACGGAGAGCTCGATTTCGTTGACCGACATGTTGAGCAGCTTGCGGAGCTTGTTCTGCTCCTCGCTGACCTCGGACTGCTGGTTCTCGAACTCGTAGGCCTCATCGCTGACGCGGTCGAAGACATCGAGGTGGTGCTTGAGGATCGACGCGGACTGCTTGAGCGCCTCATCGGGCGCGATGCGGCCGTCGGTCCAGACCTCGAGGATGAGCTTGTCGTAGTCGGTGATCTGGCCCACGCGGGTGTTTTCGACCGAGTACTTGACGAGCTTGACCGGGGAGAACAGAGAGTCGATCGGGATGACGCCGATCGCCTGGTCTTCCTTCTTGTTCTGCTCGCCGGGATAGTAGCCACGGCCCGTCTTGATCTCGATTTCGGCGGAGAACGAACGAGGCTTATCGAGGGTGCAGATGACCTGACCCGGATTGATGATCGTAATGTTCGAGTCCGGCTGGATATCGGCGGCGGTGACCGGACCGTCGCGGTTCACCTTGATCTGGAGGGTGACAGGATCGCGTTTCTGCGAGACGACGAGGACCTTCTTCAGGTTGAGGACGATGTCGGTGACGTCCTCGACCACGCCATCGACGCTCTGGAACTCGTGGTTCACACCGTCGATGCGGATGGAGGAGATGGCGGAGCCCTCGATGGAGCTCAGGAGAACGCGGCGGAGGGAGTTACCGACGGTGTGTCCGTAGCCGGCTTCGAACGGCTCGGCGATGAACTTGGCGTAGGTGGCGGTGGCGCCTTCCTCGACTTTGGTGAGCTTGTTCGGGAGTTCGAACTTTCCAAGGCGTTTGGGCATGGCGGGGAGCGGATGAGTAAGTGGAGGTTGTCGGGCCGGAGGCGGGGCGGGCGGCGGACCCTGGGCGCCCCGGACCGGGACCGGATCAGAAGCGGGAGTAGAACTCGACGATCAGCTGTTCGTTGATCGTGGGATCCATCTCCTCGCGGGTCGGCAGGCGGTTGACCACCGCCTTGAAGTTCTCGGCATTGAGCGTGAGCCAGCCGGGAACGTTGCGCATCCGGTTCTCCTCAAGATTGCGGGTGGCGATCTGGCGGGAGCTCGGCGTGTTCTTGATCTCGATCTCCTCGCCGGCGCGGACGTTGTAGCTGGCGATGTCGACCTTGTGACCGTTCACGCGGACATGGCCGTGATTGACCATTTGGCGGGCGGCGGCGCGGCTCTTGGCGAAGCCGAGCAGGTAGACGACGCTGTCGAGGCGGGTTTCGAGCAGCTGCAGGAAGCGCTCGCCGGTGACGCCGCGCTCGCTCTTGGCGATCTCGAACACGCGACGGAACTGGCGCTCCAGCAGCCCGTAGATGTAACGGAGCTTTTGCTTTTCGTTCAGGCCGACGGCGTATTCGGACAGCTTGCGGCGGTTCTTGGGGCCGTGCTGGCCCGGGGGAAAGGGACGACGCTCGTACGCCTTGGTCGCGCCGAAGATCGGCTGACCGAAACGACGACTCATGCGGGTGGTAGGACCTGTGTAGCGGGCCATGATGAACCTGTGCGGTTAAGAGGGTGAAGAGGAAGGTGGATCCGCCCGATTAGACGCGGCGGCGCTTGCGCGGACGGCAGCCGTTGTGCGGGATCGGAGTGACATCGACGATCGACGTGATCTCAAGTCCGATCGCCTGCAGGGCGCGGACGGCGCTGTCACGGCCGAGGCCGGGACCGGAGACGCGGATGACGACGTCCTTGAGGCCGTGGGACATCGCATTGCGGGCGGCATCCTGAGCGACGACCTGGGCGGCGTAGGCGGTGGACTTGCGTGAACCGCGGAAGTTGCACTTGCCGGCGCTCGACCACGCGATCACGTGCCCCTTGAGGTCGGTGATCGAGACGATGGTGTTGTTGAAGGAGGCAAGGACGTTGACGAAGCCCGTAGTGACGTTCTTCGAGCCCTTGGCCTTGCGGATCTTGATCGCTCCGAGTTCCTCCTTGAGGAGTTCCTCGGCGGTCGGTTGCCGGGCGACCCCGCCCACCAGTTCCACGGGCTTGGCGGGCGCGGCGGCTGCGGCGGCATCACCGGCGGGAGCGGTGGCCGGGGCGGCGGCATCGGCAGCCGGGGCGGCCGCCTTCGGGCCCTTGGCGGGCTTCTTCTCGGCGGGAGCGGCGCCCTCGGGGGCGGGGGACTTCGCAGACTTCTCCTTGGCGGGGGCTGACTTTTCTTCGGCCATGACGGTAAATTATTCCTTGGCTGTGGTGACACCCACGGTCTTGCGCGGGCCCTTGCGGGTACGGGCATTCGTGCTCGTGCGCTGGCCGCGCACCGGGAGGCTGCGGCGGTGGCGGATGCCACGATAGCAGTTGATCGCCTGCAGGCGCTTCAGATTCGCCGCGATCTCGCGGCGCAGGTCGCCCTCCACCACCCACTTGTGCTCGGTGATGATGTGCAGGATCTTGTTGAGGTGCTCCTCGGTCAGCTCCTGCGCCCGCAGGTTCGGATCGATGCCTGCTTCCTGCAGGATCTGGTCGGCACGCACCGGGCCGATGCCGTAAATGTAACGAAGCGAGTAAGAAACTTTCTTCTTCGCGGGGATTTCAACGCCAAGGAGACGAGGCATGATGGACGGGAGGGTTTGGTGGGAAAAGGTTGGAGACGAAAGGGAGGGAAACGAACGAAAGTGAAGGGGTGCAGCGCCTCAGGCGGCGTGCAACGGAAAGAGCAGGTTGGTCGGGCGGGTCAGGATCTCCGGACCGGCCTCGGTCGTGAGCACGGTGTGTTCGAAGTGGGCGGAGGGCGATCCGTCAGCCGTGACGATCGTCCACCCATCCGCGAGCACCCGGGTGCGATGGCCGCCCAAATTCACCATGGGCTCGATCGCCAGCGTCATGCCGGGGAGGATCCGGTCGCGGACCTCTCGGCCGAAGTTCGGGATCTGCGGTTCCTCGTGCATCGCGAGGCCGACCCCGTGGCCAACCATGTCGCGCACCACGCTGAAACCGTTGGCCTCGACGTGGCGTTGCACCGCCTGGGAAATATCGGCGATCCGGTTCCCCACCCTCGCCTGCTCAATCGCAAGGCGCAGGGACTGCTCGGTCACAGCCAGAAGTTGCTGAACCCGCGGAGACACCGCACCCACCGCATAGGTCGCGGCATTGTCGCCGACGAAGCCCTGATGGGAGACGACCACATCGATCGCGACGACATCGCCATCGCGCAGGATGCGCCGAAATGAAGGGATGCCGTGCACCACCTCCTCGTTCACCGAGATGCAGGTGTGCGCCGGGTAACGCCGGGCTCCCACCTGATATCCGTAACAGGCGCTCTTGGCGCCGTGCTTCGCGATCGCATCGCGACCCGCCTCCTCCAGATCCTGCGTGCTGATTCCAGGCCGGACAAGCGCCCTCAACTCCTGCAGCACATCGGCTGCAATCGCGCATGCTTCCCGCATGCGCGCGATCTGGCGCTCGTTCTTGATCGGGATCATCGCGAAAGGTCAGTGGCCGGAGCCACCAGCGGAATTCCCATGCGACGGTAGTGCCCGGCGAGGTCGCTCCCAAAGGAGGTCTCATCACCGAGGATGACGGCGTCGAGCGCTTCATCGCGCGCGGCCAGCCACTCATCAAGGATCATTGCCTGGAGCAACGTAGCCGGGAATCCCTGCAACAGGAATCCCGCATCGGGTTTGCGCGACCAAAACCAGCGCCGCATCGCGGCGACCGGGTCCACTTTGCCGGCCGATGGGCCGCGGGACGTGGATCGCGAAATCCCCGGACTCAGCAACGAGGCCGGAGAGACGTGCTCAATAAAATTCAAAGAACGGAAGCTGAAATCGCGGTCACCAGAGACCGGGCCAAGGATCACTAGCTTCGACTTGGCACCGAACTCCGAGACCACAAGAGGGAAGAACGTAGGCGCCCGGACCGCCGAGTAAAGCCTAATTTCCCATGAACTGCCGGTACGCCCAGATGGACAATCCGAGCAGGAAGAGACCGGACAGAGGGAGCACCAACTTCATGACGGCTTCCGAGCTAAGCGCCTCGGAGGTCGGACTCTGCATGCCGGGGTTGCGCGCCCGGATACGACCCTTCTTGAGGAAGCCGTCGTAGTGGCGCTGGAGGAGGAACGTCTCGATCTGCCGCATCGTGTCGAGAACGACGCCGACGGTGATCAACATGCCCGTGCCGCCGAAGAAAATCGCGATGCGCTGCGGGACGTTCAACTCGAACAAGAGCACGTCGGGCATGACCGCGATCACCGTCAGGAAGATCGCTCCGGCCAGCGTCAGACGCGTCATGATGAAGTCGAGGAACTGCGCCGTCGGATCGCCGGGACGCACGCCGGGGATGTAGCCGCCGTACTTCTTCAGGTCATCGGCGATCTGGATCGGCTTGAACATCACCGACACCCAGAAGTAGCTGAAGAACAGGATCAGGAAGACCATGACCGTGTAATACGACCAGTGTCCGCGGAGCAGGTTGTTGGAGAACTCGATCATCCACTTCCAGTTCATCGCGGCGCCGAGTTGGGCAAAGATCTGCTGCGGGAAGAGCAGGATCGCGCTGGCAAAGATGACGGGCATGACGCCGGAATAGTTGACCTTGAGCGGCAGGAAGGAGCTCTGGCCCCCCATGACCTTGTTGCCCACGACGCGCTTGGCGTACTGGACCGGGATCTTCCGCTGGCCCTGCACCACCATGATGATGCCCATCGTGACGGTGACGAACAATCCCACCATGACGATCGCCTGCGGCAGGCCGAGCCGGGCGACTCCGACCGGGGCGAAGAACAGTTGGTAGGTCGCAGCGGCCGCACCGGGAATGTCGGCGAGGATGCCCACGGTGATGAGCAGAGAGACGCCGTTGCCAATGCCTCGCTGAGTGATCTGCTCACCGAGCCACATGAGCATCAGCGTGCCCGCGGTCATAAAGATGACCGAGGTGATCAGGAACCAGCCCTTGCTGACGATGACGATCGAACCGTACTGATTGATGTCGTATCCGGGAAAGAGACGCCCCGGATTCTCCAAGGCAAGGATGAGCAACGTGCCTTGGATCAGGCAGATCGCCACCGTCGCATAGCGCGTGTACTGGGTAAGCTTTTGCCGCCCGACATCACCCTCCTGCTGCAGACGGCTGAGGGCCGGAACCACTGCGGTCATCAGCTGGAAGATGATCGAGGCACTGATGTAGGGCATGATGCCCAAGGCGAAGACAGCGCCCTTCACGAGCGCACCGCCCGTGAACATATTGTAGAGACCGACGAGGGCGCTGGCTCCGCCAGCCGTCTGGTCGGCGAAGAAGGCCTGCAGCGGCTTCGGATCGAGGCCCGGCAGGGGGATGTGCGCGCCCACGCGCGCCACGAAGAGCAGCGCCAGCGTGTAGAAGATGCGGGAGCGGAGCTCCGGGATCTTCAGGGAGTTGGTGAAGGCGGAAAACACGGGTGGGAAAGCAGGAACCGAGGTACGGAGGGCCGGACGGGCCGGGAAGGCAGCGGGGGCCGAAGCCCCCGCGACGTCGCCGTCGGCGTCAGGCGACGATCGCCTGGCCGCCAGCGGCCTCGATCTTCGCCTTGGCGGAAGCCGAGAACTTAGCGGCGGTGACGCGGAGGGCGCGCTTCAACTCGCCATCGCCAAGCACCTTGACGAACGACTCGCCGGCGCGGATCAGGCCATGATCGGCCAAGACCTGCGCGTTGACCTCGGTCGCGGCATCGGGGAGGCCGGTGAGATCGCCGACGTTCACCACGGCCGGTTCGGTCCGGAACGCCGCCTGATTGAAACCGCGGTGCGGGAGCTTGCGGTACAGGGGCATCTGACCGCCTTCGAAGCCCGGGCGGATGCTGCCGCCAGAGCGGGCCGTCTGGCCCTTGCCACCGCGACCGGACGTCTTGCCATGGCCGCTTCCCTCGCCACAGCCCACGCGCTTGCGGCGGTGGACGGCTCCGGGGACATTCTTGAGTTCGTGAAGTTTCATGGGATTCCTAGTTGGGTCGCCGCGCCGGCTGCAGGAGTCGGCGCGACTCGGATGAGAGACGTTGAGGGGAGGATCAGGCCTTGCGGATGGCCGCGATATCGTCCGACAGGCGCAGTTGGCGCAGGGCGGCGATCGTCGCATTGACGACCGCGATGTGATTGTTCGAGCCCATGGACTTGGTGAGCACGTTCTTGACGCCCGCCGCCTCGAGCACCGCACGGACGCCGCCACCAGCGATCAGGCCGGTGCCGGTGGACGCCGGCTTCAGGAGCACCTTGCCTCCGTCGAACACCCCGAAGACCTCGTGGGGAATCGTGTCACCCTTGATCTTGACCTTGATGAGCCGCTTCTTGGCGTGCTCGGTGCTCTTGCGGATCGCATCCGGGACCTCGTTGGCCTTGCCCAGACCCACGCCGATGCTCCCCTTCCCGTCGCCAACCACGGCGAGGGCTGAGAAGCTGAAGCGCCGGCCGCCCTTGACGACCTTGGCGCAGCGGTTGATGAAGACGACCTTCTCGATCATCTCAGGACCATCGGACTTCGCCGGCGCGTCGCGGCGCGGGCCGCGGCCATCGCGACCACCGGGGCCACGACGACCACCACCGGGGCCGCCGGGGCCGCCGAAGGAGCGATTCTTGGGTGCAGCCGGACGGCTTTCGGAGCCGCTGTCAGCCACGGGGGAAGGAACAGATTCAGTGCTCATGGGCAACAGCGGTTAGAAAATCAGACCACCCTCGCGGGCAGCTTCGGCAAAGCTCTTCACCTTGCCATGGTAGCGGGCGCCGCTGCGGTCGAACACGACCGCGCTGAGACCGGCCGTCTTGGCCTTGGCCACGAAGGCCTCGCCGAGGCGCTTGGCGCCCGCGAGGTTGGCCTTGAGGCCCTCCTTGCGCAGGGCCGGATCGAGGCTCGAGACGAACACGAGCGTGGAGCCCGCGGCGTCGTCGATCGCCTGAGCATAAATGTGCTTGGTGCTGAACTTGACGCTCAGACGCGGCCGGGCGGCGGTGCCCACGACCTTCTTGCGGATGCGCCAGCGGCGCTTTTGCAGCAGGTCGGCCTTCTTGATGGTATTCATGAAGTAATTCCTTCGGATGCGGGTTGCGACGGGCGTTAGGCGACCGTCTTGCCTTCCTTGCGGCGAACGCGCTCGCCGACGATGCGGACACCCTTGCCCTTGTACGGCTCCGGCGGGTAGTAACTGCGGATCTCCGCCGTCACCGCGCCGACCAACTGCTTGTCCACACCCTCAACCTTGAGCTTGGTCTGGTCCGTGACCGTGACCTTGATGCCCTCTGGAATGTCGAAAAGAATCGGATGCGAGTAGCCGAGCGCGAGGTCGAGTTGCTTGCCCTTGAGCACGGCCTTGAAGCCGACGCCCTGGATCTCAAGCTCCTTGGTGTAGCCCTCGGTCACTCCCTTGACCATGCCGGCGACGACCGACCGCGCCGTACCGTACATCGCCCGCGAGAAACGGGTGTCCTCGGTGGGGGCGAACGTGACCTTCTTGTCCGCGACATCGATCTTCACGACCGGCGCAAACGACTTCTGGACCTTGCCCTTGGGTCCCTCGACCAAGACGGAGTTGCTGGCCGCGTTCACGGCGACCTTCACCTTCTCGGGAATGACAACGGGCTGCTTTCCAATGCGGCTCATGGGTATGTCTCCTTGGGTTACCAGACCGTGCACACCAACTCGCCACCGACCTTGTGGCGGAGGCAGTTCTGGTTGTTCATCAGGCCGCGGGACGTGGAAAGAATGCTGATGCCGAGGCCGTTGAGGACCCGCGGAATCTCCTGGTAGCCGAAATAGAGACGGCGACCCGGGGTCGACACGCGGTTCACCTGGGTGATCGCGGGCGCCTCGTTCACGTACTTCAACTTGACGACGAGGGTCTTGTGACCGCACTCGTCGGTGCCGTGCGAGTAGTCGGAGATGAAGCCGTCTTCCTTGAGGATGGCCGCGATGGCCTCCTTCATCTGGGAATGGGGCGAGGCGGTCTCCGCCCTTCGCGCTTGCGACGCGTTCCGAAGACGCGTCAGGAAATCGCTGATGGGATCAGTCATGGTCGTGGATGCTGCTTGGGTGAATCCGACGGGTCATATCCCGGGCACCAGAGGTGCACGCACTCCCGTCGGGGAAAAGGATTTACCAGGAGGACTTGGTCACGCCGGGGATCTTGCCGGCGAGCGCAAGTTCACGGAACTGGATACGGGAAACACCGAACCTGCCGATGTAGGCCCGCGGGCGACCGCTCATCGAGCAACGGTTGCGGACACGCACGGCGGAGGAGTTGCGGGGAAGCTTCTGCAGCTTCTTCTGGGCGGCGAAGAACTCCTCGTCGGTGGTCGCAGGATTGGCGAGCAGAGCCTTGAGTTCGGCGCGCTTGGCGGCGAACTTCGCCGTGAGCTTCTTGCGCTTGTCGTTGCGCTGAATGGCGGATGTCTTGGGCATGGCGAAAGTGAAGGTTAGGCGGCCTTTTGGCTCTCCGAACGACGGAACGGCATACCCATCAGACGGAGGAGGTCGCGACCCTCGTCGTCCGACTTCGCGGTCGTAACGATCGTGATGTCGAGGCCCATCGTCTTCTTGACGTTCTCAACGGTGATCTCCGGGAAGATGGTGAAGTCGGTGACGCCCAGGTTGTAATTCCCCTGTCCGTCCAGCTTCGGGGAAACGCCGCGGAAGTCGCGGATCGTCGGGATGGCGACCGCCAGCAGGCGGTACAGGAATTCCCACATGTTCGCGCCGCGCAGCGTGACGTGCGCGCCGACGACCTGGCCGGCGCGGAGCTTGAAGTTGGCGATCGCCTTGCGGGACTTGGCGAGCACGGGCTTCTGGCCGGCGATCAGGCCGAGATCACGGGCGATGTCGGCGATCTGATTCTTGTCGGCTTCCGAGTCGATGCCGGTGTTGATCACGATCTTCGTGATCCGCGGCACCTGGTGCACGTTCTTGTAGCCGCGCAGTTTGGTCAGCTCGGGCACGACCTGCTCGGCATACAGTTTCTTGAGGGAGGGTACGGTACTCATGGAGAATGCCCCGGGTTTCCAAGCCGGAGGCGGAGGGAGTTACGTGGAAAGGGAAAAAGGTTGAGCATCCCCCAACCCCGGAACCGGGGCAAGGAAGATCGCCGGAAAGGTCAGGCGCCAGCGACAGCCTTTGCCGGGCGGCGCTTGCTGGCGTCGTAGCGGCTCTTGAGCTGCAAGTTGGACACGTGGATGGAGCCTTCGCGCTCGGCGATGGTGCCGTTGGGATGCTCCTGAGACTTCTTGAGGTGGCGCTTGATCATCGCGACGCCCTCGACGCGGGCGCGCTGCGATCCGGCAAGGATCTCGAGAATCTTGCCGGACTTGCCGCGATGGGCACCGGCGAGGACGACGACTTCGTCGCCGCGTTTGATGTGAAATGTCGGCATGGTCGGCTCCTTTACAGCACCTCGGGGGCGAGCGAGATGATCTTCATGAAGTTCTTGGCGCGCAGCTCGCGGGCGACGGGCCCGAAGATGCGGGTGCCGCGCGGATTGCCGTCGGCACCGATGATGACGATCGCGTTGGCGTCGAAGCGCAGGTAACTGCCGTCGGCGCGGCGCACCGGGGCGCGCGTGCGAACGACGACGGCCTTGGCGACCTCGCCCTTCTTCACGGTAGCGTCGGTGGTGCTCTCCTTGATGTGCACGGTCACGATATCACCCACGCCGGCGGTGTCGGTGTTTTGACCCTTGCGGGAGATGAAGGCGGCCTTGCGGGCGCCGGTATTGTCGGCGACCTCTACGATGGAACGAAGCTGGATCATGGGATTCCTTTCAGTCTGCAGCGGGTGCGCTCGGTCCGGCCTCAGGCCGTACCGGGCGACTTCGGCGCGGTGGTCTTGGTGGGGACGGCGGCGGCGACATCGGTCTCGCTGATCGCCACGGCATCGGAAACGACGGCGCGCTCCACGACGCGGATGACGCGCCAGCGCTTGAGCCGACTGAGAGGGCGGGTCTCCATGACCTCGACCTTGTCGCCAGCCTTGGTCTCATTCTTCTCGTCGTGCACATGGAGCACGGTCTGACGATTGATGACCTTATGGTAACGCGGATGCGGCGTCTTGTAGGGGATCGTGACCTTGACCGACTTGTCGCCGGAGCGGGTGGTGACGAACCCGGTGAGGGTCTTGCGGGAATTGCGCGTGGACATGGCGGTTAGGCGGCTTGGGCGGACTTCTTCGCGTTGGCCCCGGCGAGGAGCCGGGCGATGTCCTTGCGCAGGGCGCGGACCTCGTGGGTCTTCTCGACCTGGCCGGTGTGCTTGCGGAGACGCAGTTGGAGGAGACGCTCGCGGGCCTCGCGGACCTTGGAGTCGATCTCGGCGGGCGTCAGTTCACGAATTTCTTTGGCAGTCATGTCAGTCGGGGGTGTCGGTTTAACCCGCAGGTTAGGCGGCGGCTCCGGCGCGCACGATGAAGCGGCAACGGAACGGCAGTTTGGCGTCGGCGAGGCGGAAGGCTTCCTTGGCGATCGAGGCCGGAACGCCGGAGAGCTCGAAGAGCACGGCGCCGGGCTTGATCACGGCCACGTAGAACTCGACCGGGCCCTTGCCCTGACCCATGCGGGTCTCGGCCGGCTTCTTCGTCACGGGCTTGTGCGGGAAGATGCGGATCCAGAGCTTGCCCTTGCGCTTGAGGTGGCGGGAGATCGTGACGCGGGCGGCCTCGATCTGCTGGCCCGTCATCGGGCCGCGGGAGAGGGATTGAAGACCAAACTCGCCGAAGGCCAGCGTGTTGCCGCGCTTGGCGTTGCCGGCGCGCGAGCCCTTCTGGGACTTGCGGAACTTGGTGCGGGAGGGTGCGAGAGCCATGGGAGATGTCCGGAGTTTTTTGGTTCAGACCCGCGGCGCGGAGCGCTGCGGGAGCGACCAGCTTAGGCGTTGGCGTCGGCTTCCTTTTTGCAGATCCAGCACTTCACGCCGATCTTGCCGTACACGGTCTGGGCCTCGGAGAAGCCATAGTCGATGTGCTCGCGGAGGGTGTGCAACGGGACGCGGCCCTTGCGCTGCCACTCACGGCGGGCGATGTCGGCGCCGCCCAGGCGGCCCGAGCACTGGATACGAACGCCCTCGGCGCCGAGCGCCATGGACATTTCGACCGCCTTCTTCATGGCCCGGCGGAACGCGATGCGGCGCTCCAGCTGGAGGGCGACGTTCTCGGCGACAAGCTGCGCCTCGATCTCGGGCTTCTTGACCTCCTGAATATCGAGGAGGATTTCCTTGCCGGTGAGCTTGGCGAGATCGTCCCTGATCTTTTCGACCTCCTGACCCTTGCGGCCGATCACCACGCCCGGACGGGCGGTGTAGATCTTGACGCGCACGCGGTTGGAGGCGCGCTCAATGAAGATGCGCGGCACGGAGGCGAGTTTCAGCTTCTCCATCAGCTTCTCGCGGATGATCTGATCCTCGAGGAGAAGCTTCGGGAAATCCTTCTTCGTCGCGAACCAGCGGGACTGCCAGTCCCGGCGGACGGCGAGGCGGAAGCCAGTGGGATTGGTCTTTTGGCCCATGGTGAGGATCAGTTGGAGTTGCCGTCCGTCAGGACGATCGTGATGTGGGACATCTTCTTCCGGCGGGGCATGGCGGTGCCACGGGCTCCGGCCTTGAAACGCTTCAGCACCGGGCCTTGGTCCACGATGGCGGACTTCACGGTGAGGGCGTCGGCCGAGAGGTTGTTGTTGTTCTCGGCATTCGCGATCGCGCTCTTCAGCGTCTTGGCGATGAGCTGCGCGCTCTTCCGCGGGATGACCCCGAGAAGATCGACGGCATCGGGGGCCTTGCGGCCCTGAATCGTACGGGCCACCTCGCGCACCTTCTTCGGTGACATGCGAGCGTAGCGGGTGATGGCTTGGACTTCCATGGTGACGGGAGGGATTCCCCGGGAGGGGCGACAGCAGCGGCACCGGAGCGGTGGCCGCCCTGCCCTTTTGATGGGATGGGACGGGTCGGTTGGAACGGTTGAAAAACGCGGGACGCGGGGCGCTCAGATCTCCTTGCGGGTCATGCCGCCGTGCGCCTTGAAGACGCGCGTTGGGGCAAACTCACCGAGCTTGTGACCGACCATGTTCTCCGTCACGTACACCGCCACGAACGCCTTGCCGTTGTGGACGTTGAACGTGAGGCCGATGAAGTCGGGCGTGATCGTCGAACGGCGGGACCACGTCTGGATGGGCTTCTTCGCACCGCCGGACTTGGTTGCCTTCTCGATCTTCTCGAGCAGGTGGTAGTCGACGAAAAAGCCTTTTTTAATGGAGCGGGCCATGGTGGGAGAGAGCGATTACTTCCGGTTGCGGGGCGGACGGCCGTTGTGGCGGACCAGGATCTGGCTGCTGGAGGTCTTGGACCGGCGGCGGGTCGGGAAGCCCTTGGCGAGCTGACCCCACGGCGACACCAGTTGCTGGCGACCGCCACCGCCCTTGGACTTGCCCTGACCACCGCCGTTGGGGTGATCGACGGGGTTCATTGCCATACCGCGCACGCGCGGACGACGACCGAGCCAGCGGTTGCGCCCGGCCTTGCCAAGCGACTCGTTGGCGTGGTCTCCATTGCCCACCTCGCCGATCGTGGCGCGGCAGTTCGGGCTGAGGAGGCGAACCTCACCGGACGGCATCTTCAGCTGGGCGACGCCGTTCTCAACCGCCACAAGCACGATCGACGTACCGGCGGTGCGGCCGAGCTTCGCGCCGCGGCCCGGCACCAGTTCGACGCAATGCAGCGCGGTCGAGGGCGGGATCAGGCTCAGCGGGAAGTTGTTGCCGACGAGGAAGTCGTTGGTCGTCGCCTTGTCCGAGGCAACGATCGTTGCGCCGACCGCAAGCCCCTTGGGAGCGATGATGTAGCGCTTCTCGGCCGTCGCGTCCTGATACTGGATCAGGGCGATGTGCGCCGTGCGGTTCGGATCATACTCCAGCGCGATGACCTTCGCCGGCACGTCGAGTTTGTCGGCGCGCTTGAAGTCAATGATGCGGTAAAGCTGCTTGTGACCACCGCCGCGGCGGCGCGACGTCACGCGGCCATAGACGTTGCGTCCGCCGGTCTTCGGCTTCGGCTCGGTCAGGGCGCGCTCCGGACGCTTCTTGCTCAGGCCCTGAGGGCTGTTGAGCAGCGTGAAGCGCTGGGCGGGGGTCAGGGGACGGAAAGGTTTGAGAGCCATGGTGGTGTTCTCCGGGATTCGGCGAGCGCGCCTAGACGAGCTCGATCTTGTCGCCCGCCTTGAGGGTCACGATCGCCTTCTTGAAGTCGGAGGTCGTGCTCGGGCGGCCGGTGCGGCTGCGCTTGTTCTTGCCGCGGTAGTTTTGGACGTTCACGCGCGTGACCTTGACTTTGAAGGTCTGCTCAACGGCTTGGCGCACGGCGCCCTTGGTCGCGCCGGGCGCGACCTCGAACGTGTATTGGCCGAGGTCCGCTGAAGCCTGCGTCGCCTTTTCGGTCAGGCGGAGGAGTTTGAGAGTCTGGAGGGCGTTCATCTTAGTTCTGGGCTCCGTTGACGCGGGCGAGGATGGCCGTGAGGGCGGCCGAGCTGACGATGATCTTGCGGTACTGCGCGAGATCGAGCGCGTTGAGCTTGGCGGCCTCCTGGAGGGAGACGCGGGCGAGGTTGCGGGCGGCGCGGGCCGACTCGCTCGTGAACGGAGCGTCGACGAGGAGCAACTTGCCCTTCGGCTCGATGCGATTCACGATCGCGTTGACCTCGCGGGTCTTCGCCTTGGGCAGGGACACGCTCTCGATCACGACGAGTTCGCCGGCCGACGCGCGGTCAAACAGCGCCCGGCTGAAGGCGAGCGAACTGACCTTCTGGTTGATCTTCTTGGAGAAGTCGCGCGGACGCGGACCGAAGACCACGCCACCGCCAACCCAGAGGGGCGAGCGGATGGAGCCGGCGCGGGCGCGACCGGTACCCTTCTGGCGCCACGGCTTCTTGCCGCCGCCAGAGACCTCGCCACGCGTCTTGGTGGAGCGCGTGCCCTGGCGCTGGTTGGCGCGGATGGCGACGATCACTTCCTTGAGCGCCTGCAGGCCCTTGTCGCCCTCGAAGACGGGCAGGTTCGGGAAATCCTCATCGCGGCTCGACGAGGCGTCGGGACTGTAAACTTTGAGCTTCATGGCTGGGGATCCTCTCGCTTAGGCGGTGGCCTTGGGCTGGCCCTTGATCGCGGTGCGGACGATCACGTCGTCCCCGTTGGCGCCGGGGATGGCGCCCTTCACGAGCAGCAGGTTCTTCTCGGGGAGAATCTTCACCACACGCAGGTTCTGCACGGTGCGGCGGTCGCCGCCCATGTGACCAGGCATGGCTTGGTTCTTCCACGAACGGCCCGGCGTCTGGCGCATGCCGATCGAGCCGATGCGGCGATGGAACATGGAGCCGTGGGAGGCAGGGCCGCCCGCGACGCGGAAGCGGCGCACGACTCCCTGGAAGCCCTTGCCCTTCGTGATGCCGATGACATCCACGAGCTGGCCTTCCTTGAAGGTCTCAACGGTGACCACGTCGCCCTGCTTGAGGGCGGACGCGCCGTCGAGGCGGACCTCGGACAGCACGCGCGGCGTGGAATCGAGACCGGCCTTCTTCGCGTGAGCGGACTCGCCCTTAGAGGCGTTCTTGTCCTTCTTCTTCGCAAAGCCGATCTGAACGGCGTCATAGCCGTCGTTCGCGGCGGTCTTGACCTGGACGACTGAGCAGGGTCCGGCTTCGACAACGGTGACGGGGACCAAGACGTTTTGCGCGTCGTAGACCTGCGTCATTCCGAGTTTGGTGCCAATGAGTGTGCTGATTGACATGGGCTAAGTGGTAGGTGGAGGGTTTCCGTTTGGAGACCTACATTAGCGATTCTCCCCTCGCCGGGGAGAGTGGCCGCTAGACTGTGGGTGAAGGATTTCCGGGTGCTCAGACGTTGATGGTGATGTCGACGCCCGAGGGGAGATTGAGCTTCTTGAGCTCGTCGACCGTTTGCGCGGTCGGCTCGATGATGTCGATGAGGCGCTTGTGCGTCCGGGTCTCGAACTGCTCCATCGACTTCTTGTCGACGTGCGGGGAGCGATTGACGGAGAGCTTGTCGATGCGCGTCGGCAGCGGGATCGGACCCGACACGCGGGCACCCGAGCGTTTGGCGGTCTCGACGATCTCGAGGGCGGACTGGTCGATGACCCGGTAGTCGAAGCCCTGGAGCTTGATGCGAATGCGTTGGCCTTTCATGGCGAAAGTGAGTGGTTACGTGCGCGCCGGCGCCTTGGGGGAAGCCTCGACGATCTTCTGCAGCTGGGCGTTGGGCACCTGCTCGAAGTGTGAGGGCGTGATGGAAGCGCTTGCGCGCCCCTTGGAGAGGGATCGGATGTCGGTGACGTAGCCGAACAGGGTCTCGAGCGGCACGGCGGCCGTGACAATGCACGCGCCCGCCTTGTTCTCCATGCCCTGAATGGTGCCGCGGCGACGATTGATGTCGCCCATGAGGTCGCCTTGGTAGTCCTCCGGGGTCGTCAGCTCCACCGCCATGATCGGCTCGAGGAGGATGGGCTTGGCCTTCTTCATCGCCTCCTTGAAGGCGAAGATGCCCGCCATCTTGAACGCCAGCTCGGAGGAGTCGACTTCGTGGAAGGAACCGTCGGTGATGCGGACGATCGCATCGACCGTCGGGTACCCGGCAATGACGCCGTTATTCGATCCCTCAAGGATGCCGTCCGTCGCCGGCTTGATGAACTCCTTCGGAATCGCGCCGCCAACGATCTCGTTAACGACCTCGATGCCCTTGCCCTTCTCGTTGGGTTCGATCTTGACCACGACGTGGCCGTACTGGCCCTTGCCACCCGACTGGCGGATGAACTTGCCCTCGGCTTCGGCAGCGGCGGTGACCGTCTCGCGATAGGCGATCTGCGGCTTGCCCGCGGTCGCCTCGACCTTGAACTCGCGCTTCATGCGGTCGCGGATGATGTCGAGGTGGAGCTCACCCATGCCCGCGAGGATGACCTGACCCGTGTCCGGATCGGTTGAGACGCGGAGGGTAGGATCCTCGGCCACCAGCCGCTGCAGAGCGGTGCCCATCTTCTCCTGGTCGGCCTTGGAATTGGGTTCGATCGACATCGCGATCACCGGATCCGGGAAGGACGGCGGTTCCAGACGAATGTCGTTGTCCTCGTGGGACAGCGTGTCGCCGGTGATCACGTCCTTGACGCCCACGAGGGCACAAATGTCACCCGCGTAGGCCATGTCGATTTCCTCGCGCTCAATGGCGCGCATCAGCACGAGACGCGAGACCCGCTCCGAACGCCGCGTGCGCGGGTTGTAGAGGGACATGCCCTTGGTCAGCGTGCCGGTGTAGACGCGGAAGAAGACCAGCTTGCCGACGAACGGATCGCTCCAGAGCTTGAACGCGAGACCGGCGAGCCTGGCCTTGTCGTCAACCTTGGCTTCGACCTCGGTGCCATCGGAGTCCTGGCCCTTCATGGGCGGGACGTCGATCGGACTCGGGAGGTAATTGACGACGCAGTCGAGGAGGCGCTGCACGCCCTTTTTCTTGAAGGCGGAGCCCGGGATGACGCCGGTGAATTGGAGCGAGATCGTCGCCTTGCGCACGCCGAGCATCAGCTCGTCTACGGAGATCTCCTCGCCACCGAGGTACTTCTCGGCGATGACGTCGTCGAAATCGGAAACCGCCTCGATCAGGCGATCGCGGTATTCCTTCGTCTGTTCGACATACTCCGCCGGAATGGCGCTGGTGATCGGACTCAGGCCGAGCGGGTCCGTCGTTTCGTCGAAGATGTAGGCGATCTGCTGGACGAGGTCGATGACCCCGCTGAAATTCTCTTCCTTGCCGATCGGGATGAAGAGCGGGTGGGCGTTGGCCTTGAGCTTCTCGCGCATCTCGGAGATCGCACGGAAGAAATCGGCACCGGTGCGGTCCATCTTGTTGATGAACGCGACGCGCGGAACGCGGTACTTGTTGGCTTGGCGCCACACCGTCTCGGACTGCGGCTGGACTCCGGCGACGGCACAGAAAACGGCGACGGCACCATCGAGCACGCGGAGGGAGCGCTCAACCTCGGCGGTGAAGTCCACGTGGCCGGGGGTGTCGATGATGTTGATGCGCTGCTTGATGCCCTTCCACGGGCCGCAGGAGGCATTCCAAGCACAGGAGATGGCGGCGGCCGTGATGGTGATGCCACGCTCACGCTCCTGCTCCATCCAGTCGGTCACGGTCGATCCCTCGTGCACCTCGCCCATCTTGTGGACGGCGCCCGAGTAGAAGAGGATGCGCTCCGTGGTCGTCGTCTTGCCCGCATCAATGTGCGCGGCAATGCCGATGTTCCGGGTCCACTCCAGCGGGAACGGCCGAGTCGGCGAGTTCACCGGAGCAAACTGGGACTTTTCAGTGACGATCTTGAGATCGATGGAAGCGGACATGGTGACGCGTCGGAAAGTATTACCAGCGAAGGTGGGCGAAGGCGCGGTTGGCCTGGGCCATCTTGTGCGTGTCTTCCTTCTTCTTCACGACCGAACCGGTGTTGTTGTAGGCATCGACGATCTCGGCCGCGAGCGCGTCACGCATCGGCACGCCCTTGCGGGTGCCGGCGGCGGTGACGATCCAGCGGAGGGCCAGGCTCTCCTGACGTTCAAACGAAATTTCCACCGGAACCTGGTAGGTGGCGCCACCGACGCGGCGGCTCTTCACCTCAAGGCGCGGGCGAGCGTTTTCCATCGCGCCGATCAGCAGATCGACCGGATCGCCCTTCTCCAGCTTCTCGGACACCTTGGCAAACGCACCGTAGACGATGCGCTCCGCGAGATTCTTCTTTCCGCTCTTCATCACCACATGGACCAAGTGCGCCACCAGCGGACTCTGGTAGCGAATGTCTGGTTCAATCGTGCGTTTGTCGGCTCTGTGACGGCGTGACATGGTAGGAGTGCGTCGTTCCTGGGGTTACTCAGGCCTTGGCGGCCTTCGGGCGCTTGACGCCGTACTTCGAGCGGCTGCGGCGGCGTTTCTCCACGCCCGTCGCGTCGAGCGTGCCGCGCACGATGTGGTAGCGGACGCCAGGAAGGTCCTTCACGCGGCCACCGCGAACGAGCACGATCGAGTGCTCCTGAAGGTTGTGACCCTCGTCAGGAATGTAGGAAATGACTTCGTTGCCATTGGTCAGGCGCACCTTGGCAACCTTGCGGATCGCGGAATTGGGCTTCTTCGGCGTGCGGGTCATGACCTGCACGCAGACGCCGCGGCGAAAGGGGTTGCCCGCGAGCGCCGGTGACTTGGACTTTGTGCGGATGCTGCGGCGGCCCTTGCGCACAAGTTGGTTGATGGTCGGCATACGAAATGGTGTGTCTCGGAAGTGGCGAAAAGACGCGGAAACTAGCAACGGGCTCCCCCTCGGCAAGCAGAAACTCGAAGATTATCGCGGGAACCCGTTATTTCCCGGAGCCGAGGCATTTCCACGGTGGAAAACCGCGGAGCGACGCCTAACTCAGGGAGAATCGATACCCCGGAGGACGAGCCAGACCCTGGCAAAAAATCGCCCGGCTTTTGAGGGCCGGGCGAATAACGACTTGGAGCTAAGCTCGACAAGTCGTTTTGGCGGGAGGGAAAGCGAGCAAAGGAGATGCCGCCGCCTGAGGCAAGCGCTTTCTCGCGACGAAATTCACTTTCCCGGAACTGCGCATCCGGTCGAGCTCGCCCGGTAAATTCCTGGCCGCGCTTCTTCCCCGGCCCGCGAACCCTCTCCCCACCCTCCCTCGCATCACCGGTACGCAACCCCGGCCGCGCTGCTCTCCTGACTCCTCCCCCGCCTTGCCGACCCGCCGGCAGTTTGCCTGCCCGCGCCGTTAAACGCAAACCGGCCGCATCCTTGGCGGATGCGGCCGGTCGGTTGGGACGTCGCGCGCGCTCGCGCCGTCGTTCCTTAAGCCGTGGTGGCGTCGGCGGGGAGGGTTTCCTCGGTGCCGGTCAGCTCCTCGCCAAACGGCAGGGAGATCCGGAGGCGCTTGAACGCCGGGAGGCCGGTGCCAGCGGGGATGAGGTGACCCATGATCACGTTCTCCTTGAAGCCCTTCAGGTTGTCGACCTTGCCAAGGGTGGACGCGTCGGTCAGGACGCGCGTCGTCTCTTGGAAGGACGCGGCGGAGATGAACGACTCGGTCTCGAGCGAAGCCTTGGTGATGCCGAGGAGAATGGGCTCGGCTTCCGCAGGCTTGCCGCCCGCCTCTTCGATCCGACGGTTGTCGGCGAGGAATGCGGCGCGGTCCACCTGCTCGCCCCAGAAGTGCTCGCTGTCACCGGGGTCGGTGATGCGGACCTTGCGGAGCATCTGGCGGATGATGATCTCGATGTGCTTGTCGTTGATCGTCACGCCCTGCAGGCGGTACACCTCCTGCACTTGGGAGATCAGGAAGTCGTACAGCGCGCTCGGCCCAAGGATCTCAAGGATCTCGTGCGGATCGGCGGAGCCTTCCGTGAGGTGCTGGCCCTTGTGGACCACGTCGCCCGGCTGCACGATGATGTGCTTGCCGGTCGGAATGAGATGCTCCTCTTCCTGCGCGGTCTCCTCATTGCGGACGACGAGCTTGCGCTTGCCGCGGACCGTGCCTTCGAAGCCGACGATGCCGTCGATGCGCGCCATCTCGGCGGCATCCTTCGGACGACGGGCTTCGAACAGCTCAGCCACGCGCGGAAGACCGCCCGTGATGTCCTTCGTCTTGGAGGCTTGGCGCGGCGTCTTGGCGAGCAGGGCGCCGGGAGCGATGACATCGCCCTCGTTCACGACGATCTGCGCACCCACCGGAATCGAGTACGCCGCCAGAGGCTGGTTCTTGCCGGCGCGGATCTCGATCTGCGGATTGAGGTCCTCCTTGTGCTCGATCACCACCGTGGCGATGCGACCGGACGATTCGTCAAGCTCACGCTTCACGGTCACGCCCGGGATCATGTCCTTGAACACCAGCGTGCCACCCTTCTCGGACAGCACCGGCACGTTGTAGGGATCCCACTGCGCCAGCACCGCACCCTTGTCGATGGCACCGCCATCGCCGACGTGCAGGAACGAGCCCACGACGATGTTGTAGCTCTCAAGCTCCTTGTCGTCTGCATCCACAATCTGGATGCTGCCGGTCTTGTTCAGCACGATGTTGCCGCCGTCGGCGGTCTGCACGAGGCGCAGGCCGCGGTAGCGCACCGTTCCCCTCGAGCGGACGCGAATTTCCGGGGTCTTGAATCCGCCGGACGCCACGCCGCCGATGTGGAAGGTACGCATGGTCAGCTGCGTTCCGGGCTCACCGATCGACTGAGCGGCAATGATGCCAACGGAGTCGCCGATCTTCGCGAGGCGGTTCGTGGCCGGGTTGATGCCGTAGCTCTTGGCGTCGATGCCGAGCTTGCTGATGGAGGTCAGCGGGGACATCACCTTCACGCGCTCGATGCCGGAATCGACGATCTTGGTCGCGATCTCCTCGGTGATGAGCTCGCCGGAACCGATGAGGCATTCCTTCGGGTTGAGCGGGTTGTAGACGTCGTCGCTGGAGCAACGGCCGACGATGCGCTCGCGGAGGCCGACGATCTCGTCGTCGCCCTCGAAGATCGCCTTCTTCCAGATGCCATCGCGGGAGCCACAATCCTCCTCGGCGATGATGACGTCCATGGCCACGTCGCAGAGCTTGCGGGTCATGTAGCCGGCGTCCGCCGTCTTGAGGGCGGTGTCGGCGAGGCCCTTGCGGGCGCCGTGGGTGGAGATGAAGTACTCGAGAACGGTCAGGCCTTCGCGGAAGGACGAGAGAATCGGGCGCTCGATGATTTCGCCAGACGGCTTCGCCATGAGGCCGCGGGTGCCACACAGCTGGCGGACCTGCTGCTTGTTACCACGGGCGCCGGAGTCCATCATGATGTACACCGGATTCACCTCGTTCTTGCCCTCGTTGTTCTCGAGCTTCGAGAACACGGCCTTGGCGATCTTGTCCGTCGCGCCAGTCCAGATGTCGACCACCTTGTTGTAGCGCTCGCCATCGGTGATGATACCCTTGTTGAACTGCCCTTCGACTTCGGCGATCTTCTTCCGGGACTCGGAGACGATCTCCTTCTTGTCCTCGGGGATGATCATGTCGTCGATGCCGATCGAGATGCCGGCCTGGAAGGCGGTCTGGAAACCGAGTTCCTTGAGGCGATCGAGCATGTCGACGGTCACGGCGTCGCCAGCGACCTTGTAGGTGTTCAGAATCAGGTCGCCCAGCTTGCCCTTCGGCACCGGGAAGTTGATGAAGCCAAGGCCGGCGGGCCAGATCTGGTTGAAGATCACGCGGCCGACCGTGGTCCGCAGCACGCGCTTCTCGGCATTGCCGTAGACGGTGGAGCGCCGGTAGTCCGGATTCGGGATCTCGACCCAGTCGTGCACCTTGAGGGCGCCGTCCGCCTTGACGTAGAGCACCTCCTGCAGACCCGAGAGCATCGGTACGCGCTGGTCCTTGGTCGGCTTCTTGCGCGGCTCAATCGTCAGGTAGTAAGCACCCAGCACGATGTCCTGAGACGGCGTGAGGATCGGCTTGCCCGAAGACGGCGAGAAAATGTTGTTCGTCGACATCATCAGGAGTTTGCACTCCATGACGGCCTCGAGCGAAAGCGGCACGTGGACGGCCATCTGGTCACCGTCGAAGTCGGCGTTGTAGGCCGTGCACACGAGCGGATGGACGCGGATCGCCTCGCCCTCGATGAGCACCGGCTCAAACGCCTGAATGGAAAGGCGGTGGAGCGTAGGCGCGCGGTTGAGCAGCACCGGGTGACCCTTCGTGACTTCCTCGAGGATGTCCCACACTTCGGGGGACTTCTTCTCGATCATCTTGCGCGCACCGCGAACGGTGTGGACGAAGCCAAGTTCCTTGAGGCGGCGGATGATGAACGGCTCGAACAGCACGAGCGCCATCTTCTTCGGAAGGCCGCACTGGTTGAGCTTGAGCTCCGGACCGATAACAATGACGGAACGGCCCGAGTAGTCGACGCGCTTGCCGAGGAGGTTCTGGCGGAAGCGGCCCTGTTTGCCCTTGAGCATGTCGGACAGGGACTTCAGCGGGCGGTTGCCGGCACCCGTCACCGGGCGGCCGTGGCGACCGTTGTCAAACAGGGCGTCAACGGCCTCCTGCAGCATCCGCTTTTCGTTGTGGATGATGACGTCGGGCGTCCTGAGCTGCATCAGGTTCCGGAGACGGTTGTTCCGGTTGATGACGCGGCGGTAGAGATCGTTGAGGTCAGACGTCGCGAAACGTCCACCCTCCAGGGGCACGAGCGGGCGCAGGTCCGGCGGGATGACCGGCAGCACCTCGAGCACCATCCATTCTGGGCGGGACTTCGATTGGATGAAGCCCTGGATGACCTTCAGGCGCTTCGAGAGCTTCTTCTTGATCTGCTTCGACCGCGTCGCGCGCATCTGCTCCTGGAGCTCGGCGACGGTCGCGACCATGTCCATGCCCTTGAGAGCCTCGCGAACGGCCTCGGCACCCATCTTGGCGACGAACGAGTCGTCACCGTACTCATCGAGGGCCTGACGGTATTCGTTGTCGGTGAGCAGCTGCTTGGGTTCGAGCGGGGTCTTGCCCGGGTCGATCACAATGTAGTTCTCATAGTAGATCACCCGCTCAAGCGAGCGGGCGGTCATGTCGAGCAGGAGGCCAAGACGGCTCGGCATGCTCTTGAGGAACCAGATGTGGGCGACCGGGACGGCGAGTTCGATGTGCCCCATGCGCTCGCGGCGGAAGCGGGCGATGGTCACCTCGACGCCGCAGCGATCGCACACGACGTCCTTGTACTTGATGCGCTTGTACTTTCCGCAGGCGCACTCGTAGTCGCGGACCGGGCCGAAGATCTTTTGGCAGAAGAGACCGCCCGGCTCGGGCTTGAACGTGCGGTAGTTGATCGTCTCGGGGTTCTTGACCTCGCCCTTGGACCACGCGCGGATGGTTTCCGGCGAGGAGACGGTGATGGAGACGCAGTCGAAGAGCTTCTCTTCGAGACCGAGCGCGGACCGGGCCTCATCGCGAGTCGAGGCGGCGGTTTCAGCAGGTTGGATGCTCATGGGAGGGACGCTGGCGTGAAAGGATGCGGAACGGATGCGGGCGAAAGGCGGACGGCTCAGGCTCCGAGGCTGAGCGCGTCTCCCTTGGAGAGCTTGATGTCGAGGCCGAGGGACTGGATTTCCTTGATGAGCACGTTGAACGACTCCGGCGTGCCGGCGACGAGCGTGTTGTCGCCCTTGACGAGCGACTCGTAGATCTTGGTGCGGCCCTGCACGTCATCGGATTTGACGGTGAGCAGTTCCTGCAGCGTGTGCGCCGCGCCATAGGCCTCGAGCGCCCACACCTCCATTTCGCCGAAGCGCTGGCCGCCGTACTGCGCCTTGCCGCCCAGCGGTTGCTGGGTGACGAGCGAGTACGGACCCACCGCCCGGGCGTGGATCTTGTGGGAGACCAAGTGGTTCAGCTTCATCATGTAGATGTAGCCAACGACGACCTCCTGATCGATCTTCTCGCCGGTGCGGCCATCGAACAGCGCGCTCTTGCCCGAGTTCGGGAGCCCCGCCTGCTTGAGGTACTCACGGACCTTCTTCTCGGGGATACCGTCGAAGACGGGCGTGGCCACCTTGATGCCGAGCTTCTTGCACGCCCAGCCCAGGTGCGTCTCGAGCACCTGACCGACGTTCATGCGCGAAGGCACGCCCAGCGGATTCAGGCAGATCTCGACCGAGGTGCCGTCCGGAAGGAACGGCATGTCTTCCTCGGGGACGATCTTGGCGACGACGCCCTTGTTGCCGTGGCGGCCGGCCATCTTGTCTCCGACCTCGAGCTTCTGCTTCGTGGCGATGTAGACCTTGACCTGCTTGATCGCGCCGGTGCCGGCATCTTCGCCCGCCTCGACGCTCTGGATCTTGCGTTCGCGATCGCCCTCGAGCTCATCGAACTTCCCTTGGTAGGAGCCGATGATCTCCATGATCTTGATGCGGACCGGGGAGGGATCGATCTCGACGTGCTTGGAAACCGCCGCGAGCTTGCGCAGCAGGGTCTTCGTGATCTTGCGGTTGGCGGGGATGATGATCTCGCCCGTCTGGCCATTGACCACATCGAGCGGGATCTTCTCGCCGAGCAGAATGTTGGACAGCGCCTCGGTCAGGGACTCGCGCAGCTTGTCCATCTCCGTCTTGTAGTCTTCCTGGATCTGCTTGATCTGGCGACGACGGTCGGACGGGGACAGCTTCTCCTGCTGGTTGTCGATGCGGGAGGAGACCTTGACGTCCATGATGATGCCACCGACGCCGGAGGGCACCACGAGGGAGGTGTCCTTCACGTCTGCAGCCTTCTCGCCGAAGATGGCGCGGAGGAGCTTTTCCTCCGGTGCAAGTTCGGTCTCGGACTTCGGCGTGATCTTGCCGACGAGGATGTCGCCCGGCTTGACCTCGGCGCCGATGCGAATGACGCCGTTGTGATCGAGGTTCTTGAGGGCCTCCTCGCCGACGTTCGGGATGTCGCGGGTGATTTCCTCAGGCCCGAGCTTCGTGTCACGTGCGGTGACCTCGAACTCCTGGATGTGGATGGACGTGAAGACGTCTTCCTTGAGCACCTTCTCAGAGATCAGGATCGCGTCCTCGAAGTTGTAACCGTTCCACGGCATGAACGCCACGAGGACGTTGCGGCCCAAGGCCATCTCGCCGCGGTCAGTGGACGGGCCGTCGGCGATGACGTCTCCGACGCGGACCTTCTGGCCCTTCTTGACGATCGGCTTCTGGTTGAAGCACGTGCCGGCGTTCGAGCGCATGAACTTCCGCAGCTCGTAGACCAGGACCCCGTTCTTGGGATCGCTCTTCGGGCTCTTGTCGAAGTTCCGCGGCAGTTCGCCGTCGCGCGTCGTGACGATGCGGCGGGCATCGACGGCGGCAACGACGCCCGGCTCCTGGGCGACGACGACAATCTTGGAGTCGCGGGCGACGCGTTCCTCGATGCCGGTGCCGACGAACGGCGACTCGGCTTGGAGCAGCGGCACGCCCTGGCGTTGCATGTTCGCGCCCATCAGCGCGCGATTCGCGTCGTCGTGCTCAAGGAAGGGGATCATGCCGGCCGCGATCGAGATGACCTGCTTCGGCGAGACGTCCATGAGGTGGACCTCGCTGGCAGGCACCTCGAGGAAGTTCCCGTCCTGGCGGACGGTGACCTTGCCGACGAAGTTGCCACGATCATCGATCTCGGCGTTCGCCTGGGCGATGACCTTGCCCTCCTCCTGGTCGGCGGTGAGGTAATCGATCTTGTCGGTCACGCGACCGTCCTTGACCACGCGGTAAGGCGACTCGATGAAGCCGAACTCGTTCACGCGGGCGTAGGTCGAGAGGGAGTTGATCAGACCGATGTTCGGACCTTCGGGAGTCTCGATCGGGCAGATGCGGCCGTAGTGGGACGGATGCACGTCGCGCACCTCGAAGCCGGCGCGGTCGCGGTTCAGACCACCGGGTCCGAGCGCAGAGAGGCGGCGCTTGTGCGTCACCTCCGCGAGCGGATTGATCTGGTCCATGAACTGGGACAGCTGGGACCGGGCGAAGAAGTCGCGAATGACCGTGGTGAGTGCCTTCGGATTGATCAGCTTTTGCGGCGTGATCGAGTCGACGCTCTGGTCGTACATCGTCATGCGCTCGCGGACCAGGCGCTCGGTGCGGGCCAAGCCAACGCGGCACTGGTTGGCGAGAAGTTCACCGACGGTGCGGACACGGCGCGAGCCCAGGTGATCGATATCGTCAACGACGCCCTCGCCCCGCTTGAGGCGGACCAAGTATTTCGTGGCGGCGACGACATCGCCGGACTCCAGGATGCGCTGCTCGAGGTCGACCTTGAGGCCGAGCTTCTGGTTGACCTTGTAGCGGCCGACGCGGCCGAGGTCGTAGCGTTTCGGGTCGAAGAAGAGACGCTTGAGCAGGGCCTTGGCGTTGGCCGTGGTCGGCGGCTCGCCCGGACGGAGACGCTTGTAGATTTCCTTGAGGGCCTCCTCCTCATTGCGGGTCGGGTCCTTCTTGAGCGCGCGGATGATCGCACCCTCATCGGCGGCGGTGTCGATGACGCGGATGGAGGAGATATCGTGCTTCTCGAACGTACGGACGATGGCCTTGGTGAGCGGTTCGAAGGCGCGGGCGAGCACTACACCCTGCTGGGCGTCGATGGCGTCCTCGACGAGGACGAGCGTGCTGACGTTTTCGAGGTTGAGGGCCTTCGAGACCTTGAGATCGCGGATCTCGTAGAAGAGGTTGAGGATGTCGATGTCGGCGCTGAAGCCGATCGAACGAAGCAGCGTCGTGATGAGGAACTTCCGGCGGCGGCGGCGGCGGTCGAGGTAGACGTAGAGCAGGTCGTTGTTGTCGAACTGGACCTCCAGCCACGTGCCGCGGTCCGGAATGATCCGGAAAGAGTGGAGGAGCTTGCCGTTCGGGTGCGGAGCGACCTCGAAGGCGATGCCCGGAGAGCGGTGGAGCTGGGAGACCACGACGCGCTCGGCGCCATTGATGATGAACGAGCCGCGCTCGGTCACCATCGGAATCTCGCCCATGTAGATCTCCTCGTCCTTGATGAAGTCCTCCTCGCGGAGGCGCAGCTTCACATACAGCGGCACCGAGTAAGTGATGCCGTCGCGGATGCACTCGATCTCGGTGTTCTTGGGTTCTCCGATGGTGTACGAGACGTATTCGAGCACGAGCCGACCGTCGTAGGACTCGATCGGGAAGACCTCGCGGAAGACGGCCTCAAGGCCCTGATTCTTGCGCTGCTTCTCGGGGATTCCCTTCTGCAGGTAATCGAGATACGAGCTGATCTGGAGCTCGATCAGGTTCGGCGGCTGGATGACTTCGCGGAGCTTGCCGAAGTTGATGCGATCTGAGTGGTTACTACGGTCGGCCATGGGAGTTCCCGGAGGTGTGACAAAACGGCTGGACGGTCAACGGGCGGGGCTTCGCCCGGAGACTAGGACGGACGGACGGACCCGGCGGGAGGCCGGGCTCGCCCTCAACGAAAAAAGAACGGAAAAATCAAAGGCAGAAGACAGGCTGCGCCGAAACGCAGCCTGTCCAGAGGAATCTGGCGCCTGGAGGAAACAGGGAGCCAAGCGGCGGATTACTTGAGCTGAACCTTCGCGCCGGCCGCCTCGAGCTTCTTCTTGATCTCCTCGGCTTCGGCCTTCGGAACGTTCTCCTTGACGGGCTTCGGGGCGCCGTCGACGAGATCCTTGGCCTCCTTGAGGCCGAGGCCGGTGATCGCGCGCACTTCCTTGATGACGCCGATCTTGTTGGCACCGGCTTCCGCGAGGACGACGATGAACTCGGTCTGCTCGACCGCCGCGGCCGCCGGAGCGGCGCCGCCAGCAGCCGGAGCAGCGGCAACGGCCGCTGCGGCCGACACGCCCCACTTGGCCTCGAGGTCCTTGACGAGGGCCGCGAGTTCGAGAATCGACTGGCCGGAGAGCCACTCGATGACTTGGTCTTTGGTGATGTTGCTCATGGTGTACTCCTGAGACGCCTAGCGGACCGGGGACGATCGCGTTTAAGAGACGTATCTCCTAGGCTGTCTCTTGGGTTGTTTCCCGGGGGTCCGGACCCGAAGGTTCAGCCGCCCGAAAAGGGATGTTGCGGATGCGGAAAAGGCCGGATCAGGCGGCCGGGGTCTCCTTCTTGACCTTGGCGTCGAGGACGCGGACGAAGGCGCCGCCGGCGCTGGTGAGCAGGCCGAGGAACTGCGAGCGAAGGGCGCCGAAGGACGGAAGGTCGGCGATCTGCGCCCACTCCGCCGCGCTCATCAGCTTGCGGTCGAGGATGCCCGTCTTCACCTCGAGCTTCTTCTTCTCTTCGATGAAGGTCTTGAGGATCTTGGCGACGCCCGCGGGGTTCTTGCCACCGACCACGATCGCGGTCGGACCGGTCAGGCCGGAGTCAACATCGGGCAGGCCCAGCACCTTGGCGGCGACGCGCAGGGAGCTGTTCTTGACCACGTGGTACTCGGCGCTCTCCCCGGCGAGGCGGGAACGGAGTTCGGCCACGTCGGCCACGCTCAGCGTCGCGAAATTCGCGAGGATGACGTAGTCGCTCTTCTTGAGATGGGTTTCGACCTCGGAAACGAGGTACTTCTTTTCGGCTCTCATGGGTGACGAGGCTCCGGTTAGAACTTCGAGTACTCGGACGATGCGATCTGCACCGCCGGGCTCTGGGAGGAGGAAAGGGCGGCCGTACGGATGTACGTGCCCTTGAACGAGGCCGGCTTGGCCTTGCCCACGGCGTCGAGGACGGCCGCCGCGTTCTCAATGATCTGGGCGGCGGTGAACGAACGCTTGCCGATGCCAACCCCGATGTTGGCGGCCTTGTCCATCTTGAATTCGACGCGGCCGGCCTTCACGGCCTTGATGCCGGCAACGATATCGTCGGTGACGGTGCCGGACTTCGGGTTCGGCATGAGGCCCTTCGGACCGAGGACGCGGGCGATCGAGCGCACGACCTTCATCGCGTCGGTCGTGGCGATGGCGACGTCGAAGTCGAGCCAGCCCTCGTTGATCTTGGCCATGATGTCCTGGAGGCCGGCATGGTCGGCTCCAGCATCCAAAGCCGCCTTCGGATTGTCGGTGAAGACGAGGACCCGGACCTTCTTGCCCGAACCATTGGGCAGCGGCGTGGTGCCGCGGACCATCTGGTCGCCCGCCGTGGCGTCCACGCCGAGGCGGAAGGAAAGCTCGACGGTTTCGTCGAACTTGGCCTTGGGGAACTTGGCGAGGATCTCAACCGCATCCTTGAGCGGGTAATCCTTGCTGAGGTCAGCGACCGTGAGGGCGCTCCGGTATCTCTTGGTCTGTTTCTTGGCTGCCATGTGGACTCCTTGCGGTGCGAACGTCCGGGGGGACTCCCGCGTTGAGTGGGTGTTGGAGGAGGACCGGACACAGGTCCGGCCCGGAAAAGGGAAAGACTAGTCGACGACCTCGATGCCCATGTTGCGGGCCGTGCCGGCGATGACCTTGATGCCGGCAGCCTCGTCCTTGGCATTCATGTCCTTGGCCTTGATCTTCCAGATCTCGGCGAGCTGCTTGCGGGTCACCTTCCCGACCTTGTCCTGGTTGGGCTTGGCGGAACCGGAGGCGACGTTCGCGGCCTTCTTGAGGAGGACGGAGGCCGGCGGGGACTTGAGGATGAACGTGAAGCTCTTGTCCGAGTAGACCGTGATGACGACCGGCAGAATCATGCCGTTCTGGTCCTTGGTCCGAGCGTTGAACTCCTTACAGAACGCCATGATGTTCACGCCTTGGGCACCGAGGGCCGGGCCGACGGGCGGGGCGGGATTAGCGGCCCCGGCGGGCAGTTGGAGGCGGACGTAGCCTTGGATCTTCTTGGCCATGGATGTAAAAAATCAGGGATGTGGGAGCGGACGCGGACCGGCCCGGGAGATTACTCGGTGATGCGCTGGACCTGCCAGTACTCGAGTTCGACGGGGGTGAAGCGACCGAAGATGGAGACGGAAATCTTGAGCTTGCCGCGGTCGGGATCGATCTCGTCGATGCGGCCGGTCAGGTTGGCGAAGGCGCCATCGCTCACCTTGACCTCTTCACCGACCTCATACTGCACCTTCGGCACTTCCTTGCCGGAAGCAGCCTCGATGCGGGCGCGGATCTCGTCGATCTCGGACTGGCGCAGGGCAGCTGGACGCTCGCCGCCGACGAAGCCGATGACCCCGGCGACCTCCTTGACGAAGTACCACGGGCGGTTGATCACCTTGCCGTCCTCGTCGTAGAGGCGCATGTGGATGAACACGTAGCCGGGATAAAGCTTGCGCGTCTTGGTGGTCTTCTTGCCGCCCTTGACCTCCGACACGACCTCGGTGGGAAGAAGGACCTCGAAGATGCTGTCGTCCAGCTCCTCCGCTTTCTTGAACTTCTCGATGTACGTTTTCACCTTGCCCTCCTGACCGGAGAGGGTGTGCAACGCGAACCACTGGGCGCCGGGAGGCGCGGACGTCGGGGTGGACATGGCGGGGGGCTCAGCCAACCCAGGACGTGAACAGATCGACGACTTGGTACAGCGCGAAGTCGCTGATGCTGGTGAAGACCCCGAGCAGCACGGAAGCCACGATGACGACGATGGTCGAGTCGCGCAGTTCGGACTTCGTCGGCCACGTGGCCTTCTTCAGCTCATCGAGCATTTCCCCGAAGAAGATGCGCGTGCTGCGGAAAGGGTTTTTCATGGTGGGAAAGTGGCAGGGGCGGAGGGAATCGAACCCCCAACCAACGGTTTTGGAGACCGCTACTCTACCGATTGAGCTACACCCCTGTGGATCAGAAGGTTTTTAGACGACACAGCCGAGGCCCCGGAGCGGGACCTCGGCGAAGGCGTCGAACCCGGTGTTGGAAATCAGGCGATGATGTCCGTGATACGACCGGCCCCGATCGTGCGACCACCCTCGCGGATGGCGAAACGCTGGGTCTTTTCCATGGCGATCGGAACGATCAACTCGATCTCGACGCTGACGTTGTCGCCGGGCATGATCATCTCCACGCCCTTCGGCAGGTTGACGATACCGGTCACATCCGTCGTGCGGAAGTAGAACTGGGGACGATACCCGTTGAAGAACGGCGTGTGGCGACCGCCCTCTTCCTTGGTGAGGACGTAGATTTCCGCCTTCGCGCTCTTGTGCGGATTGATCGACTTCGGGGCCGCCAGAACCTGGCCGCGCTCGATGCCGTCCTTGTCCACGCCGCGGAGAAGAATGCCGACGTTGTCGCCCGCCTGACCGCTGTCGAGCAGCTTGCGAAACATCTCGATGCCCGTCACCACCGTCGAAACGGTGTCACGGAGACCGACGATCTCGACGGTGTCGTTGATCTTGACGATACCGCGCTCGATACGACCCGTGGCGACGGTGCCGCGGCCGGTGATCGAGAACACGTCCTCAACGGACATCAGGAAGGGCTTGTCCGTCTCGCGCTGCGGTTCCGGAATCTCGGAGTCGATGGCGTCCATCAGCTCCGTGATCTGGGCCACGCCCTCCGGCTTGCCTTCGAGGGCCGCCGTGGCGGAGCCGCGAACGATGCGGGCATTGTCACCGTCGAACTGATACTTGTTCAGCAGTTCGCGGATCTCCATCTCGACGAGGTCGAGGAGTTCCTCGTCGTCGATCAGGTCGACCTTGTTCAGCCAAACCACGATCTTCGGCACGCCCACTTGGCGGGCGAGGAGGATGTGCTCGCGGGTCTGCGGCATCGGGCCGTCAGCGGCCGACACCACGAGGATCGCGCCGTCCATCTGCGCCGCACCCGTGATCATGTTCTTCACGAAGTCCGCGTGGCCCGGGCAATCAACATGGGCGTAGTGGCGCTTCGGGGTCTCGTACTCCACGTGCGCCACCGAGATCGTCACGATCTTGGACGCATCGCGGACCGTTCCGCCCTTGGCGATGTCTGCGTACGACTTGACCTCCGCCAAGCCCTTGCTCGCCTGGACAGCCAGGATCGCCGTCGTGGTGGTGGTTTTGCCGTGGTCGACGTGGCCAATCGTGCCGACGTTGACATGCGGTTTCTTGCGCTCGAATGTACCTTTAGCCATGGAATGGAACGGGTTGGGTTGTTGGAAGTTTAACTGTTTTGACCTCGGGGTTTTGCGTCGCGGAAGTCGTGCGACGTTTTCGAGTCATTGACCTGGAGCCCAGAACCGGATTTGAACCGGCGACCTCGTCCTTACCAAGGACGTGCTCTGCCAACTGAGCTATCTGGGCAGACCAAGAGACTGAGGGTCAAAAAACGAAAAGAGCGGGGACCCTGCTCCCCGCAGAAGACACCGTCAACTGCAATCTTCGCGAATTCTCAAATTCGTGCCGACCGCCTCACGGACCCACCACCACCCGATAAAATCCAGGCGTAACGCGTTCAGCTAAACGAAAATCTTTTTCAATAAACTGCAGTAGGAAACGATCCCATTCGTCCACCCCGGATCCAGCGGTGACCGCTGCCTGTACCCACCCCGCCCGATCCACCCCGACGAGCATTTCCATGGGCTGCCAGTCCTCGCGGGGAGCAGTCGCCGTCGGTGCGAGGGAGGTCGCGAGCACCCGGCGACCCGTCGCGGCCTGCAACACGTCGATGAAGCCGAGGCGCTCGGGCAGCGCTTCGATCGCCGTCTCTCGCCGCCCCACCGATCCAAAGGGATCGCTCCGCTCGCCGACCCGCAGACCCGCCGCCGGGGCTTCGGGAGCCGCGGTCGGCGCGAACCAGACCGGCAATTCGGCCGCCGGGTTCGTGAGCTTGGCCGCATAGTCAGCAAAGCGCCCCTCGGGCCCCGTCGTCGGCACCGGCGGCCCGACGTCCGCCCCCGCATTCCAAGGGGTCGGAAGGAACAGCGGGGTCGGATCACGGAAGGTCGCCTCCTCCCGCGTCACGACATCGCCCGACGTCTCGTCCAGCCGGGTCAGGCCGACCTGCCCCCGCAGCGGTGAGGTCTCCGCCCGCCTCACGGGCGGAGGTTCGGGCGTCCGTACGAGTGACACGGCCGCGACCAAGACGACAATCACCGCCACGGTGGTCCAAAGCCACGGGAAGGCCGGTTCAGTCCGCCGTCGACCCTCACCCTCCCGACGCGGCGCACCGGGCTCCGTCGTTCCGTTCCCGTCGTTCGGCGTCATCGGTAACCCGCCTTCCGGTCAGGGGCGCTCCGGGGCCGGCTCAGCCGCCAGTTGCACCGTGAATCCTGCCGCACTCGCGGCATCGAAGATCGCGGAGAAATCGTTCAGGGACACCGCATCGTCCGCCCTCACGAGGAGGCGCGCGGACCCACCGGGGACACTGCGCGCCTTCAGCCAGCGCGCGAACTCCGCGAAGGTATACTTTCCGTCCTCCGTAAAGACGAGGTCCCGGCCCATCACGCTCACCACCAACGCCACCGTGCCGCCGAGTTCCACCGCGCCCGGCACCGCCGGCAGTCGCAACGCCCTCGCTGCGCCTCGATTCTCCGTGATCACGATACCCGGGGCGATAACGTGCTTCGACTGAAAGAGGACGAAGAACAGGGCGATCAACCCGGCGTTGACGACGTGCAGCCAATCCCACGGCGCAAAGGGGCGCCGCAGCCGCGAGGCCAGATCCAGGGGTCGCGTCACCATGGTCGCTCCTCAGGCTGCCGGGTCCTTGCCCGCGCCATCATCCGCCGCCCGCGTCCGGTATTCGCCCAGAAGGTAGCGCATGATCTCGTTCGCCGCCCACTCCACATCCCGGACGATCGAGCGCACTCGGCCCGCGAGAAAGTGATGGGCCAGGTGCGCCGGGATCCCGACCATCAGACTGCCCGCCGCGCACAACAGGGCCTGCCACATCCCCGCCGCGATGGTCTGAGCCGGAACGTACTGCGGGCCGGTCATGAAGGCTCCAAAGGTCGAAATCATCCCCAGCACCGTGCCCAGCACGCCGACGAGGGGCGCCACCTGCGCGATCGCCGCAAGGAACCCCATGCGTCGCTCCAGGCTCGGCAACTCGATCAGGGCCGCCTCCTGCACCGCGTAACGCATCGCCACCTCGTCGCTTCCCGCCTTCAAAAGGGCCGTCTTCACCACCGCCGCCACCGGTCCGGGCGTCTCCTCGCACACCGTCAGGGCCTCCACCAACCGGCGCTTCGCGAGAATGTTCTTCACGCCGTCCACAAAGGCGGCCGAACGGATCTGGCTGCGGTGCAGGAAGAGGGTGCGCTCCACGAAGAGCACCGCGCCGACGATGGCCATCACAAGGACCACGTACATCATGGGGCCTCCCTGGGTCAGGAGGCTGAGGTCAGGGCCAGTCATTGCGAAAGGGGGATGCGGTGACACCGGTGATCCAGAGTCGTTGGCGCTGGGGCGCTCTCCAGCAATCGGCAAATCACCACCCCGAGCGTCCGACCCCGTCTCATTGGCGTGGGTTTCATGGTTTCACGCCGAGGCGGTTCAGGCGAGCCTGCGCCAGCGAGGCCCCGGGCAGACCTTTGCGCAGAAGCAGTTGGTAGGCATCCGTCGCCTGATCCCGCCGGTCCTGCGCCTCCAGCAGTTCCCCAAGGCCGAGCAGGGTCCGCGACAGCCAGTAGCGGCCCCGCGCGCTGAGCTTTCCCTCCTGCGCGGCATCAAGCAGGAAGGGCGTCACCACCTGCTGCCACCACACGGTCTCCGCCCGCTTGCGCCCTTCCGCCCGGCCTTTGCGCGAGAGAAGGAGTCCGAGGTTGTAGCCGGCCTCGATCCGGATGTCCGGGGCCGCATCCGCCTGATCAACCAAACGCTCGTAGATGCCCAGCGCCGACTCGGCGTGCGCCGTCATCTGGCCGGACCCGCCCGCCCCGGCCTGCGCCGCATGGCAGGCGGCCCGCGCAAGGTGCGCGTAGAGCACGTCGGGGTGTTTCGGGAAGGCATTGATGAGTTCCTCGTACGCCTGCTGGGCGAACGAAAATTCGTTCAATCGACGCAGGAGATCCCCCTGCTTGAGCCGCGCATAGAACACCAGGTCGCTCTTGGGATACTCCTGCACCAGCCGCTCAATGATGCGGTTCGCGTCGCGATAGAAGGGGTCCTGACCGCGGCGCTCCGCATTCAGCGCCGCTTGGTACAGCGCAAACGGGGCGTAGGCATGCCGCCCAAACTCATCCGCCAACCGCACCAGCAGGCTCTGCGCCTCGACGAAACGGTTCTGCCCCGCCGCCACGCCTGCTTCCTTGATGAACGAGTACACTGCGGCGTTGCTCTGGGGAAACTCCGTCCGCAGCCGACGCAGCACGTCGAGGCCCGCATCCTCCCGGCCGGGAATCGCAAGGTAGGCATCGGCCTCCAGCAGGCGCCCGCTGCTCGCGAGTTCCACCCGAAGCCTCGGCTCGACCGCGTCAAGGGATGCCACGAGGCGCTCCACGAGGGTGAGTGTGAATTCAGGCCGCCCCACTTCCAGAGAGAGCCGGGCGTGCAGCCAGGCCATCCGCACGCGGAGGTCGGGGGTCAGCGCGACCGCTCCCGCCGCTCCGGGCTGGGCGAGGAGCCGGTCGATCCGCGCAAACGCCCGCTGGGTGGTCTCCGGGCCCGCCACCTGCAGCGCCCGCGCCAGGTTCCACTCCGCCTGCCAGCGGTTCGCCGGATCGAGCCGGGGATCCCGTCCTCCTTCGTCGAGGAGGGTCTCCGCAATCGTCAGCCGGGCCGGATCCGCCCGCGCGGCCTCCACTTCGCACAGGACGCGCTGGAAGATTAGGTCGCCCGCCGGCACGCCTTCGGGCGGTGCTGCGATCGCCGAGGCGTAGGCATCGGACGCGAGCAGATAGTCACCCGCCCGGAAGTAAGCCTCCGCCACCAGCACGCCGAGTTCGGCCGCGAGCCGGGATTGGTCGGCGCCGAGCGAGGCTCGGGTCTGCACCGCGTAGTCCGCCGCCCGTCGGTACCGCAGGGTCTCCCATGCCGCCCGCACGCGCACCCCCAAAGCCTGCGGTTTCAGGCGCGATCCGGGAAAAAGCTCCAACAAACGGACCGCATCGCGATCCGCTTCGGCAAACGCCTTCGCCGCCAACCCGAGTTCCGCCCGCTGGAGGAGAAGATCCTCAAGGATCGGGTGCGGCGCAGGGGCATCGATCAAGCGATCCAGTTCCGCCCGGAACACCGCCGGCGGAGCACCGCGGGCGAGCACCACCAGCGCGACGCGCTGTTTGTCGCGATCCGCCGAGGCGCTGAGAATCTGGCCGAGTGCATTCCGGCCCACCGGATCCGCCGGCCCGGCAATCAGTCCGAGCAGGAGCTGCCACTCGTCCACAGTCGCCTTCTGCTCGGGCGGCAGGGCCTGCAACTGCCGGCGCAGGGTCTCCATCGCCTCGCCGCGCCGGCCGAGGCCGTTCAGCGAGAGGGCGAGTTGGCTGATCGCCTCGTACACCGCCGTCCGACCCGAGTTGCGCTCGAGAAACGCCCGCAGGGTCGCCAGTTGGGCTTCGCTGAAGTCGCCCGACAACAGCCTCGCCTCCTCCCGGGCGAGAACGAACCGCGCCCGCTGCAACTCCGTGGCCGCTGCCTCCAGTGCCTGTTCGTACAACGCCGATGCCTTGGAAAATTCCCGACCGGAGTCCGCCAATTGTCCTTGCGCGTAGAAATGCCAGCCGCGCTCCGCTGCCGGAAGGTCTCCCACCGGAACCGCGGCGATCTCCGCCCGCGCGAGGTCCCACCGGCGCAGGCGCACCGCCGCCAGCGCCGCCCGCAGCCGGTACCGGGCACCGGGCAGCCCGGCATACTGGCGCAGCACGTCCTCCACCTCGCCCGCGCGCCCGTCATCCAGCAGCGCCGTGGCGAGGTCCAGCACCAAGCGGTTCCGCTCCGCCGTCTCCGCCACCGGCACCGCCGCGAGTTGCGCCCGGAGGAGGCCCGCCGCCACCGAGGGAAATCCGAGCTCCAGCGCCCGCTGCGCCGCCTCACGCTCCAGGAACCGCTCCGCCACCGACACCGATGGTCGCACCGTGGCCTCGACCAAGGGAGCCTGCGGCAGGCTCACGCCCTGGGCCTGCAGGGCCGGGCCAGCCAGCACTGCCCAGAGCACACCGACGCAGATCAACGAGCGACGCATCACGAAGGACCTCCACCCTACGGCGCCACCGGCCGGAGGCAAGCCCGCCACTCGGCCACGCTTGCCGCCGCCGCCTCCGGCACCTACCTGTGTCCCGCCATGACGCTGTCGACCCGCCAGCAGGATTTGATCGATGGACTGCAGTTCATCGAGGACGCCCAGGAACGGCTCACCGCCGTCGTCGAGCGCGCCCGGCCCACGCCTCCCCTCGAGGAGCGTTTCCGTACCGAGGAAAACCGCGTCCTCGGCTGCCAGTCCCGCGTCTGGGTCGTCCGCTCCCCGTCATCACCGTCCGTCTTCCACGGCGACAGCGACTCTCCGCTGGTGCGCGCTCTGGTCCTGCTGACCTGCGACTTCTTCAGCGATCCCGACCCCGCCGCGATCGCGAGTCTCCGCGCCGACGCCGACCCGGTGGCCTTGCTGGGACTCGACTCCCATCTCACCGGCACGCGACGGGTCGGGCTCGCGGCTGTCCGCGCCCGGCTGCGCGCGCTTTCCTCCGCCGCCTGAGTCACCGACCCGCGCCGTCCACATCCCTTCGTCCCGAATCCCGCGCCACGCCCAGGGCGCCAACGTTCTCCGTCGCAGGCGTGCCCGCGCGAACTCCCTGCGGCCACCCGTCACCGCCGCCGCCATGGCCGTCTCCCTTCCGCTCCACGACGCTCATCTCCACCTGCAGGATCCGCGCCTCGAGGGCTCCCTCGCGACGTTGCTCGATGATCTGCCGGCCTTGGGCATCCGTTCCGTCGTGACCAACGGCACGCATGTCGGCGACTGGCCGGCGGTCGCGGCCCTGGCGTCTTCGCACCGGTGGATCATCCCGAGCTTCGGACTCCACCCGTGGTGGGTCTCCCAGCGTCCGCGCGACTGGGCGGAGAGGTTGGAGCAGGCGCTCCTCGCGCACCCGCTCGCCGCCGTGGGTGAGGTGGGGCTCGACCGTTGGATCCTCACCGCCCCCGCCGCGCGACTGCCCGGGCCGCCGGCTCCGCTCACGGACCAGGCAGAGGTGCTGCAAACCCAACTCGCTCTCGCCGCGCGGCTCGATCGTCCCGTCACGCTCCACGGTCTCCGGGTCTGGCCCGAACTGCTGGCGCTGCTGCGCGAGGTCCCACGCCTGCCGCGGGGGTTTCTCGTCCACGCCTATTCGGGACCGGAAACCCTCGTGCCCGCCCTGCTCGATCTCGGCGCATACTTCTCGTACAACGCCGCGCTGGCGCTCCGCCCCGGCGCGGCCGCTTCGGGGATTTTCGCTCACCTCCCGGAGGACCGGATCCTTGTGGAAACCGACGCGCCAGCGATGCCGCTGCCGCGGGACCGGCAGCAGTTCACGCTGCCGGCGGATGGGCACGGAGACGTGAACCACCCCGGCAACCTGCGCGTCGCCTACGCCGCGCTGGCGGCCGAGCGGGGGACCGATCTCCCCGCGCTGGCCGCCACCGTGGCCGCGAATCACGCCCGCCTCTTCGGCGTGGTCCGTTAGCGACGGATCACGAGCGTCTCGTTCTCGACTCCGAAGGTCACGGTCGATCCCTCCGGAATTTCCCCGGAGATCAACGCCCGGGCGAGCTGGGTTTCGACCTGGCGCTGGAGGAAGCGCTTCAGCGGACGCGCTCCGAACACGGGGTCGTAGCCCTTCTCGGCGGCCCAGGTCTTCGCCGCCGCATCGAGCACCACGGTCACGCGGCGATCCGCGAGGCGGCGGTTGAGGTCGGCGAGCAGCAGGTCCACGATCCGGCCGATTTCCTCAAGCGTCAGCGGCTTGAAGAGGATCATCTCGTCGATGCGGTTGAGGAATTCCGGACGGAACGCGCGGCGGACCTCGGCGAGCACCGACTCGCGGACGCTCTCGGGGATCTCCTCTCCCGTGACGCCTTCAAGCAGATGGCGGCCGCCGAGGTTCGAGGTCATGATCACGATCACGTTCTTGAAGTCGATCGTGCGTCCCTGCGAATCGGTGATCCGCCCGTCGTCGAGGACCTGCAGGAGCACGTTGAAGACGTCGGGGTGAGCCTTCTCGATCTCGTCGAAGAGAACGACGGCATAGGGCTTGCGCCGAACGGCCTCGGTGAGCTGACCACCCTCATCGTAGCCGACGTAGCCCGGGGGCGCGCCGATCATGCGCGCGACGCTGTGCTTCTCCATGTACTCGGACATGTCGATGCGGATGAGCGCGGCCTCGGTGTCGAAGAGCGTCTCCGCGAGGGTCTTCGCGAGCTCAGTCTTGCCGACGCCGGTGGGACCGAGGAAGAGGAAGCTGCCGACGGGCCGGCGGGGATCCTTGATGCCGGCGCGGGCGCGCAGGATGGCGTCGCCCGTGAGCCGCACCGCTTCGTCCTGGCCAATCACACGCTGGTGCAATTGCTCGCCGAGGCGGAGCAGCTTCTCGCGCTCGCCCTCGACGAGACGCGTCACCGGCACGCCGGACCACTTTGCGACGATTTCGGCGACTTCCTCGGCGGAGACCTCTTCCTTGAAAAGTTCGGTCTTGGCCTCGGCGCGCTCGAGGCGCTTCAGCTCGGCCTCGAGTTGCGGGATCTTGCCGTGCCGCAGCTCGGCGAGGGCGTTGAGGTCGTAGGCGCGCTCCGCGCGCTCCATCGCGACGCGGGCGGACTCGAGCTCCTCGCGGACCTTGCGGACGCGGTCGACGGAGGACTTCTCCTTTTCCCACTTCGCGCGCAGGGCCGTCGCCTCGGTGCGGGCATCGCCCAATTCCTTGCGCAGCGTTTCGAGGCGCTGGCGCGAGGCGTCGTCCTTCTCAAGACGCAGCGCAGCCTCCTCGATCTCCAGTTGGAGAACGCGACGCTGCAGGGCATCGAGCTCCTGGGGCGCGCTGTCCATCTCGGTCCGGATCATCGCGCAGGCCTCGTCAACGAGGTCGATCGCCTTGTCCGGAAGGAAACGGTCGGAGATGTAGCGGTTCGAAAGCGTGACGGCAGCAACGAGGGCGTTGTCCTGGATGCGCACGCCGTGGTGCAGTTCGAAGCGTTCGCGGAGGCCGCGGAGGATGGAGATGGCGTCCTCGACGCTCGGCGGCTCCACGAGGACGGGCTGGAAGCGGCGCTCCAGCGCGGCGTCCTTCTCGATGTGCTTGCGGTACTCGTCGAGCGTGGTCGCGCCGATGCAGTGGAGCTCACCGCGCGCGAGCATGGGCTTGAGCAGGTTCCCGGCGTCCATGGCGCCCTCGGTCTTGCCCGCGCCCACGATGGTGTGCAGCTCGTCGACGAAGAGGATGATCCGTCCCTCGGCCTGGCGCACCTCGTTGAGCACGGCCTTGAGGCGCTCCTCGAATTCACCGCGGTACTTGGCGCCGGCGATGAGGGCACCCATGTCGAGGGAGAAGATCGTCTTGTCCTTCAGTCCCTCCGGCACGTCGCCGCGGACAATCCGCTGGGCGAGGCCCTCGACGATGGCGGTCTTGCCGACGCCGGGTTCGCCGATGAGGACGGGATTGTTCTTGGTCCGGCGCGACAGGATCCGGACCGTGCGGCGGATCTCGTCGTCGCGCCCGATCACCGGGTCGAGCTTCCCCTTGCGCGCCTGCGCCACGAGGTCGATGCCGTACTTCTCCAGGGCCGCATAGGTGGATTCGGGGTTGTCGCTGGTCACGCGCTGGTTGCCGCGCAGGGCCTTGAGGGTCTCCAGCACGCGGGCGCGGTCGAGGCCGAACGACTTCAGGTACTTCGCGAATGCCTCCGGCTTGGCGACATCGAGCAGGCCGAGGAACAGGTGTTCCACGGACACGTACTCGTCCTTCAACTGCTTCGCCTCCGCCTCGGCCCGGGTGAGGACCTCGTTTACTGCCTGCGTGACGTAGACCTTGGAGGAGTCGACGCTGCCCGTGACCTTGGGCAGGCGTTCAAGCTCACGTTCGGCGGCCAGCGAGAGGGCCGAGACCGTCAGGCCGAGCTTCTCGGCGAGGCTGGGGACAATGCCCTTCTCCTGGGCGAGAAGAGCGTGCAGCAGGTGCCACGTATCGACCTCGTTGTGCGAGCGGCGGCGGGCCTCCGCCTGAGCGTCAGTGATCGCCTGGCGGGACATCGTGGTGAGGGTCGAAGGATCCATAGGAAACTTCCTCTGCAAGCGCCGTTCCAACCCGCTTCCCAGCGGAGGGGCGGGGCGGGCGGGGCAAAGTGACTCGACCGTGGGTCAATTCGGCGGCGGACCGGGCCCGGGGTGGCGCAGACCGGCCCGGTCGCCGCCTCGGCGGGTCGCCTAGGGAGACCGGAGCTCGTACACCTCGACGATCCCGACCCCTGGCTGGGCCGGTTGCCCCGTGGTCTCAAACGGTTGAACCACCACGGTGTAGCTGCCGGACGGGAGGTCGGTCACCAACGCCGGCTCAACGGGGGTCATCGCCGGCAGATTCAGGGCCTTGATTGCGTCGAAGACGGCCCGCTCCGACGGTTGGTCCACGGTACCGCGGACGATCCGCGCGCCACCCGCTAACGAGGTGCTCGGCGGATCCCAGTCATCGACTTCCAGCAGCCGCCGACCCGAACCGTCGAAGAGAGTCATGAGCGGGTCACCCAGGACGTCGGGCACACCGAACTGCGTCAGGGTGGGACCGAGCACGCGGATGAGCACGCGCTTGGTCGCGTTGGGCCGCTGGGGATCCGGGGCGATGACGAAGCCCGCCACCATCTCCCGGCCGCCGCGGTCCGCGAAGGCGCGGGTGGAAAGGTTCAGGAGCCGCTGGCCGACGGAGGTGTCCAACTCGTAGGCCTCGACGAGCGCGACGCCGGTCGCACCACCCACGCCCTCGACGTTGGCACTGTAGCTGCCGGCAGGGAGCGCGAGTGCGATCGCGGAGTCGAGGCTGCCCGACGGAAATGGGAAGCCGCGTACCGTGGTTTCCTGGGGATTCGTCTGCAGGCCCCAGTTGTCGTTCTCGCCCACGACCGTTCCCTGCGGCAGGCGGAAGATCCGGAGGCGAGGATTCGCGAGCGTGCCGGCGACCCCGAACTGCGCCAGCGCGGGTCCGGCGGCGCGCACCAGCACGCGCTTCGTGCCCGCTCCCTCCACGATGAAGCCGCCGATCAGCTGCTGGGCGCCGGTGCCCACGAAGGCCCGGGTGGAGACGTTGATCAGCGTGCCGGCATCATAGGGACGCTCGGGGGACGTGCGGTAGTTCGCGACCTCGAAGGCATTCTCAGTAATGGTCCGCGCCCCGTCTGACTCTCCCGGCAGGCCCGCGGCAATGCCAATCGCGGTGGCTTCGGCGAAGTCCACGTTCAAGCCCGCCGACTCGGCTTGGGTGATCTTGATTCGGGGATTCGAGAAGTAGGGCAACCGCGTACCCGGCGCGTAGGCCATGATGTCGCGGAACTGCCGCGTGCCGCCCCGTGTATCCTGCACGTTGAAGCGGTACCCATGGCTGAACGAGTAGGCGCCCGGGCCATTGGTGTTCTCGCGATCGTGGGCGCAGCCGAGGTTGTGACCCAACTCGTGCGACAGGACGCTCGCCGTCGCCATCACCGTGAACTGGACGACCGAGAAGGCGTAGAACGGATTGACATAGTCGCTCGGCTCATCGAGCAGGTAGGCGATCCCGAGGCTGTTGCCGGAGTCATTGGCCATCACGCCAATCGTGACCAGGTCCGCCGACGCCTCGTCCCGGGCCGCGTGCACGGTGTCGAGCACGCCGTCCGTGACCCCTCGCAACGATGCGAGGAGTCGGCTGTAGTTCAGACCGGACTCGCTGTAGGTGACGGCCTGCGCGGCCGCGAGTTCGATGCGCAGCGGGATCTGGCTGTTGGAGAAGTCGGCGTTGACCGCCGCCACCGCGAGATCGATCACGGTCTGGACCTGGGCAACGGACCCGTACGTGGTGCGGACCGCCTGCGTGTAGAGAAAGAGCAACCGTGCGACCATCGTCGGCCCGGCTGCCTCGGCGGTCCTCCGGGCCGCCGCCCGCGCCAGTCCGCCCTCGGCGGCGAACTTCGATAACGCCGCCGCCCGCACTGCGGCCACATCCGCGGAATGCGACGGCGAAGGCGCCCCGCCACAGGGCGGCAGGCGGTCCACGGCCACCTTCACGAGCTGCGACACCTGTCCCTCCGCCGCCGCCAGCCCCCGAAGATGGAATTCCCCGGCGCCCGGCGCGTAGACCTGCGCCGCGACCGCGTCTTGGTTGAAGCTGACCAGCACCCGGCTCCCGGGACGATCCCGCAGGGAGCCCTGCACCACGTACCGCTGCGGACCCAGAATCTCCGTCTTCAGACGCTCCACCACCTGATCGCCGAGCCCGGGCAGCGTGAACCGCAGCGTTCCGCTTCCGTCCGTCCGCCAGAGCGGCGAATCCTTGGCCCCGAAGACCCCGAAATTCACGTCCACATACTGCACCCAGTCCGCCGGCAACGCCGCCCTTGCCTCGATCTCGGCGGCATCCGCCGGTGCCGGACGGTCCCGGAAGAGCGTATCCGGCGTGGACCAGCGTGTCGCGCCCTCCGCGCGGATCACGTGCTCAGCCAGCGCCGGCGTTTCCGCCGCGTGGTCCGCGCGGGCGGACCGCGCCGTGAGCCCACCGGGTGCGTCCACCGCGGACGAGGGCCGATTCATGACCTCAGCCGGTGGGACAGCGGGCGGCGCAGTCACGCGCCAGACCAAGACTCCGAGCAAAAGGCCGCCGAGAAGCGACCCAGCCATCCGACCCAGCCACCTGCGATGGGTAATACGCACGCCTGCACCGTACGAACCTGCCCTGCGGACGCAACGCCGCACGGGGCAAAACGCGGATCATTGACTTCCCGTTAGCCGCTTGGCGTGCTCACGAGGGTCCGACACGAACCGCGACCTGCGGCGTCTCGCTCGCCCGATTCGTTCCCTCCCATGCCGCCACCCCCGCTCCCCGCCCCCGTCGCTGCCGGACGGGCCTGCCCGCTCTGCGGGCACAGCGAGGCACGCGCCTTGCCGGCAGCGGTTGACGAGGAAGGGTGTCTCTTCCCCCGCCGCGCCTGCGCCTCGTGCGGAACCGCGTTCCTCGATCCCGCTCCCACCCCGGCTCAACTCGACCGCGCGTATGCCGCGAGCTACTACGGCACCCGCAGCACCAAGTTCCCTGCCCCCATCGAACGCCTCCGGGAGGCCGCCGCGGCGGGCCGCGCCCGCCGGTTGCTGGCCGGACTCCCCACCGATGCCCGAATCCTGGACGTCGGCTGCGGCGATGGGCGACTCCTTCGACTGCTCGGCCAGCGGGCGCCCGCGACCGAACTCCACGGAATTGAGCTTCCGGGCCCTGCCGCGGACCGGGCAGCTGCCGTCCCCGGCATCCACCTCCATCGCGGCACGCTCGACGATGCGACCTATCCGGAGGCCCATTTCGACCTGATCTGCCTCGTGCACGTCCTCGAGCACCTGCCGGCGCCCGGGGCGAGCCTGCCGCGTCTGGCCCGCCTGCTCCGCCCCGGCGGTCGGCTTCTCCTCTCTTTCCCGAACATCGCCAGCCTGCAGACCCGCGCGTTCGGGACGGCATGGTTCTGACGGGGTACGGATTTTCGAGCCACCCCTAAGTTCGGTCTGGGTGATGGGTTGAGGTTGATACGACTGACGCTGGTTGTCCATCCCTGGCGGAGGGAAGGCCCGGCTCGGCGGGCCTGACCGGAGC
>VHCJ01000014.1 GCA_016871755.1 Verrucomicrobiota bacterium | reverse complement strand
GTCCAGACCGAGCCGGTGCCACAGCGAGAGCGCCACGTAGCACTCGCCGAAGTCGCGGCTGCGCTCGACGCGCAACGCCCTCAGGTCCGCCTGTTCCCACCTCGGGGGCGCGGCCTCAACGCCTTCCAGGCCCGGCAACGCTTCGGTGCGCGGCCTCGGTGTCGGCGCTTCGCCCCGCAGCAACGCCGGCAGATCCTCCCACCCGCCGCTCAAGCTCGCCACCTCCGCCGCGTCGAGTTTGCCCAGCGACGCGACGACGCGCTGGCGGGGTCCGCGCGCCGTGCGCACCGTCTCGCATAGATGCCAGTAACTGTAGCCGATCCCCCGTACCGTCTTGTTCTTCCGCCGCAGGAACATACCCGCAAGTATCGCAGGATCCGCCCGCCTCCTCAATGGGGGGTTCGGCACTACATGCCTCCGCGCCAAAATCTCCCCTCTGAACGACCGTTCGCTTCACCGCCGCTCCCCTCTGGAACAATCTTCGTGCCTCAGCCCAACTGCGGAACTCGGGCTAGGGCGAACGCCGTCTGCTCCATCAGGTGACCGATTCGAAGGGGAGCACGCTCCGAGGATAGGGTGGGGGCATGAGCCGAGGACATACCCCTAGTCTACCGGGTGGGGTCGGACATGGGCTTTCATAGGGTGGTAACCGGGGCCACGGCCATTGCCGACCCTCGGAATGGGTTTGGAGTCAGGCGATGATCGGGCAAACCCGGACTCGGGCGCTTTCGGGCTTGGTTTTTTGGGGTCCTGCGCGTTTTCTTAACGGTTTATCCGCCATGGCTCTCGCACTTCTCTTTGCCGGACAGGGTGCCCAAAAGGTCGGGATGGGTCGCTCACTCGTCGAAGGTTCGTCCGCCGCCCGCGCGCTCTACGCCGAAGCGGACCGGACGCTCGGGTGGAGCCTGAGCGAGGCGAGCTTCAACGGTCCCGAGCCCACCCTCACCGAGACCCGCGTGTGCCAACCCGCCCTCTTCGTCCACGGTCTGGCCCTGCTGGCGGCCCTGCGCGAGGCGGGGCGAATCCCGGCCGGACAGCCCACCTTCGCCCTCGGGCTCTCCCTCGGGGAAATCACCGCCTACACGGCGGCGGGCGTCCTGGATTTTTCGACCGGACTGAAGGTCGTGGCGGAGCGCGGGCGCCTCATGCAACTTGCCTGCGAGCAATCCGTCGGTTCGATGGCTGCGGTGGTAGGTGAGGACCGGGATCAGGTGGTGGCGTGGTGCGGTGAATTCGGGATCGAGGCGGCGAACTTCAACGCTCCCGGCCAGATCATTGTGTCCGGGGAAAAGGCGCGCGTTGAGACGGCGGTCGCCGCCGCGAAGACGCGCGGCTGGAAGCGCGTCATTCCGCTCAACGTGGCGGGAGCGTACCACTCCCGGTTGATGGAACCCGCCCGGGAGCGCTTCGCGGCGTTCCTCGCGGACATCCCGTTTTCCCGGCCCAGTTGCACGGTGTTTTCGAACACCACCGGTGCGGCGCTGGCGGAGCCCAATGAACTGCGCGCCGCGCTGGCACGGCAGGTCGTGTCATCGGTGCGGTGGGAGGAGTGCATGCGCGCCTGCGCGGCGGCCGGGGCGACGGAATTCTGGGAGCTGGGACCCGGCGGGGTGCTGGCCGGCTTGGCCCGCCGCACCGACAAGGCGTGGGTCGTACGGAGCATGAGTGAGTTTTCCGACCTCGCTGCTTGAGCGGCACTCCAGACCGAGCAGCTTCACCTTTTCCTCCGACTTCGTCGCCGCCCTTCTTTTCCGCACCCGCGCTGGCTCAACTGGCGACCGAACCGCTTAACCTCCCTCTTTCGACTTCGTGGACGCCTCCCTCACCCGCAATTTCTGCATCATCGCCCACGTCGATCACGGCAAGACGACGCTCTCGGACCGCCTGCTGGAATTCACCAACACCGTGCAGCAGCGGGTGATGACGGATCAGCACCTTGACTCGATGGACCTCGAGAAGGAGCGCGGCATCACCATCAAGAGCCATCCGGTGACCATGTTGTACCCGGCCAAGGACGGTCGGACGTACAAGCTCAACCTCATGGACACGCCCGGGCACGTGGACTTCTCCTACGAAGTCTCGCGGTCGCTCGCGGCCTGCGAAGGCGCGGTGCTGCTGATCGACGCGGCCCAAGGTGTGGAGGCCCAGACGGTGGCCAACGCTCATCTGGCCTTCAGCCAGAACCTCAAGATCATCCCGGTCATCAACAAGATCGACCTGCCCAGCGCCAATCTGGAGCTTTGCCTGAAGCAACTCGAAGACATCCTGACCATTCCCGCCGAGGAGGCGATCCTGGCCAGCGGCAAGGCGGGGATCGGCATTCAGGACATCCTTGAGGCCGTGATCGCCCGCGTGCCGCCGCCGCGCTGGTCGGATTACCCCCAGACGCGCAGCCTCGTTTTCGATTCCCTGTACGATTCCTATCGCGGCGTGATCGCCTACTGCCGGGTGTTCTCCGGGTCCATCAACGCGGGCGACATCCTGCAGTTGATGAGCACCGGCCAGCGCTCCGAAGCGAAGGAGGTCGGCATCTTCACGCCGAAGATGCAGAAGACCGACAGCCTGGGCGCGGGTGACGTGGGCTACGTGGTGTCCAACATCAAGGACACCGCCGATATCAAGACCGGCGACACCCTCACGTTGGCGCGCCAACCGGCGGCGGACATGCTGCCCGGGTACAAGGAGGTTCGGCCGATGGTCTTCTGCGGTCTGTACCCGCTGGAGAGCTCCGACTACGAAAAGCTCAAGGCCGCGCTCGGCCGACTCCGCCTCAACGACTCGGCCTTCGTCTACGCCTCCGAGAGCTCCGTGGCGCTGGGCTTCGGGTTCCGGTGCGGCTTCCTGGGCCTTCTCCACATGGAGATCATCCAGGAGCGCATCCGCCGCGAGCACGACGTCGAGATCATCTCCACGTACCCGAGCGTCGTGTACCATGTGGTGAGGCACGACGGTTCAATCCTCGAGGTCGACAACCCGATCAACCTGCCCGATCCCGGCACGTTCACGGAAATCCGCGAGCCGACGATCAAGGCGGCGATCCACATCCCGAACGACTGCATGGGCGACATCCTGTCGCTCATCATGGAGAAGCGCGGCACCTGCGACCACACGGACACCCTCGATGCCAACCGGGTGATGCTGACCTGTGTGCTGCCGCTCAACGAGATCCTCGTCGACTTCAACGATCGCCTAAAGAGCATCACGCACGGCTATGGTTCGATGGACTACGAACTCGGCGAGTACCGCGCCAGCGATCTGGTGAAGATGGAGATCCTCATCAACGGCGATCCGGTCGATGCGTTCGCCAGCATCGTCCACCGGGAAAAAGCCGAGGGGAAAGGCCGCGAACTCTGCGAGAAGCTCGCGGAGATCATCCCGCCGCAGATGTTCAAGGTGGCGATCCAAGCCGCGATCGGCGGCAAGATCATTGCCCGCGACAACGTTCGCGAAATGCGCAAGGACGTTACGGCCAAGTGCTATGGCGGTGACATCTCCCGCAAGCGCAAGCTGCTCGACAAGCAGAAGGAAGGTAAGAAGAAGATGAAGCAGATTGGGCGCGTTTCCATCCCGCCCGACGCCTTCATCCAGGTCCTGAAGAACTAAGCCGCCCCGCGCGGCAACCACCGCCATGTTCGGATTTTTCTCCTCCAGCGACAAGAAGATGCGCGACCACGCCGCCTCGTGGCTGGAGCTGGCGGAGAAGGTCCTGCACTATCGGCGCGACGTCCTCCCGCCGAACGATCTCGCCGAACTCCGCGCCGGCAGCGCCCGGTTGCAGGGCGAGATCCGGCAGAAGGCCGCCGCCGAGCGACTGAAGTTGTCCATCGCTGCGGTCGAACAGACCCTGCAGCGCACCGGCGGAAAGCTGCACCCCAAGTCCTCGCTGGTCGAAAACGTCGAGTTCTTCCTCGTCGCCGCGATCGTCATCCTCGGGATCCGCGCTTACTTCCTGCAGCCCTTCAAGATTCCGACCAATTCGATGTGGCCGAGTTACCATGGCATGACCCCCGAGGTCTTCCGGGATCGGGCCGAGGAACCAGGGGCGGGGGAGCAGGCGCTCCGCTTCGTCGCCTTCGGCGCCAGTTCCCGTCGACTCGACGCCCCCGTCTCCGGGGAGATTCTGATCCCCGTCGGCAACGTCGGCGGTCGCGCCGGCGTCGCGCATTACCAAGTCGTGTCCGGACGAAAATGGTTCGTCATCCCGACCCAGCTGCGTGAGTACCGCCTGTACGTGAACGATGCGCCGGTCTCGGTGGAGGTGCCATTGGATTTCGACTTCGACTGGGCGTTGCGCGAAGCGTACTTTCCGGGTGCGGGCAAGCTGGAGGATGCCATCATGCCCCTCATCGCCGCGGGGAAATTCGAATGGCGCGAAGTGGTCGAGGATGGACGTCGCGTGCGGATGCAGTTCATCCGCACTGGACGCACGGTCGCGGCCGGCGAGCGGCTTCTCTCATTCGACATCCTGACCGGCGACCAGCTCTTCGTCGACCGCATGAGCTACCATTTCGTCGCCCCTTCGGTCGGCAGCGGCTTCGTGTTCCGGACCAAGAATATCCCAGGCATTGCCGACACCTACGGCGACCAGTACTACGTGAAGCGCTTGGTTGGCACGCCTGGGGACACGCTGGAGATTCTGCGCCCGAAGTCGGAGACGCCCGGCAACGGCAGTCGCAGCAACATCGGCACGCTCCTGCGCAACGGTGAACCGATCATGGGTTCGGCCGCGTTTTCGCGAAATAACGCCCAAGAAGGACGCTACCGTGGCTACCAAGCTCTTGGCCTGCTGCAGTCAGGCCGCACGGTCGAGGTCCCGGAACACGCCTTCTTTACGCTCGGAGATAATTCCGGCAACAGCTCCGACAGCCGTTACTGGGGCTTCGTGCCAGAGAAGGACGTCATCGGTCGCCCGCTCGTCATCTACTATCCGTTCACGCGTCGCTGGGGTCCGGCTCGCTGAGGTCGCGCCGCGGTTGCTCAGACCTTTACTCAGGGTTGGTCGGCACTGCGTTCGTCCGGCCCCAGATGCCCCGAAGAACGCCGGAATGCCCGGCGGTCGCGGCTCCGGGTCGGTGCCCGGAGCGGACGTGTCTGGAAACGTGCGAACCCGTTGCGATCGGACCCGCTTCAGGCGCGGCCTTCTTTCGGGCCATTCACCGCACTATAAACATTATGTTTACTAAAAACCCTGCCGATGTGATTCGCCGCACCGATCCGCTCCCCCTGTGCCTCCCCAAGCTCAATCACCCGATCGCGAACACGGAAAACGGATCACGGTAGCCCCACACGGCTCCGAGCGTCTCGATCTCTTCCCGCTTGGGAATGCTCCCTGAGCACGTCGGATGCCGCAGGCACGCCGCTGCGGCCCCCACGCCCAGTCTCAGGCTCCACGCGAGAGCACGCCCTTCGTGCCAGCCCCACAGGACGCCCGCCGCAAAGGCGTCTCCCGCTCCCGCGGCTCCACGGATCGCGCTGCGCGGTACGTTAAGGCTGCCTTGCCAGACGATCTCTCCGGCGCGCGACATCGCGCAGGCGCCCTCCGGACAATGCAAGACGACCCAAGTCCGCACGCCTAGTTCGATCAGCCGCCGCGCCGCCGTCTCCGTCGCTGCGCGGTCCAAGCGGTCGGCGCGCCGCAGCGCGATGCCCGTGATCTTTTCCGCCTCAAAGTCGTTCGCGAAGAGCACGTCGATGTCCGGGAGCACCGGGGTCACCACCGACGCAAAGCGGTCGCTGCTTTCGCTCACACAGTCCAGCGAGGTCGTCAGGCCCGCCGCGTGAGCCGCCGCGAAGACGAGTTGCATGCCGGGTACACCGCCAATCAGGCCGTCAAGGCGATCGAGCAGCAGCGCGTAACCGAGGTGGAAGTGCTTCGCCCGCGTGCCCGAGAAGTCGAAATGCTCCGGTCCGAGCAGCGCATTGGCCCCGCGCTGGTGGAAGAAGCTGCGGCGTCCCGTACTCTGCACGCTCATCACATCCGTGTAACTCGTGGCCGCCCGCGGCGTGCTCTGCAGCGCATCGGTCTTGATGCCGAGGGCCGCGCACTCGGCGCGGATCAGTCGACCATCCGCGTCATCACCCACCAAACCCACCGCCTCCAGCGGGAAATCCGCCCCCATCTTCGCGAGATCGACGAGGATGTTGTAGGGCGAACCGCCGTTGGCGTCGGTCTGGCCGAGGATGTTCGCCAGGGTGTCCTGCTGCGGCCACGCGTCGATGATCTTCACGTGGTCGACGATCCAGTTGCCGCCGGCGATCAGGCCGCGGCGGGCCGGGGTCTGGGCGACTGCCGTCATGAAGCGACTTCGGCGATGCGGACGGTGCGGCGCTCCGCGACGGACTTGAGCGCCGCGGTCCAGAGCTCGTGCTGGGCCACCGCTTCGTCGGGCGTTGCACACCCGATCCGCGATCCCAGCGTCCCGTTCCGCTCCGCAAAAAACGCCGCCCACATCTGCTGGAGGAGGTCGGGGAAACCAATCTCGAAGATGGCACCGGTGATCGTCTTAAACGGCGTGCCGAAACCGAGGTCCGTGCGCTGCCACAGTTGGTCGCCACTCCGCTGGAAGGTCCAGAACTGCTTCGCCTCCTTGGTGCTGTAACGGACGCCGCCGTCGGTGCCGAGGAGTTCGAAAATCCAGGTGTTGGTCTCGCCCGGTGCGAGGCGCTTCATCTCGAGGGAGAGCGGCACGCTCTCCCCCTGAATGGTGGCCGTGGCCCGGACGGTGGCGTTGTCCCACGTATCGCTCGCGGCCATGCCTCCCTTCCCGTCCGGCCGCTGGGTGTACACGCGCTGGAGCGTCGCGGACACGTGGTCCGGCTTCCAGCCGAGCCGCAGCGGCAGGTGAACGACGTGCATACCGAGGTCATTCATGACACCCGCCTCGCCGCAGAAGCGGGCCTGCCGCTTCCAGTTGATCGGCTTGTTCGGATCGAGATCGCTGGAATGAAGGAACGCGCACCGCGCCTCGATGGGACGCCCCAGCCGCCCTTCCCTCGCATAGTTCAAGGCGCGCAGGGCGCCCGGCAGGAAGGGAAACTCCGACGAAATGCGGACGAATCGTCCGAGGCGCGCCGCCTCGTCGCGCACGCGCCGGGCGCTGGCGAGATCGATGCCAAAGGGCTTCTCCGCGAAGAGGTCCTTTCCGGCCCGCACGACGTCGAGGTACAGGTTCTCGTGGAGGTGATGCGGCACCGCCACGTAGATCACATCGATGTCCGGATGCCGGAGCAGCTGCGCGGGATCGGTCTCGAAGTAGCGGACGCCCGGAACGCCGCGGAACCACTTGAGCGCCTCCGCGTTGACGTCGCAGACGCCGACCAGTTCCGGGCGAACGTCGGAGTCGAGGATCGCGAACCAGCGCCCAAAGGCGCTGGCCACCTCCCGCCCCATCAGGCCGGCACCGATCACTGCAACCCGAACCGAGTTTGACGAGGGTGTGCTCATCGAAGATGCTCCAGCGCCTGCGCGGCGGTCTTCCCGTCGTGCACCACCGCCATGAGCGCGCGGGTGATCGCGGCCGGGCGGGGATGCTGGATGATGTTGCGTCCGTAGACGATGCCCGCGGCTCCCTGCTTGAGGATTGCTTCCGTGCGGGCGAGGATTTCCGCCTCGGGCGCCTTGCTCCCCCCGCGCACCAGCACCGGAACTCCGCCCGCAGTCTGGATCACCTGATGGTACACCGACACGTCGTCGGTCGGGTCCGCCTTGATCACGTCCGCTCCGAGTTCCGCCGCCTGGCGCACCAGCGGCACGATCTTGCGCAGGTCGCCGTCCACCATGTAGCCGCCGGCCTTCTCGTTCGGCTGGAAGACCAGCGGTTCGATCATCAGGGGCATGCCCATCACATCGCAGGCCGGCTTGAGGCGCAGGATGTTCTGGATGCACTGATCCGTGATGGTCGGCGCCCCGGGGATCCGGAACAGGTTCACCACGACGCATGCCGCGTCCACTCGGACGGCCTGCGTGACTGCGTCCTCGATCATCCGCGAGAAAAGGACCTCCGGCAACTGGGTGCCGTAGACGTTGGCGACATCAGTGCGCAGCACCAGCGCGGGCTTTGGGCGCACCGGGAGCGCCTGCAGGTGGCGCGCCTGGCCAAGCGTAAGCTGGATCGCGTCGGGACCCGCCTCGACAAGCCGGGCCACGGCCGCGGGCAGATCCTCGATCCCGGACAGGAAGGCGCCTTCGTTGAAGAAGCCGTGATCAAGGGCGACGTCGAAGCATCGGCCGGTGCGGGGATTGAAAAGCCGGTTGAGACGGGCGGACTTCATGGAGTGGAAAGGAGGTGAACTTCGACCCCGGCTGCTGCCAGGGCAGCCGTGTCGTTGCGAGGCGGCGCTCGATCAGTCACGAAGTGATGGAAAGCCGACCAAGGGGCGAAGCGCAACGCCGCGGGCCGCGACCACTTCTCGGAATGCGCCACGAGGATCCGTAAACGCGCCCGCTTGAGCGCCTCGGCTTTGATCGCCGCCTCCGCCAGCTCCGTCGTCGCCGCGCCGTGCTCCCCGTCCAAGCCCGAAGCCCCCACCACCGTCGCATCAAAGCGCAGTCGCTCCAGCCAACTCAGCGCAAAGGCACCGACGAGGGCGAGGCTCACGGTGCGCACCTCGCCGCCAATCGAGTACACGTTCGACCGCCCCTCCAGCGCGATCTGCAGCAGGCTGACCGAATTCGTATAGACACGGAGTTGCGGGCGGTCGAGCACCGCCCGGGCCACCTCCAGACAAGTGCTGCCCGCATCGATGAAAATGCTTCCCTCCTCCGGCAGCAGCATCGCAACCCGCAGTCCAAGGCGCGCCTTGGTACCCGCCGCGACCGCTGCCTTCCGCGAATACACCGGCTCCGTCATCGCCGCATCCAACGCCACCAGCCCGCCCCTCGTGCGGTGTGCCAGCGACGCCCGGGCAATGGCCTCGGCATCGCGCCGGGCCGTTGCCGCCGACACTCCGAAACGCACGCAGATTTCCTCGAGCCGGACCGTGTTCTGGTCGGCCAGGAGGCGAAGGATTGAGCGGCGGCGCTGCTCCGTGAGCACTGCGTGAGGCTAGGAATCACGTCCGTCACGGCAATGCTCTTGCTCAGTTTCGCTCATCTCGCTCACATTCCGTCATACTGCCCTCCGGTGCCTTCGAAAAGGAATCGCCATGCGGCCGGGCCTCGGAAACAAAAACGAGCCATGTCGATCGTCACGATCCTCCGCTTCGCCCGTTTCTGCATCTTCGCGAGCGCCGTCGCCTGCCTGCTGCTTCCGCGAGCGATGACGGGAGCCGAGGCCCCGGCGACCCTCATCCTCCGCCATGCCTTGATCGTCGACGGGAGTGGCGCGCCGGCGTTCCGCGGTGACGTGGCGATCCGCGGCGACCGCATCATCGCGGTGGGCGAGGTTCCTTTCTCCGCCCCGACCGAGGTCGATCTGGGCGGGCGCATCCTCGCCCCAGGATTCATTGATGTGCACACCCACGTCGAGGACTTGGCGGAGGTGCCGCAGGCGGAGAACTTCCTGCGCATGGGCGTCACCACGCTCGTCACCGGCAACTGCGGGGGCTCTGCGCTCGACGTCGCCGCCTTCCTCACCGAATTGGAGGTCGCACAGCCCGCGGTCAACCTCGCCACCCTCATCGGCCACAACACCGTCCGCGCCCAAGTGATGGGGGGAAGTTTCGCGCGCCCACCGACCGCCGCCGAGTTGGAGCAGATGCGCGCTCTGGTGGCCGCCGCCATGCGCGACGGCGCGGTCGGGCTGAGCACGGGGCTGATTTACCTGCCCGGCACCTTCGCCCGGACCGACGAGATCGTCGCGCTCGCGAAGGTCGCGGCCGCCTCCGGCGGTCTCTACGCGAGCCACATGCGCTACGAGAACGCCCGGATCCTCGAGGCCATCGAAGAGGCGCTGCAGGTGGGGCGCGAGGCCGGTACCGCCGTCCAGATCTCGCACATCAAGCTCTCGAGTCCGGCCGCGTGGGGCCTCGCCCCGGCGGTCATCGCGCGCCTCGACCGGGCCCGCGCGGAGGGAGTCCAGGTGGCGCACGACCAATATCTCTACACGGCGTCGAGCACGTCGCTGGGCACCACCATCCCCGACTCCGCGCGCGCGGGTGGACGGGAGCGACTCCGCGAGCGGCTGGATATCCCCGAGGAGCGCGAGCGGATTCGGGCCGGAATGCGTGCGACGTTGGAGCGGGGACAACGCACCGATTTCACCTATGCCGTGATCGCCAACTTCGCCCCGGATCCCACGCTGAACGGCCTCAACGTCCCGGAGGCCGCCCGCCGACTGCACGGCTCCGACTCCCTCGACGCCCAGCTCGACACGATCCTCGGGATCGAGCTCCAAGGCGGTGCCTCGGCGGTCTTCCACGGGATGAGCGAGCCCAATCTCCGTGAATTCCTCGCCCTGCCGCTGACCATGATCGCTTCGGACTCGGGCACCCGGCGCTTCGGCGTCGGCGTGCCCCACCCGCGGGGCTACGGTAACAATGTGCGCTTTCTCGCCCACTACGTCCGCGACGAGCGGTTGCTCGGCGTTGAGGAGGCGGTGCGGCGCATGACGGACCTGCCGGCACAGCAGTTTCCGCTGGGGCGGCGCGGATTGATCCGCCCGGGATTCATCGCCGACGCCGTCGTCTTCGACCTGAAGCGCCTCTCCTCCGCATCCACGTTCCGCGATCCGCACCACTACGCTGAGGGCATGGACCATGTGATCGTGGCCGGGCAATTCGCGATCCGCGACGGCGCACTCACGGGAGTCCGCCCCGGTCGGATCGTTCGCCGCGAACCCCGCGCGCTGCCTGCGCCTTGAGCGCGAACGGGACCGAGCCGCGAGGCCCGGACGGTCCCCCGCCTGCATCCGCCAGACCCGGGCTCAGCGGCCAATCACGCCGCGTCGGCAGAGGGCGACCGCCTCGGGTCCGCCGTCATCGAGAACGTAGTGACCGACGTCGGGAAGGCGGGTGACCTCTGCCTCGGGGAGGATCTCCCGCCAGCGCGCAAGGAAGGCGTCGTGGAAACAGAAATCGCGCCCGCCCCAGACCACTCTTACCGGATGGGAGCGCAGCGCGGGCAACCCATCCTCGACCGCCCGAAGCGTCCTATAGCTGACGTGCTCAGGTGCCAGCGGGATGTCCTTGACGAAGGCGTTGACCGCGACCCGATGGGCCCACGAATCGTACGGGAACAGATAGCCCCGACGCTCGTCGGCGGAAAGCCGACGCCGGTGCATCGCCATGCGGACCGCCGGACCGGCGAAGGCATTCAGGCCGCGAACCAGCGCCGTTCCGGGAAACCGCGTCCGGCAGAGCGCGATGCTGGGCGGAATCAGCGCGGAACGGAACGCCGCTGTGTTGAGGAGCACGATGCGCCCGATCCGCTCGGGTCGCCGCACCGCCACGCCGCATCCGATCGCTCCGCCCCAGTCGTGCAGCAACAGATGGATGCACTCGAGGCCGAGCGCGTCCACCAGCGCCTCCGCGTCCGCGATGCGGCCGGCGAGCGTGTAGTCGTAGCGCTCCGGTTTGTCCGAGAGCCCCATCCCGACATGGTCCGGAGCGACGCAACGCATCTCTCCCCGCAGCGCGAGAATCAGGTCGCGGTAGAAGAACGACCAAGTCGGATTGCCATGGAGGAGCAGCACCGCCTCCTTCGCGCGTGGGCCTTCGTCGACCACGCTCATCCGGGCCCCGCGCGGCGTGATCCACGAGGCGGGAGTGAACGGGTACAGTTGCCGCAGCCACGGCGGCAGGGAAACGGACGGGGCCATCACCATTCGAGGTCGAGCATCAGGCAGTTGAGTCCGGAGCCGATGCCGAGCAAGCCGACGTGGCTCCCGGGCGCGATCATGCCCGCACCCTCCGCCTCCGCGAGGGTCGCCGGGAGAGAGACGGAGCCCATGTTGCCGTACTCGGCGAAGGTCGAGACGTCGCGCTCGATGGGGAGACCGAGTCGCTCGTAGAGCCGGCGGCGATGCACGCTCCCCACCTGGTGGCAGACGAAGCGGCTGAATCCATCGGCACTCCGGCCCGAAACCTCGCGGAATTCGGTCCACGTCTCAGCCGCCAGGGCGACCCCCGCCTCGAGCAGACGCTCGGAATCGGTCTGCATCGCCAGCGCATCGGCGCCGTGGGTATCGCCTTGGCACAAGGCGCTGTGGTGGGTGGCGGAGCGGGCCACCCCGGAGTGAAACCGATGCCCCTGGGGCGCGAGGTCGCGGTGGCAGACCATGGCCGCGACGGCGCCTGAGCCGATGGTGAGATTGGCGAAGTACGGCTTGATCTGCTCCCGGGTGAGCGGTGCGGTCGCGAGGTGCCGGATCGTTTCGTCGACGAGCGGACGCCCGTTTTCGCCGGCGACGACGAGGGCGCAGCGGATTTGACCGGACTCGATCAATCCGCCCGCCACGGTGATGGCATTGAGGAAACCAAGGCATGCATTGGAGAGATCAAAGATCTGCGCCCCGGCGGGCAGCCCGATCTTCCGGTGCGCGAAGGCCGCCGTCGCTGGCTCCAGCATGTCGCGGCACACGGCCGCGTGGATGAACAGTTCGACGGCCTCGGCCGGGATCGCGGAGCGAGCCAGCACGGCGCGCCCCGCCGCCGCGCTGGCGTCGGAGGGAAGCGTCCCGACCGGCCACACGCGCCGCTCGCGGATGCCGGTCATCAGTTCGAGCCGCCCCTCCGGGAGGCGCAGGCGGCGGTACAGCGGCTCAAGCCGGCTTTCGATCTCGGCGCTGCTCAGCCTCTCCGGCGGCAGGACAGCAGCGAGGGAGTCGAGGCAGGTGGAGCGGAAGTGGAACCTCGCCATCGTCAGGACTGCCGCGGGCGCATGGCGAGGCGGATCACCTCGGCGTCGAACGCATTCGAACCGAGGCCGGCGTCGACCACGAGCGTCGTGGCGTTGATTCCGCTGCTTCGCTCGCTGAGCAGAAACAGGGCGGCGTTCGCCACCTCGGCGGTGGCCAGCGCGCGTTTGCGGAACGTGAGTTTCTCGGCGTACAGGTAACTCTCGAGGTAACCCGGGATTCCAGCCGAGGCGCTGGTCTTGAGCGGCCCCGCGCCCACGACGTTGAAGCGGACCTCGGAGAAGGCGCTGAATGACTTCGCGAGGAAGCGTGACTCGGATTCCAAAGCCGCCTTGATCGGGCCCATGTAGCCGTAGTTGTCGGGCGTGACCAGCAGGGAGGAGATCCCGATGTTCACCACTGAAGCATCGCGGGCGAAGAGCGGACGAAAGGCCTCGGCCAGTTCGACGAGGGAAAAGGCCGAGATCGCGGTGGCCTGCAGGAAGTCACCGCGGGCCGTCTGGTGGAACGGCTTGAAACCCTGCGCATAGTTCGCGAAGGCGATCGAATGCACCAAGCCGTGGATCGGGCCCGGATGCCCGGCCGCGATCGCGCCCGCGAGCGCGGCCGCCGCGCCCTCCTTCTCGACGTCGCAGACGTAGGTGGGACGGTCGCCAAGGAGGGCCGCGAGCGAGGCCTTGCGGGCTTCGCTGCGCACGCTGTACAGCACCTTCGCTCCCTGCGCTTCAAGGGCGCTGGCAATCGCCCAAGCCACACTCTTGCGGTTCGCCACGCCGGTGACGACGAACACCTTGCCGGAAAGGTTCAGGAAGTCGGCCATCGGAAAGCTAGGTTGAAGCGGGACCCGCCGCGCCACCCTCCGCCGCCGGCACCTTCCACGCGACCGTGAAATCGACGTTGAGGACGCGCACCCCGTCCGCCCGGCGCATGGATCCGGTCATCAGATTGAACTCTCCGAGCCGCTCCTTGCGCCGCACTTCGATCAGCACCGTATCGCCGGGATAGACCGGGTGGCGAAAGCGCACGTCGCTCACCTTCGCCAGTAGCGGCACCCCGGGCGTCGAGGGACCTCCGGGACCCACCGCCCGGGCGAGGAAGAGCGCTCCGGTCTGAAACACGGCCTCGCACAGCAGCACCCCGGGCGTGATCGGTGCCCCCGGGTAGTGGCCACGGTAGAAATCCTCCTCCGCCCGCCACGTGCGGCGCGCCACCAGCACCTCGGCCGTCTCGCTGACGATCTCGTCAACGAAGAGAAAGGGCGGGCGGTGGGGAATCAGTGAGGTGACGGCGTCAGTCATGAATTACAAGGCGTTCGGCCAGCGTGTACGAGGCGCGTCCGAAGGAAATCGCAATCTTCGCCCGAGGTTGGATTGGCCCCGGAGCGCACCCCGACGCCCCGTCAGGCCTCGTTTGCGGCCGGGGCGAGTTGCGCGGCGAGATGGTGCCCGAGGGCCTGCCCCGAGAGTGCCGCCGCCTCCACCCGTCCGCCGAGGAAGGCGTCCCCGGCAAAACCGAGGGACAGCTCCGGAATCCAGACGAAGGGGCGCGGGAGCGAGCCCACTGGTTCACTATATCTCCAGCGATGGAGCGCCGCGGACACCACCCGGCGGTCTCCGAGCCATGGGCGTGCCGCCGCCGTCATGCTTTCCAGCACCTCGGCTTCCGGACGGCCGTACTCGCGAGCCGAAAACTCCGGCCCGGCATGCACGGTGATCGCCGCCTGGCGGCACAGGCCTTTGAGACCGTTGTCGGCCACCCAGCGCAGCGGACCCTCCGACGGAGCGACGCCTTCGGGAGGAACCGCGCTCGAACCATCCAGTACCAGCAGCGCCGCGAGGCAGGGCCGGTAGGAAACCGAGCGCAGTTCGCCAGCCACGTCGTCCGGCAGGCGCACCCCGCCTTGATCCAGCAACGCCAGCGACTGCGGCATGGGCGCGGTCAGGAGCAGACGCTCCACCCGCAGGATGCCCGCGTTCTCGATGTCGAGTTCCCAGTAGCCGCTCTCGTGCCGGCGCGCCGCCGTGACTTTGCGTTCGCGTTCCACGTCGATGCCTTCAGCCAGATGCTTCGCGACCGAGGTCATGCCGCCACGGCCGATCCAGCGGTGCGCGGAGCCGGGCCACGGTTCGGCGCGGCCAAGATCGACCCAGCGCTGGACGTCTGCGGCGAAGCCGTCCGCCCGCGCGGTGAAGAATTGCGCCCCGGTATCGAAGACGGCCTCCCCCACGCGCTTCGTCGCCATGCGACCGCCGACGCCGCGGCTCTTCTCCAAGACCACGAGGCGAGCCCCGGAGGTCGATAGGACGCGGGCGGCCGACAAGCCCGCCACTCCGGCACCAATGATCGCAATCTTTCGGTTCATGAAGGGAAATGGGGCGTCGCCCGGTTGACTCCGAGCAGGTCGCGAAGGGCCGCCGCGAGGCCCGGATGCTGAAACGTGTAACCGTCCGCCAGAAGCCGGGCCGGTCTCACCCGCTGGCTGGCGAGCAGCGTCTCGTCAGCCATCTGTCCGAACACCGCCCGCAAGGCCGGGACCGGCACCGGGAGGAGTGCGGGCCGACCCAGCACCCGCCCGAGTTCCCGGGCGAAATCCGTGCCCGTCACCGGCTCCGGCGCCACGAGGTTGTAGGCGCCGCGCGCCCCGGGCCGCGCGAGGAGGTGAGCAATCGCGCCAATCTCATCTTCAAGGGAGATCCAACTCATCCAGCGCCGCCCGCGACCGATCGGTCCGCCGAGGCCGACGCGGAAGATCGGTAAGAGTCGTCCGAGTGCCCCGCCTCGCGGCGAGAGCACGATCCCCGTCCGGAGCAGCACCGTGCGCACCCCCGCCTCGTCCGCCCGCATCGCCTCGCGCTCCCAGTCCCGGGTCAATTCCGCCAGGAAGCCCTCCCCGATCGCGCCGGTCTCGTCGACGTCTCTTTTCGGATCGACGCCGTAAAGGCCAATCGCCGAGGCCGAGAGAAACACGGGCGGCGGCGACGACGCCCGTCGCAGCGCCGCGACCAGCGCCTGCGTGCCTTGCAGGCGACTCGCCCGCAACTCCGTCTTGCGCGCAGCGCTCCACCGTTGGTCCGCAATCCCCGCCCCGCCGAGGTTCACGAGCGCCACCGCTCCGGACAGCGCGTCCGCAAGGTCGCCCGGGGTCGCCGGATCCCAAGACCGTTCGTCCGGCGCGCGCGGGGCTCGGCGCACGAGGCGGACGACCTCATAGCCGCGGGTCGAAAGCAACGCCGCCAGCGCGGTTCCCACCAGCCCAGACGCCCCGGCAAGGACGACTCGGCCCGAAGCCGCCTGCGGCACGGCCTCGAGGTCCGCCTTCAGCCGCGCATGGCGGTAGGCAAAGAGTCGCTCCATCTCGCTCCGCACCTGGCCGCCTAGCAGCGCCTCCGCAACGCGGCCGCCCGGGAGCGAGAAGGTGATCTCATCGATCCACTCGCACGCCCCCGGTCCGCGCGGCTCCACGCGGTGCACGTGCCGCCACGACCGGAACGGCGACCGGCGCGCCTCGTCACAGAATTGGCGCCCGGGGATGAAGTCGACATGCTCGATGTCCCAGCGCAGCCGCAGGGGGCCGAGGTGCTGCACCATCGCCAGACGTCCGCCGTCGCGAATGCCTCCCGAGCGGTGCAGGACGTCCGTCCGCACCCAGGGCGGAGCAAAGCGCTCGAACGCGCCGGGGCGTTCGTGCCATGCAAAGGCCTCCTCGGCGGAGCGCTCGATCTGGACGCGGTAAGTCAGGTTCATGGGACGGGTCTCAGCGGGCGTCACGGCATCGCTCCGGGGGCGGAGGCTCCGCCGCCGCCGCGCCGGGAACCACGTCGAACCCGGCGGCAACGCTCGGAGCAGGTCAGCACTTCCTCCCAGCAGCGTTCCCACTTCTTGCGCCAGGCGAACGGGCGCCCGCAGGTCACGCAGGTCTTCGTCGGCAGGTCTCCCTTGCGTCGCATCGTGCTCATGGGGAAAGGCCCGGCAGCAGGGCTTCATCCGGGGGAGGAACACCGTCGCCGCGCCGGATCTGCTCGGCGCGCCGCTGGATCGACCGGGCCCGCTCCGCGCTCAGGTTGCCGAGATTGCGCACCTGCAGGCCCATCCGCGGGTTGGCGGCGAGGAGGTCGCGGTGTCGGAGCAGGAAGTCCCAGTAAAGCGTCGTGAAGGGACAGGCCTTGGGTCCGACGGCCTCGGCAGGATCGAACCGGCACTGCCGACAGGCATTGCTCATCCGCTCGATGTAGCGCCCGGTCGCGATGTAGGGCTTCGATGCCATCACGCCGCCGTCGCCGTATTGCGACATGCCGAGGGTATTCGGCAATTCGACCCACTCGACCGCGTCGACGTAGACCGCGAGGTACCAGGCATGAACCTGCTTGGGATCCACGCCGAGCATCAGCGCGTAGAGGCCCGTCACCATCAGCCGCTGAATATGGTGCGCGTAGCCCAGCGACAGGCTCTGCCCAATGGCATCCTGGAGGCACGTCATGGGTACGTCGCCCGTCCAGAAGAACTTCGGCAACGCCGCGGTCGCACCGAGCGCGTTGCGTTCCAGGTACCCGGGCATGAACCGCCAATAGATGCCGCGGACATACTCGCGCCAACCGAGGATCTGGCGGATGAAACCCTCCACCGCCGGCAGGGGCGCGGTCCCGGCACGGTAGGCCGCCACGGCGGCGGCAATGACCCGGCGCGGATCCAGCAGCTTGAGGTTCATCGCCGCGGCCAAGCGGGAGTGGTACAGCCACGGCTCCCCCACCCACATCGCATCCTGGTGGCGCCCGAAGTCCCGCAGCCGGTGCTCCACGAAGTCCGTCAGCGCCGCCTCCGCATCCTCCGGCGTCACCGGCCAGTCAAACCGGTCGAGGTCCCCGGGACGGTCCGCAAAGCGCTTCCGGACCAGGGCGATGACCTCCCGGGTGAGGCGGTCCGGCGGAAAGGCCCGCGGCGCAGGTGGGTTCGGCGCGGTGCGGCCGAAGCTCTCCCGGTTTTCGTGATCGAAGTTCCACTCGCCGCCCTCGGGCTCGCCGGACGGCAGCACCAGAACGTCGTGCCGGCGGCGCATTTCGCGATAGAAGAATTCCATCCGGAGCTGCCGCCGGCCTTTCGCGTGCTCGGCGAAAGTCTCCGGCGACGCGAGGAAATGGCGGTCAGGGCGAATCTCGAGGTCCAGTCCGAGCGTCTTCGCCGCCGACTGGAGCGCCTCCTGCACGCGCCACTCGCCGGGCTGCACCACGATCAGCCGTTGGGGCCGCAGCCGGTGGCTGGCGCGCTCGAGTTCGCCGGCGAGGGTCTGCCGGTTCTCGGTGTCATCCAGTTCGCAGTAGTCCACGCGCCGGCCGGCCTTCCGCGCGCGGTCGCGAAAGTGCCGCATCGCCGCGAGGAAGAGCGTCGTTCGTACCTGGGTGGACCAGACGTTCCCGGACTCCCCTGCAACCTCGGCCATCCAAACCACGTCGCGCTTCGCGTCGAACCCGTCGAAGGCCGCAGACCCGGGGTCAAGTTGGTCCCCAAGCACAAGCACGAGATGACGGACGGAGGACATGGGGCGGTCGGAGGTCGCTCAGCCCCGCAGACTCTGGAAAGCCCGGAGCGCCTCGGCGCGGGCCTCCGCGTGATCGACCACAGGACGCGGGTACGACTTTCCGAGTTGGACGCCGGCCGCCGTCAGCACCGTCTCCGGAGCGGTCCACGGTTGATGGAGAAAACGGGCCGGAACTCGCGAGAGTTCCGGGCACCAGTGCCGGACGTACACACCTTCGGCGTCAAACTTCTCGCCCTGCAGCACCGGCGCGAAGATCCGGAAGTAAGGGGCGGCATCGGCTCCACAGCCGGCGCTCCACTGCCAGCCCAGCGTATTGCTGGCGAGATCGGCGTCCACGAGGGTGTCCCAGAACCAGCGAGCGCCATGAGTCCAGGAGAGGCGCAGGTGTTTCACGAGGAACGATGCCACGATCATCCGGACGCGATTGTGCATCCATCCGGTCGCCCACAGCTGACGCATCCCGGCGTCCACGATCGGGTAGCCCGTCCGCCCGCGCTGCCACGCCTTGAGCAGGTGACCGCCGGGATCGGCTCGCCACGGGAAGCGCGCGAATTCGGACCGAAGCGGCTGCTCCGGCGTCTGCGGGAAGTGGTACACCAAGTGGTGCGCGAACTCCCGCCAGCCGACCTCGGCGAGAAACTTGGCCACGCCAGCGTTCGCCGGGAAGATGCCGCGCGTGCGCCCGAGCTCCGCAGCGGCGGCCCAGACCTGGCGCGGCCCGATCTCCCCGAAGTGCAGGTGGGGAGAGAGGCGCGAGACACCCTCGACGGACGGACGGTCGCGGGTTTCGCCGTAGTCCGTCACCGGACCGCGAAGGAAGCCCGCCAACCGCTCGCGGGCCCCGGCCTCTCCCGGGGTCCACGCTCCGTGGAATCCGCGGTCCCAGGGAATCGACGGACGCAGCCCGAGCGCGGCAAGTGGGAGCGACGCCGGCCACCGCTCGGGCGCGGGCCAAGGGCCGTGACGCACCGCCACCGGGGAGTTCACCGGCAACGTCAGGCAATGCCGCCAGTAAGGGGTGAAGACTTGGAAGGGCCGGCCCTGCTTGTTGGCGATGGTCTGCGGTTCAAAGAGCAGGCTCGCGTTGAAGCTCCGGACATCAATCCCGCGGCCGCCGAGTTCGGACTTGATCGCGGAATCGCGGGCGATGCTGGCCGGCTCGTACCGGCGGTTCCAGAAAACCGCATCCGCGCCGGTCTGGGCAATCAACTCCCGCAGGACCGCCGCGCTCTCCCCGCGCGCAAGGATCAGCCGCAGCCCGCGCTCGCGAAGCGACGCGTCGAGCGCCGCCAGCGACCCGTGCAACCACCAGCGCGAGGCTCCACCCAGGGCCCATCCACCTTCGCCAGACTCGTCGAGGATGTAAACCGGCAGAATCGCCCCTCCCCGCTCGATCGCCGCCGCCAGCGCCGGATTGTCCTGCAGGCGGAGATCCTGACGGAACCAGAGAATCGTGGGGGAGCCGGCCATGGTAAGCCGATATCGGTGCGCAGAAATCGCTGCACCGCAAGCGCTCGGGCCACACGACGCGGGCGGCGTCGCCACGCCATTCGACGGTCACACCGGGTCGGGATCCAGCCGACCCGTGCGCGGCGACCGACGGTGCCTAGAGGGCGTCTTGGTACAGTCGCTCGTAGCCCTGCGCGGCCTGCCGCCAGCTGAAATCGCGGCGCATGCCGCGTCGCTGCACCGCTTGCAGAGCCGAAGGGTTGCGATGGAGCGCGACGGCGCGCTCGAGGCCCTCCGCGAGGCCGGCGGCCGTCGGCCGGACCATGATGCCGGTGCCGTTTGCCGGGTCGTCCGCGAGGTCGATCACCGTATCCACCAACCCTCCGACCCGCGAGACGAGGGGCACCGTGCCATAGGCCTGCGAGTACATCTGGTTGAGGCCGCACGGCTCGAAGAGCGACGGCATCAGGAAAAAGTCCGCGCCCGCCTCCACGATATGGCTCATCTCCTCGTCCAACCGTGTCGCCAACGAAGCGCGGCCCGCCATCGCCGCGACCAAATCGCGCAGCCCGGCCTCGAATCGGGCCTCCCCGGACCCCAGCACCACGAGGGCGACCGGGCTCGACTCAAAGAAACGGCGGTTCGCGAGGACCAGTGAGATGCCCTTCTGTTCCGTAAGGCGCGCCACCATCCCGAAGATCGGTCCCGGGAACGCCGGATCGAGACCCAACCGCCGCAGGAGGTCCGCCCGGCAGGCGGCCTTGCCGCCGAGGTCGTCCGCCGAATACCGCGCCGCCAGCACCGGATCAGTGGCCGGGTTCCAGACGGCGGTATCAATGCCATTCACCAGCCCGACGAGGTCCGCCGCGCGCGACTGGGTTACACCATCCAACCCGCAACCAAACTCTGCGGTCTGGATCTCCCGGGCGTACTGGGGGCTCACCGTGGTAAGATGGTCGGCGAAGAGCAATCCGCCCTTCATGAAGCTCATCTGGCCGTAGTACTCCAGACCGTCGATGCCCATGAGTTCCTCGGGGAGGTTCGTCCGGGGAAACGACTTCATGGGGAAGACACCTTGGAAGGCGATGTTGTGGATCGTGAAGACGGTGCGCAGCGCCAGCATGACGCCGTGCCGACGCTCCGCATAACGAAGGAAGAGCGGAATCAGACCGGTCGGCCAGTCGTGCGCGTGCACGATGTCGGCCTTGAGGTCGAGGAGGCGCAGCGTCTCCGCCACCGCTTTGGCGAAGCAGATGAACCGGTTGTCGTTGTCCTCATAATCGCGCTCGCCATTGCCGTAGATGCCCTGCCGGTCGAAGAACTCCTCCCGGCCGATGAAGTACACGGTCAGGCGCGGCGCGACCGGCAAGGCGAGCACGTCGCAGGACGCAAACCGGTCTCCCATCTCGATCCGGAGTCGCAGACGCCGCTCCGAACCCCGCGCCGCCGGATGCTCCAGCGCCTTCCGATAGCCGGGCAGGAAGACCGAAACCTCGTGACCCCGCTCCGCCAACGTCGAAGCCAGCGCGCCCACGGCATCCGCCAGTCCCCCCGTCTTGACGTAGGGGAAGACTTCGCTGGCGACGTGAACGATCTTCATCGGAGAAAGGCGGCGGCAATGCAGCCGACTCGCGTCTGGACAGTCTCTTCGGAGCGTGCCCCAAGTCGAGGCTAGACTCTCCGCGCCGGGAGACGCGAAGCGGGCTTGCGGCCCGGACCGGATCAGGGCCAGCTTTGTCCGCTCCCATGCGCTCGGTCATCTTCACCATCGCGAACCAGAAAGGCGGCGTCGGCAAGACGACGACGGCCGTGAATCTCTCCGCCGCGCTCGCCGAGAAGGGCGTGCGGACGCTGCTGGTGGATCTCGATCCGCAGGCCAACGCCACCAGCGCTCTCGGGATCGAGAAGCGGGAAGGTGCCAGCCTGTACGGGCCGCTCCGGGGCGAGGGCACGGCGATCGAGAAAATCGTGCCGACCGCCTACCGGAACCTGTTTCTGTTGCCGAGCGAGGAAGATCTCGCGGCGAGCGAGATCGAGTTGGCTGGAGCGGAGGGCTACCTCGGCCGTCTGCAGGCGGCGCTCGCGCCGGTCCGCGAGTCCGGGCAGTACCGGGCCATCATCATCGACTGCCCCCCCTCCCTCGGCGTCCTGTCCATGAACAGCCTTGCCGCGGCCGATTACCTGCTCATCGCCCTGCAATGCGAATACCTCGCGCTGGAGGGACTCGGGCAGATCCTGCGCAACCTCGACCGCATCAAGCAGGCGGGCGTGAACCCGTCGCTCGAACTCGGGGGCGTCGTGATGACCATGTTCGACACGCGCACCAAGCTGGCCCGCCAGGTGGTCGAGGAGGTCCGCAAGCACCTTCCCGACCGGGTGTTTGAGAGCGTGATCCCGCGGACGATCCGTCTGAGCGAGGCCCCGAGCTTCGGACAGACGATCCTCGCCTACGACCCGCTCTCGCCAGGCTCCACCGCCTACCGGAACCTGGCCAAGGAGGTCATTGCGCGCTTCGACCTGAAGTCCGCGTCCTGACCGCCACCGGCCATGTCGCTCGCCAAGTACCGCCACGCCTTCGTGCTGGGGTTGCAGGGCAACCTCGTCTACCGCTGGAATTTCGCGGTCCGGGCATCCTTCTCCGTCCTGCACCTCGCGTACGTCTTCATCCTCTGGGGGGCCGCCTTCAGCGGACAGGAGTCGCTTGCGGGCTTCAACCTCGGCCAGACGCTGACCTACTTCGTCACGATCCTCGTCCTGCAGTTCTTCATCAGCGCGATGAACGAGGATTTCGAGGTATCCGAGGAAATCCGCAACGGGCTGATCAACCAGTTCCTGCTCAAGCCCATCAACTACTTCGCCTACCGGTTCAGCCTCTTCGTCTCCGCCCGACTCGTCTCCGGGGCTCTCGCGCTCCTGCCGCTGCTTCTCGTGCTGCCGCTGCTGTGGCCGTACCTGCAATACCCGACGCATGGCTGGACCTACCTTGCCGCCGTGCCGGCGCTCATCCTCTCCGCCTGCCTGCAGTTCACCCTCGCCTACTGCTTTGGTCTGCTGACGTTCTGGTTCCTTGAGATCCAATCCTTCGTCATCCTCTCTCTCGCCGTCGAGACGATGCTGGGAGGTCAGGTCTTCCCACTCGATCTCCTGCCCGCCCCGCTCTACGAGATTTCGTCGTATCTGCCTTACTACTACCAGATGTACTTCCCGGCCGCGCTGCTGACCGGTCGGATCGCGTCCCCCGAGGCCGCGCTGCAGGGCCTGGGCATCCAGCTGTTCTGGGTCCTCGCCCTGTACGGCTTCGCCCAACTCCTCTGGACCCGCGGCCTGCGCCGTCACACCGCCGTCGGCGGCTGAGTCGGCCACCCGTCCCGCCATGCGCGCCGCGCAATACCTCCGCATCTGGCTCGCCGGAGCCCGCTACTCCGTGGTCCGCACCCTGATGTTCCGTGGCGACTTCATCATGTGGTCGCTCGTCGAGTTGTTCTGGATGGGCGTCAACCTCGGTCTCATCGGCGTCATTTATCAGCACACCGAGTCGATCGCGGGCTGGGGGCCGTGGGAAATGACCATCCTGGTGGGGACGTCGCTCTTGGTGCAGCGGCTCTTGATGGGGTTCTTCTGGACCAACCTGTTCGAGATGGGCCGCAACGTCCGCTCGGGTGCCTTCGACTTCTTCCTCGCGCAGCCGGGCCCCGTCCTGTTCATGGCTTCCACGCGCAAGATCGATCTTGATGGCTTCCTCAACGCTCCCATCGCCCTCGGAGTTGTACTCTACGCCGTCCACCAACTGGGCCTCTCCCCCACGGCGCTGCAGTGGGCGACGTATGCCGGGATGATTCTCTGCGGACTCGCGATCCACTACGCGACGCTGCTGTTCTTCATCTCCTTGGTTTTCTGGATCCAGAGTGCCAAGGGGGTGGAGGGAGGCTATTTTGGTCTCAACGAATTCTCCCGCCTGCCCCGCGAGGCGCTCCGCGGAATCGCGGCCGTGGTCTTCGTCTACGCCCTGCCGCTCGTCGTCGTCACCAACGTGCCGGCACAGACGCTCCGCCACGGTATCCAGGGCTCGCAGGCCCTGTGGCTCGGGGGAGCCACCGTGCTCTGGCTCTCGCTCGCGATCATTGCCTTCCACCGGGGCCTGCGCCGCTACACCAGCGCCAGCTCATGAGCCTGCCCGACCCGATCGACGCGCTCGAACAGCGGTTGGGGTACCGTTTCCGGAACCGCTCCCTGCTCGTCCAAGCGCTCACCCATGTGTCCTGCGCCGCGGAGGGCACGGGCGGGTTGGAGACAAACCAGCGGCTGGAATTCCTCGGCGACGCCGTGCTGGAACTGGTGCTGAGCGAACAGCTCTTCGCCGCCTTGCCCACCGCGCGCGAGGGCGAGCTCTCCCGGCGGCGCGCCGCGCTCACGAAGGGGGCGGTCCTTGCCCAACTCGCCCGGGACCTCCGGATCGGCGAAACGCTCCACGTCTCCCCGGCCGAGGCCGCCGCCGGGGGGCGCACCCGAGACGCGGCGCTCGAGGACGCCCTGGAGGCGTTGATCGGCGCGATTTACTGCGACGCAGACTGGGCAACCGTCCGGGGCGTGGTGCGGGCATGGTATGGCGATCTCGGACCGCGGCTGACGGGGCTCGATACGCCGCAGGAAAATCCCAAGGGCCAGTTGCAGGAGCGCGTGCATCCGGAGCACGGCACCCAGGCCCTCCGCTACGAGGTCGCCGGCACGACCGGGCCGGACCACGACCGGCGTTACGAGGTCGTCGTCCGCCTCGCCGGTACGGAAATTGGCCGGGGCTCCGGTCCGTCGAAGAAGTCCGCCGAAGAGGAAGCCGCCCGAGACGCGCTGCAGCGCCCCACGCTGTCGGTGCTGCTCGGCCCGGCGCAATTCAAACGGAACGCCTGACGCGTCGCCGCACGGCGACGACCCGCGCAGCGGCGTTCGTCGTTTGACGGTGCCGGGTCCGGCGGGTCAGGCGGAGGGTCACACGGTCGCGACCACGATCGAAGCATTCGTGCCGCCGAAACCGAAGCTGTTGGCGAGCGCGGCGCGGACGGGCCGGCGCACCGCCTCATTGGCGGCGATCTGGAGCCCAAGGGCGGCGACCGCCGGATCGAGGTTCTGCAGGTTGATGGTCGGAGGCACCACGCCGTCTCGGATCGCGAGGACGGCGGCGAACAGGCCCATGGCCCCGGCACCTCCGAGCAGGTGACCGACCATCGACTTCACCCCCGTGACATGCAGGCCGGCGAGGTTCGCCGCGAACACCGCCGCGATCGCCGCCGCTTCCTCTCCGTCGCCGCCTGGGGTCGAGGTCGCATGCGCGGAAACAAAGTCGATCGCCATCGGATCGAGTCCCGCGGTTTCCAGCGCACGTCGCATCGACCGCTGCGACCCTTCTCCCCCTTCGGCTAGCGAGGAGAGGTGGTACGCATCCGCCGAGGCCCCGTAACCGCGCACCTCGGCGTAGATGCGGGCGCCCCTTCGCCGGGCCGACTCCAGTTCCTCGAGCACGAATACGACAGAACCCTCGGAGAGGACGAACCCGTCGCGGTCCGAGTCGTAGGGCCGCGAAGCGCTCTCCGGGGCGTCGTTGCGGGTGGAGAGCGCGCGCATCTGCGCAAAAGCTCCGATGGCGAGGGGCGTGACCGTTGACTCGGCGCCGCCCGCCACCATCACGTCCACATCGCCGCGCGCGATCGCCGCCGCGGCCTCGCCCACGGCATGACCGCTGGTCGCGCAGGCGGACGCGATCGACATGTTCGGTCCGCGCAGGTTGAGCAGCAGCGACGCCTGGCCGGAGAGCAGGTTGGGTGCGATCTGGATGATGAAGAACGGGGAAATCTTGCGGAATCCGCCCGCCTTGAACGTCTCCTGCATCGCCTCAATCTCGGGCAAACCGCCGATGCCCACGCCCAAGTTCACACCCATCCGCTCCGCGGGAATGTCCGCCCGCGCGGAGTCGATCCCGGAGTCGGCGTAAGCCTCGACTGCGGCGCAGATGCCGAGATGGGTGAAACGCCCAAACTTCTTCAGGTCCTTCAGCGTGAACGCAGCCATGACCGGTTCCCCAGCCGGCCCGCGGGGGTGCAGCGGCGCCGGCAGCGGACGCGCCGGATCCAGGCCCTTCACCTCGCCGGCAATCCGCGCGGTGCAGAGACTGGCATCGAAGCGGGTGATCGGACCGATCCCGGACCGGCCCGCCACCATGCCGGTCCACGTCTCCGATGCGCTCAATCCGAGAGGCGTGACCGCCCCAATGCCCGTAATCACGACACGCCGACGGGGTTGGGAGGATGGAGGTGGAGCGAAGGGGGAGGCATTCATCGTAACCCCCAGTCGAAGCGGTTTTCCTCCCCGCCGCAAGCGGCGAGGGGCAACCCGGCTTTGACTTCCCCTCCCTCACCGGATTGCCTCTCCCGACGTCCCATGGAGTCCCCCTTCGCCGCCCTGCATCCCTACTGGCGCATGGAGTACATCGCTGGACCAAGAGAGCCGCGGTCGGCCCGGCCGTTCACCGACCTGCCTCGTCTGGGCGACGATCGCGCGGCGCTCATCGTGCACCGCTCGCCGCAGTCCTACCTGATGCTGAACCGGTTTCCCTACAACCCGGGACATCTGCTCGTGATCCCGTTCCGCGAAGTCGACGACCTCGAGGCGCTCTCGCCTGAGGAAAGCGCGGACCTGATGGCCGAGATCACGTTCGGGAAACGCCTGCTCCGCGAAGTGATGAAGCCCGATGCCTTTAACATCGGCTTCAACCTCGGACGCCCGTCCGGAGGGAGCATCGACCACCTGCACGCGCACCTCGTGCCCCGCTGGGTCGGCGACACTAATTTCATGCCGGTGCTCGGGAACACCCGTATCCTGCCGGAGTCGCTCGACGCGACCTGGGCCAAGCTCTCCGACGCCGCCCGCGCGCTCGCCGGCGGCGCCGCCTAGCACTTCCGCTCCCGCCGCCCCCGCGCCGGCTCCCGTCCATGGCCACCTCCACGCTTCGCTACCCCACCCCGCGTCACCTGAACCAACTCTACGCCGGGCGGGAGGAGAACCTCGCCGTCGTCGAACGCCTCCTGCGGACGTCCCTCGTCGCGCGCGACGACTGGCTGCGCATCGAGGGCGAGGACGCCGACGTGAAGCGCGTGGAAACGCTGTTCGGTTTGCTCAACGACCTGCGCACACAGGGCGTGGCGATCCGCTCCAACGACTTTGTCCGCATTGTCGAGACCCTCGCCCGCGGCGAGGAGGATTCCCTGCGTCGTCTCTTCGGGGAACCGCTGGTCATCTCGACCCAGCGCAAGACGATCGTCCCAAAGACGCTCGGACAGAAGCTCTACCTTCAGTCGATGATGCGCAACCCGGTGGTCTTCGGGATCGGACCGGCCGGCACCGGCAAGACGTACCTCGCCGTGGCGCACGCCATCAGCCTCCTCCTCAAAAACCAGATCCAACGCATCGTCCTCACCCGCCCGGCCGTGGAGGCCGGCGAGACGCTCGGGTTCCTGCCCGGTGACCTGCGCGAGAAGATCCTGCCGTACCTGCGTCCTCTGTACGACGCGATGCAGGACATGCTGGACGCGAAGGACATTGCGGTCCTGACCGAGAAAGGCGTGATCGAGATTGCGCCGCTGGCCTACATGCGCGGGCGGACGCTCAACCACGCGTTCGTCATCCTCGACGAGGCCCAGAACACCACCCCGGAGCAGATGATGATGTTCCTCACCCGGCTCGGCGAGGAGTCACGGATGGTGGTCACCGGCGATCTCACCCAAATCGACCTTCCGCGAAGCAAGCAAAGCGGCCTCGTGGAGGTCGGGCGCATCCTCCGCGGCATCGAGGGCATCGATTTACACACGTTTAGCGGCGCCGATGTCGTCCGCCACCCCCTCGTCCTGAAGATCATCGAGGCCTACGACCGTTACAAAAACCCGATTGGCCAAACAGGCGAAAACGTGGAATGATTCAAGGGTGTGTCGACAATTTGCAACTCCGTGCCTGCCGGGCTCCGGTGAGGCGCTGTCCGGGCCATGCCGCTGATTGACCGGCTCCGGCTCCTGCGCGGCGGCGCGGGAGCGCCGCACAAGCGTCTGCAGGCGGACCGCCTGTCGGCCCGTTGGGACCAGTGGGATAACAGCCGCCTGATCGCCGGCCTGATCTTCGTCCTCACCGTGGCCGCGATCGTGCTGGTGAGCTCCGTCGGCGTCTCCAGCAGCGACGTGTTCCTGCTCCCCAACCAGCGTGCGGCCATTCGCATCACCGCGTCGGTGCCGTTCAGCTACGAAAGCGCCGAACGCACCCGTCTGCAGAACGAGCAGGTGCGCGACCGCACGCCCCCTGTCTACCGACTCGACCTCGAGCCGCTCCACCGCTTCGAGGCGGCGATCCGCGACCTCGTTGACGCGCTGGAGCGTTTCGAAACTGAGCATCCCGCGGGGACCCTCCGCGGCGCGGCGCTGACTCCCGTCGTCAACGACTTCAACGCCCGCGGACCCTATCGCGCCGGACTGGAGCACGTCGCGGTCTTCCTTGATCTCGGCGACGCGAAAACGCGCTTCCAACTCATGGAGAGTTCGCTGGTGGTCCTGCGCGAGATCTATGCCGAGGGGGTGCATGATGGCTCGATCGTCGGCTCGGAGTCCGAGGGCCGCATGACGGTCTTCCGCGTGCTCAAGCCCGACGGTGAAGTCACCCAGCGCCCGGTGCAGTCACTCGAGGAAGCCCACACCTTCCTGCGCATCAACCTCGGTGCGGAGGGTCTCGGGCGCGAGGCGCTGCTCGCCCTGTACCGCATCTTCCAAAACGGCCTGACGTCCAACGTCGTCTACGACCGGGCCGCGACCGAGCGGGTCCAGCAATCCGCGCTCAAAGCCCTCCGCCCGGTGACGGTCGCGGTGGAGCGCGGGCAAACGCTGGTCGAGCCGGGTGCCTATGTCTCGGCCGAGCAGTTCGAGGCGCTGCAGGCCCACCGCAGGGCCCTGCTTTCCGACGTCAACATCGGGCTCACGGACGGTCTGCAGCTTTCGGGGCGCATCCTGCTGGTGCTGGCGATGGTGCTCGCGAGCGTCATCTACCTGCGCCTCGAGGACTCGGAGACGCTGCGCAGCAACGCTCGTCTGGGCCTGCTCGCCCTGACCATTCTGACCAACCTCCTGCTCGTCCGGGCGACCCACGCGGCGGGATCGCTGCCCTTCTTCGCCGAAAATCCGCAAGCCGGCTCGCTCCTGCCCTACCTGGCCCCCACGGCGTTCGCCCCCCTCATCATCGCGATCCTCGTCAGCTCGGGTGCCGCGATCTTCACCGCGCTGCTGATCTCCATCTTCACCGCGGTGATCTACGGCAACCGCCTCGACCTTCTCGTTCTGTCCTTTGTCGGCTCGATGGTCGCCGTCCTCGCCGCCCGCTCCAGCCGCAAGCGTGGACGCGTCGTGCGCGCCGCCCTCCTCGGCGGAGCAACCGTCGCCGGCTTCGCCCTGCTCCTCGGCATCGTGGACCGCCTGCCCTTCGCGACGGTGGCAGGGGAAATGGCCGGCGGCGCGATCACCGGCCTGCTGTCCGGCATCCTCGTCGTCGGTCTGCTCCCGGTGCTGGAGGCACTCTTCCGCCGGACCACGGACATCACGCTGCTCGAACTCACCGACTTCAACCACCCGCTGCTCCGGCGCATGCAGCTCGAAGCCCCGGGGTCCTACCACCACTCCCTCGTCGTCGCCCAGCTCTCCGAGAATGCGGCCAACGCGATCGGCGCCAATCCCCTGCTCGCCCGTGTCTGCGCCCTGTTCCACGACATCGGCAAGACGACCAAGCCGGACTATTTCGTCGAGAATCAGCGCGACGGCGTGAACCCTCACGACGACGCCAATCCGTCGCTCTCCGCACTCATCATCAAGGCCCACGTGAAGGACGGCGTCGACCTCGCGCTCAAGCACAAGCTGCCCCGCGCCGTCCTCGACGTGATCCAACAGCATCACGGCACGACCCTGATCCGCTACTTCTTCCATCGCGCGATGCAGGAGTCCGCGCGTCCCGCCCCGTCGCGCCTCGCCCCTCGCGAGGGTGCCGACGCGCCACGGGTGTGCGAGACCACGTACCGCTACGACGGCCCCCAGCCCCAATTCAAGGAGAGCGCCATCATCCACCTCGCCGACGTCTGCGAAGCGGCGTCACGGTCGATGCGCCGGGTCACGCCGCAGCACCTCAGCGAGTTGATCGAGCAGGTGGTGCGGTCGAGCGTGGCCGACGGTCAGCTCGACGAAGCTCCCCTGACCTTCGACGAATTGGCGCGCATCAAGAACAGCTTCAACTTCACGCTGCTCAACATGCTCCACAGCCGCGTCGCCTACCCGGCTCCCGAGGCGACCGCCGCGCCGGCGCGAGCGTCATCGTGAACGCCCCCTCCCGCTCCGTCCTGATCGCGCGGCGCCACCCGAAGGTCCGCGTTCCGGTGGCTGACGTGCGACGCCTTGTCGCGATGCTCGACGGCGGGTTCCGTCCGGTGCCGGCGGACATCGCCCATCTCCTGCCCTCCGCGCGGGCCCGCGCCCGGGCGGCGCTGCGCACCCCCGTCGGCGAGGCGGCGGGTTCTCCCATTCCGCCCGGCGAGGTGTCGCTGGCGTTCCTCACCGATGCCGCGCTCGCCACCCTGCACGGGCAGTTCCTCGACGACCCGAGCGTGACCGATGTGATCACGTTCGAGGGTGATTCGCTCGCCGGCACGGCCGGCGAGGTTTGCGTCTCGGTCGATGCTGCCGCGCGGCTAGGCGGTGCGACCGGCCTGCCGTTCGCCGAGGAACTCACGCTCTACGTCGTGCACGGTCTCCTCCACCTTGCGGGCTACGACGACCTTTCCCCGGCCCGCCGCCGGCGCATGCGCGTGGCGGAGCGCCGCGCCCTCGACCTGCTGCGGAGCGCGGACGCAGTGCCGGCATTCCAGTTGCGAGCGCGCACGCGGCGTTGAGTTTTCCGCGAACCCTCGCTTCCTCTGGAGCGTGTCCCCTCCCACCGCCGCCCGTCCTGAATCCCGACCGGAGGCGCGCGCCCGGCCGGAGTGCATCCGCCTAAGGGGCGTCCGGCAGAACAATCTCAAGGGCTTCGACCTCGATCTTCCGTTCGGGCGCTACATCGTGGTCACCGGGCTGAGTGGCGCCGGCAAGTCCTCCCTCGTCTTCGACACGCTCCACGCTGAGGGGCAGCGGCGCTACGTCGAAACCTTCAGCGCCTACACGCGCCAATTCCTTGAGTTGCTGGGCAAGCCCGACGTCGCAGCGATCGAGAACATCCGTCCGTCGATCGCGATCGAGCAGACCAACACCGTCAAGACCTCGCGCTCGACCGTGGGAACAATGACGGAGCTCACCGACTTCTTCAAAGTGTGGTTCGCGCAGAGCGCCCGCCTCCACGATCCTGCCACCGGCGCACCGATCCGCGACGGCCATCCCGCCTCGATCTGGGAGCAAGTCTGGGCCGATCATGCCGGGAGGACGGTCCTGGTGGTCTTCCCCGTTCGCCGCCCCGGCAAACTTACCTGGAGGGAGGTGCTTTCGTCCCTGCTCGGCCAATCCTACCAGCGAATCATCGCCGTCGCCCCGGGTTCGGATTCCGCGGTTGTGACCCGGATCGAGGACCAACTGGCCGACGCCTCTCCGCTCGAGGGCCGCGATGTGATCGAAGTCGTCCAGGACCGCCTGCGCGTCGATCCGGAGGCGCGGACTCGCTTCGCCGAGGCGGTTGAGACGGCACTCCATTTCGGCGACGGCGAGTTGCGGGTGCTCGACGCTGAAAGCCGGGAGGAACTTGGGCGCTTCGCCCGCGGCCTCCGCTCCCCGGTCACCGGCCGCCGCTTCCGCGCCGCGTCTCCAGCGCTCTTCTCCTTCAACTCGCCGCTCGGAGCCTGCCCGCGGTGCCGCGGCTTCGGGCGCATCATCGAAGTCGACTACCGCCTCGCCATCCCCGACGCCTCCAAGTCCATCCGCGAGGGGGCGATTCGCTGCTGGGAAGGCGAGGTCTACGGTGAGTCGAAGAAGGACCTGCTCCGCTTCGCCCGCACTCAGGGCATCCCGGTCGATGTGCCCTTCGCGGACCTTTCCCCGGCGCACCGCTCGCTCGTCATCGACGGCGAACCGGACTACGGAACCGAGGGGCGCGAGTGGCCGCAGGCGTGGTACGGCATCCGTGGGTTCTTCCGCTGGCTTGAGAAGAGTACGTACAGGATGCACGTCCGGGTGTTTCTCTCCCGCTACCGGGCCTACAATCCGTGCCCGGATTGTGCCGGGACCCGCCTGCAGCCCGAGTCCCTTTGCTGGCATTGGCAGGGTCGCACGCTGCCTCAACTCTACCAGTTGCCGGTCGACGAACTGCTCCCGCTCCTCACCGCGGGCGCCGCCGAGGTCGGCGACCGTTCGGCGGTCAGCGCGCGCGAGGCGATCGTGACCCGGCTCCGCTATCTCCAGCAGGTGGGTCTCGGCTACCTCTCGCTCGACCGGCCCTCCAAGACGCTCTCGGGGGGCGAAGTGCAGCGGGTGAATCTCACGTCGTGCCTCGGCACGTCGCTCGTCGACACGCTCTTCGTCCTCGACGAACCCAGCGTGGGTCTCCACGCCCGCGACGTCGACCGACTGATCGCGATCGTCCGCCGACTCACGCAGGCCGGCAACACGGTGGTGGTCGTGGAACACGACGAGGCCATGATTCGCGCGGCCGACCATGTCATCGAGATCGGTCCGGAGCCCGGGTCGCGCGGGGGACACGTCGTCTTTTCCGGCCCGCTCGGGGAACTCGCGCGGGACGGCGCCAGCCTGACTGGCGACTACCTTTTCGGACGACGGCACTTACCTGCGCCCGAGCGACGGCGGCCGGTCAACGCCGGCACGCCCCGCCTCGCCCTGCGGGGTGTCACCAAGCACAACCTGCAGGGGATCGACGTCGCCGTGCCGCTGGGTCGGCTGGTCTGCCTGAGCGGCGTGTCCGGTTCGGGGAAGTCCACGCTCCTCGATCACGCCCTCTATCAAGGCCTCCAGTCGCTCCGCCATCAACTGACGGATGACGCGGCGGTCATCGGCTCGATTGAGGGACCGACCGACTTCTCGGAGGTCGTCTTCGTCGACCAGTCACCGCTGTCGCGCACGCCGCGCTCGAACCCGGCGCTCTACACCGAGGCGTGGGATACCATTCGCGATCTTTACGCGGCGACGCCCGAGGCACGGGAGCGCGGGCTCAGCGCCTCGAGTTTCTCCTTCAACGCCGGCGACGGACGCTGCGAGCACTGCCTTGGGCTCGGCTACGAACGGGTGGAGATGCAGTTCCTCTCGGATGTGTTCGTTCCGTGCCCCACCTGTGACGGACGCCGTTTCCGACCCGAGGTGCTCGCGATCGCGTGGCGCGGTCGCTCGGTGGCGGACCTGCTCGCGTCCAGCGTGGCGGACGCGCTGCCGCTCTTCGACGGCGTGCCCGCCGTTAAGCGGCGCCTCGAGGCCCTTGCGTCCGTTGGTCTCGGCTACCTGAGCCTCGGCCAACCTCTGAACACGCTCAGCGGCGGAGAGGCGCAGCGCCTGAAGCTCATTCGCTACCTCAGTCCCGTCGGCGGCGCCGGCGAGGGTCTGGCGCTGCTGTTGCTGGACGAGCCCACCACGGGTCTCCACCGGCACGACGTCGCCCGCCTGCTCACGGTCCTGCATCAGATCGTCGACCGCGGCCACAGCCTCGTGGTGATCGAGCACAACCTCGATGTGCTGAAAAGCGCCGACTGGATCATCGAACTCGGCCCAGAGGCCGGTCGCCACGGGGGGCGGGTGGTCGCGCAGGGAACCCCCGAGGCCGTCGCGGAGCAAGACACGGCGACCACCCCGTTCCTCCGCGAGGCCTTGCGCGTGGACGCAGCCTCGGTGCGGTCAGGACCCAAGTCCCCTCGGCACGCCGTCGCCGCTTCGCCCCTGAAGTCCGCAACCGCGACTCCTGTCGCCACTCCGGCCGACGTGGCGCCCGCGGTGACCGACTTGGACGTCCAGTCCGGCGGACCGGACGCGCAACCTGGCTCGGGCATACTGCGCATTCGGGGGGCGCGGGAGCACAACCTGCGCGACCTATCGCTCGACATTCCGCAGCGACGGCTTGTGGTCGTGACCGGCGTTTCCGGATCCGGCAAGTCGACGCTCGCCTTCGACATTGTCTTCGCCGAGGGCCAGCGTCGCTTCATGGAGTCGATGTCGCCCTATGCGCGGCAGTTCGTGGAGCAGCTTCCGCGACCGGAGGTCGACCGCGTCGAGGGCATCCCGCCCACCGTCGCGATCGAGCAGCGCGTGACGCGCGGGTCGCGCAAGTCGACGGTGGCGACGATCACCGAGGTCGCCCAGTACCTGCGCCTGCTCTTCGCCCGGGCGGGCGTGCAGCACCATCCGGACACCGGCCGGGCCGTGGCCCCGCTCAGCCTCGCCCAACTCCGTCTCCTCCTCGCCCGCGTGCTCCAGTCCGCTCCGGCCCGCCGCGCCGCGCACCTCTATCTGTGCGCCCCGTTGGTTCGCGGCCGAAAGGGCCATCACCAGCCCATCGCTACGTGGATCGCGGCGCACGGCTACGAACTGATGCGGGTGGATGGGCAACTGCAACCGGTGTCGACCTTCGCCAAGCTCGACCGTTACCGCGAGCACGACATCGAGGTCGTGGTCGCAGACCTGCGCCGCGCCGGCGCGCGGAAGGCTGGCTCCGATCCTCTCGCCGACGCGCTGCGCCTCGGCAAGGGCGCCTGCTTCCTCCTGACACCTCGCGGCGAAGTGCTGTCGTGGTTCTCCACCACGCGCACCGACCGGGAGACCGGCGAGAGTTTTCCCGAGTTGGACCCGAAACACTTCTCCCACAACTCCCCGCGCGGATGGTGCCCGTCGTGCCGCGGGCACGGACGCATCTTCCCGTGGATGATCGAGGCCGAGACCGACGGCGGTGACGAGGCGGAGGAGGCGGCCCGGCGCCTGCGCGAGTTCGGACTCGAGGCGCCTGAGGATGTTGGCGAGGAAGGCAGCCCCTGTCCCGACTGCGGCGGCGCGCGCCTGAACCGGATCAGTCGGGCCGTGCGCCTGCCCCTGCGCGGTGGAGCGTCCCGCTCCTTGCCCGAGTTGCTGGCCGAGACGCCTGCTGGCCTGCTGACAGGTCTCACCCGGCTCAAGCTGGACGCCCGCGGTCGGCTTGTCCTGAAGGACATTCTTCCTCCGGTGCGGGAGCGCCTGCGCTTCCTCGACGAGGTCGGTCTCGGATACCTGACCCTCGATCGTCCGACCGACACCTTGTCCGGCGGCGAGGCACAGCGCATCCGGCTCGCGGCGCAACTCGGGACCAATCTAGCCGGCGTGCTCTACGTCCTCGACGAGCCGAGCATTGGGTTGCACGCCCGCGACAACCAGCGCCTGATCGCCACGCTCGAGCGGCTGCGCGACAAGGGCAACTCCGTGCTCGTGGTCGAGCACGATGACGAGCTCATGTCGCGCGCCGATCATCTGATCGACCTCGGTCCCGGCGCCGGCATCCACGGGGGCCGCCTTCTTGCCGAGGGCGCGCCCGCCGCCGTTTGTGCCTCCCCGGACTCGATCACGGGCCGCCTGCTCCGCCAAGGAATCGCTCATCCAACCCGCGGTGCGTACCGCACACCGCCGCCGGCCAAGGGCCGGTCACAGTGGTTGTCCCTCACGGGGGTCACCGCCCGCAACCTTGCCGGCTTCGACCTCGCGCTGCCCCTCGGGCGACTCGTCGTCGTCATCGGCCCAAGCGGCGCCGGCAAGTCCACGCTGGTTCACGAGGTCATTGGTCGCGGCGTGAACCGCGCCCGGACCGACGGGGTCGACCGGATCCGCGGCGCGGCCCGCAAATCCGGGAACGCATCCGGGGAACCGGGCTTCCGCGAGCTGCGAGGCGCCGGCACGTTCCGCTCCGTCGTTGAGGTCGACCAGTCCCCCATCGGCAAGACGCCGCGCTCCACCCCCGCCACATACCTCGGCATCTTTGACCTCATCCGTACCTTCTTCGCCACGCTCCCGGAGTCGAAGGTCCACGGCTACACCGCGAGTCGCTTCTCCTTCAACACCGCCGGCGGGCGCTGCCCGACGTGCGAGGGCGCGGGCCGCATCCGTCTGGAGATGGCCTTCATGCCGGAGACCTACCTCCCGTGCGAGGACTGCCGGGGGCTGCGGTACGGACCCGATGTCGCGGAGATTCGCTGGAAGGGCCGCAACATCGGCGAGGTGCTCCAGATGAGCTTCGAGGAGGCCGTCACGTTCTTCGACTTCCACGCCACGCTCGCCGGCGTGTGCCGGCTGATGGTCGACTGCGGGCTCGGCTACCTCGCGCTCGGCCAGAGTTCGCCGACGCTCTCCGGGGGCGAGGCTCAGCGCCTCAAGCTCGTCTCGGAACTGGCCGCGGGCCTCCCGGGAGCCCGCGACCGAGCCCGCGGCACTCCCGTGCGCAACCTCTATCTCCTTGAGGAGCCGACGATCGGCCTGCACCTGAGTGACTGTCAGCGGCTCATCGGCGTGCTCCACGCCCTCGTGGAGCAGGGACACACCGTGATCGTGATCGAGCACCATCTGGACGTGATCGCGGAAGCCGACTGGGTCGTGGAACTCGGACCCGACGGTGGCCCGCGGGGCGGGCGTCTTCTCTACAGTGGACCCTTGGAGCCGCTGCTGGCGCGCCGGTCCAGCCCCACCGCGCCCTACCTTACCCGTCACCTTAGCCGGCCGCGAACGGCGGAGTGAAGCGGGACTTCAGACACCGAGCGCCCGGAGCAGTCCGTTCCATGCTGTGTTCCAGCGCCGCTCACTGCTATCGGTACCGACGCGGCTGAGTTGTTCGCACAGGAGAGTCCCAGAACCGGCGAAGATGTCATCCAGCAGCAAATGGTGGCCGCGGTAGTATGCCCAGAAGGTCTCCGCGCGGGCAACCCCGTGCTCGAGGCTGGAACTGAATCCGAGGGTGGTGCCCCGATTCACGCGCCGGCGCACCGGGGCGTTATCCGCGCCGCCGAGGGAATCCACCCGCACGCCCCGCGTTCCGGACAGGACAAGGCGGCACGGTCCCTCCACCTCGAAAACCCGGAAATGCAGCAGCACCCAGGAGAGCCAGTGCGAAAACAACCAGCGGGCGCGGAGGCGCAGCGGCTCCCCTCCGCTCGTCACGGCCGCGACGAGGGCGCGGGGACGCACGACGAGGCGCGTGCCGGCCGCCACCTCGATGATGCACAATTCCTGCTGCGCCGCCGCGGAGTCCGCCAGCGTCACGCGCGCCACTGTGCCTGCCCGCGGGTGCCGCAGGGAGGTGAGCTCCATCAAGCCGCTCGCCAAGCTCGTCGCCGGATGCCGCCAGTCGAGCAGCAGCCGTGTCCGACGTTCCAAGCCTTCGTCGCTGGCCTGCAGAAAGCGCTGCCGCACCTGCAGCTGTTCGCCCGGCCACAGGGTCAGGTCCACCGCCACGCCCCGCGCCTCCGCCCTCACCGCCTCCGCTCCCGGTGACCCCAGCCGCAGACCTCGCGAACGTTCGAGAAGCCGGCCGAGGATGAAGTACGCGAAGGTCTTCCAAAGGGTCGGACCAAAGAGATAAGCCGCCACCGCCACAAGCACCCCCAGCCGGGCGCGCTCCCAGCCCCGAACCACGTAGCGCACCCACTCCGGCTGGGCTGCATCCAGCCCGCGGAGTTCACGCTGCAGGTCGAACTCCCGCGCCAGCATCGTCGCCACTTCCCCGGTCGTCGACTTCCGCTCCTTACCCAGCGTGCGCAAGCGGTCGCGTGCCTCCGCCTCCAGGCGGCGCATCGCATCCGCCCGCTCCCGGTTGCGCCGCGCCTGCTCAGCCCCGCCGAACCAACGCTCCCACCACCCGTCCAGTTCCGCCAGCGTCCGGGCGAGCCGTGCGGCCCGCTCCAGCCGCTGCGACTCCGCCTGGATCTGCCCGGCCAGGGCGGTCAGCCGCGCCTCCGCCTCCGCCCGGAGACTTTGCTGGCGATCCAGTTCCGCCGCCACCTCCCCGCGCCGGACCGAGCGATCCCGCTCCCGCAACTGCTGCTCCCGGACGAAGAGCCCGAGCGCGCCCACCGCGATGCCCACCCCGACGATGACCACCACGGTCACCGTCTTCTGCGCGGGCCACGCGACGAGCCTGCCGAGCACGGATTGCATTACCCCGGAGTTAAGCAGCCTACTGTCGCGCAGCAACGCGCATTCTAAGCGACGTTCGCCGGAGGCATGGCGCGGCCGTTGCCGTTTGCCAACGACGGGATAACGGACACACTCCTCTCCGTCCCACCATGTCCAAGGTCATCGTCTCACCCCTTTACGATTCGGACGTCTTCCGCATGGCGTGTCGCCAGTTCGACCTCGCCGCCGACGCGATCAACCTGCCCGAGGCGATCCGCGACCGCACGAAGTGGCCGAAGCGGTGCCTCGCCGTGTCGCTGCCGATCCGGCGGGACGATGGTTCGATCTCGGTTTTCGAGGGCTACCGGGTCCAGCACAGTCTGTCCACGGGTCCCTCGAAGGGCGGCATCCGCTTCCACCCCGGCGTCACCATCGGCGAGGTGGCGGCGCTGGCGATGTGGATGAGTTGGAAGTGTTCGCTGGTGGGTCTGCCGTACGGCGGCGCGAAGGGCGGCGTCATCGTCGATCCCGCGCAACTCTCCACCGCCGAGATGGAGCGACTCTCCCGTCGCTACATTCAGGAACTCATTCCTTTCATTGGCCCGCAGGTCGACGTTCCGGCCCCCGACATGGGCACAAACGAGACGATCATGGGCTGGATGGTCGACACGTATTCGAGCCACGTCGGGCACCTCGAACCGGCGATCGTCACCGGCAAGCCGCTCGCCCTCGGAGGGTCGCAGGGCCGCCGCGAGGCCACCGGGGCCGGGGTCGCCTACCTGCTCAAGCGCTACCTTGAGGACATGGGCATTCCGGTCGCCGAGGCCACGGTCGCGATCCAAGGCTTCGGCAACGTCGGCGCGGAGACGGCTGCCGCACTCGACCAGTACGGCGCCCGGATCGTGGCGATCTCCGACCACACGGCGGCGTTCCACCATGCGGCGGGCATCAATGTGCGGCGCGCATTGGAATACGTCCGCTACAACAAGGTGCTGCGGGACTTCGACGGCGGCACGCCGATCACCAACGAGGAACTGCTCACGCTGAAGTGCACCGCGGTGGTGCCGGCCGCGATCGAGCGGGTCATCACCCCCGAAATCGCCGCGCGGCTCCAGTGCCGGATCCTGGCCGAGGCCGCGAACGGGCCCACCACCAACGAAGCCGACCGCGTCCTCGACGCCCGCGGGGACATTGAATTGATCCCCGACATCCTCTGCAACTCCGGCGGCGTCATTGTCTCCTACTTCGAATGGCTGCAGAACCTGCAGCACTTCTACTGGTCTCGGGACGAGGTTCTGACCAAGCTTTTCGCCCTGCTCGACAAGGCGAAGGAGTCGGTCGCGTACCAGCAGCGCAAATTCAAGTTCAGCCGGCGCCTCGCGGCCTTGACCCTGGGAATCGGCCGGGTGGCCGAGGCGAAGCAGAGCCGGGGACTCTTCCCCTAGATCCGCCCAAGCCCCGGCTTGCCCGGGGCGCACCGCCGCGCACACTGGCGCGATGCTTCCCTCCCGCCCCTCGAACGGCCTCTCCCGTCGCCGCTTCCTCGCCCGCGCCTCGTCCGGGCTCGCCGCCACCGCCGCCGCCACCCTGCTGCCACGCGCCCTGAGGGCCGCCCCGGAAATGCGGCGCGTGGGCATCGTCCTCGTCGGCCTCGGCAACTACGCCACCCGGGAGTTGCTGCCGGCCATCCAGGAGTCGCAGCATCTGAAGCTCGTCGGGGTCGTGACCGGCTCCGCTGAAAAGGGGCGGACGTGGGCCCGCGAGCACGGCTTCCCGGAGCGCAACGTGTGGAGCTACGCCGAGATGGCGCGTCTTGCCGACACGCCGGAGGCGGAGCTCGTCTACGTCGTCACGCCCCCGGCCCTGCACGCCGAGCACACGATCGCGGCCCTGCGGGCCGGCAAGCACGTCATCTGCGAGAAGCCGATGGCCGTCTCGGTCGCGGAGTGCGACCAGATGATCGCCGCGGCGGCCGCGGCGGCTCGCTCGCTGGCGATCGGCTACCGGTTGCACTTCGATCCGTACCATCAGGAACTGATCCGTCGGGCACGCGAGGGGACCGATGGTCCCTACGTCGCCATGTCCGGTGGCTTCGGCTTCACGATGGCTCGCAAGGTGTGGCGGGCCGAACGGGCCCTCGCCGGCGGCGGCCCCCTGATGGATGTCGGCATCTACGCGCTCCACGAGGCCTGCCTTGCCGCCCAGGCAAATCCGATCGCCCTCACCGCCCGCGAGCGTCCCAAGAAGCGGCCCGACTTGTTTGTCGATGTCGAGGAGGCACTCGACTGGACCATGGAGTTCGCGAACGGCGGCCGCGCCGAGCTCTTCACCAGCTACGCCGATAACATGAACCGGTTCCGCGCCGAGGGTTCGCGGGGATGGATCGAACTGGATCCGGCTTACAGCTACCGCGGCTTGAAGGGTCGGACCCACGAAGGTCCACTCTCCTACCCGCTCGTGCGCCAGCAGACGCTCCACCTCGATGCCCTCGCCCTCGCGCTGCGCCAAGGAACACCGATCCCGACACCCGCCGCCCTCGGTCGCCGCGACATGGTGATCGTCGAAGGCATTTACGCCTCCGCCCGCACGGGTCGACGCGTCACGTTGCAGTACTGATCGTGCCGCGCCTCGCCCCGCTCCCCCGAGTCGACGGTCGTCGCCCACCGCCCCGAGTATGTCCGCGGACGCTGAGAAGCTCACGCCGATGATGCAGCAGTACTTCGACGTGAAGCGCTCGCTGCCGTCGGACACGTTGCTGCTCTTCCGGCTCGGTGACTTCTTCGAGCTCTTCTTCGATGATGCGGTGGTCGCGTCGCGCCTGCTCGGCCTGACGCTCACCAAGCGCATCGACCACCCGATGGCCGGACTGCCGGCGCAGGCACTCGACACCTACGTCGCCAAGTTGCTCGCCCACGGCCGCAAGGTGGCCATTTGCGATCAGGCGGAGCCCGCCAAGGCCGGCAAGCTCGTGCGCCGGTCGGTCTCGCGCATCCTCACTCCCGGCACCACGCTTTCCGCCGAGCAAATCGACGCGCAGCGCAACCACTACCTGGCGGCGCTGCAGCTGGATCGCGCGGGCCTCCATGCCGCGTGGCTTGATCTGTCGACTGGCGAGTTCCGGGTCGCCTCTGAACCGAGCATCGAGCGACTCCTCCCCGTGCTCACCGCCCTGGCTCCGACGGAGCTCCTGCTGCCGGAGGGCGCCTTGGCCGAGTGGGCGGCAGCCCCGCATGAAGACGCGGGACACCACGCCCTGCACTCTTTCTGTTCAACTCGCCTGTGCACGGAGCTCCCGGCGTTCCACTTCGAACCTGGAGCGGGAGCGCGGACGGTGGCCTCGGCCCTGCAGGTGCTCAACCTCGAGGGATTCGGACTCAGCGACTCCCATCGCGGCCTCGGTCCCGCCGGCGCCCTCGTCCAGTACGCCACCGAGAACCTCCGCGCCACCCCGGGCAACCTCCGCTCCCTGCGGCAGTATCGCAGCGACGGCAGCCTGCTCCTCGATCCCGCCACCCTGCGCAATCTCGAAGTCTTCGCCTCGACCCGCGGCACCCGGGAGGGCTCCCTGCTCCACGCCGTGAATCGCACCGGCAGCGCCGCGGGTGCCCGGCTCCTCGAGCGCTGGCTGGCGGCTCCGCCCTTGGACCTCGCTGAGCTCAGGCGGCGACACTCCCTGGTGGGCGACCTGTTTGCCGCTCCGACGTCCCTCGCCGCCCTGCGCTCCCAACTGGGCCGGATCCGTGATCTTCCCCGCATCCTCGGGCGCCTGCAGAACCGCCTGCGCAATCCGCGCGAACTCGGCGGTGTGCGCGACACCCTGCTGCAACTCCCCACCCTCCGGGAAAGCCTGCAGGCGTTCGGACCAGCCGTCGCCGCTTTCGTCCCGCGCATCGCCGAGCTCCCCGACCTGCGCGACCGGTTGCAACGGGCGCTGGCCGACGAACTTCCGGCTGACCTGCTTGACGGCAACTTCATCCGCCCCGGCCACGATCCTGAGTTGGACCGCCTGCGCACGCTCACGTCCGGAAACCGCACCTGGCTCTCGGACCTCGAAGCCTCCGAGCAGCAACGGACCGGCATCCGCAGCCTCAAGGTCCGTTACACCTCGGTTTTCGGCTACTTCATCGAGATCACCAAGGCGAACCTGCACCTCGTGCCGGGGGACTACGTGCGCAAGCAGACGACCGCGAACGGCGAGCGCTTCGTGACCGAGGCCCTGAAACAGAAGGAAAAGGAGATCTTCCACGCCGAGGAGAACTCGCTCGGCCGGGAGAAGGAACTCTTCGCCGGCCTCGTGGAGGCCGTCCTCGACGACTCGATTGCGCTGACGCAGACCGCCGATGCACTCGCGGAAATCGACGTGCTTGCCGGCTGGGCCGACCTCGCGCGCGACTACCGCCATGTCCAGCCCGAGATCGACGACGGCGACACGCTCGAGATCGAGGACGGTCGGCATCCCGTCGTGGAACAGATGCTGCGGGCCGGCAACGGCGGAGCCTTCGTCCCGAACGACACGCAGCTCTCGGCGAACGACGCCCAGATCGCGCTCCTGACCGGTCCGAACATGGCCGGCAAGTCGACCTACATCCGCCAAGTCGCGCTCATCGCCCTCCTCGCCCAGGTCGGTTGCTGGGTCCCCGCCCGCCGCTGCCGCCTCGGCCTGGTGGATCGCATCTTCTCTCGCGTCGGAGCGAACGACGATCTCGCCCGGGGCAATTCCACATTCATGGTCGAGATGAACGAGACCGCGAACATCCTGAACCACGCGACCGATCGCTCCCTCATCATCCTCGACGAAATCGGGCGCGGCACCTCGACCTACGACGGGCTTTCGATCGCGTGGTCGGTGGTGGAATACCTGCACCGCGACGAGGCGCGGGGACCGCGCACGTTGTTCGCCACGCACTACCAAGAGCTGACCCAGCTCAGCAAGCACCTGCCCCGCCTCCGCAACTTCTCCGTCGCGGTCAAGGAGTGGAACGACGACATCGTGTTCGTCCGCCGCGTGGTGCCCGGCGCCGCCGACCGCAGTTACGGGATTCAGGTGGCGCGGCTGGCCGGCCTGCCGCTGGCGGTCATTGACCGGGCGAAGACCATCCTTGCGAAGCTCGAGTCGGACGAGCCCGACGTGACCCTGCCCGCCCGCTCCCCCGCGGCGCGGCCGCGGCGAAAGATCAGCGTGCGCGCCGAGGACGACGATCAGCTCAGTCTGCTCTAGCCGGTGCGCGGCCGGACGCGCCTAGGCTCCCTCGACCGCGCTCAGGTCGACGTCCACCATCAGGTCCTCAGCGATTTCCTCCAGCGCGCGCCGCAGCGCGGCGTGGTCGGTCCGCGGCGGCAACGAGACGAGCGCCGTCGCCCGGAAAAGACGATCCCCGGACATCGGGGCGCTCTCCGTGCCAGAGGAAAAATCCTCCACGTTCGCCCCGTGCGCGGCAAGGACCGCCGTGACCTGCCGGACGATGCCCGGCCGGTCGTGGCCGACGAGCGAGAGTCGGGCCCGGACGGCACCCGGCTCCCCCGCGTTCCGGACCGCATCCGGCTCCGCGGCGGCGACGGTCACACTGACCCCGCGGGCAGCGCCCGTGCGGAGCGCCTCACGCAAGGCCGACTCGCGGTCGCGCGGAAGTTCGATCCGCACGATGCCGGCGAACTGGCCGCCGAGGCGGGCCATCCGGCTCTCCAGCCAGTTGCCGCCGTGCCCAGCCACCACCGCGGCGACCGACTCCACGAGGCCCGGCCGGTCCGGTCCGATGACGGAGAGAATGAGGGTGGTCGACATGGAGGAAGGAGAACGCATCCTCAGGCCACCGGGGCGGTGACGCGCGCGGCGCGCCGCAGGTTCCAGATCTGCTGCGCCTGCGCGATCGTCTCCGCGAGCATCTCCGGCGTCAGCGCCTGCTTGGGATCGTCCCCGATGCCCTCGGCCGGTCGCACGTGCGTCTCGATGCACAGCCCATCCGCCCCGTAGGCCACCGCCGCGAGCGCGCACGCGGGCACGTAGCTCGCCCGGCCCACCGAGTGCGAGGGATCGACCACCACGGGCGCCCACGTCTTCTCCTTCAGCAGGGGCGTGATGCTCTCATCCGGATGATTGCGGTAGCCGTCCAGAGCCGGGGCCGTGCCGCGCGGGCAGAGCAGGATGTTCGGGTTGCCGAATGAGGCGATGTACTCGGCCGCCGAAATGAATTCGCTGATCGGACCCATGTGCAGGCTCCGCTTGAGCAGCACCACCGTGTCCCGCTCCGCCACCGCCCGCCCGATCGCGCGCAGCAGTGAGTAGTTCAACGCGTTGCGGGCGCCGACCTGCAGCATGTGGACGCCGGCATCCAGCGCGAGCCGCAGCTGCGCCTCGTCCATCACCTCCGCATCGACCGGCAGCCCCGTGCGCCGGTGCGCCTCCATCAGGATGTCGAGCGACTTGGTGTCCCCTTGGAACGCGTAAGGGTTGGTCCGCGGCTTCCACACCCCGCCGCGCAGCACGTGCGCCCCGGCCTCTTTCACCGCCGCCGCCGTCTCGTACAGCAGCGACGGACTCTTCGGATCGATCGTGCACTGCCCCGCGATCACGAACAATTCGTCACCCAGCGTCACCCCGCCCAGCCGGATCCGATGCGTCGCGAGGTCCGACCGACGGTCCATCAGCCGGAACGGCGACTGGATCTTGTCGATGCGGTCGATGTAGGTCAGTCCCTCCAACCGCGTGATCATCAGGTCGTCCCGCTCGTCGCCGACGATGGCGTAGATCGTCCGCAGGGCGCCGACGATCGGCTGGATGCGGCAGCCGAACGCACTCACGATGTGGGTGACCTCGTTGAGCTGATCAGGGGTGAGACGGGTTTGCTTGGGCAGGATCATCTGACGTGCCTCCAGCCTAGGGATCCGGGCGGAAAAGGACAGGCTGAAGTCCGCCGTCCCCGCCGGCCTTGCAGCCCGGCGTTTTTTGCGTGGATTTGGGTTCTCCCCCTGCCAGCCTCCCTTCTCCCATGTTTGAGTCGCTCACCGACAAGCTCTCCCACGCGCTCCGCAACCTCCGCGGCATCGGCAAGCTCACGGAGGACAACATGGCCGATGCGCTCAAGGAAGTGCGCGCCGCCCTGCTCGGAGCGGACGTGCATTTCAAGGTCGTGCGCGAGTTCATCGAGCGCGTCCAGGCACAGTGCGTCGGTCAGGAGGTCCTCAAGGGGGTCACGCCCGGACAGCAAATCGTCAAGATCATCCATGACGAACTGGCCAAGCTGCTCGGGGAAGGCAGCACCGCGCTGTCCGAGGCGCGCCCGCTCCGCCTGATGCTTGTGGGCTTGCATGGCTCGGGCAAGACCACGTCGACCGTCAAGCTGGCGCGCCTGCTCAAACGGCGGGGCTATCGGCCGCTGGTGGCAGCGTGCGACGTGTACCGTCCGGCCGCGATCGACCAACTCGAGATTCTCGCGCGGCAGGAGGAGATCGCGTTCTTCGCCGACCGCGCCGTGCGCGATGTGCCGCTGCTGGGCGAGCGCGCCCTCGCGGCCGCCCAGACCGGCGGCAACGACTGTGTGCTCTTCGACACCGCGGGACGCCTGCAGATCGACCACGACCTGATCGAGGAGGTCCGACTGCTCAAGGCCCGGGTGCGGCCCGATGAGGTGCTCTTGGTCGCCGACGGTGCGCTGGGTCAGGAGGCGGTGAACGTGGCGCGGGCGTTTCACGAGGCCCTGCAGTTGACGGGCCTGATCCTCACCAAGCTCGACGGCGACGCCCGCGGCGGCGCGGCGCTGTCGATCAAGTCGATCACGGGGGTCCCGATCAAGTTCATCGGCACCGGCGAGAAACCGGCCGACTTCGAGGTGTTTCATCCGGACCGCCTCGCCTCGCGCATCCTGGGCATGGGTGACGTTGTCTCCCTCGTCGAAAAGGCGCAGGAGACAATCGATCAGGCGGAGGCCGAGCGCATGGCCGAGAAGCTCCGCAAGGCGGACTTCACCTTGGAGGACTTCCTCGCCCAGATGCAGCAGATCAAGAAGATGGGCTCCATGGAGAGCATCCTCGGGATGATGCCGGGGATGAGCGGGGTGAAACTGGAGGGCGATGCCGGGAAGTCCCTCGCCCGCACCGAGGCCATCATCTACTCCATGACCCTGCAGGAGCGGCGGCGGCCCGAGATCCTCAACGGCAACCGACGCCTGCGCATCGCCAACGGCGCCGGCGTCAAGGTCGTCGAGGTGAACCAACTGCTGAAGCAGTTCCAGCAGATGCAGAAAATGATGAAGATGTTCCGGGGCGGCGGAGCCAAGAAGATGATGCGCCAGATGGAGGCGATGAAGGGCCGCGGCGGTCTGCCGGGCTTCTGAGCACCCGCTCGGGTGGGCGCGGCAAGACGCGTGCGAACGACCCGCAACGCTGCGGTCGCACGGAGGCGGTCATCGACGGAACCCGAGCCCCTCGTCGGTGCCGACACCGTGGCCCAAGCGAAAGTCTCCAGCCGGACGCAGAGCCGGACAGCGAGAGAGCGGGCGCAACTCCGCGGTCAAAGACCGCGGAAAACCGGCGCATCCCGATGCGCCAGAGCGTCCGCAAGGCGACGGGAGGCGTCGTTCGGGTCTCCTCGCGGCGACCCGAACGACGTCGCGGTTCCCGCTCAGACCCGGCCGGCGTACGTCGGCACGGCGAAGCCCTTGCGGCCCGTGCGCTTGACGAGCAGGTTGGAGTTCGCCTTGGCAGCCAACTCCGGGGTCGGGCCAACCAGGCGCTCGCCCGCGGCATCGATCGTGAGGAGCGGGCCGAGAACGACCGGGGTGGTTCCCACCTCGACGGAATTGGCCTTGAGGTGATCGAGCGTGCGCTCAAACGCCTCCTTGGTGAGGGCATCGCCGGCGATGGCCTCCGCGACCGCCGCGGAGGATCGCTCCTGCCCGAGCAGGTAGGAGACGTTGCCGAGATGGCAAAGATTCGAGGAGACGTGGCTGTTGAGAATGTGGCCGCGAGCGATCGACTGGTCGCGGGCCCGGACCGCTTCAATAAAATTGGCCCGGTGTCCGGCGAGGCCGCCCTCGGCGTAGGCCGCGATCTTCTTGCCCGCCGCGTCATAGATCGCGGCGTTGCCCGCCTCGGAAATGTGCACGTAGCCGCCCTCGCAGTGGACGATCACGCCCACGCGGGCACCCCGGTAATTGTCCATCGCATTCATGCCGGTGCGCATGGGCAGGCCGCGCACCTCAAACAGGAGCGGGCCCTTCGGATAGTCGAACACGCTGATCTCGGTGTTCGGGGTCTCGGCATCGTCGCGCTCACCAAAGCGGCCGCCGATGCTGAACACCGAGCGCGGAAGCCCTTCCTCACCGAGGAACCAGCGGGCCACGTCCACTTGGTGGATGCCCTGATTGGAAATGTCGCCGCCACCGTAGTTCCAGAACCAGTGCCAGTCGTAATGCACCGGCCCGCGGGCCCCGTTGCGCTGGGGCGGCACGAGGTCGGCCGGACCGGTCCAGAGATCATAGTCGATGCTCGCCGGCACCGCCTGCGGATCCTGGGTAAGACCGATGCTCTCCCGGCGCTTGTAACAGAGTCCGCGGACGTGGGTGATTCGGCCGATCTGGCCCGACTGGACGAACGCGATGGCCTGCCGGATGTCCAGCGAGGAGCGGTTCTGCGTTCCCGCCTGCACGATCTGCTTGGAGTGATAACGCACCGCCTCCACGGCCTGCCGGCCCTCCCAGATGTTGTGCGACAGGGGCTTCTCGACGTACACGTCCTTGCCCGCCTCCAGCGCCCAGATCGTCATCAGCGCGTGCCAGTGATTGGGCGTCGCGATCACCACCGCGTCGACTCCCTTGTCGGCCAGCAGCTTCCGGTAATCCTGATACGTCGCGACCGTGATCCCCTCCTTCGCCGCATCAGCCGCACGCTGCCGCAGGATGTCGGCATCGGCGTCACAGATCGCGACCAACCGCGCCCCGGGCATGGCGTAGTAGGTCTTCATGTGACCGGCGCCCTGCGCCCGGACACCGACGACCGCGACCCGCACATCCGAGTTCGCCCCCGCCACCCGGCCGGCGGAGGTCGCCGACTGGGCGCGAAGCGCCGCCGGAACCGCGAGGAGCGAGGCGGCACCGCCGAGGAGCGAGGAACGGAGAAATTGTTTGCGGGTCAGGGGGGAAGTCATGTCGCGGGGAATTTCAATAAGCCAAACGCACCGTCGGCGTGCTGTCATTCCCGAAGTGACCGCCACCTTGTGAACGATAAGCAAAACCCGCGCCAGCTGCCATCGACGACGGTCGGAGGCATGCCCGCGGGTGCGTCGCCAAGCATCGTCCGCCCGCCGCCGCGCCCGTCCTTGGCGGGCGACCCGCGCCTACCGTTACTCCTCGATCTGGATGTCCTTGTTCCGATGCCGGGGGCATCCGGCGCGCAGCCATCCCGTGATGAAGCGGTCGAGGTCGCCATCGAGCACCCCCTGGGTGTCGCTGGTGCTCACACCGGTCCGCAGATCCTTCACCATCTGGTAGGGTTGGAGCACGTAGCTGCGGATCTGGCTTCCCCACCCGATCTCACCTTTCTCGCCGTAGAAGCGCTCCATTTCGCTGCGTTGCTCGTCGAGTCGCTTTTCGTACAGGCGGGCCTTGAGGATGCTCATCGCCGAGGCCTTGTTCTTCAACTGGGAGCGCTCGTTCTGGCAGACCACCACCAAGCCGGTGGGAAGGTGGGTGATGCGGACCGCCGAGTCCGTGGTGTTGACGCCCTGCCCGCCCTTGCCGGATGAGCGGTACACGTCGATGCGGATCTCGTCCTCCGGGATCTCCACCTTGATGTCGTCGGAAATCTCCGCGACGACGTCGACCGCGCAGAAGGACGTGTGGCGGCGCTGGTTGGAGTCGAAGGGACTGATCCGGACGAGTCGATGGACGCCGCGCTCGGCCTTGACGTAGCCGTAGGCGTTCTCGCCCTTGATCAGCAGCGTGGCGCGGGAGATCCCCGCGTGATCGCCCGCTTGCACGTCCTGCACTTCGACGGTGAACCCGCGCCGGTCGGCCCAGCGCGAGTACATGCGGAAGAGCATGTCCGCCCAGTCGTTGGATTCGGTGCCTCCTGCGCCCGACTGAATCGAAAGGATGGCATTGTTTCGATCGAACTGCCCGGTCAGGAACGAAGCGATCTCAAGTTGATCGAGTTCGCCGACCATGCCGACGACCTGCTGCTCGAGTTCCCAGGCATAGGATTCCTTCTCGGCGTCGGATGCCGCATCGAGCAGCTCCAGCATCACGTCGACATCCCCCAGCTTGCGCCGAAAGTCCACGACGGGCAGCACCGCGCGCTTCAGCCCGTTGAGCTTGGCGATGTGCTTCTGCGCCCGATCGTTGTTATCCCAGAACGCCGGAGCGCCCATCTGGCCCTCCATGGCCTCGATCTCCCGCTGCTTTTGTTCGCAGTCAAAGAAACCTCCACAAGTGCCCGGCGCGCTTCTTGATGTTCTCGATGTGGGAAAAGGTCTCGGGAGAGAGCATGGGAACCCCTATGAGCGCAATGGCTCCCGGTGGGCGCAAGGGCAAATGCGGGCGCCGACGGTCGTGCCGCCCCGGCCGGGAGCGCGAGCGGGACCGCGAGGCGTCCGGAGCCGCCGGCGTTCATGGTCGGCAGCCGACTGCAGGTCTCCGCCCGCGGGACGCTGACGCCAAGCTGGCTCCGCCGACGCGCGGCGCGGCGTGCCACGCGGTCGACTAGGCGCCCGCCAGCTGCGCCGCCGTGAGTTCGTTGAGCAGCGGCTCTCCCCGCTCGAAGCGGCCGACGTTCAGGGCGAAGATGTCCCAGAGGCGGCTGCGGAAATTCGGACTCAGACTCGAGCCCGAGATGTGGGGCGTGAAGATCACGTTCGGCAAGCCCCAGAGCGGATGCTCCGGCGGCATGGGATAACGGTAGTGCGTGTCGAGCGCGGCGCCCGCGATCCATCCCTCGCGAAGGGCGCGGAGGAGCGGCTCCTCGCGGATGATCGGACCCCGCGCCGGATTGAGCACGAAGGCCCGCGGCGGCAGCGCCCGCAACTCGGGTTCGCCGATCAAGCCCTCCGTCGCCGGGGTCAGGGGCGTGGCGACGATGAGGAAATCGAGGTCGGAAAGGAACGCCTTCTCTTCGCCGGAGCGGAAGACACGATGGGGCAGAACCCCCTCGGGATCCCCCGTGCCCGGCACTTGGTACACCTGTCCCGTCGGACGCACACCGTCGCGGGTGAGCACGTGGACGCGGAGTCCGAGGTGCCGCGCCAGCCGTGCCGTCTCGCGTCCAATCCCGCCATAGCCCCAGATGCCGACCGTGAGGCCGCGAATCTCGCGCTGGAAGGCTGCGCCGCGGTCCCAGACCCGGGCCTCCTGATTGCGGATCATCTGGCGGAAATCGCGGGCGAGATTGATCATCATCGCGACGTTCCACTCCGCGATCGGCGCATCGAAGCACCCGCGGCCGTTCGTCGCCCGGATGCGGCGCGACGGGAGCGCGTGACGGAAGAGCTGCGAATAGCCCGTCGAGGCGATCTGGATCCAGCGCAGCGCCGGCATATCCACCAGATTCGCGGGCGGATAGGTGCAGAAGAGCACGTCGACGTCGCGGAGACGCTCCGCCGGCAATTCCCGCTCCACCTCGGCCGGTGGCACCACGAGGTCGAAGACGTGTGTGCTTCCTTCGCGCAGGCGATTCAGCGCTGCTGGCTCGGCCGGGACGTCGATCAAGACTTTCATGGAGGAGCGTCAGTCACGCAGGATCTTGCCCGGGACGCTGTTGAATTCGCCGGAGCCGGGCTTGAACGGGTAGCGACGCCGCGTCTCCTCCGTCAGCACCACGCCGAGTCCCGGGCGATCCGGGGGCAGGACGTAGCCATCGCGGATCACGAGTCCGCCGTCGATCATCTCGGAGTGAAGGCCGGCATAGTCCGGGGCGATCTCCAGGATGCAGGTATTGGGTGCCGCGAAGCCCGCATGCACGTTCTGCATCAGGGAGGCGCCCGCGCCCCAGGCATGCGTGGCGATCTTGCGGCCGCGCTCCTCAAGGAGGCGGGCCACCGCCATGAACTCGCCCAGTCCGCCCGTGAACGAGGCATCGGGCTGGCCGATGTCGAAGCTGTCCTGGCGCGTAAAGACCTTCCACTCGTAAGTCGCCGTCAGGCATTCGCCGCCGGCGATCGGGACCGTGGTCGCCTTGCACAATTCCGCGTAACCCCACGGATCGGTGTAGTGCAGCGGTTCCTCGAGGAAGAAGAGATCGAAGGGCTCGAGCGCCCGCGCGACGGCGGTCGCGACCTCGAGATCCCACGTGCGGTGCGGGCTGTTGCCCATGTGACCGTCGAACATGATCCACGCGTCCTTCCCAGCGTGCGCCCGCATGAACGCGGCCTTGTCCGCCTCGAAGTCGGCCGCCTCGCGCGCGTCCGCCGGGGAATAGAAGCCCTGCTCCGCCGAGAAACTCCCGGAGCCGACCTTGATCCCGCGGAAGCCCAGCGAGAAATAGTGATCCATCTTCCGGGCCAGCTTTTCCTTCGGATAGTTGCTCGGCCCGCCGGTGGCGTAACAGGGCAGGCGGTCGAACTTGGCGCCGCCGAGGAGCGCATGCACGGGCTTGTCCTCCCGCTTGCCTTTCAGGTCCCAGAGCGCGGCTTCGATGCCGTTGATCACGATCGTCCCGAGACCGACCCGGCACCAGAAGTTGCCGCACTGGTACATGCGGCGCCAGAGTTCGGGGATGTCGTCGACGTTCTGCCCCACGAGGATGGGCTTGAAAAAGTCGACGATGGCCGGCACCGCTTCCGGGCAGAAGTATCCGGCGTAGGTCTCGCCGAGTCCGACGTGCGGACCGTCGGTCAGGATTTCGATGAAGGCGGCGCTGCGCAGTTTGCGCGCCTCGCGAAGGAAGGGATCGTTCGTGCACGGTCCGGTGAGAAGGACGGTGCGGACATCGGTGATGGTCATGGGGTGGAGGGAGAGGAAGCGTTCGCGCGCCAGAGCGCCCGCAGGTCGCGCTCCACGGCGCTGACGTCGGCCCAGGTGTCGCTGAAGCAACTCAGCCCGTACGACGGGGCGGCGTGGCCGATCTCCGGGACGGCAAGCACCGGCTCGGCGGTGGGCTGGGCGCGAAGATGCTGCAGGAGCGAAGCGGCGTAGCCGAGCCAATCGCGGTACTCCGGCGTGCGACGCCCGCGGGCATCGAGAACGGGAATCTGGCAATGGTGGCCGTTGAACGGCCGGAGATGGAACTGCGTTGCCGCCGCGAGCAGTTCTTCCGGCTCCCGGAGGCGTTCCCAAAAGGTCCCCGGGGCGAGGTGGCGCACAATCGCGAAGTGCGAGTGGTCGAGGCAGAGCGGCAACCTCGAGCGGGTCCGACGTTGGAAGGCCCGCGCCAGGGCAACCGTCGCCTCCGGCGTCTCCGTAAAGGTGTCCCGATGCGTCTCGATCGCGAAGGGCAACCCGACGTCGCGGGAGACCCCCGCAAGCGTGCGGGCCAGGTCCAACATGTCCGCGAGCGGGGAGTCGTAGTCACCAAGCTGGATGTCGATCGCGACGGCCCCGAGATCCTTGGCCGCGCGGAAGGGCGCCGCGAGGTCCATGCCCGGGCTCAGGCTGGTGACCGCAAGGTAGCGCAGGTCTCCCCTCTGGGACAGTTCCGGCCGGGGCGGCGAGAACACGCCGTCGAAGCCCGCGTCCCGAATCGCGCGGAACTTTCGTTCCCACGTCCACTCGCGCTTGGCGGTGGGATACTGGCGGAGCGACCAGAGGGTGGCGAAGAGCCAGAGCGGACGCGCGGGCACCGACGCGGGTGCGGGAGCAGGCGCGGAAACCGGTGCCGGAGCAGGAACTCGCACGGCAGCGCGGGGCTGCGGACGGGAGCGGGGCATGGGGTGAGTGCGGGCGGTGCGGACGAAGGCGAAACCAAAAACGGCCGGAGGCCTCAGCCTCCGGCCGTGAAGATTCTACGAGGACTGATCCGGAAGGACGCGCGACATGGAAGGTCAGCGCGTCCCCGGGATTAGAACGTGTAGACCGCGCTCAGCTGGAACGTGCGCGGCGGAGACGGATCGACGTAGATCGGGGTCTGCGCACCGAGGGCGAACGCCTTGTCGAGCAGGTTCTCGATGTTGAGGCGGACCGTCCAGTTGCGGTTCAGCTTGTAGGACGCGAAGGCGGTCATGTTCCACACCGACTCCAGCGTGATCGACTTCTGGGTCGAGCCGGCCGGCAGGATGTAGCCACCGAGGCTGGTGAAGATGTTGTCACCCGTCTTCGAGCCACCACCACCGAAGCTGAAGCCCTTGAGCGAGCCACCGCTGAACTCGTAGCGCGTGAAGAACGAGAACAGGTTGCCGTAGGTGTTGTTAACCGTCGCACCCGTCTGATCCTTCGTCGTGCCCTTGAACCCGGTGACCATGATCTGCCACTCGGGGATGGGCGAGTACGCGATCGAGGCATCCCAGCCCTTCTGCTTCTGGAGGCCGCTCGCCACGAAGTAACCCGTGCCCGTGATCGGGCTGAACGGACCGGCGAGAACCGCCACGTTCGACAGCTCCATCTCGTAGTTGGCGACCGTCGCCGACAGGCGACCGTCGAAGAGGGAGGTCTTCACTCCGAACTCCTTGCCGGAACCGACCTGAGCGGGCAGGAGGACGCCGAAGTAGTCGCGGGTGTTGCTGTTGCCCTGCGGGGCGAACGTCGTGGAATCGAGGGCGTAGACAGCGACGTCCTTGGTCACGTTCACGACCACGCCGATACGGCGCAGGTTCTCCTCGAAATTCACGATGCGCGTGCCACCGGCCGTCGTGCGGGCATTGATATTCGGCACGTCGTTGATCTGCAGCGCTGCCGCGCTCACACCCGCCACCACGATCAGGCGATCCTTGATGATGTCGGCTTGATGCTGGTAGTAATAGGTCGACCGCCGATTGTTGGTCCAACTGCCCGCCGTGGAGGGGGGGGCGTAGGAACTGTAGGACGGAACAACGACGCGATCCATCTGGGGGTTCGCGATCGGGAAACCCTGCACGCCGAAGGCAGCGTTGGCGATGAACGCCGCGCGATTCACTTCGTCGGTCATCGTGAAGCCCGCCGCGCTTTGATTGGCAATGGGGCCGATGTTGTAGTTGCCGAGGACGTCGCCGTTGACGACCCAGTTCTCCTGACGCTGATAGTTGCGCCGGGCGAACAGATTGAACAGGCCGGTCTGGAGGTTCAGGTTGTTCGGCAGCACGTTCGTGCCGTGGCGGACGTACCGGAGATGGGACGCGGAGAACTTGGCCTCCCAGCCGTCGCCGAAGCGCTGCAGGATCGCAATGCGCTGACGCTCCTGCTTGTGGTTTTCCATGATGCCCTTCGGGTAGTAGGCTTCACGGCGACCGGCGCCCGTGTAGAGCTTGCCGTCCGGCGTCACGAAGCTCTGCCCGCCGGCGATGCTCGTCACGTCGACATAGTCGATCGCTGCACGCACGGTGGTGTTCTTCAGGTCGACCTGGATCGTGGGATGGACCGCGAAGCGCTGGTCCTCGACGTTCTTGAAGTACGCGTCGCCGTCCTGATAGGCGGCCGCGACGCGGTAGGAGACCTTGGAGTCGCCGAGTTGGCCCGCCGGCCCGGTGGAGTCGATCTCGGTCCGGTGCATGCCCCAGTCCTTGATGGAGAAGCTCACCGTGTTCCGCGAGTACGGCAGCGGCTTCTTGGTGGACTTCAGCACGACGCCCGCGACGCTGGCGTTGGCGTAGAGCACGCCCGCCGGTCCGCGGATGATTTCGTAGGAGTCGATGTTGACGTTGTCGCTGTACGGCACGTTCTCGATCGCGTCATCCATGTAGGGATTCAGCGCCCGGGCGCCGCGCAGGCGGATCGACTCACCGCGGTAGAACTGCGACGCGCCGGCATACTGCAGCACGTCGGAGGTCTTGGTCGCGCCGATGTCATCGATCAAGTCGCGGGTGACGACGGTGACCGACTGCGGGATCTTGATGAGTTCCTGGTTGGTCTTGAAACCCGTGGCGGCATTCGTGGCCACGTAGCCCTTGCCCTGGGTGGTCGAGACCTCGAACTTCGAAAGCGCGATCACCTCTTCCTTCTGTCCGGAGGAGGACGGGGAGGCGGCAGTCTGCGCATTCACCGATACGGAAACCGCGGCGAAAGCCGCGACGATCTGGCAGACGCGGCGCAAGGTGGCGCCGCAGCGGGGGAGTTGGTTCATAGGTTGGCTGCGCCGCACAGGCGGGTGCCCGCTGGCGCGTGTATACGACTTTCGGCGGTTTCCGAGTGTGTCAAATCGAAAGCATCGAGACGTCGTTTAAATGCTCGCCCCTCGCAACATCGCGCGGCGGCGTGGTCCGCTCGTGCCCTATCCTCCCCCGCTCGTTTGCGGGGAAATCGAACGAAAATCCTCTTGTATACAGATCGAGATACTCCACTTTCGGGGCGTTTGGCTCGTGTTACTCTCTGACCCCTAACTCCTTTCACCCTGTTCCATGATTTCCGTCCTCGTAGTGGGCTGCGGCAGCATTGGCGAGCGGCACCTGCGCTGCTTCCAGAAAACCGGACGCGCCCGCGTCACCGCCTGCGATGCCAACCCCACACTGCTGGCCACGCTGGCGCAAACCTACGGCGTGGCGACGTCCACGGACTGGGCCGGTGAACTGGCCTCGGGGCGGCATCAGGTGGTGGTGATCTGCACCCCCGCCCACCTCCACGTGCCGATGGCACGGCAGGCACTGGCCGCCGGCTGCCACGCCCTCGTCGAGAAGCCTCTCTCGCAGTCCTTCGCCGGAGTGGCTGAACTCCGGGAGTTGCGGGACCGCACCGGCCTTCGCGTGGCGGTGGCGTACGTGCTGCACTCCTACGATCTCTACTCCGACGTGCGCGACTTCATCCGCGGCGGGGGCATTGGAGCCGTCAAGCAGGTCGTGCATAGCAGCGGCCAGCACTTCCCGACGTGCCGCCCGGCCCACACGGTGCCGTACCATCAGACGTACTACAAGGACCGCGCCACCGGGGGCGGAGCGATCCAGGATGGACTCACCCACGTGGCGAACTGGGTGGAGAGCGTGATCGGACCGACCGACTCGGTCTACTGCGACTGCGCGCATCAGGTGCTGGCCCATGTGACCGTCGAGGACACCGTGAACCTCTGCGCGCGCCACGGGGACGTGCTGGTCAACTACACCATGAACCAGTTCCAGGCCCCGAACGAATCCATCACGCAGTTCAACGCCGAGGCCGGCAGCGTCCGCATGGAAGTGCATCTGCGGCGCTGGGGGGTGCAGCGTTTGGGAGAGACTGCCTGGACGTGGCACGCCATGCCGACCGCCGAGCGCGACACGTTCTTCATCGTGCAGGCGAACCGCTTCCTCGACCTCGTCGAGGGCCGCTCGGCCGCGTTGTGCTCGCTTGAAGCCGCCGAACAAACCCTTCGCTTCAATCTCGCCGCGCTCGCCTCGGCCGACCAGGGGGTGCGGGTGCGTTGCGCCGATCTCCAACCCTAGCCCTCCCATGGTCTCACTCCCCGACTCCTCCTCGACGGCACCGGATTCCGGCAGCCTGCCCATCGACCTGAACCGTCGCCTGCTCAATCGGTACCGCTACCTCGAGCACGAGATTCTCCAGATCCTGGCCGGGTGGATGCCGGCGATCGGGCACTTTGAGACCAAGTGTGAGGCGGGGCGCTCGATCTGGGAGTGCGCGTTGCACGTGAACGCGTTCTACCTTCGGTTGCGCGAAATCCAGTCGCCCGCGTTCCAGCGGCCCGACGACCCGGCTCTCGTGCGATTGGCCACGGAACTCCGCCATGCGCCGGACGAGCACGCTCTGGCCGGTGGCATCTACCGCGTCGTGTTTCCGGCACTCATCCAAGCGCTCGCGAATCATGAGCGGGCGACCTTTCCGAACAGCGACCTGCCCAGCGTCTACGCGATCCAGCATGCGCAGCTCGACCTGCGCGCCCAGCAGGAGCGCGTGCTGCCACTCCTCGCGGCCGTCGACGCCGGCCGGCCCGCATCGCCCGCATCGGAAGTTTGGGAACACTACATCCGCGCTCTCCTCGACGCAGCCGGCGGCGTCTCCGGGCTCGCGCCGCGCGCGGCCGCCCCCGCCACCCCGCCCGAGCGCCGGGAGTTCACGCCGCCCCGCGAGGCCGCGCGCGACGAGCGCTTCACCCAGCGCGGCGCCGACTTCGCGGTCATGCCTCCCGAGGACGACTACCGCGCCCACACGGTCGAGGAATTCGAACGCTACTCCACCGAGATGCTCGCCGCCGAGACCGTCGCCGTCGTCCTCTACGGGCTCCGCGACATGCCGTGGGAATTCCAATTCGACAGCGCCCGGCACCTCTACGACGAAGTTCGCCACTGCCTGATGGGCTACGAGTGGATGCGCCGCAACGGCCTCGATCCCTTCCAGAGCCCCCAGTACCTGCAGGTGTTCCGCTGGCGCTGCCAGTTCCCGCCGGTCATGCAGTACTGCATGCTCACCATGGGCAACGAGGTTCATGCTTTCCCGTACCGCCACCGCCGCGTCGAGGCCCATGAGAAGTCGGGCGACCGCTTGAGCGAACAGTTCGTGCGCTACGACATCGCCGACGAAACCCAGCACGTGCGCTTCGGGCACCGCTGGCTGCCGGAAATGCTCCGCCACATCGGCGAGACCCGCCCGGTCGACACCTACACCGCCGACGTGCTGAAGGTGTGGGAAAGTGAATACCGCACCGGCAAGCTGCCGATCAACGTCGAGTAACCCTCCCCCATGTCCCTCGTCCGCAATCCCAACGAGATCCGTCTCGCCATGCTCGGCTCGACCGTCGGCAACGGTCATCCGTACTCCTGGAGCGCCCTGTTCAACGGCTACGACCGCGAACTGATGACCAAGGAATGTCCGTTCCCCGGCATTCCGGCCTACCTGAACAAGGAGCCCGCCGCGACGGTCAACATCCCGGGCGCGCGGGTCACCCACATCCACTGCGCGGGCAACGGCGGTTTCACCGCCGAGCACGTCGCCCGTCTCTCGCTCATCCCGCACGTCGTCGAGAAGCCCACCGACGTCATCGGACACGTGGACGCGGTGATCATCGCCACCGACATCGGCCACGAGCACGTCGAACGCGCCCGTCCCTTCATCGAGGCCGGGGTGCCGGTCTTCGTCGACAAGCCGCTCACCGACAACGAGCCCGACCTGCAGACATTCGTGCAGTGGCACAACCAGGGCCGTCCGCTCATGTCGTCGAGCAGCATGCGCTACACGAAGGAGTTCATGCCTTACCGGCATTCGACGCGCGACCTCGGCGACCTGCGCTTTGTCAGCATCACCACCGCCAAGAGCTGGGAGACCTACGGGATCCACGCGCTTGAGGCCGTATATCCGATCCTCGGCCCGGGCTTCCTCACCGTGCGCAACACGGGCACCGCCGCCCGCAACGTCGTCCACCTCACGCACCGCCGCGGCGTGGATGTCGTCGTCGTGGCGTCGGCCGACATGTACGGAAGCTTCGGCGTGCTGCAGTTGTGCGGCACAGCCGGGCGGGTCCAGACCGCCTCCGGCGACTCCTACTTCGCGTTCCGCGCCCAGTTGGAGGCTTTCATCCAGTACCTGCGCACGGGCGTCCATCCGTACCCGTTCGCCGAGACCGTCGAGCTCATGAAGCTCGTCATCGCCGGCATCCGCAGCCGCGAGTCCGGCGGGCGCGAGATCGCGCTGACCGAGATCGCCCCGAACTGACCACCCTCCCGCAACCCTCCCCTTTTTTCTCATGCACCTACGACCCAGCCGCATCCTCCGCCTCCTGCGCGAAGGGCACATGCCCTCGATCCTGAAGGTCAATCTTTCCGACCCCCGGGTTTTGGAAATCGCCGGACTGTGCGGCGTCGACGGCGTGTGGCTCTGCACCGAGCACGTGCCCAACGACTGGGTCGGCCTCGAGAACCAGATCCGCGCCGCCCGTATCCACAACGTCGATGCGCTGGTGCGCGTCGCCAAGGGCAGCTACAGCGACTACATCAAGCCCTTCGAGATGGACGCGGCCGGCATCATCGTGCCGCACGTCGCCGACGCCGACGAGGCGCGGCGCATCATCGACAGCGTCCGTTTCCATCCGCTCGGCCGGCGCGCCCTCGATGGCGGCAACATCGACGGCCAGTTCTGCCTCGTGCCGATGGCCGACTACCTCTCCTACTCCAACCACGAGAAGATCGTGATCCTCCAGATCGAGTCCCCCGAGGCCTTGGAGCACGTGGAGGCGATCTGCGCATTGCCCGGCTTCGACGGTGTTCTGTTCGGGCCCGGCGACTTCAGCCACCGCATCGGGGTCGCGGGGCAACTCGATCACCCGACCGTGGTCGCCGCCCGCCGCCGCGTCGCGGCGGCGTGCAAAGCCAGCGGCAAGTTCTGCATGGCCGCCGGCCTTTACGCGCCGTTCCACGATCTCGTCAACGAAGGTTTCCGCGTCTTCGGCATCGGCTCCGACGTCGTCGCGCTCTCCAGCTACGTGAAGCAGCGCCTCGAACTGGTTCGCGGCCACATCGAGGCCCTTCCGGCGTCCGTCAAACCCTCCACCCGGTCCCCCTATGCCTGATACCACGCCCCTTCCCCTGACCCTGCAAGGCAAGGTCGTTGTCCAGTTCGGCGGCACCGGACTGCTCGGTCCAGCGCTGATCGACGCCCTCGTCGCCGCCGGCGCCACCGTCGTCATCGCCTCGCGCAGCCGCGACTCCCTCAAGGAGATCGTCGCCGCGCACGCCGCCGCCGGAAACACCGTCCACCCCGAGGAGGTCGACCAACACTCCGAGCCCTCGCTGCAGGCGCTGCGCGACCGCGTGCTCGCCCAGCACGGGCGCATCGACGGCGTGGTCTACAACTCGGCGTCGCGCCCGATGAAGTCCTTCGGCGACGATCTGGCGGCGTGGCGCCAGTCGATGGACGACAACGCGACTGGCTTCATTGCGACGATCCGCGTGTTCGGCGACGCGATGGCCAAGCTGGGCTCCGGCAGCATCGTGAACATTTCGTCGATGTACGGGGTCGTCGGCATGAACCCGTGGCTTTACGAGGGCACGTCGATGGGGGCGCCGCCCGACTACTTCTTCCACAAGGGCGGAATGATCAACGTTACGCGTTACCTCGCGGCCTACTACGGGAAGTCCAACATCCGCGTTAACGTCGTTTCCCCCGGCGGCATCTACAATCCGGCCAAGCCGCAGGCACCGGCCTTCCTCGAGAAGTACGAGAAGATGACGATGCTCGGCCGCATGGCGGAGGCGCGGGAGCTCGGTGGACCGGTGGTCTTCCTGCTCAGCGACGCCGGCCGCTACGTCACCGGCGCCAATCTCCTCGTCGACGGCGGCTACACGGCCCGTTAACCCGATGAATCCCTGGCACTCCCTCGCCGGCCGCACCATCCTCGTCACCGGCGGCGCCGGCTACCTCGGCTCCGCGGTCACCGAGGAACTCGATCGATCCGCCGGAAAGGTCCTCTGCCTCGACCTTCCGGGCAAGGCCGCGGCGTTTGTCCGCGAGCGCGGTCTCCGGAACACGCTCGCCTACGACGTCGACCTCACCGACGTCGCGGGCCTCACGCCCGCGCTCGACGCGCTGATGAACGAGCACGGTGTGCCCGACGGGGTCGTGCACTTTGCCTTCGCGTCGTCCGCCGGGAAGACGGTGGAGGAGCTCCTCCCGTCCGACCTCGACTCCACGTTCTGCCGGGCGCTCACGCCCGCGTTCCTGCTCACGCGGCACGTCGCGGAGCGGATGCGCAGCCGCGGTTCCGGGAGCATCGTCCTTTACGGCAGCATGTACGGCATGGTCTCGCCGGATCCGCGCATCTACCACCTGCCGATGAAGCCGAACCCGATCGACTACGGGGCGAGCAAGGCGGCAGTCATCCAGATGACGAAGTACTTCGCGGTCCACTACGGCGCGTCCGGCATCCGCGTGAATTGCGTGACGCCAGGACCGTTCCCGAACCCGAACGTGCAGCGGGCCCACCCCGGGCTGATCGCCGACCTTTCGGCGAAGACCGCGCTTCGACGCATCGGCGTCAATTCCGAGATCGTCGGTCCCACGCTCTTCCTCCTCGGCGACGGTGCCTCCTACGTCACGGGCCAGAGCCTGGTCGTGGACGGCGGTTGGACCGTGTGGTGAGGGGCGGCTCCGCTGACCGCCGGAGCCGGAGATAGGGAGAAGTCCGTCTTCGCCGCGCAAGGACGAGGCTCCATGCCGGCGCGGAGCAAGATACGCACTTGCGCGGCACCGATTTGCGGAGAGACTCCTCCGTGCGCTTCGCGCGCCGGTTCGCCCCTTCGCGAACGGGTGCGGTTGAGCGCTTTCTTCCGACCCTCATCCGTACGATCCCCCTCATGAAACTCCGCCTCCTCATTGCCTGCGCCACCGTCTTCCTCGCGTCACTCCCGGCTGTCGTCCGCGCCGAGACCGCCCCCAAGACCGTCATCCACGTGGTGACCGTCAAGTGGAAGGAAGGCACGACGCCCGAGCAGATCCAGGCCGCCCTCGATGGCGTGAAGGCCCTGCCCCAGTCGTTCAAGGGCATCACCCGCGTCTGGACCCGGTCGATCAAGGTTCAGGGCGGTGCCGCGAATGCCTTCGTGATGGAATTTGCCAGCGAGCAGGCCCTCAAGGATTACGCCGGCAGCGACGCCCAGAAAGCGTGGTACAAGGCGTACATTCCGATCCGCGAGCGGAGCACGACGTTCGACATCACGAACTGAGCCCCGCCTCCGGAACCGCGCCACCCCGCCCTGCCGTTACCGTCGTCCGTAGTGTCGTCGGCCTCCGCCGCCGGCGACGACTTCCTCCCTGCCCGAGGATGGGACGCCGGCTGCGGCATCCCCGACCGCGCGGGATTTCCCCTTGCCTCGCCCCTGCGCGAACCCGAACATTCCCCGAGATGAGGATCGATAGCACCAGCAAAGCCTACACCTTCATCCGCAATAAGATACTGGATGGCACCTACGCCCCCGGGACGAATCTAAGCGCGAACGCGTTGTCGTCCGAGGTCGGCGTGAGTCGGACGCCGATTCATGACGCCTTGCGCCAGTTGGAAACGGACGGGTTGGTGGTGATTCGCCCGAAGATCGGAGCGATGGTGAAGTTCATGGACTTGAAGGATTTCAAGGAGTTGTGCTGGATGCGGAAGGTCCTGGAGAGCAATGCGGCGGGTCTGGCGGCGATCGAGCACACCGACGATGACCGTCGGGAGATTGGCGCGGCGCATGATGAGATGCTGGAGATCGCCGCCGCCGCCGGCCGAGAGGCCTTGCGCGAGCCAACCGAGGAACTGAAGAGCGCCCTCGCCCGCGTCGACATCCGCTTCCACGTGGCGGTGATGAACGCCGCACATAATTCCCTGCTCAAGACGGAGATCGTCCGCCTACGGCTCATCAACCGCGTCGTGGGCGGGATCACCCCGCTCTACACGGCGGAGATCCCGGACTACCTCGCGGAGACGCAGAAGACCTTGGCCGAGCATCAGCGGATCCACGATGCCATCGCGACCCACGATGCCGTCGCGGCGACCGCGGCGATGGAAGCTCACATCCAAGACATCCTCGATCATAGCATCAAGCGCATGCTCGGCGAGGAGGCGTCACAGATGAGCGCCCTCGGGATCTAGTCGGGGCCGCCGACACTGCCCTCGCAGCGACGGAGCCGATCCGCCGACGCGCCCTCAGGTCGGTGTATTTCCCCTCGCCGGAGGTAAAGCCTCCGCAGCAACCGGCCGGAACACCGCGGCCACCGCCATCGCGACACCGAACGAGACGGGCGGAACCCATAGGCTTGCTACCGGCAGCGCGGCGACGATCCACCCCGCGACTACGCCCGCCGAGATGCCAGCCAGCACCGTCCATCCCCGGCGCTCCCGTCGCCCCACTGCCAGAACGAGGCAAGCCAGCATCGGCCCGAGGAACGCGCCCATGACCTTCGCCTGAGCGTCGAGGACGGATCCCAGATTCTCGGCGAAGCCGGCCAGCAGCGTTGCCCCCACGCCGATCAGCAGGCTGATCCAGCGGCCGAGGCGATAGCTCTCTTCCGCCGACCGGCGTCGCCCCCACCGGACAAGCCAATCCGTGGTGATGATGCCGGCGAGTGAATTGATGCAACTCGTCATGCTGCTAATCGTCGCCGCAAGGATCGCCGCGATCAGTACGCCCGCCACCCCAGGCGGCAACTCCCGGACGATGAAGAACGCCAGCACATGGTCCGCCTTGACCGGCAAGGTAGGGTCCGGGTGCCGCTGGTACCAAGTCGACAGCAGCAACCCCGCCAAAACCAGCGTCACGATCACAATGGCGACGCCGACCGCGTTCACCGTGAAGGCACGCGAGGCAGCCGGAATCGATTCGGCGGCGAGGTAGCGCTGCAGCGACATCTGATCCGCGAGGTAGGATCCGAGGTTCGCCACCGAAATGCCCAGCACCACCGTCCAAAAGGTCAGCGACTTGGTCGGATCGAGCGAGAAATCGAGCACTTGGAGCCGTCCCCGCTCCGCCCAGTCGGCCCACAGGGCCGTCCATGGCAGATCCAACCGCGCCAGCAGCAAGACGACGATCAGTAGCATCCCTCCCATGATGACGATGAACTGCAACGCATCCGTGACGATCACGCCGCGAATGCCCCCGATCACCGTGTAGACCGTCGAGGACAACCCGATCACCAGCACGATCGGCCAGAACCATTGCGGCGAAAGTCCCGTGGACCCGATGATGATCAACGTTGGCACATAGAGCATCACGCCCATCCACCCGACGCGAAGGAGGAAGAACATGACGGACAGGCACACGCGCACCGGGTAGCCGAAGCGCCGTTCGACCACGTCGTACGCATGGACCCCACCCGCCGCCAGGTAGCGCGGCAGGAACCAGTGGATGAGAACCCACCAGGCGATCGGTAGGCAGATCAGGCCGAGTCCGATCTTCGCCCCATCGCTGTAAGCGGCGCTGACATAGACGATGATGCTGATGCCGGACATGAACGTCGCGGCGATGCTCAGGCCAATCAGGATTTCTCCAAGCCGACCCCGGAACATGCCCCGCGCCGTAAAGTACTCATCCACGGCCCCGGTTCGTCCCCGATACGCGATGCCAAGGGCGATGGTCGCGATCAGGTAGATCGCAACGACCGCAAGGTCGATCGTACGCATGATGGCGGCGGGTTACGTTCAGCCGGACAATCAACCCGCTTGGTCGCGAAGTCGCTCCAACCCGAACAGGGCGAGGGCGTTGTCCCACAGGATCCGTCGACGGTCTGCTTCGGAGATCTCCGCGCACTCGATGCGCTCCCGTTGCATCGCCACGTGGTACAGCGGCGTGTCGCTGCCGAAGATCAGGCGCTCCGCCCCCACCTCCTCCACCGCCCACTCCACTAGCCTAGGGAGAATGCTGCGGGCGCTGGAGGTGTCGATCCAGAGGTTGCCGTGACGAGCCGCCTGCACGGCCCGCACCTGCAGATCCACGCGTCCACCCGCACCCGCCCCGTTGCCCAGGTGCGCCAGCATGACCCGGGCACGCGGGAAGCGATTGGCGAAGGGCACGAAGTCCTCGGGCAAGCTGTTCGGGCAGCCACTGTGCGCCTTCACTGGCACGCCGGTCTCCTCAAAGAACGCGAAGAGTTCGTCGCCATGGTCGGAGATGCGGTAGGTATGTTCCTCCGGATGAACCTTGATGCCGACGCACCAAGGCGTCTTGAGCATTCGCCGCGCTTGGTCGTACGTCTCCGGTTGGAGGGGATTCACGATGACATACTGAAGCAGGCCGGGCGTCGCCTGCACATCGCAGTGGGCGGCTTCGTTGGCGGCCATCACAGACTGATTCCGACCGCGCGGGAACAGGCCGGCGAGCGGGGACACGATGGTCCACGTCACCCCGCACGCCCGGGCGCGCTGCGCCACTTCGGCCGCGGAGGCGCTCGAGAACTCGGAGAGCAGCCGGTTCGCGTCGTGATACGTGCCGTAGTGCCCGTGGGCGTCGAGGGCGGGAAGCCGGGGGAAAGGAGTCGAGGTGGTCATGCGGGGGAAGAAGGGAAAGCGAGTCAGGGTTCACCGAGTGAAGCGGAAGGAGTAAACGTCCGCATCGATCAGCTGGATGCGCAGTCGGATGGGAAGGCCGGCGTAGCCACTCACCGACTCCCTCCCCCGCCAGCTCACGCGATGCGCGATGCGATCGCCGATGAGCGGGTCGCAGTCATCGAGCGAAAAGCCCGGCAGCGGGTTTCCCTTCTCGTCCTGCAGCTCCACCCGCACTTCACCCGCCGCGCTCGTGGCGAAATTCAGCTGGAGCTCGTCGCCGCGGAACGTGAGGGGAACAGTCACGAATTCGCCGCCTGCGTAGCCGGCGTTCATCGAGGCAAAGCCATCGAGACGCAGGACCATGCGCTCGAGGTGGTTCGCCGGCTGGAAGTGCTGCCGGGTCACGAGGAACGACATCTCCGTCGGGCTGGTCTGCCACAGTCCGCCGTGCTGCGGCGGGTAGTTGCTCCGCGAGGCCCAGTTGCCGGGGTTGGCGCCCGGACGCATGAACGCCTCGAGAAACGGCCGCTGGTAGACATCGCTCCCGGGGCGGGTCACGAGGAGAATCAGGTCATTTGCGTCACTCGCGAAGGTGAGTCGGCGCTGGCGCGAGCCGGGGACGCTGCGGATGGCGAGCTCCCTCTCCTCCTCGAGACTGAGAGAGCGGCGTCCGGGATTGAAGCGGTTCGCCAGCGCGACGTAGAGATCCGGCGCACGGAAGTAGGGATGCGTTCCGCTCTCGTAGAAGTGTTCCCGCGGGGTGTCACCGTACGACATCGACTGCTCCGGCGACCACTCGACCAGGTCCTTCGAGGTGGAGCGAAACACCGAACGCACACCGTCGCCGAGTTGGGGCAACATCCAGTCCTGCAGCGAGCGCGCATGCGGCTTCGCGTCGCGATCCCACCAGCGGAAATAGCCGACGAAGAGTTGCTCGGCCTCGGACCAGAAGATGCTCCCACCGTCGAAGGCGTTGGGCCGATCGCTGGACAGCTTCGACTGGATGGTCGTTTCGTGGAACGCGGCTCCGTCGGCGGACCCCAGAACAACGAGCTTCCGCTCCGGGCGGCCCGCGGAGTAATGGTAGTACCGCTTGCCGTCCGACCACACGAACGCCTTCACGCGTTCATTGGCCGGCACCCCCGGCCGCGGATCGTGGAAGGTGAAACCCATGCCGAGCCGCTGGCCCCGCCCGTCCGAAATGATGTTGTTGTCGCGCGAGCCATCGAAGTCGATCAGGCCGAGCGAGGGGCGCTCCCACGTGATCCCGTCCTTGCTGGTCGCGAGGCAGAGGTGATACGTCTCGCTGTCCGTGCGCTTGTCCACGCCGCGGTAGAGCATGCGGTAAACGCCGTCCTGCCGGTGAACGGAGCTGATGTAGAAGGTGTCACCCTCCCACGGACGCTCCGACCGGAGGGCGATGCCGCCGGAGACCGGAGCATGCTGCACGAGGCGGGCACCGGTCGCACTGGCCACGAGGGTCGCGTCGACCAGGGGTTGCAGGCGATCCTCCACCGGGCGCGCGCCTTGACCGAAGACGGCCGAGAGGGATGCCAGAGTGAGAACAGTGATTCGACGGCACGTGCCGATCGGCATGGTCCGAGGGAGCGACAACGGGATTCGAGGAGGTGTGCGCGAGGTCATATAGAGAGCGAAGGATCGAGGATCTGAAAGAGAGTCCGAAGCTACAGCGTGTTCACCGACGCGGAATTCAGCCGCACCTTGACGCCGCGGATTTCGCCGCCGCCGCTGGCGGGCGCGGTCCACAGCACGACGAACACCGATTCATCCGGCAGCACCACGGCCGCCGGTTCGCCGAACGAGAAGTTGGTCCAGCTCTCATGCGTCGTCTTCGTCGGGTCCTGCGCCGGGCGCGGCGCGGCCCAGACCCGGGCGTTGCTCGCCACGCCGAAGCGACCGCCCTCCGGCCGCACGCGGGCCAGCCAGACTCCGATGTCGCCGTGGCGCCGCTGGTTGTAGATGAACAGTGCCTCGCCCTCGCGCCACGGTGCCAGCGCGGTCGATTGACCGAGGATGCCGGTGGACTGCGTCGCGCCCCACGTGAAGCCCCCGTCCGGCGACAGCGCAAAGGCGTTTGGCTCGTCGACGCCGGGATTGATGTGCCACGCGGTCCCAAGGATGCGTCCGTCCGAGAGTTCCACCACCCACGCCTCCGCCCCGTTCGCCTTGGGGTTCGGGAACGTCACCATTCGGGCCGCCCGCCAGGTCTTGCCGCCGTCGTCGCTCGCAAGGGAAACGATCTGGTTGGTCTCCACGACCACCGCCGGATCAAAGGTGCGGTACGGCGCGTAGCAGCAGACCAAGCCTCCGGTCTGCGTCTCGCACAGCGCGCCCGGCGCCTCAGCGCTGCCGGGCACCGGCTGTGGAATGACCCGGAAGGCCGCCCAGGTACGACCGTCATCGGAAGACTCCGACCAGATCAGTTCGTTGGCTTTCAGGCCCTGCAGCGCATCGGACCAGAACAGTTCTCCCGGAGCCGCGATCACCGTACGCGAGCCGAAGAAACGGAGGCGCCCGCCGAGACCCCGGCTCATCGAGCCGAAGATCGAGTACTTCCCGATGAGGTCAGGCCACAGCGGACTCGCCTCGCCCCAACTCCGACCGCCGTCGACCGAGCGGGCCAGCATCGGGGTGAAGTCATTCACCCCGAGCCCTGACTGGGCGACGAACGAGCACGCGAGCCCGCCGTCGGAGGTGCGCACGACCCGCGGACCCGCGACGGCGCTGAAGGCGGTGCCCGGCGGCATGCGACACACCGTGGTTTCGAATTCGATCTGATAGCTCATGGAAGGACTTCTCTGGGTTGATGCAGCGGCGACATCATAGCCAGCGCCGAACTGGATGGGGGACGAGGTGCATCGCGGGCAGGAGCCAGCGTGCGCCAAGGAAACGGCTCGTGATGGGCATCATCGGAGGTGGTCCGGCAGCAACTCGGGGGTGTGCTTGCGGACCCACGCGATTACCTGCCGGACGTGCGCCGCCGTGCCGCTGCGATAGGGAGACTGGCAGGCGACGCCGACATCCACCCCACCCGCTACGCGCTGGATTCGATCGACCGCTGAGTCCCAGAGTCCCTGCTCCTTGACCAGCGGAATCAACGCCTCGTACAGATAGCGGTGGATCGCATCGGCCAACGGCTTCGCCTCGTCCATGCGACCCGCCGCGCAGAGTTCGTAGAGTTCCACGACTTTGCGGGCATTGAATCCAGTGATCGAGCAGTACCCTCCTCGACCACCCACCGGAATGCGTTCATAAAAGTCCTCTCCACCGAAAATCGCCACCTCCGGCGCCGCCTGCAGGAGCGCACGGACCGTCTCAAGGTCGCTGCCCGTGTCCTTTGTGCCGATAAAGGTCGGGACTGCCGCGGCCAGTTCGCCGAACAGCGGCGGGGCGACCTTCCGCTTCGAGCGACTGGTCAGGTACAGCACGATCGGCGTCGATCCCGCTTCGTCCGCGATTTCCCGGACAAACCGGAGCACCTCGTCATCCTTGAGTTCCAGCCAGCAGGGCAGCGCGATCTGGATCGCGTCCGCCCCGGACTTCACGGCATGACGGATGCGCTGCCTTGCCGTCAGCGTGCTCAAAGCCGTGGCCCCAATCTGGATCGGCAGGCCGCTGGCGTGCGCCTCCTCACAGGCGATCTCCGTAATCCGCTCATAGGTCGCATCGGACTGGGCGTAGAACTCTCCGGTCGTGCCTCCCGTGTAGACCCCATGCACCCCAGTGCCCCGGTAGGCCCGGATTTCACGGGCAAAGCGGCGCGCATCCACGGTTCCGCGGGCATTCCACGGAACGATCAAGGCACACCAGACTCCGCGAAGGTTCTTTCGATTCAGACGGACAAGTTTCTTGGACATGGGGAAGAGGCTGAGGGTTTGGGAAAAAGGATCAGGATGGGGATGTGGACAGTCTTCGACGACTCAGATGGGAGGGGCTGATCTGGTTCGAAGGGCCGGATCGGCAGAGGACGATGGAGACGAGATTGGAGAAGTGAGGAAATTCGGATTCGATCAGCGCGCGCGAGCAGTTGACCGAAGGCGGAAGGATCCGGCGGAGTCGACTCATGGGACGTTGCGCCACCAACTCAGCTCCATCGCTCCGTAGTCGGCGATCGCAGCGAGGTCGAGGCGACCGTCACGATCGAAGTCAGCGGCGATGATCTGGTTGGCGTTGGGATAGTTGGTCTTCACGGAGTGCTTCCGCCAGCGGCCCGCAGGATCGCCGGCGTTGTCGAACCACGCGATCTCTCCCGGCATCCAACCGAGCGCCGCCACGTCGTCGCGACCGTCACCATTGAAGTCGGCGACAACAACATCGACCGCCCCGGGCAGTTCATGGCTGATGACGTGCTTGCTCCACTGCACCCGGTCATCCGCGACTCCCGCGTTGCGATACCACACCACGGAACCAGGGCGGGGCTTGCCTTCCGGGATGGAGAGATATCCGCCCCACGCGAGCACAACGTCCAATCGGCCGTCGCGATTGAGATCCGCGAGCTTCGCGAAAACAGGCTCGGGACTCGGGGTGAGATCGATCACGTTTCGGCGCCAGACGAGGCCGCCGGGACCGGATTGCGCTCGATACCACATCACCGCCCGCGAGTCCCGACTCGTCGCCAGCACGTCGCCCCGGCCGTCGCCGTCGATGTCACCCGCCACGACGCAGGACGCACCCGGAAAACCACTGTCGATCACCGCTCCCGGCCACTCCGCCGCCGAGAGTGGGCCGGGATTCCGGAAGAACGTGAAGCAGTTTCCCAGCCGCCAGCCCGCACCGACTACGTCGAGCAAACCGTCGCCGTCGAAGTCCGCCACCGTGACGTCCACCGATCCAAACATGCCTCCCTTGGAAATGAAGCGCTTCCGCCAAAGGTCCCCGCGCTTGAGGGCGTCGGATCCTGGATTCTCGAACCAAACGATGTCGCCGAGGAAGTTGTCCACCATGATGACGTCAGGACGTCGGTCACCATTCAGGTCCACAATCACATGCCGCTCCAACCGGCGATTGGGATCATCGCGGACAATGTAGCGGCGCTCGAACCCACCGCGTCCGTCATTGCGAAACCAATACACATGGCTGTTGCGCGGCGAGGGTCCGCCCGACATCGCCGGCCGCCGGATTCCAGCATCCGTCGGTCCGCTGCCCGGAGGCTCTCCCGCGTACGCCTCGGCTTGGACGAAGCCGGAGGTGTCAGCCGTCACGAGGTCGACGAACCCGTCGCCATCGAGATCGGCCGCCTGAACGCCGAAACCATAGGTGTAGTCGTTCCAGATAAGCTTCTCCTCGAAGCGGACCGTGGACTGCGATGCCAGCGGCAAGGCTGGGAGCAGGGCGAGGGCGAATGAGGCGAGTAATCGGGGGCGGCGAAACATGATCGTGAGAGGCAAAGGACGGGGTGCGAGTTCAACCGCCCGCCAGTTGGTCGGCGGACAATTCATTCAGGAGCGGCTGTCCCCGCTCCATTCGTTCAAGGTTGAGCGAAAAGATGTCCCAGACACGCTCAAGGAAGTGCGGACTCAGGCCCGAGCCGGAAATGTGCGGCGTGAGGATCACGTTGTTCATCCGCCAGAGCGGATGCTCCGCGGGAAGCGGATAGGCGTAGTGCGTATCGAGCGCCGCCCCGGCGATCCAACCCTCGCGCAGCGCCCGCAGGAGCGCAGCCTCCTGGATGATCGGGCCGCGCGCGGGATTGAGCACGAACGCGTGCGGGGGAAGCGCGCGCAGCTCGCGCTCACCGATGAGCCCGTCGGTCGCCTTGGTCAGGGGCATGCCGATCACGAGGAAGTCGAGGCCGGCAAGAAACTCGAGTTCCTCCCCCGCCCGGAAAGTACGGTCGGGCAACGTGCCCGTCGGATCGCCGGTTCCCGGCACGAGATAGGTATCCCCGCGATCAGAAACTCCCTGCCGCGTCAGCACGTGCACGCGCAAGCCGAGCGCACGGCACAGACGCGCGGTTTCGCGTCCGATTCCGCCGTAGCCCCAAAGGCCGACGGTCAGGCCGCGAACCTCGCGCTGAAAACGGGCGGAGCGGTCCCACACCGCCGCGTCCTGGTTGCGGATCATCTGCCGGAGGTCACGCGCGAGATTCACGATCATCGCCACGTTCCACTCCGCGATCGGGCAATCAAAGCAGCCGCGGGAATTGGTCGCCCGAATGCGGCGGGCCGCCAGCCCCAGCCCGAAGAGCTGGCTGTAGCCAGTCGATGACAACTGGATCCAACGCAGGCGCGGCAGGTCGGCAAAGTTCTCCGGGGGAAACGTGCACAGCAGGACCTCAACCTCTTGCAGCCGGGCGGGATCGATTCGCCTCCGCTGCTCCAACGGCGGGTCCATCACCTCCAGCGTGTGACGACCCGATGCGCGGATGGCCTGGAGGGCCGGGACATGAGGCACCAGATCGATGAGGATGTTCATGGGAGGAGATCGTCGTTGAGGATTTTCCCGGGCACGCTGATGAACTCCCCCGAACCTGGCCGGAAGGGGAAGCGGCGACGGATGTCGTCGGTCAGCCTGATGCCGAGCCCGGGCCTTTCGGGCGGAAGGATAAAGCCGTCGCGCAGGATCAGTCCGCCATCGATCAATTCGGAGTGCAGGGGCCCGTAGTCCGGGGGAACCTCCAGCATGCAGGTGTTGGCCGCGGCGAAGCCTGCGTGAACGTTTTGCATGAGCGAGGCGCCGGCGCCCCACGCGTGAGTGGCGACCTGCCTGCCCCGGGCGCCGAGCATTCCGGCGACCGCGAGGAACTCCCCCAGTCCCCCCGTGAAGGAGGCGTCGGGTTGCCCGATATCGAAGCAGTCCTGCTCCGAAAAGACTCTCCATTCATAGGTTGCCGTGAGGAACTCGCCACCCGCGATCGGAATGCTCGTCCGGCGGCACAACTCGGCATACCCCCACGGGTCCGTGTAGGGCCGCAGTTCCTCGAAGAAGAAAAGGTCGAAGGGCTCGAGCGCGCGTGCCACCGCCACACAGGTTTCGAGAGACCAGATTGCCCCCTCTTTGTTGTCCATGTGGGCGTCGAGCATGATCCACGCATCCTTCCCGGCGCGCTCCCGCATGAAACGCAGTTTGTCGGCCTCAAAGTCGACCGCCTCCGCCTCGCTTTCCGGTGTGTACCACCCGCCATCGCGAGCGAAGCTGCCGACGGCGACCTTGATGCCCCGGAACCCAAGGCTGAAATAGTGGTCGATCTTCCGCCCGAGATTCTCCTTGGGATAGTTCGCCGGTCCTCCAGTGGCGTAGCAAGGGAGCCTGTCATGCTTGGCTCCTCCAAGCAGTGCATGCACCGGCAGGCCGGCCCGTTTGCCCTTCAGGTCCCAAAGCGCAGCCTCGATACCCGAGAGAACCGCCGTACCGAGTCCAACGCGGCACCACGAGTTACCGCACCGGTACATGCGTCGCCACAGTGCGGGGATATCGTCCACTGTCTGGCCGACGAGGATGGGCCGGAAAAAGTCGACGATGCTCGGAATCACCTCCGGGCAGGCGTAGCCAGCGTAGGTCTCACCGACGCCAATCAGGCCATCAGTCGTAATGACCTCGACGAACGCCGCGCTCCGCAGCTTACGCGCCTCGCGCAGAAAGGGATCGTGGGTCGAGGGCCCGGTCAGCAGCGTCGTACGAACATCAACAATTTTCATGGACTAGTTCCGATTGGTCGCGAAATCCGACTTCCCCCCGTGTGCAATCAAGAAACGGGCCGCCTCCGCGCTCCAGCGGTCCGCCAGCGTGTGCCCGGGTGAGTCGTCGACGATCAGAAGGCAAAGCGCCGACTGCTCCAGTCCGCGCGCCGCCTCCACCTCGGTGAGTCTGTGCACGAGCCTCGCAAACGCGGCGGTTCCCACCCGGCGATCGGCGTTGCCGAGCACGAGATACACGGGTCGCCCGGCCAGCGTCTCCGCGAAGCGATCCAGGGCCAGCGCCGCCACCGCCAGGTTCTCCTGCACCCGCGAGAATTCACGGAGCTCCCGCCAATCCGTCACGGGCGCCAGGCCGGCGACCGCGCTGACTCGAGGGTCCTCCGCCGCGAGTCGCAATGCGCAATAGCCGGCGCGGGAATTCCCACACACAACGATCCGCCCAGCGCGAGCCAGACCACGGCGGATGCACTCGTCGATCACCGCACGACCGTCTGCGACGAAGCCCGCAAAGGGATCCCGACCCGCGAGCAGCCGCTCCCGCAGTCCTTCGATCCCCTTCCCCGCCGCATCAATGCGCTCTCCGTGCGCGGGCACATCGAAGCTGGCTGCCCGATGACCGGCCGCAAGAAACCGTCGCACGGGGTCGCCGTACAGCGGATCACGAAGAGAGGTAGTGCGATCCGTCGCGAAGTTCAGCAGCAGCAGGGCATCCGTCGCGACGCGATCGGGACCTGGCTCCAGCACCGTCACACCGACCTGCTCCGCACCACTGAGCACCGAGAACCGAGTCTCGAGGTCGGACGACTTCCCTCTTGCGCTAGATGCCAGCGCAAGGCCGAGCAGCAGGAGACCGAACGGCAGCCGGGCAAACCGTCTACTTCGTGGACAGATTGAGGGCATAGAGCCGAGGATAGGTACCTTCGCTGCGCTTAAAGTGGACGCGAAACCGCACGGTCCGGCCCGCGAGGTCCGCCAGACTGGCGCTTCCCCACTTGATCTCGGCGTCGAACTGATCGCTGGCACCGCTCGCGCGTCCGTCGCTGAAGCCCTGAATTGACCGGAAGTTGTCGTCGGCCACCTCGATCCTCAAGCCGGCGAGGTCGCTGGCGTTGAGCGTGAGGCGACTCACCGCCGACGCCGGCAGCGTCAGGGCCCGCGTCCACACCGCGCCAGCGGTCTTGACGCCACTCCAGGGGTTCGCGCCCGCCAGCGCCAGCGCGCCCCAGCGGTCGCGAGGGAGGCGCGCCAGCGCCACCGCGCCCCAGTAGTTCTCGGCGAGGTGTTGCATACGGACCGCGCCCTTTAGCTTCTGGAAATCGACGTTCCGCCACCGTCCGTGGAAGATGAGCGTCTGGTTCCCCACGTTGAACATACTGTTCGACTGATGGAGGATGGTGGGATAATTCTTCCCGGGCACCGGGTCAGCCGGCGACTCGTCGCTGCGGATGTAGGGGATGCCTTTCGCCACCTCGTCGAAGTGAATACCGTCCTCGCTGACCACGAGGCCAAGGTGGCAGTCGATCCCACCTTCACCCCAGTTCGGGATCCGGTTGTTCCACATGCCCCACAATCCGATCGCGACGTTACCCAGCGAAGTGGCTCCAACGCCGAGGTGAACCTGCGTGTAGTTCGCGGGCGGGAGTCCATGCGTTCCGTAACCCGAGGACGCAATCGGCTCGGGCACCTTGAACGAGGCCGCCGGCTCGGGCAGCCACGTTTCGAAATCGGTCGAAATCCAAACATAAGCCTGACGCCCCTCCGGCCGATCCCCCTCGCCCCAACCGCGGATCTGGCTGTTGAGGTAGTACTTCCCGCCGTGCTTATATAGGGACCCGATCTCGGCAAAGTTCGGCCCCGAGGCGTCCGCGGGCAGGCGCGTCCAGTGGATTCCGTCCGGGCTCACCGCGGTGCCCGCCCGCGACATGTTGCGCGCCTTGTCCTGAAACCCGAAGGCCATCTTGTAACGGCGCTCGGGGCGCGGATCCTCGTCGTCCCGGATCACCGAACAACAGTTGCTGCCAAGGATGGGCTCCGGACCGATGGCGAGGCAGTTGTTGTCCCAGGTGCCACGCCACTCAACCTGCCGAAGGTTCGGCCGCGTCCAGTTGATCCCATCGGAGCTTTCGGCGTAGCAGACCGGGCTGATTCCGAACTCTCCCGACTTGCCCCGGGCGGTTCCGGAGACGTACCCGATTGCATAGTACCACATGCGGTACCGCCCATCCTCGTAGATCACGGTGCCGTTGAAGTGCGCCGCGCTGTTGTCGGGCGCGGTCGGTGATGTCGCCGGCGCCAGCACCGGGGCGCGGATGACTTCGGGCTTGCTCAGGAAAAGAGCGAGATTGTCGCGAATGGGGAGCGAACGCTCGTCGACGGCGAGGAAGATCAGCCGCTCGAAACGGGTCGGACTACCCGACGGGAGCACAAAGCCCGACTCGCTCAATGCCGCTCGCCCCTCAGCAGCGGAGATCCGCGATCCCAAGAGACTGGCAAGGGCGAGCCCGCTCGCGAGGGCGAAGGCAGGCAGGAACGAACGGCGAGACGTGAAGGCGGGGGATTTCATGGTTAGAAGGAATGCATCAGGGCAACGCAGCCGCGGAGAAGCGCGCGGCGGATTCAATTCCGGAAGCGGAGGGAGTAGAGGTCCGCGTCCTTCATGACGAAGCGGATGCGCACGGGTTTGCCAACCAGGGCGGAGAGATCGGTCTTGAGCTTCCACGTGACCGCCTGAGCCACGCTGTCACCGACGATGGGGGCGCCATCCAGCAAGGAGTACCCGGGAATGGGTTCCCCGTCGGGTTCCTGTAGTTCCACCCGGATCTCTCCAGGCGCGGACGTGGCATAGTTCAAGACCAGGTCGCGACCTCCCACGACGATCGGCTTCGTCACCATCTCGCCTCCTGCATACGGGGCATTGACCGAGGCGAGGCCGTCGAGCCTCAGCGCAAAGCGCTTCACATAGGCCGTCGGCTGGGCGTAATGCTGAGCCACAAAGAACGACATTTCCTTCGGTCCCGTCTGGATGATGCCCGTGACCGCGATCCCGTTGCGCGAGACCCAGTTTCCTTCTTCGGTGCCGGGGCGCACCAGCGCTTCCATGAACGTGCGGTCGTAGCGGTAGCCGCCGCGGCTCGACAGGAGGACGGTGTCCGAGACCTCGTTGGGAATGTTATGCGACAGGCTGCCTCCTTTGATATTCAGATAGGCGTGACGGGGTACGGATTTTCGAGCCACCCCTAAGTTCGGTCTGGGTGATGGGTTGAGGTTGATACGACTGACGCTGGTTGTCCATCCCTGGCGGAGGGAAGGCCCGGCTC
>VHCJ01000013.1 GCA_016871755.1 Verrucomicrobiota bacterium | reverse complement strand
GGTTCCGTGACCTCCCTTGCCCGCGAACTCCCGCAGCCCCCGTCTTTCGCCGAAACCCAAGCCGCGTTCATCCGAGCCTTCCAGTCGGCCTGGACGGGCTTCGCCGAGGGCGGCACGGACGGCTGACGGCTCCGCTCAGACGAGGAACGAGCGAGCCGGGACACCCCTGAGCCCACGATTCCATTTTTTACTTTAAGTGCTGAAGCAGAAATGTTTATATAATCAATGACGAACACCCGAACCAGGACGCCCCGCGTCGGTGTGTTTTTCGTGGCGGAAAGCGCGTCGTGACCCCACGTTCTCGCCACACGATGGAAACGTCACGCAAACCATCCTGGCTTCGCGCGAAACTACCCAGCGGGCCCGGCTACACCGCGGTCCGCAAGTTGGTGGATGAACACCGACTGCACACGGTCTGCCAGAGTGCGCAGTGCCCAAATCTCGGCGAGTGTTGGTCGCGGGGGACGGCGACCTTGATGATCCTCGGGAACATCTGCACCCGTTCGTGCAACTTCTGCGCCGTCCAGACCGGTCGACCGACGGAATTGGACCTCGGCGAACCGGCCCGCGTCGCCGAGGCGGTGGCCACGATGGGGTTGCGCCACTGTGTGCTGACCAGCGTGGCCCGCGACGAACTCACGGACGGGGGAGCATCGGTCTGGGCCGCCACCATTCGCGCCGTCCGCCATCGCAACCCGAACACCGCGATCGAGGTCCTCGTCCCCGACTTCAAGGGCCGACTCGACCACGTGGACATCGTGCTCGATGCACAGCCGGACATCTTCAACCACAACCTCGAAACGGTGGAGCGTCTGCAGCGTCCGGTCCGCGTGCAGGCCCGCTATGATCGTTCCCGCCTCGTGCTTCGCCACGCCAAGGCACGCGGGTTCACCACGAAGACCGGCATCATGCTGGGCCTCGGCGAGGAGACGGCCGAGATCGAAACGACCCTGCGGGACATCGCGTCCGACCGCACCGACATCCTCACGATCGGGCAGTATCTCCAGCCCACACCGCAGCACTGGAAAGTGCACCGCTGGGTGCCTCCCGACGAGTTTGCGCAGTGGAAGGCGTTCGGTCTCTCCCTCGGCATCGGGGTCGTGGAAAGCGGCGCCATGGTCCGCTCCAGCTACCACGCCGATGAGCAGTCCGAACGCTTCACCGGCGCGGAGCACCTGAATACCGCCAACGCCTTGGCCGACGCATAGTCCGCGGCATCCCGGTGGCCACGCCACAACCGGCTCCCTCCCTCCCATGAAGACGCGACAGGAAATTGTCCGCAACTGGCTCCCGCGCTACACCGGAGTGCCGCTGGATGGCTTTGGGGACTACATCCTCCTGACCAATTTCCACCGCTACGTGAAGCTCTTCGCGCAGTGGCACCGCGTTCCCGTCCGGGGTCGCGACAAGCCGATGCCGAGCGCCACCGCGGGTCGGATCAGCATCATCAACTTCGGCATGGGCAGCGCCACCGCCGCCACGGTGATGGACCTGCTCAGCGCCATCGATCCCAAGGCGGTGCTCTTTCTTGGCAAGTGCGGCGGCATCAAGCACCGCGCCGAGATCGGTGACCTGATCCTCCCGATCGCCGCCATCCGCGGGGACGGCACCAGCAACGACTACTTTCCCCCGGAGGTTCCCGCCCTTCCCGCGTTCGCGCTGCAAAAGGCCATCTCGACCACCATCCGCGATCACGCCCGGGACTATTGGACCGGTACGGTGTACACCACCAACCGCCGGGTCTGGGAACACGACGACAAGTTCAAGAAATACCTCCGGAAGATCCGCGCCATGGCCGTCGACATGGAAACGGCCACCATCTTCATGACCGGTTTCTTCAACGAAACCCCCACGGGTGCCTTGCTGCTCGTCAGTGACCAGCCCATGACCCCCGAGGGCGTGAAGACGTCGGAGAGCGATGCCGAGGTCGACGAACGCTACGTCACCGACCACCTGAAGATCGGCATCGATTCGCTCAAGCAGCTGATCAACCGCGGACTCACGGTCAAACACCTGAAGTTCTAGCCGACGGCGGCTGGGGTCCGCTAGGCCTGCACGTCGACCCAGAAGGGGACAAAGACGTCCCTCCCTCCGAGTCCGACCTGCGCCCAGATGACGTAAGCGCCAGGATCGGGGATCGTCACCTTGAACCGCAGCGTTGGCTGACGCCGGTCCGGAGGCTGCGCGAGGCCCGCATCCATCGGATGCAAGTGCGCGAAGCCGCCGCGACCGGAATCAAAGGCGACAAGATGCGCGTAGGCGTCCATCACCGGCTCCAGCGCCACCTCGCCGCCATCCGTCCGATCCAGCGAGAAGACCAAATCCGCCGCCACGCCGGCGCGGAGGACGCCCTCGCCCACGTTCAGGCGAAAGCGCACTCCATCCCTTTCGACGGTCGACGGACTCGGCCGGGCCGTCTCGGCCGCGTGGAGGGGGCCCTCGACCGTGAAATCCGTCCCCGCATACAGTCCGCGCCCCGTGGCGACCGGCACGAAATCAGCGAATACCCGGTATTCCCCGCCAAACCGCGGCGTGAAGGTGAAGACCCAGTCACCCGGACGCTGCCCCGGCTCGGGGTGCAGGTGCTGGTAGTCGTCGAGCGAGGGGTCGACCACGAGCAAGTGGAGCCGCCGCGTGTGCTCGATGCGCAGGTCCGGGGGCGCGAGGGGCTTGCCGGTCGACGTTGCCAGCCGCACCGTGACGCGAGAAGGTTGGCCGGCGCGGGCCGGCGTTTCCAAAGTGAGGGTCATCGACACCGGCGAGCGCACGGCGATCACGGGAATGAACTGGGGATTGGCGGGATCGCAGAACTCGATCGCATTGCCCCCGGTCACCCGGAAGTCCATATGATTGAGATTCGTGCCGATCGGCAGCAGCCGAAAGCCCAGGTACAGCGCCAGCGCGGCCGCCGTGATCAAGGCCACCTGCATCCATTGCGGTCGGGAAAGCGAAGCGATCATGCGCGCTGTACCGTGAACCCCGGAACCGTCCGGCGTCAAACGCGCGGCCCTGCATTCCTCGAGCCCCGAGACGCAAACGGACGGCAGCGCGATGCTCTGGCGCCGCCTCGCAGGAATAAATGGTCAACGCATTTGCCGACCCTAGCGTCCTCGCTTCCTTACCCGAGTCCTTCACCGCCATGACGACGTCCGCGTCCTCCTCTGCTCCGGCCTATCAACCCGCGCTCGCGTGGTTCACCGCCCTCGCGGGAGCGTGGGTGTTCGTGCTCGTGATGCTGGGGGCGTTCACGACCAGCATTGGTGCGGGGATGGTCTTCCCGGATTGGCCCCTCTCCCACGGGTCGATTAATCCGGCGGGCTGGCTGACCGATCTGGCGATGTTTGCGGAGCACTCGCATCGCCTGAGCGCCGGGGTGATGAGCCTCCTCACGGTCGCCATCGCGGTGTTCATGCACCGGCGCGAGTCGCGCCCTTGGCTGCGCCGACTGGCCGTCTTCGCCGTGGCGCTCGTGCTGGCCCAGGCCCTCGTCGGCGGCCTCCGCGTCCTGCTCGACCACCTCCATATCGAGACGGTGAACACGAGCGTCGGGCGGATCTTCGCGATGGCTCACGCGTGCCTCGCGCAAATCTACATCTGCACCCTCCTCGCCCTGGTGCTCCCGGTCACCCGCCCGTGGATCGAGCGCTCGGCATCGGCGACGCCCGGGGAGGGAGTCCGGTGGCGCGCGCTGTCGGTCGCCTGCGTCCTCCTCCTTCTCGCCCAACTCGCGATCGCCGCGGTCATGCGACACAGCTTCGCGGGGCTGGCGATCCCGACCTTCCCTTGGAGCACGCCGGCGGGGGACCTGCTTCCGGCGGACTTGAACTTCCGGGTGGGCATCCACTTTGCCCATCGGGCGATGGCGGTCGTCCTGTCCATCGCGATCCTCTGGCTGGCCATCCGCATTCACCGCGATCCGGCGGCCGGCCGCGCGGCGCGTGCCGTTTCGCTCGGTCTCACGCTCCTCCTCGTTGTGCAGATCGTCCTTGGAGCCGCCTCGGTCCTGACCTACCGACACGCCTATGTCACCACCGCCCACGTGCTCGTCGGCGCGTTGATGCTCGCAAGCTGCTTCGGCCTGGCATGGTGGGCGTACCGCGACGCCATCGACGCTCCCGCAACCAGAGGCGCCGCGCCCGCTTCCTCTCGCCCATGAGTTCCGCCTTCACGGAACCTTCGGCGGCCGGCGAAGTCCGTCCCGCCGCCCGGTGGTCTGATTACTTGGAGTTGACCAAGCCGAGGCTGAGCCTGCTGTCGGTGCTGACCGCGATCGTGGGCTACCTCGCCGCGCGCAGCCCGTGGGACGCGGCGCGCTTCGGATTCGCCCTACTCGGGACCTCACTCTGCGCCGCCGGCGTCGCCGCACTCAACCAATGGATGGAGGCCGACACGGATGGAAAGATGCGCCGCACCGAGTCCCGCCCCCTGCCGACCGGCCGCGTCGCCAGCGGCTCGGCGTTCGTCCTGGGTTGGGGACTGTGCACCGTCGGTCTCGCGGTCCTGTTCCGCCAGGTGAATGGACTGTCCTCGTTCTTCGCCCTGGCCACGATCGTCTCATACCTCGCTTTCTACACGCCGGCGAAGCGCTTCTCCCGGCTGAGCACCGAGATTGGCGCCGTGGCCGGCGCCTTTCCCCCGCTCATCGGTTGGGCCGCCGCCGCCAACTCGGTCACGGAGTTGGGCTGGGTGCTCTTTGCGATCCTCCTCTTCTGGCAGATCCCGCACTTCATGGCGATCGCGTGGACTTATCGGCACGACTACGCCCACGTGAGTTTCCCGATGCTGGCGGTACGCGACACCGCAGGCGGCCGCGTCGCCGCGTGGTCCCTCGTCAACACCGCCTTGGTCGTCGGCTCCGCACTCTGGCCCGGTCTGCGCGGCTTTGCGTCCCCGACCTACCTCATCGTCACCGCCCTCCTGGGGATCTGGTTCGTCGGCCGCGCCCTCGCTTTCGCCCGGGCTCAGTCGCGCGACGCCGCCGCCAAGCGGTTGTTCCACGCCTCGATCCTCTGGCTGCCCCTGCAACTGGGGGCGCTGGTCGTGGACCGCTTCGTCTTCGTCACGGCATCCTTCTCCCCATGAGCATCCACGACATCCCGGCGCTCAACGCGTCCCTCAACGCCCTCGCGACCGTCCTCATGACGGCCGGGTTCGTCTTCATCCGGAAGGGTAACCGTGAGGCCCACCGGAAGTGCATGCTGGGTGCCGGGGCCGTCTCGGCGATCTTCCTTGTTGGCTACGTGGCCCACAAGATCCTGGTGCGCGGCGTGCACACCCCGTTCGGCGGGGAGGGAGCCATCCGATCCGTGTACTACGCGATGCTGATTTCCCACATCATCCTCGCGATCGCCATCGGCTACCTCGTGCCACGCACCTTCCTGCTCGCGATCAAGGGACAGTACGAACGCCACCGGGCATGGGCCCGCTGGACATTCCCGATCTGGTACTACGTCAGCGTCACCGGCGTACTGGTCTATCTGTTCCTCTACGTCTGGTGGCCCGTCAATCGGCTCAGCTGAGCCCCGGGCGCCCCGTTAGCAAAACGGCCGGACCCTCAGGGTCCGGCCGGAAAACACGTCGATGGTTCGGCGGAGCGCGCCAGGCGCTGGTTACTTTACGACCAGAACGCCGCGCATTCCCGCCATCGTGTGGGCCGGGAAGCTGCAGACGTAGGGGTAATCACCCGGTTCGGACGGGACGGTGAACGTGAGTTCCTCCGTCTGCTTCGGTCCGAGAATCTTGGTGTGCACAATCACCTGCTTGGCCAGCGCCGCCGGGATATAGTCCGTGGCGCGCGCCTGCATGGCTGCGGTGCTGAAAGCCATGACGTCCGTCCCCTTGGCGAGCAGCACCCAGTTGTGCCCCATCGCCTCCTTGGGGAGGGTACCGACGTTCTTGAAGACGATTTTGAGCGTCTCGCCGGGCGCGGCCTCGATGCGCGTGACGTTGAACTTCATCGCGTCGTTCGCCTCGATCGTGATCACACGCGCAGCGGCCGGGGCAGCGGCGGCGGCGGGCGCGGCGGTCGGGGCTGCAGCGGCAGGCTTCGTCGCCGCAGCGGCCGGAGCACTTTCTGGCTTGGAGCAACCCAGCGTCAGGCTGAACGCCGCAGTCGCCATGAGAAGGGACGGATGGAATTTCATAGGCACCCTGAAGATACAGCCAAGCGCCCGGGAGGCAACCCGCAGCTGCATTCCAAGGGGCCGGAAAAAGTAGAGCTGCCCCGGTCAAATCCGACCGGGGCGGCTGGTTGCTACCGTCGCAGGGACGCGTTGTGGCGTGTCTTCTGGGCGGTTTACTGGAGGAGACGCAGGGCCGTCTGAGCCGAACCGTTCGCCTGGGCCAGCATCGCAGTGCCGGCCTGGACGAGCGTGTTCCAGCGCGCGAGCTGGGTCGACTCCTCCGCGACGTCCACATTAACGATGCGGCTCGAAGCGGCCTCGAGATTCGCCTTGTTGATGGTGATCAGCTCGGAAGCGAAGCCGAGGCGGCTCTGCTCCGCGCCATTCTGCGCCCGGAACGTGGCGACGTTCTGGATCGCCGTCGTGATATCGGACAGGTCGATGTCGCCGAGGTCGGTCACGGCACCCGCCGTGATCTCACCGAAACCATCGGTGGTATCGCCGAGATCGCGCGCCGCCAAGGTCACGGTGGTCCCCCCTCGACGAAATGGAAAAGCGCGCCATCCTCGCCGCCCTGAAGTCCACCGGCGGCAACCGCACCCGCGCCGCCGAGTTGCTCAACATCTCCATCCGCACGCTTCGCAACAAGCTGCAGGAATACCGGGCCAGCGGCGACTTCAACGACGCTCTCGCCTAAGCGTCCGACGCCGAACCGCCGCAGGCTCACCCGCGGCCAAACGCCCGGGCAATCGCCCGAGCCCGACCGCGCCGGCCTTCGGGCCATCGACGGCTCGCACCCCCTACTCGACGTTCGCCACTTGCTCGCGGATGCGCTCAAACTCGTTCTTGAGATCGATCACCGAGCGGGAAATCACCAGATCGTTCGCCTTGCTGCCAATCGTGTGCACCTCTCGCCCGATCTCCTGCAGGATGAACTCTGCTTTCCGCCCGATTTCCCCGTCAGAACGTAGCAAGGCTTCCAGTTGATCCAAGTGGCTGCCCAACCGGGTCAGTTCCTCGGTCACGTCGCAGCGGTCCGCGAAGAGGGCCACTTCCTTCAGCACGCGCTCGTCCGAGAGTTCCAAGGTCAGCCCGGCCTGCCGCAGGCGCTGGAGGAGAAGGTCGCGGTACTGCGGCGCCACCGACGGCGCCCGCTCCGCGATCAGCGCGTGATGACGGCGAAGGATCGCCACCCGGGCGAGGAAGTCCGCCAGCAGGGCCGCTCCTTCCGTCCCACGCATTCCCGCGAACGCCTTCAGCGCCTCCGCCAGCGCCATTCTCACCGCCGGCCCCGCCTCCTCCACGACCGGCAGGCCCGCCGGACGTCGCTGGCTGCTCAGGACCGACCACAGGAGTTCCGGAGTCGGAGAAAACTCCACCCCGCGCCGCCGCGACCACGCCTCCAACCGGGCCAGTTGCCGCTCCGCTCCCGCCTCGTCCCACGTCTCCGCTGCTTCTCCGGCGGGTCGTTCCACCTCCACCGCAACGTGGACCTTGCCACGCGAGGCCACCCGACGCACCGCCTCGCCCATTTCCGGTTCCAGGGGCTCCCATTCCACCGGAAGCGCGAAGGTGACTTCGAGCCCTTTCCGGTTCACCGCACTGACCTGCACCGTAACTTGCAGGCCTCCCACCGTCGCCAACGCCCGCCCGTATCCGGTCATGCTGCGCATCGGCGTGGGGTCTCCGGGCTAAAGCTTCACGTTCAGGAGGCGGGCGACCTGATTCACATCCTTGTCGCCACGGCCGGAGAGGTTGATGACCACGATCTGGTCAGGCTTCAACTCACGCGCCCGCTTCAAGCCGTGCACCAACGCGTGCGTCGACTCGAGCGCCGGCAGGATGCCCTCAAGGCGCGAGACGAGCTGGAAGGTCGCGAGGACCTCGTCGTCGCAGGCGTAGGCATATTCGATGCGTCCCTGCTCGCGATAGTAGGCGTGCTCCGGTCCGATCGCCGCGTAGTCGAGTCCGGCGCTCACCGAATGCGTGAGCTCAATCTGTCCGTCGGGATTCTGCAGGATGTACGTCTTGCTGCCCTGGAGCACACCCAGACGCCCGCCTTCGAAGCGCGCCGCATGCTCGCCGCGGCGGATGCCGTGCCCCCCCGCCTCAATGCCGATCAGTCGGACCTGCGGGTCCGCCAGAAAATCGAAGAAGAATCCGATCGCATTCGAGCCGCCACCGACGCACGCCACCATCTCGTCGGGCAGGCGGCCCTCCCGTTCGAGGATCTGGCGGCGCGTTTCCTGACCGATCACCCGGTGAAAATCACGGACCATCATCGGGTACGGGTGCGCCCCGAGGGCGGAGCCGAGAATGTAATGCGTGCCGCGCACGTGGGTGACCCAGTCACGCATCGCCTCGTTGACCGCATCCTTCAGCGTCTTTTGTCCCGCCTCCACGCCACGCACCTCGGCCCCCATGAGCCGCATCCGGAACACATTCAGCGCCTGCCGCTCCATGTCGACGGCGCCCATGTAAACCACGCACTCGAGGCCGAATTTCGCGCACACCGCCGCCGTGGCGACGCCGTGCTGTCCGGCTCCCGTCTCGGCGATGATCCGCCGCTTGCCCATCCGTCGCGCGAGCAGGGCCTGCCCGAGCGCATTGTTGATCTTATGGGCCCCGGTGTGCAGGAGGTCTTCGCGCTTCAGGTAGATCCGGGCCCCGCCGCAATGCTGGGTAAGGCGCTCAGCGAAGTACAACTCCGTGGGGCGCCCGGCAAACTCCTTCAGGTGATGGCTGAGCTCAGCCTGAAACGACGGATCGCGGCGGGCCTCGGCATACGCGGCGCCAACGTCCGAGAGCGCCGTCATCAGCGTCTCAGGCACAAACACACCGCCGTACCGGCCAAAATGGCCAGCCGGGGTCGGGAGCGACTGCGGGTCAACAAGGGCGGCAACGGACATGCTCCCCCGACCAAAGCCGTCCGCAGGCCCGCTGGCAAACGGCATTTGCACTTCGGTCGCCCCCACCCCGCCCGCAGCCGGCGCTCAGCCCTGATCGATGCGCTGCCGCACCATCGTCACGACGTCGGCGAAGCGCGCCCGGTTGGACTCATCCGCCGCCACCAGATTCTCGTGCGCCGCCAGAACCAACCGCGCGCTCTCGATCTCCGTACGCGCTTTCTCCGTCAGCACCGTGGCTCCACCCGCCACCGCCGGAGGCGTACCGTCATCAATCGTCACCAACCGATGCAGGCCAAGGTTGCGCACCAACTCAAGGTTCCGGGCATTGAGCCGCGCCACCACCAAGGACCCCGCCGGGGTCCGCCGCCGCAACTGGATCGCGATCCCCGCCAGGACGCCCAGGAAGGTGCTGTCCATGCTGGTGCAGCCCGCGAAATCGATCACGAAACGGGTCCGGCCTTGAGCCAAGCGATCCTTGCAGAATTGCTCCAGCGCTCCGCTGTTCTGGAACGAGGCCCGACCTTCGACGCGGACCGCCACCGGATCGCTCTCCGGATCCACCAAGAAGACCGGTCGGGTAACGTCCGCCATGGAAGAGGGCTACGTCGGACCGCGCCGCTCAGGACCACCCAGGGGGATCCGGAGCGGCAGGGCCGCGCGTGAAGATTCAGGCCTTCGCGATGATCTGCCGCAGCACGTACGGCAGGATTCCCCCGTGCTGGTAATAATCGATCTCAATCGGGGTATCGATCCGGCAGCGCACCACGACGTCCTCCACCGCACCGCTGCGACGGGTGATGCGGAGGGTCACGTCCTGCTGGGGCCGGAGGGCTCCGGAAAGACCGAGGACGTCGTACGTTTCCGTGCCGTCCAGCTTCAGCGTCTGCGCCGTGGTTCCTTCCTTGAACTGGAGCGGGAGAACGCCCATGCCGACAAGATTCGAGCGGTGGATGCGCTCGAAGCTCTGCGCCACCACGACCTTCACGCCGAGGAGGTTCGTCCCCTTGGCCGCCCAGTCGCGCGACGAGCCGGTGCCGTACTCCTGGCCGGCCAGCACGATCAGCGGGGTGCGCTGTTCCGCGTAGCGGACCGCCGCGTCGTAGATCGAGAGTTTCTCGCCCGAGGGCTGGAACAGCGTGTTGCCGCCCTCCTCGCCGCCGAGCATGAGGTTCTTGATCCGCACGTTCGCGAAGGTGCCGCGGGTCATGATGCGGTCGTTGCCGCGACGGGAACCGTAGCTGTTGAAGTCTTCGAAGGTCACGCCGTTCTCCAGCAGGAAACGACCGGCCGGCGACGACTTCTTGATCGCGCCCGCCGGCGAGATGTGGTCCGTCGTCACGGAATCACCGAAGATGCCAAGGGCACGCGCCCCGCGGATTTCCTCGATCCGGCCCGCGCTCATCGAGAACTGCGCGAAGAACGGCGGCTCCTGAATGTAGGTCGAGGAGGAGTCGAAGGCGTAGACATCGCCTTGGGACGAGGGAATCTCGTTCCACTTGGGATTCTGCGCCGCAAAGTCCGTGTAGAGGCGGCGGAAGACCTCCGGCTTGAGCGCCGCCTGCAACTGGTCGCGCACTTCCTGCAGCGAGGGCCAGATGTCGCGGAGGAACACCGGCCGGCCATCCCGGCCCACGCCGAGCGGCTCCTGGGTCAGGTCGATGTCGACCCGGCCGGCGAGCGCGAAGGCCACGACGAGCGGCGGCGACATCAGGAAGTTGCTCTTGATGTTCTGGTGGACGCGCGCCTCGAAGTTGCGGTTGCCCGAGAGCACGGACGCCGCCACGAGGTCGCTCTTCACCACGGCCTCCTCAATCGCCGGGGCCAGCGGTCCGGAATTGCCGATGCAGGTCGTGCAGCCATAGCCCACGGTCTGGAAACCAAGCTGGTCGAGGTACGGCTGCAGGCCGGTCTTCTCGAGGTAATCGGTCACCACCCGCGAGCCGGGGGCGAGCGAGGACTTCACCAGCGGGTTCACGCTGAGACCCTTCTCGACCGCCTTCTTCGCGAGCAACCCCGCCGCCAGCATCACCGAGGGGTTCGACGTGTTCGTGCAGCTCGTGATCGCCGCGATCAGGACGCTGCCGTGGCCGAGGGTCGCATCCGCCGCGCCCGCGACCGGCGTGCGCTGGGCGAACTCCTCAGCCTTCTTGCCAAAGCCATTTTCGGTGACCGGCTTCGCGAACGCGCCGATGAATTCCTGCTTGAGCTTCGGGAGCTCGATGCGGTCCTGCGGACGCTTCGGACCGGCCACGCTCGGCACCACCGTGCCGAGGTCCAGCGAGAGCTCGGTCGAGTAGTCGATCTCGCCGCGCTGCGGGATGCCCCACAGGCCCTGCGCCTTGTAGTAGGCTTCGTAGAGGGCGACGGCCGGCTCGTCGCGCCCGGTGGCGCGAAGGTAGTTCGAGCACTCGGCGTCGATCGGGAAGAAGCCCATCGTCGCGCCATACTCCGGCGCCATGTTGGCGATCGTCGCGCGGTCCACCACCGGCAGCGCCGCGGCACCGGGGCCGAAAAACTCGACGAATTTGCCGACGACCTTCGCCTTGCGCAGCATCTGCGTGAGCGTGAGCGCGAGGTCCGTCGCCGTGACGCCCTCCCGCAGCGCGCCCGTCAGGTGCACCCCGACCACGTCCGGCGTCAGGAAGTAAACCGGCTGACCGAGCATGCCGGCCTCGGCCTCGATGCCGCCGACGCCCCAGCCCACGATGCCGATGCCGTTGATCATCGTCGTGTGCGAATCCGTGCCGACCAGCGTGTCCGGATAGATCACGCCCCGCCGATCCGCGAGCACGCCCTTGGCGAGGTACTCGAGATTGACCTGGTGCACGATGCCGATGCCCGGCGGCACGACCTTGAAGGTGTCGAAGGCCTGCATGCCCCACTTCAGGAACTGGTACCGCTCGCGGTTGCGCGAGAACTCCAGTTCCAGATTCTTCCGCAGCGCATCCGCGCTGCCGGAGAAATCCACCTGCACGGAGTGGTCAACGACGAGATCCACCGGCACGAGGGGCTCGATGATCTTCGGATTCTTCCCAAGACGCGACACCGCCGCGCGCATGGCGGCGAGGTCCACGAGCAGCGGCACGCCCGTGAAGTCCTGCAGGACGATGCGCGCAACCACGAACGGAATCTCCTCCGTCCGCGGCGCCGTCGCGCCCCAGCCCGCGAGATCGCGGATCGCCTGCTCGGAGACGCGGCGTCCGTCGCAATTCCGCAGCAGCGACTCCAGCACCAACCGGATCGACACCGGCAGGCGGGGCACCCGCGCGAAACCCGCCTGCGCCAGCGCCGGCAGGGAGTAGAAGGAATGGGACGCGCCGTTGGCCGAGAACTGGCCCAGCGTGTGGAAGGGATTCGGGAGGGACATTGACGGAAACGAGGGAAAGGATCGCACAGGACACGGCGGTACCCCCGGGGCCTCCGAGGCCCGCAGCCAGCGTCGCCGTCAGCAGGAACCGACTCAGCCGGCGAGCGCCGCCTTCACCGCGGCAAAGTTCGGCAGGTCCTTGGGGGTCGGGGTCTGCTCGGCGTACTTCACCACCCCATCCTTTCCAATCACGAAGGCGGCGCGCGCCGCCGAGTCTCCGATGCCGGCGATGCCGCGGAAAAGCACCCCGAAGGCCTGCGTGACCTCCTTGTTCAGATCGCTCGCGAGGGTCACCTTGATGTTGTTCGCCTTCGCCCAGGCCTCCTGCGCAAAGGGGTTGTCCACACTCACGGCAATGACCGACGCGCCCAGCTTCTCATACTCAGCGAGGCCCGAGGTCACATCGCACATCTCGGCCGTGCAGACTCCGGTGAAGACAAGTGGGAAAAACAACAGCACGACCGGACCGCGAGCGAGTTGCTCGCTCAGCTTGAGGTCCTTCAGACCTTCCGGGGTCTTGGTCTTGAGCGTGAAGTCAGGGGCCTTGGTTCCAACGGCGATGGGCATGGTGAGGGGGGGACGCAGGTTGTGGTTTTGTGGAGACCGGCACGCGCCGGACGTGAACGGCAAACGTGGATGCACCCCGCCGATGCGGCAACCCTGATTTCCCGCCAGAAGACCGCTTTCTGTCCGACTCACGGCGACCATAAGAAACACTCTTGCCGGCCCCGACCCGTCCGGCGTTACTCCCCCGTCCGTCCCTCCGCCATGTCCCTCATCGAAGACCTCCAGTGGCGCGGCCTCGTCGCCGACTGCACCGATCTCCCCGCGCTGACCGAGCGCCTTGCCCAGGGGCCGATCACGCTCTACTGCGGCTTCGACCCGACCGGTGACTCCCTGCACGTGGGCCACCTTGTGCCCCAACTGCTGCTCCGGCGCTTCCAGCTGGCCGGCCACCACCCCATCTCGCTCGCCGGAGGGGCGACCGGGATGATCGGCGACCCAGGCGGCAAGTCCGCCGAGCGCAACCTGCTCACCCGGGAGCAACTCAGCCACAACGTCGCCCGCATCAAGCTGCAGTTGGAACGTCTGCTCGACTTCCAGGCGCCCCACAATCCGGCCCGACTCGTCGACAATGCCGACTGGACGGCCCCGGTCAGCTTCCTCGACTTCCTCCGTGATGTCGGAAAGCACTTCTCGCTCAGTTCGATGCTGGCCAAGGACAGCGTGCGGTCTCGCCTGGAGAGCGAGTCCGGGATCAGTTACACGGAATTCAGCTACCAGCTACTCCAAGCCAATGACTTCACCCACCTGCGCTCGCACCTGAATTGCGAACTGCAAATCGGGGGCACGGAGCAGTGGGGCAACATCACTGCGGGTACCGACCTGATCCGCAAGAAGCTCGGCGTTCCGGCATGGGGCCTCACGTTCCCGCTGATCACCAAGTCCGACGGCACCAAGTTCGGCAAGACCGAGGGCGGCGCGGTGTGGCTCGATGCCCGGAAGACGAGCCCTTACAAGTTCTACCAGTTCTTCGTGAACACCGAGGACAGCATGGTCATCGGCTACCTGAAGAAATTCACGCTGCTTCCACGCAGCGACATCGAGACGCTTGAGGCCCGGCACGCCGTGAATCCCGGCGGGCGCGAGGCCCACCGCGCCCTCGCCCGCGAGGTGACCACCCTCGCGCACGGGGAGACGGTTTGCGCGGATGTGATCCGCGCCAGCGAGGTGATGTTCGGCGGAGACTTGGAGGGGTTGTCTGAGTCGCTTTTCCGCGATGTCGCCGGCGAACTGCCGTCAAAGCCCGTCGAGACATCCCGCATCCAAGCCGGCCTCTCCTTGGCCGACGCCTTGGTCCACGCCGGTCTCTGCCCGTCCAAGGGTCAGGCCCGCAAGGACATCGAAGGCGGCGGAATCTACGTGAACAACCAGCGCGTCAGCGAGGCGTCGCGCATCGTTTCGACCGGCGACATTCTCTTCGGCCGCTACATCCTTCTCCGCAAGGGCAAGCGAACCTACGCCCTGCTCACCCTGACGTAGGCGCGGGGCGCCGCGCCCGGGCGGTCATTCCTCCTTGCGACCAGACAGCAGCAGGAGGATGTGCAGGAGCGATCCGAGCGAGGCAACGAACGCCGCCACGTAGGTGAGCGCCGCCGCGTTCAGCGTCTCACTCACGCCAGGCATTTCATCGCGGTCGATCACCCCAAGAGACACCAACTGCTGCCGGGCCCGCCGACTGGCGTCGAACTCCACCGGCAGGGTGACGAGTTGGAAGAGGCAGATGACCCCAAGCGCGATGGCGCCGAGCGTAAGCAGCTTCCCGCCAATCGCCGTACTGATCAGGAAAATGCCCGCAATGAGCACAAAGTTCGAAACACCCGCGGCAATCTGCGTCGCCGGGACCAAGGTCTGGCGCAGCGTCATCATCGAATAGCCCACCTTGTGCTGGATGGCGTGACCCGCCTCATGGGCGGCTACCCCGAGCGCGGCTAGGCTCGTGCCGTGGTAATTCATCTCTGAGAGCGCAAGCCGGCGATGGATCGGATCGTAATGGTCTGTGAGCTGACCCGGGACCCGGACGATTTCGACCCCGGTGACACCGGCCGAGCGCATGACGGCCTCGGCCGCCTCCGCGCCGGTGATACGACCCCGGGACGGGATCTGCACGTTCTTGTTGTAGGCGCTCGAAACGCGCATCTGCGCGTAGAGACCGAAGAGCATCGGGACGATGATGAGGGCAATCCAGATGAGCATGGTGATAAGGGGGATGGAAAGGGAGTGAGGAGAAAGACCGCGACTCAGGACAACTTGCGACCCGAGAAGCGGATCGACGCGAAAAGCCTAACCAGCCCCGCCCAATTGCAAGGGCAACTGGCCGGATTTGGAAAACCGGGACTCCTTTACACCTAGCTCCCGCCATGGCGCGATGCCACACGCTTGCGAAGCGCGCCAAGGTCCGGGCTCCCGCTCCCTGGACGACCGGCGACGAAGGACGCAGCGGAGCCTCCCCGCAGCCCCTTGGGAGCCCCTCGAGAACTCGGGAACGCGCGGAGGTCAAATGGGCGTAGCCGGCGCAGGCCGACACCGCCCGCCTCCGAACCTCAAGCCAGCGGAGGCACGTCCACCCAACGGCGCTCCGCCCAGGATTTGAGGCCGAGTTCGGCCAACTGAACCCCCTTGGCGCCCTCCTGCAGATTCCACGGGAAGGGGGTGTCCTTGACGACGTGTCGGAGGAACAACTCCCACTGCACCTTGAAGGCGTTGTCGTACACATCGTTCGACGGGACCCGCGTCCAGCCGTCGAGGTACTTGATCGGGCTGTCGACATCGGGGTTCCACACGCAACGCGGCGTCGAGGAGAGGTGCTGGGCCGTGCAGTCGCGCAGCCCGGCCACCGCCGATCCGTGGGTGCCGTCCACTTGGAGCGTCAGCAGGTCATCCCGGCGCACGCGGACCGCCCACGACGAGTTGAAGTGACAGATCACGCCATTGGTCAGCTCGAACGTCGCGTACGCGGCGTCGTCCGCCGTGCAGGTGTAGGGCTTGCCCGCCTCGTCCCAGCGCTGCGGGATGTGCGTGGCTCCGAGGCAGGACAGCGACTTGATGTCGCCGAACAGGTTCTGGATCACGTACTGCCAGTGACAGAGCATGTCGACGATGATGCCGCCATCCTCCTCCTTCCGGTAGTTCCAGGAGGGGCGCTGCAGCTTCTCGTGCTCGCCCGTGAACACCCAGTAACCGAACTCGCCCCGCACCGACAGGATCCGTCCAAAGAAGCCGGTATCGAGGAGGTACTTGAGCTTCACCAAGCCCGGCAGCCAGAGCTTGTCCTGCACCACCCCGTTCTTCAACCCGGCCGCCGTGACCTCGCGCGACAGCGCCAGGGCCTCGCGCGAGGTCGTCGCACTCGGCTTCTCACAGTAAATGTGCTTCCCCGCCGCGATCGCCTTGCGCACTCCCACCGGACGTTGACCAGTGAGCGTCGCGTCAAAGTAGATCTGATTCGCCGGATCCGCCAGCGCCTCGTCCAGACGCGTCGAGTAGCGCTTCACGCCCGCCCGCGCCGCCAGGGCAGCCAGCTTCGACTCGCTCCGCCCGATCAGGATCGGGTCGGGCATGATCACCTCGCTGTCCGAGAGCTTCACCCCGCCCTGGTCGATGATTGCCTTGATCGAACGCAGCAGGTGCTGGTTGGTGCCCATGCGTCCCGTGACGCCGTTCATGATGATGCCGATCTTGTGTGTGGTCATGGCTGGAAAGTGAAGGGGTGGAGTGGGCGGCCGACGGGATGGCGCGAGCGCGTTTTCAGGACGGTCGCACCTCGCCGGTTCCGGGGACGGTCGTGAGCATAGGCCAAACCGAGGCTTGCCGCTAGAACGAATCCGTCTGTTTCTAGCATGAATCCGCCATGCTCGCCTGGAGTCCCATCCTGATCCAGCAAATCGAGATCCACGCGCTCGGCTTCGTGCTGCGCAAGCTGCAGTTGAACCGACACCGCGAGGCCGAGGTGGCGCTGCACCGGCATCCCTACCATCAACTCATCCTCTACCTCGCCGGAGAGGGGCGGCAGCGGATCGGCGCCCGCTCGCTGGAGGCCCGCGCCGGCGATCTGTTCCTCATCCCCGCCGACACCCCGCACGGCTTCTCCGTCGTCGCGCGCAGTCGCCCGCTCTGCCTCGTGCTCGACTACGCCACGCCGCGCCGTCCTTCCCGCATGGCCCACCGTCGACTGCCGCAGGATGCCCTGAACGCCCTGCACGCCCAACTCGCCCGCATTCCCACCAAGGGACGTCCCACCCTCGCCGACTATCCCGCCATCCTCGCCGTCGTGGCCCGGCTGCTCGAACCGGGCCGAGCCGGGACCGACGGGCCGCGGATCGAGCCGCCCGCGCACTCGGACGCCCCGCCCTTCTTCGAACAGGTGCGCGACCGGCTCCACTCCGCCCACTCCCTGACCGACGTGGCCCGCGCGTCCGGCTACGCCCGCGACGCCCTCACCCGCCGGCTCAAGCGGGAACACGGCCTCGGCCTGCGCAGCCTGCGCGACCAACTCCGCCTCGCGGCCGCGCAGCGCGCGCTCCGCGAGGTTCCCGAGGTCAGCCTCGCCGCGGCCCGCGCCGGATTCGACGACCCCAACTACTTCGCCCGCTGGTTCCGACGCCAGACCGGACAAACCCCCAGCGCGTGGAGGCGGACGCTTCCGAACCCACGCCGGGCGTGAGCCTCCACGCGGCAGGGACCGCACGCGTCGAGGCGAGGACACGGCCGTGTGCACCCAAGGGGCACCCGCGGGCCGCGAGTCCGGCGGCGTGCCGGACCTGAGAGAGTCAACCCGGCGAACCCGGCTTGAGCGTGCACTGCGCCGCCGCTCCCGCCGGCAGCGGCGGCGTGGGACCGACACCCGCCGGAGGCAGCGTGCCGTCAAGTTCCTGCCGCCAGTGCGCGACATCGCCGCCCGGGCAGTAGATGTACATCATGTGGAGCGGTTCGTCGCCCGTGTTCGTGAGCTGGTGGAACACGGTGGGCGGAAGGAAAACCGCCTGCCCGGCGGAAATCTCCCGGCGCTCCTCGCCGACACAGATTTCTCCGCGACCCTCCAGCACCATGTACACCTCTTCCTGCTCCTGATTGTGCCAGGGCACCTGACCGCCGTTGGGCTCGAGCACGACGTACCCCATGGCAAACCCCTTGGCCGGAATGGGCTGGCCAGCCTGCCCCACCATCCCACGCGTCCAGCGACGCGCCGGGAACGTCCGGCCTGGAATCTTCGCAATGTCGGCAATGATCATGCCGGTCCCTAAAACGGAAGGACCGGTTGCGCGCGACCAAATTCGCGCGGACCGGTCCATCCCCGCTGCCGCGAAATCAAGAGCCCGACGACGGCGGAGCCTCCGCCGGCCGGTCGGCCGACGCCACTGTTCCCCCTTCGTTCACCGACCCGGCTGGCTCCGGAGCCGACTCGACCGCCACCGCCGGCGCTTCCACGACGGCGGGTATCGTCTCGGCCCCAGTCGGCGCGCCGTCAGCCAGGGATGACGCCGCCGCGTCCGAGAAAGAGGAGGACTCAGCGTTGGCCGCAGGAGCCTCGACGGCATCCGGCACCGCGCGCGTTCCGGCTGAATCCGATGCGGTCGCATCCGCAGCCGGGGCGTCCGCAGCGGGTGCCGCCGCCGCCACCGGGGCGGACGTCGCGGCGGGCGCCGGTTCGGCCGGCGGGGCCTCCGGGAAGTTCTCGGGATCGTGCTCGGCGCTTTCGATCTCCTTCTTGCGCGCATCCACCATCGCCGGCGGGGCAAACAGCCGCCCATCGAGGAATTCCGTCACGTAGCCCTCCGTCACCAGCCAGCGCAGGTCACCCTGCATGCGGGCCAAGCGGGTCTGCTGTTCCGGCGGCAGCGCGGGGGCGGCTGCCTCGTTGGCGGGCGCGCCGGCAGCGGGCGCCGCCGGCACGCGGATGCCGAGCACCTTCGCCGGCAGTTCAAAGGCCCGCACCATCGGGTGCGACTCGATGTAGGAGATCACCGCCCCGATGCTCTCGGAGAACGTCTGCCCCGGCACGCGGAACTTGCGCTTCACCGCACACACGTAGCTGACGCCCTTCGATCCTTTCTTGAAGATGGTGAAGTTCTCGCGGCGCAGGCGGCCGCGCAGCGCGTTGGCAGTATCCAGCGGGAAACGACGCTGGCGCTCCAGCGCGCCCTCCACCGCCCGGCGGACCTCGCCGGCGGGGAGCGTCGCGATGACCGTTCCATGAAAACGCACGCTGTCCATACCCCGGACAAGTTTCTCGCGGGCATGGGTGAGCAGGTGCAAACGCGCCTCCTCGAACGAGTCAAATGCCAGCGCCGGCGGGGCCGCCGGGGTCTCCGGTGCCGCCTCACCCTCGGCGGGCGTCGCCGCCGGAGCAGGAGCGGCTGCCCCCTGCTTCCACGTGTAACGCGTCGCCTTGCGCATCTTCGCCTGCCACTGCGTCACTGCCTCCGGATCACGCACGGACTCCACCCGGCCGCGGAAGGCCTCGAAGGACAGCCCCTTGATCCGCGCCGCATGGTGCTGCTGCAGGATCTGGTTGTAGCGATGGTAATTCGGCGGACCGAGCAACTCCCCGGTGATCCCACACTTGTTGATCACCTGGAAATTCCCCTTCGGCGGATCGATCTCCACCTCCGCCACGTCGAAGAAGAGGCCGAGGTGCTTGTCGAGCACGTGCGCAATCGCCGCCTCATCCGAGTCGAACGGCAGGCCATCCGGCACCGAAACCGAAATCGGCGCCAGCTTGGCGGCCGGGGCCGCCGCCGCTTCGTTCTCCGGTCCCTTGCGGGTCAGCACGACCACGAAACGCTCCGGCTTGCCAATCACCGTCTTCGCGATGTCGAACAGCTCAAAGGTGCGGCAGGAGGCGCGGATCGTCTTCGCCAAGGCCGAGAAACTCGCATCCTCCGGATAGAACGTCACCGCAAAGTGCGGACTGATGTACGGGCCACGATCCTCCGGACGCACGAACTCCTCCCGCGGGCCCCCGAAGCGCGGTCCACCCGGGCGACGCTCGCCCGGCCCCGCACCCGGTCCCCGGTCTCCTCGATCTCCCCCACGCGGGCCGCCAAACCCTTCGCGCGGGCCACCAAGACCTTCGCGACGCGGACCGCCCCGGTTTTCACCGGAGCCGTACGGACGCGGCTCGCGGGGGCCACGCGAATCAGGAGACGGTCCGGGTCCACCCCCCTCGCCTGCATCACCGACAAAACCCTGCGGACGGCGGAAGCCACGCCGATCCCGGCCCGGCCCCCCATCCCGACGCGGCGCATCCTCCCGCGATCCCGAACGTGCGCCCGGCTCCGCTTTTTCCTGGGACCATTGCGTGCCGAAGCTGAAGCCCTGAAGTTGGCTCAGATCAATCGGATTAAACCCCTTCTTCTCGGAGTTTTCGGGTGTGGGCGTTTCGTCCATGACGGAGTCCGGCGGGCTGAGCCCACCGGATTTGCTTGGTGGGGCGAGTGTCCACGCGCCCTCTAGGGTGGCAAGCGCTTTTGCGGAAGCCCCTGTTTCCGTCCTCCTACGCCCCTTCACCTCCACCCTCCGCCGCCAGCAAGTAATTGTCCGGAAGTGGCTTCGGCGGATACCGATATTCCAGACCAAACCGGGGTTGCAGGGACCCGTCAAAGTGTTCATTTGTACACTATGCCCAGCACCCTCTCCCCGCGTCAGCGTCAGATTCTCGACTTCATCCTCGCCCACCGGGAACGGCAGGGGGTCTCGCCTTCGATCCGGGAAATCCAAGCTCACTGCCAACTCGCCAGCCCCTACGGCATCCAACGCCACCTGAAGGTGCTCACTGCCAAGGGTCTGCTGCGGCGTCTGCCGGGCCACGCCCGCGGGTTGCTGCCGCCCGGACCGTCGCTGCGCCGCCCGACCCTCGCCGACGTGCCCCTCTACGGCGTGATCCCCGCCGGCCTGCCCGCCGCCAACGAGCGCGAACCCGACCGCTTCCTTGCCCTCGATGTCTCGTCCCTCGGCCTGCGCCAAGGGACTCCCGTCTACGCCTTGCGCGTCCGCGGAGACTCCATGACCGGCGCCGCCATCCTCGACGGCGACGTCGTCTTCCTCACCCCGCGCGAACCCCAACCCCGCGACATCGTCGCCGCCCTCATCGACGGCGAATCCACCCTCAAGCGCTTCATCCGCCACGAGGGACGCGCCTGTCTGCGCGCCGAAAACCCCCGCTATCCTGATCTGTTGCCCGCCGTCGATCTCACCATCCAAGGCGTGATGGTCGGTCTGCTGCGCGCCACCGTCTGATCCGCCGCGCCCCGCCCCTCCCCGCCCCTCCCCGCCCCTCCGAGTTCACCCGGTGCGATGCCGCACCGAACGCGGCGCGCCGCCCGGCGCATCGCCCAGCGCCTCGTCCGCCCAGCGCCTCAACCCGCGAGTCCATCGCCGCCTTCGCTCGCCGCTCCGCCATGCTCCCCATCCCTTTCTCCCGTTCATCGTCCGCCACCACCACCACCGTCACCGCCCTGCGGGCGTTGATCGCCCAACGCCACGCCGCACCGGCGGCCTGCAGTTCCGCCGAGTCCGGTCTCCCTTCTGGTCTCCCGCAGCTTGATCAAACTTTAGGCGGGCTGCCTCCGGCCGCCCTCACGGAAATCGTCTGCGACGCCTCGAGTTGCGGGGGGCACCTGCTGCTCGCGGGGCTGCTGGCCACCACCCGCCAGGCGCGCCAGCGTATCGCTTTCGTGGATGCGTCGGATGCCTTCGACCCCGGCTCCCACGAGCCGTCCTCGCTCGAGCATCTGGTCTGGGTTCGCCCGCACACCCCCGAGGTGGCCTTCGCGGCCGCCGACCTGCTGGCCCGCGACGCCAATCTCGCCTGGGTGGTGCTGGAGCTGCGCGGAATCCCGGTCCACCGCCTGAGCCGCATCCCCGCTCCGTCCTGGTACCGGCTGCAGCGGTCACTGGAATCCTCCGGCGTCGCCGGCCTCGTTCTCTCTCCCCACCCGCTCGCCCCGTGCGCCCGGGTGCGGCTGCGGCTGCGCCAATCGCACCGCCTTCTCTCGTTGGACGAGGATCAGTCCGCCCTGATCACGCAACTCGAACCCACAGTGGAACGCCACCGCTCGCCGTTCGCGAGGCTGGCCGGGGCTTGAGTCACGGTTCCGTCGATGGGGACTCCGTCATCCATGAAGGCGCCCGCCTTCTCGGTCCTGCTCGCGGCCGATTTCTCCCTCCAGGCGCTGCGCCGCATGCGCAGCGGGCGGGAGCGCAACGTCCCGCTCGCCCTGCTGTCCGGCACGCACCGCCGCGCCGTCCTCCTCGCCGCCTGCCCGCAGGCCCGCGCCGCCGGCGTCGCGATCGGTTCATCCCCGTCCCAAGCGCTCGCCCGCTGTCCCCGCTTGCTCCTCCTCCCCGCCGACGCGTCAGCCGAGGCCGAGGCCGCCGCCGCCCTGCTGGCGGTCGGCGTCTCACTTTCGCCCGTCGTGGAGGACACCGCTCCCGGCACCTGCACGCTCGATCTCTCCGGCCATCCCGCCGCCCAACGGGAGCCGCGGCTGCAGGCCGCCGTGGCGCAGTTGCACGCGCTCGACCTCGCCGTCTCGGCCGGACTCGCCGCCACGCCGCTGCTCGCCCTCTACGCCGCCCGGGAATGCCCCGCCGGACAGGTGCGCACGATCGAACATCCCCGCGGCTTCCTCGCCAGACTCCCGCTCGCCGCCGCCGCGCCGCCGGAGCACCTGCAGCCGATCCTCGCCGGCTGGGGCGTGCGCACGCTCGGCGACCTCACCGACCTGCCCCGCGCCGAGATCGCCCGCCGGCTCGGCGCCGAGGGCCTCGCCTTGTGGGAACGCGCCGCCGGGGAATCCGTCCTCCCCCTCACCCCCGCCCGCACCACCACCGAGTTCGTCGCCCGCCACGCCTTCGACCATCTGATCAGCACGCTCGAACCCGTGCAGTTCATCCTGCACCGCCAGTTGGAGCGCCTGTGCCTCGATCTCACCAACGCCGGGCTCGCCGCCAGCCGGATCACGCTGGAACTGCACCTCGAGGATCCACCCGACTCTGTATCGGATATCGCACTACCCGATCCATGCCGCGACGCCGCCACCCTCGGACGCGTCCTCGCCACCCGCCTCGATTCGCTGCACACGGCCTCACCGGTCGTCGGGCTCACCCTGCGTCTCGCCCCGACCCGCCCGTTGCTGCGGCAGCCCGGCCTGCTCGACGCCGCGCTGCGCGATCCGCACGGCTTCGCCGAGACGCTCGCGCGCACCGCTGCGCTCGTCGGGACCGAACGCGCCGGCACGCCGATCCTCGAAGACAGCCGTCGGCCCGACGCCTTCCGGCTCTCCACGCCGCCGGAGTTGCTGCCGCCGCCGGCGGCCACCACCGCGGCGCCGACGACCGTACTTGGTCCGCCGCTGCGGCGCTTCCGGCCGCCCCGCCCGGCCTGGGTCGAACTCTCCGATCATCGTCCCTCGTTCGTGCGCAGCTCCGACGTGACCGGCGAGGTCACGGCCTGCGTCGGCCCCTGGCTCGCCAGCGGGGAATGGTGGCGCGCCGATCTCACCTGGCAACGGGAGGAATGGGACGTGCAACTCGACTCCGGCGGGCTCTACCGGCTCCTGCACCTGCCGGACGGCTGGCAACTGGAGGGCGAATATGACTGAGCCCGCCACCTACGTCGAACTGCACGCCCGGAGCGCGTTCAGCTTTCTCCGCGGCGGCAGCCTGCCGGAACAGCTCGTCGCCGCCGCCGCCGCGGTCGGCCTGCCGGCCCTCGCGCTGTGCGACCGCGACGGCGTGTACGGCGCCCCCCGGCTGTACCACGCCAGCCGCGAGCACGGGCTCCGCGCCCTTGTCGGCTGCGAGCTCACGCTCGCTGATGGCTCCGCCTTGCCGCTGCTCGTCGCCGACCGCACCGGCTACCGCAATCTCTGCCACCTCCTCACCACCGCCCGGCTGACCGAACGCCCTGCAGACCTACCCTTCCCGGACGCCCGCGAGCGCAAGCGTCCGTGCTACGCCACCTGGGACGAACTCGCCGCCCACGCCGAGGGCCTCATCGCCTTGTCCGGCGACACCGAGGGCCCCGTGCTGCGCGCGTGGTCGCGTGGAGGACCGGAGGCCGCCGCCCAGGCCCTGCTGCCGCTCCTCCGCATCTTCGGACCCGAGCGTCTCTTCCTCGAAGTCCAGCGCCACCGCGTGCGCGGCGAGACCCGCACGGAGGCCCTGCTCGATTCGCTCGCCCGCCGCTTCGGCCTGACGTCGCTCGCCACCGGCGGAGTCGCCTACGCCCGACCCGAGGACCGGGAAATCGCCGATGTCTTCACCTGCCTGCGGCATCACACCACGCTCGATACGGCCGGCCGGCTGCTCGCACCAAACAACGCGCGCCACCTGCGCGGACCCGCCGCGATGCAGCGCCTGTTCGCCGATCGCCCCGAGCTTCTCCACGGGACCGTCGCGGTCGCCGCGCAGCTTACCTTCACCCTCCGCGACCTCGGCTACCAGTTTCCGACGTTCCCCACCCCGCCCGGCGAATCCGCCGATTCCTGGCTGCGGCAACAAACCCTCGCGGCCGCTCCCGCCCGGTTTCCCGCGCTCACGCCGCGCCACCGCGCCCAGCTGGACCGCGAACTCACGGTCATTTCCAAACTCGGATTTGCGGGGTATTTCCTGTGCGTCTGGGACATCTGCCGCTGGGCGCGCGAACGCGGCATCCTCATCCAGGGCCGCGGCAGCGCCGCCAACAGCGCGGTCTGCTTCGCCCTCGGCATCACCGCCGTGGATCCCATCGCCCGGGGCCTGCTCTTCGAACGCTTCCTGAGCGAGGGACGCGTCGGCGCCGACGGCCATCCGTCGTGGCCCGACATCGATCTCGATCTGCCCAGCGGCGACTTGCGCGAGTCCGTGCTGCAGGAGGTGTACCGACGTCACGGGCCGCGCGGCGCCGCGATGACCGCCAACGTCATCACCTACCGCGGCCGGAGCAGCGCGCGCGAGCTGGGCAAGGTGCTCGGATTGCCGGAGGACCTGCTCGACCGTTTTTCGCGGCTGTTCGCCTCCGGTGATTACCCGCACACCGTCGCCCTCGAACGACAGCTCGCCCTCGCCGGCCTGCCGGCGTCGCACCCGCGCTTCGCCGCGCTGACCCGGCTTTATCCGCGGCTGCGCGGACTGCCCCGCCATCTGGGGCAACATTCCGGCGGCATGGTCCTGGGAGCCGGCAGCCTCGACACGATCGTGCCGCTGGAGCCCGCCTCGATGCCGGGGCGCGTCGTGGTGCAGTGGGACAAGGACGACTGCGAGGAACTCGGCATCGTGAAGGTCGACTTCCTCGGCCTCGGCATGATGGCGGTGCTGCAGGAATGCCTGCACCGCTGCAGCCGCCGGGGCGGCCCGGCCGACCTCGCCGCCATTCCGACGGACGACCCGGCGACGTTCGACGCGATGTGCCGCGCGGATACGCTCGGCACGTTCCAGATCGAGAGCCGGGCCCAGATGGCGACGCTGCCGCGCCTGCGGCCGCGCGCGTTCTACGATGTCGCGATGCAGGTGGCCGTCGTCCGCCCCGGCCCGATCGTCGGGCAACTCGTCCACCCCCTGCTCCGCCGACGCGCCGGCGAGGAGCCCGAGACCTGCATCGACGAAAGCCTCAACGAAGTCCTGCGCCCCATCCTCGGCCGCACCCACGGCGTGGTGCTCTTTCAGGAGCAGATGCTTGCAGTGGCGATGACGCTGGCCGGATTCTCCGGCACGGAGGCGGAGGAACTGCGGCGCTCGCTCGGCTTCAAGCGCTCCGGCGAACGACTGCAGCGCGTGCTCACGCACCTGCGGCGCTCGTTGGTCGAGCGGGGCATCACGGAAGCCGTGGCGGAGAAGATCGTGGCCACGGCGAGCTCGTTCGCGCTCTACGGTTTCCCGGAATCGCACGCGTTGAGTTTCGCCCTTCTCGCCTATGCGAGCACGTGGCTGAAGGTTCACCGCCCGGCGGAGTTCTGCGCGAGCCTGCTCAACCACCAGCCGATGGGCTTCTACGCTCCGGCGACGATCGTGCAGGACGCCCGCCGCCACGGGGTCCGGGTGCTGCCCGTCTGCGTGCAGGCGTCGGCGGAGACGTGCGAGGTCGAAGACGATGGCCCGCACGGCGCCGCCCGGGCCGTGCGCCTCGGGCTCGGCAGCGTCCAAGGGCTGCGCCGCAGCACGATCGCGGCGCTGCTCGCGGCCCGCGCCGCGGGTCCCTTCCGCTCCCTCGCCGATTTTCTCGCCCGCACGCCCGCCAACCCCACCGAGCGCCGTCTCCTCGCCAGCATCGGCGCCTTGAACGCCCTCGCCTCCCACCGCCGCGCCGCGCTCTGGCAGGTGGAGTCCGCTTGGACCGTCGCGGAGCCGCTGCTGCTCCCGCACGACGAATCCGGATCCAGCTTGGATCCCGATTCACCGATGGACTCCGCTTCTCGCTTGGAGGTCGTTTCCCGTGGGGGGCCCGTCTCCTTCGTGGGCGACACCGATCGGACCGACCGTGCCACGTCCGCCGGCGGTGCAGACCACCACGCGACCTCGGACGCATCCCGCCCTCCGGCCGCAACGACGGACTGCCCGCTTCCGCCGATGTCCGTCGCGGAACGCCAGCGCGCCGATCTCGCCAGCCTCGGCCTGACGAACGGCCCCCACCCCCTCGCCCGCCTGCGGCCCCAACTGACCGATGCGTGGTGCGCCGCAGATCTCACGCTCGGAGCCGACGGCTCCCGCCTGACCGTCGCCGGCTGCGTGATCTGCCGCCAGCGCCCGGGCACCGCCAAGGGAACGGTCTTCGTCAGCCTCGAGGACGAAACCGGCATCGCCAACGCCATCGTCCGACCCGCGCTCTTCGAGCGCTTTCGGCGAGTCATCAGCGAGGAGCCTGCACTGCGGATCACCGGACGCCTGCAGCACCGCGCCGGGGTGATCCACGTCCTGGCGGAGGAATTCGCCCCCCTGCCCCTCGGCGACCTCCTCGCCCCCGCCTCCCACGACTTCCACTGACCGCCGCCCGCGAACGGGCGCCACGGTCGCCCCGGATCACGAATCCCATCCAGCTGCACGGAGCTGCCTGCCGGGCCCTCCGTCGCGCGACGCCGCCAGACCGCATGCGCTTCGGCCAGGGCCACCCCGCCTTCGTGACCCGGCTCGCAAGCGTCGACGGCCTCCCCTCCGCGGGAAACTCCGCCGTTGCCTTGCCCCGTCGCCACCTGCTTGAGTTTACCTCCCATGTCCGTGGACCCGAGCACCTCCGCCCCTCCCAGCGACTTCATTCGCGACATCGTCGCGGCCGACCTCGCAGCCGGACGGCACACGTCCATCGTCACGCGCTTCCCGCCGGAGCCCAACGGCTACCTCCACATCGGCCACGCCAAGTCGATCTGCCTCAACTTCGGCATCGCCCGCGAGCAGAACGGCCGCTGCAACCTCCGCTTCGACGACACCAATCCGGTCAAGGAGGACGTCGAGTACGTCGACTCCATCACCACCGATGTCCGTTGGCTGATCCAAGGCTGGGCCGACCACTGCCTCGGCGTGAAGTCGCGCGGCGCCAAGCCGGAGACGCGCACGGTGGCGGACGGGCGCACCGACCGCCTGATCGGCCCGGCGCCGGCCGGCGCGAAGGACGCGGACTGCGAGGCCTTCTTCGCCAGCGACTACTTCGACGCGCTCTACGAGTACGCCCTCACGCTGATCCGCAACGGCGATGCGTACGTGTGCGACCTGTCGCCCAAGGATACCGACGAGTACCGCGGCGCTCCGGATCGCCCCGGCCGGGAGTCGCCCTACCGCAGCCGCTCGGTCGCGGAGAACCTCGATCTCTTCCAGCGCATGCGCGCGGGCGAGTTCCCTGACGGTACGCGCTCGCTGCGCGCCCGCATCGACATGGCCTCGCCGAACGTGTGGCTGCGCGATCCCCTGCTCTACCGCATCCGCCACGTCGCCCACCACCACGCCGGCGCCGGTTGGTGCATTTATCCTCTCTACGACTACGCGCACTGCCTGAGCGACTACCTCGAAGGCATCACGCACAGCATCTGCACCCTCGAATTCGTCGATCACCGTCCGCTCTACGACTGGATCCTCGCGCGCCTCAACCTTCCCCGTCCCCTGCCGCACCAGTACGAGTTCGCGAAGCTGGTGCCGAGCTACACGCTCATCTCCAAGCGCCGCCTCCTCAAGCTGGTCGAGGAAGGCGTGGTCTCCGGATGGGATGACCCCCGCCTCGCCACGCTGTCGGGCCTGCGTCGCCGCGGCGTCCCGGCCGCCGCGCTGCGCCGGTTCGTGACGAGCGTCGGCGTGACTAAGTACGACAGCGTCACGGACATCGCGCTCTTCGAGCACACCGTGCGCGACGAACTTAACGCCGCTTCGCCGCGCCGCCTCGCAGTTCTGAAGCCGATTCGCGTGGTCCTCACGAACCTCGCCCCGAAAGAGAGCGTGGAGTGCCGCGCGACCAACCATCCGCAGGCCGAGAACCCCACGACCCGCCCGGTGCCCCTGACCCGCGAAGTCTACATCGAGTCGGACGACTTCGCGGAAGTGCCGCCACCGAGGTATTTCCGCCTGAAGCCCGGCGGCGAAGTCCGCCTGAAGTACGCCTGCATCATCCGCCTCGACGAAATCATCAAGGATGCAGACGGCCGGCTCGTGGAGTTGCGCTGCACGGCTGACCTCACGACCCGGGCGGGCCAGCCGAATGCCGACCGCAAGGTCAAAGGCACGATCCACTGGGTCAGCGCCAGCCACTGCGTGGACGCCGAAGTCCGCCTGTACGACCGCCTCTTCACGGTCCCGGAGCCCGCGGCCGAGGAGGATTTTCTCAAAGTCCTGAATCCCCGCTCCCTCGAGACGGTCTCCGCGAAGCTTGAGACCGCCCTCGCGACGGCTCAGCCCGGCGAGTGCGTGCAGTTTGAGCGACTCGGTTATTTCACGTCGGACTCGGTTGACAGTCGCGCGGATCGGTTGGTGTTCAACCGGACGATTACCCTGAAGGACACCTGGGGAACGGCCCGGGCCTGAACCCGGCGCGGCCCCGTCCTTCCAGCGGTTGACGGGCGCCGAACCCCGGTTTTCCGAGACCGTCAAAACGACGCTTGACTCACTTTGCCGCGAACCTAGCGTCCGCAGTCTTTTCCCACTTCGGGGTGGTAGCTCAGCTGGTTAGAGCGTCTGCCTGTCACGCAGAAGGTCGCGGGTTCGAGTCCCGTCCATCCCGCCAGTTTACCCCCTGACGCCCAAAGCGTTAGGGGTTTTTGTTTAGGGGGAGAGTGATGGTCCCGGAAATACCTGGAAGCGGACGCGCAGGCTCTCCTGACCCATGCGCTTCAAGTGGGATTGCCGACGACCGATTTCCGACTCGGCGCGCTGGCGATTTCCCCGGTTCGACCCTCGCGACGAACTGACGGGGATCTCCGCCCACAAGCGCTCCGCGCCGAGCACAACTGAGAAATCTTCCCTCGCCACCTAGTAGGGTCAGGATATGCGTCGAGCGTTGGACTCCTCGCGCCGAACCATGCCAACCGAAACCGCCCTTGAGATCCGTCTGAAAGGGACGCCCGTCTGGAGAGGAGTGCTTGTGCCCTCGACGATCAAGCTCCCCAAACTTCACGCCGTCATTCAGAGGAGCATGGGTTGGACGAACTCACATCTGCATCTCTTCCGCTCGACGTTCGGCACGTACGAACCGGAGTCTGAGGAGGGCGACACCCTGTCGGACAGCCTGAACGAGGCGGAGGTCACGCTCAATCAGTTGGTCGGCGAGAAAGGGGATCGTGTTTCCTACGTGTACGACTTCGGCGACTTTTGGGATCACGACCTCATCGTGAAGGCAATCATCCCTTGTGCGAAGCGCCGGCGGCGGGCCGAGTGCATCCTCGGCGAAGGGGCCTGTCCCCCGGAAGACGTCGGCGGCATTCCGGGCTACCTCGCTTTGTGCGAGGCCATGAGCGTCAAGGATCACCCCGAGCGAGCGCGCTACTTGGATTGGCTGCGAGAGCCGTTTGATCCCAAGGCTTTTGACCAGGCGTCCGTGCAAGAACGCCTCGCTAAGCTACCGGTATGAGGGGGTTGCGGATCTGACCGGAAGCAACAGGGTAAAACCAACGGCTCTTGGCCGGATTCGACGCCGACGGGGTTTCTGCAGTCATAACTTCTCAGCCAACGATGGCTAGGGTTGCGTAACCAAGAGGTAATCGTTGCGTACGCCCCCACGCGCCGCCTGTCAAAGGGACTTCACCCCAGCGTGGAAAACCGCACTGCCCGCCCGGGAATGCGAAGCGCTGCCCCTCAATCCGAAGCCTCAGGGCCAGTAAGCCGAGTGTCCCTTCACATTCCCTCTGGCCAACGATCCCTCGGCCGGTAGCCGAGCACCGTCTCCGCCACGGTCAGGTCAAAATGCGCGGTCTGCACCGGATGGCTCGTGGCCGCGACGGTCAGAAACCGGACCTCCGGCGGCGCCTCCACGCAGCAGGCGAGAAAGCGTCCGACGTCGCCGGGGCTGAGGTAGATGTCCTGCAGGGCGGGGCTCGCCGCCACCATGGCCTCCTGACCCGGGCGGGGACAGCCGCCCAAGCGGGCGACGATCACGGAGAGGCCGTGCAGTTCCGTAAAACCGCGGCCGATCGCCTCGAGAAACATCTTCGTCGCCGCATACCAACCTTTCGGCGAAATCGGATCGCTCTCGCGGATCGGGTACGGTCCTCGTTCATGCTGCCACCAGTTCACCTGCACGCTGCTGGCGAGCACGATCCGACGCACCCCGGCAAGCCGCGCCGACTCCATCACGTGGTGCAGCCCGACGAGGTTGTTCGGCAGGAGCTGGGTCACGAAGTCGTCGTCATCCGGCGTGGCCGCGAGGTGAATGAGGCAGTTGACCCCCGCCATCACCCGATCCAGCGCGGCGCGGTCGCAGAGGTCGGCGATTTCCGTCTCCGGCAAACCGGCCGAGGGAACGCGGTCGAGTCCGCGCACCGCATGCCCCCGCTGGCGCAACTCCGCCACCGCCGCGCGGCCCACGCGCCCCGATGATCCTGTGACAAGCACGGTCTCCATGAATCGAAGATCCTGGGAGGCCCCTGGTGGGGTGTCCAATCGAATGAAAGGAACAACTCTCCCGCGCCGCAGCCGCGCCGCAGGCACGGGCAACGGCGGCTGAACCAGCGCAAAGCCCCGTGCCGACCACAGATGGGACCCGGGGCCAGCGCGGCGAAACGAAAGCTGCGGCGGCCACGCTTGGCAAACCCGCCAAGCGCCGGCACGACGCCTTACTTCGTTTCGATCTTCGAAGCGGTGATGATCTGCTTTCCGCCTTCCGACTTCACGGTGCCGGTCACCGAGACGCCGTCGAGAACGGTCATGCACACCTTGCTGTGAAAGTCTTTGCTCACCTTGTTGTCGGCGAGCAGGTAGGTCGTGACCTTGCCATCCTTGGCGGCGACCTGCAGGGCGTTGGTGCACTTGTCCGCCTCACTCAGCTCGCACTTGGCGCACATAGCCTTGCCGGTGAGGGTCTGCTCCTTGGCATCAGAAGCGAAACCGATCCCAGCCGCGAACAGGGAGGTAGCGATGAGAGCAATGAACTTGTTCATGACGATTGCGTAGACCGACGATTGAGAGGTTGACGGAGAGGCTGAACCGATGCCCCAGAAACTAGAGTCGAAAGCCGGACACGCAACCGCCAATCCCGCGCGTTTCACAAGTGCCGCCTGCTCGGGACACTTACGTCCCGACAAAGATCCTCTACAGCGGGGGACGGGAACGTCGGCCGGAACTTCGAGCGCGGCGCGGCCCCACACTGGTCAGTCGATCAGTCCAGTGTCCATGGCTTGAGTTGGGGGAAAGGATCGGCAGGCTCCCTGACTACCCCGATGCACCGCTGGAACCGCCAGGCGAAAACGTTCAGCGTTCATGGCCTCGCCCTCGCCGGGTTGGCGGCGCTGGCCGAGGCCGGCGCCGCGCCCGACCTCGACGCCGCCCAGTGGCAGCTCTTTCTCGATGATCATGCGGTGGCGCGAAGCACGGGGCTGGACCGGGTCGTGCATCGGCCGCGCTGGCAGGGCGTGGTGATCGACGCCGACCAACCATGGGAGACCTCCGGCGTCCGCCCGGCCTTCGTCGGACGCACCGGGGACGGGACCTTTCTCGCCTACTACACCGCGCAGTGGTGGATTCCGAACACGGACGCGCGCTCCGCAAATCACTCCCAGGTCGTGTACGCAGACGGCGCTTGGCGGACCCGCGTGCCCGACCCACGGCCCCGTGACCGCGCCCAGCAGTACGTGGAGACCGATGCGTTTGCCACCAGCCGCGACGGCATCCACTGGGAGAAACCGCGCCTCGGGTTGGTCGACGCCCCGACGGGCGTCGATCCGCACACCCACGCGCCGTTCCCGTCCCCCACCGGGAGCAGCCGCGACAACAACCTAGGTGCGCCCGCCGTGCTCGCGGACCTCGGTCAATACGGCCAAGTCAGCGATCCCGCCCGGCGCTACGCGGTCACCTTCGGGGGTCAGGCGTACTTCGCGGCGGACTTGCCGGATCCCGCACGCGATCCGGAGTGGCGGGGGAAGCTGATCAAGGTCGAGGGGCGTTTCAGCACGCGCCACAATCTCCTCAGCTTCTGGGATCCGCTGCACGAGGAGTGGGTGGCGATGGTGCAGAACGCCATTCCCCGCTGGCTGCCCTCGCGCCAGATCGCGCGCTTCTCCTCTCCCGACCTCAAGGAATGGCGCTCCGATATCGCCTTGGTGCCGGATGCCGCCGACCCGCACCGGCCCGACCACTATGCGGAGCCGATGATGCTGTTCCCCTACGCAACCGACGGCGTGGTGTTGGGACTGCTCAGCTGGTTCAACAGCGACCGGACCGATCCCGACGGCGGGCCGGTGCTCGATCCCTCCGCCCCGGAAATGCAGGGGCGGACGCAGGGCTGGCCCTTCCCCACGAGCGAGCAAAATCCGTTCGTCTGGCCATGGGCCCGCAAGGGCACCAACGAACTGCGCATCACGATCAGCCGCGACGGTGGGCGCTCGTGGGATCGGACCTCCAGCCGCGAGGCCTGGATCCCCCACGGCACCGAGGAGGACAGCATCGACCGGATGGTGATCTGGGGCGGTCCGCCCGTGCGGGTCGGGGACGAGGATTGGTTCTACGTGGGAGTCCACGACGGCGACCATCTCTCCGTGCGTGCCAACCGGGAGATGGGAACCTACTACCGCGACCGCCTCCGGCGCGGACGCATCGCGCTCTACACGCAGAAACATCACCGGTACGTCAGCCTGCGCGCCGGGACCCAGCGGGAGACGCTGATCACGAAGCCGTTCGTCGTGACCGGCGACACGCTGCAAATCAACGTCGACGGCAGCCGCGGCCAGGTCCGCGTCGGCATCTACGAGTACAAGCCGGTCCTCACGCTCAAGGGCACGACGCCCAGCTCCGACCCGCACCTGATGACGCAGAACGTCCTGCCGGGCTTCGCGCTGTCGGACGGCGCGCCGATCACGGCCAACGCGATCGAGCACCCGGTCCGCTTCGCCGAAGGCACCAGCCTCGCCGGCCTGCGCGGCCGCCGCGTCGTCCTGTTCGTGGAGATGACCGATGCAAACCTCTACGGTTTCCGGCTTCGCTGAGTGCGCCGGTCGCGGCGCGGCCGCCGGGCCCAACTGCGACACCCGCCGGCGCGCACCGCCGCCGCCAAGCGAATCTGCCAACGCGAGCGGCGAGAGTGTGATTGTAGCGCGTACGGCGCCTCCGCCAATCAGTCATCAACGGGGCCGTTCATCGGCTTCCACCCACACCACGGCCGCGACCCGTCCATCCCTTCCAGCCATGAACGCGTTCCTTCCCCGTCTTGTCGCCTTCGCCCTGCTCACCTCCAGCCTCCTGCACGCCGCGGGCACCGTCGGCCGGGTCGGCCTGCCCGGCGCCCCGGCGCCGGGTCCTTTCTCCGAAGCGGTGCTTTTCGGCTTCGATGACCGGGCCTTCCCGTTCCGCGACAACGTCGAGACGCGCCTGTTCACCGGCCAAAAGCCGCGCCTCGTCATCCCGCCGGGCCCCCCGGGCTCCCACGACGAGGCCCTGCTCTACTACGGCAGCGTCATCCGCATCGGCGACACGTTCCACCTTTGGTACAACGGCAACCACGGTCCGCTGCGCCCGCTGACCGGATTCGAGCGCGAGAAGTGCGTCCTCGCCTACGCGACGAGCAAGGACGGCGTGAACTGGACCAAGCCCAACCTCGGCCTCGTCTCGTTCAACGGCTCCCGCGAGAACAACATCGTCGACCTCCCGGAGCCCACGCTGTGGTCGACGGGCGCGGTCGTGCACGACCCCGAGGACCCGGACCCGCGGCGCCGGTTCAAGATCGCATACACCGCCCGCTACGCGGACGGCTTGCGCCTCTCCGTCGCCTTCAGCCCGGACGGTCTGCGCTGGACTCCATCGCCGCGCAACCCCGTCGGGCCGTTCCTCGAGATGGCGGGGATCGCCAAGCACCAGGGTCTCTTCTACGTGAACGGGCAGGCCGGTCTCACCGTCCACCGTCCCGTCCCGGTGCGCCGGCTCGTGACCTTCGTCTCGGCCGACTTCGAGCACTGGTCGCCGGCCGGGGCCGTCGGACTGGACCGCGGACCCGACCTGCGAGGGCCAAGCGCCGATGATCAACTCCACCAGTACGAGGAGATCCATCTCGGGGCGGCGCTGTGGAACCGCGGCAATGTCCTCGTCGGCATCTACGGCATGTGGCACGGCGCAGCGACCGGCGACCGCGGCGACGCCGCCATCGACCTCGGGCTCGCCTTGACGCACGACGGCATCCACTTCCACGAACCGATTCCCAACTTCCGCATCGTGCCCGCCCGGGAACAACCGGGCCGGCCCGTCGGCGTCGCCCCCGCCCTCCAGCAGGGACAGGGCATGGAGAACGTCGGCGACGAAACGCTGTACTGGTACTCGCTCTGGCGGGGTAACCAAGGCAGCGGGGTGCGTCTCGTGACCTGGCCGCGGGACCGACTCGGCGCGCTCCAGCCGTTCCGGGGTGCACCGGCACGCGCCGTGTCCCGCGCGCTCCAAACTGCGGCCGGCACGGTGGAGGCGTTCGTGAACGTGTCCGGGCTCGGCCCGAACGCGCGCCTGCGGATCGAACTGCTCGACCGCGGCTTCCGTCCGGTGGCCGGTTACAGCGGCGCGGACGCCGCCGTGCTCTCGACCGACGGTTTCCGGGAGGCGGTGCGCTGGAAGTCCGGCACGACCCTTCCCGCCGACGGCAGCCTCTTTCACCTCAGCGTGAGCATCGAGGGCGTCCGGCCGGAAGACGTGCGGTTGTACGCCGTGTATGTCGCCGGCTCGGCTCCCTGAGCCGCCGCACCGCCAACGTCACGCAGCGCCTGCCCGGTCCTCCCGCCGAGGACGCGGTCAGACCCACACCACCACCACGCCGCCGCGCTCCGCGGCCTCGTAGGCCTCCGCGCGGTCGTGCTCCGTCGGCGCCGCCACGCCCGCCGGGTAGCTCTTCGTTCGGATGCTGTCGGGGTGGCACACCGAACGGCCCGTCGTCAGGTCGAATTCCCAGCTGTGCCACGGGCAGCGGATGATCTCGCCGAACCGTTCGTTCTCCCACGCGTACGGCGCGGGAGCCGTGACGAGGTCGACCACCTGCCCTTCGCAGAGCGGCGCGCCGCGGTGCGGACAACGATTGCGGAGCGCGAAGTAGCGGCCGCCGACGTTGAAGACCCCGATCGACTTCCCCTCGATCGTCACGATCCGCCGCCGCCCCGGCGGCAATTCGGCCGCCGCACACACCGGGTGAGGCGTGCGACCGCCGCCACTGGCTTCGCCGACGCTCATCGGGGCAGCTTGGGGTAGGTCTCCAGGGCCGTTTCGACGAGCACGCGCTGGCGCAACGACTCCGGCAGGCGCCGCACGATCGCATCCGGCGGGTCGAAATCCCAGTGCGGGAAGTCGCTGGAAAACATCAGGGTCTGCTCCGCGTCCATGCCGTCGAGCACCGCCGTCAGCGCCCCCGCCGGTTCCGGGTCCTCGAAGGGCTGCGTCGCGAAGCGGATGTGCTCGCGCATGTACTCGCTCGGGGGCCGCTTCACCCACGGTGTCTGCGCCCGCAGGGAACGCCAGGTCGCATCCGCCCGCCAGCGGAACGCCGGGACCCAGCCGAAGCCCGACTCGAGGAACGCCACCCTCAGCTGCGGGAACTTCTCGAAAGTGCCTTCGAAGAGGAAGCTGGAGAGGTGCGCCTGATAGAACTGCGGCCGCACGAGGTACTGCTCCGCATAGTACGACGGATGCCCGCCCGCCGTCGGCGCCGGATTCATCCCGATGCCTTCGTTGCTGAAGTGCAGCGCGAGCGCCAGACCGTGCTTCACGCACGCTGCAAAGACCGGGTCGTAGTGGCGCTGCCCATACAGGCGCGGGGAGCCGCACACGGCGTAGACCGCCACCACCGCAGGATGGTCGCCGAGGCGCTCGATCTCCCGCACCGCAAGCACCGGATCCTGGATCGGGACCGTCAGCGCGAGCCGGAACCGCGGGTCTCGGCCCACCCACTCCGCCAGCGTCCAGTCGTTCGTCGCGCGGCAAAGCGCCGCCGAGAAATCGAGGTCGGCCAGGGCCAGTACCGCCGGGGTGTACTCGCCCTGCAGAATCGCGAAGTCGACGCCGCAGCCGTCGAGCAGCTTTTCCTGAAAGAGCGCGATCCGCGAACGGGGATCCACGTCGTCGCCCGCACCAAAGCAGTCCGCGCGCGCCCCGCGGAAGCCACCGCTCGCCTGGTACAGGTTGCTGTTGCGCGGCATCCCGAATTCCTCGAGCCGCTGCCAGTCATGCCGCGATAGGTAGGGCTTGAGGTCCGCAATGCCGCGGAGTTGGTGGTGCGCATCCGTGTCGATCGCCCGCACGCGGGCGCCCACGGCGGTCGATCCGGACGACAGGGGGGCGGAAATCACCCGACGACGCTAGCCCCGCCCGGCCCGCCGGGTCAAGAATCGCGCCGCCCGCCACGCCGGCGGCATTGCTCCGTCAGCGCGCTGCGGTTGGGTCGACGCAGATCCGAATGATCCGATCCTCGTCAGGAGGCGCCGGCTCCGGATAAGGCACCCGCGATCCAGTCTGGGCGTGGCCACAACGTCGCGTCGCGCCAACGGGCGTGACGCCCACCACTCTTCGCCACGATCGCTTCGCCGACAGTGTCCCGACGCCTTCCCGGCCATCGACGCGCCGTTCCGCACCAAGGGATCGGCTCCGGCGCTGGGCAGTTCGTCCCCCGGCCGCGGCCCGGCGTCGCGAGACTGGGCACGTCGGATGACCAGTGTACGAAGCTGGACCGGTGGTCCGCGGTGCGGAATGGTCTCCGCGTTCCCCCTCCCCCGCCCACGCGGGCTGCCGCCATGAAGATCACCTCCGTCGAAACCTTCCTCCTGCAGCACAAGCTTTCCCACCCGACCGGGCCGGCGTCCTCGTTCAACGAATTCCGCCGCAACCTGCTCGTCCGCCTCACCACCGACACCGGGCTGACCGGCTGGGGCGAGACCGTGCCGATGGCCGGCACCCGCGAGACGATCGACGCCGTCTACGCTCCGGCGCTCGTCGGCCGCGACCCGCGCGACGTCGGCAACTCCTGGCGCACCCGCTGGCTCGCGCCCTTCGAGAACCGTCTCGCCATCGGCGCCATCGATCTCGCGCTCCACGACCTCATCGGGCAGGCGCTGGGCGTGCCGGTGCACCAGCTCTACGGTGGTGCGCGCCGCAGACGCGTGCCGGTGTATGCCTCCGGTGCCTACCGCAAGGACGTGCACCCCGCCGACGCGTGGCCGGCCGAGACGAAGGAGTTCGTCGCGCGGGGCTTCCGGGCGATCAAGCTGAAGATCGGTCGCTACGATCCGCGGGAGGAACTGCCGGTCCTCGCCGCGGTCCGCGCCGCCCTGCCCGCCGACGTCAAGCTGCTGGTCGACGGCTGGGGCTCCTACACCCTGTCGACGGCGCTGATGGTCGGGCGCGAGCTCGAGAAGATCGGAATCACGTTCTTCGAGGAACCGATGCCGCAGTTCGGCTACCGCGGCTACCCCGAGCTCACCGCGCAACTCGACCTCCCCGTCGCCGGCGGGGAAATGCTCCTCCACCGGCAGGCCTTCAAGGAACTGCTCGACCGCCGCGCCGTCGATATCATCCAGCCCGACGCCAGCCTGTGCGGCGGGATCCGCGAGTTGCTGTTCATCGCCGAGTTGGCCGAACTCTACGGCGTGCAGTGCATCCCCCACTCGTGGAACGGCGCCATCCTGAACGCCGCCACGATCCACCTCGCCGCCCTGCTGCCTGAGCCGACACTCATGCCCGGGGTCGGCACGCCGATGGTGGAGTTCGACGTGACGGAGAACCCCTTCATGTCCGGCCTGCTCCGCGCCCCCCTGCCCCTGGTCGACGGCTGCTTCGAGGTCTCCGACGCCCCGGGCCTCGGCCTCGACCTTGACCTCGACGCCATCCGCGCCCTCGAGGTTCCGCGACCGCGCTAGCCGGTCGAGCTTGATCGCCGACCGACCGTGAACGTCGGCAAGACGCACGAGTCGGCCGCCTCAGTCGCGGGCCCTCGGCGGCCCGCGATGCGACGAAGTCATCCGGGGAAACCGCCGCTCAGAGCACGGGCTCCCAGCCCTTGCGGTAAGGCCGCTTCCACAGTTTCTCACCTGCGGGGTGGTTGATCATCCGGCCGGTGTCGGGATCGCACTGGACGGTCACGTTCGTCCGGTAGGCAATGTTGCCGAGGTGACAGAGCATCGCGCTGATCTGGCCCTCCGCGATCGGGCTGTTCAGCGTGGCGTTGCCACGGATCGCCTCAAGGAAGTTGCCGAAGTGGGCGGGATCACCGGCGTTCGGGCCCTTGCCCTCGCTCACCTTCACGCCCTTCGGGTCGTAGACCGTCCAGCCCGTCGTGGTGCCACCCGTGATCGCGAACGTACCATTGTCGCCGTAGAAGATGCACTCCGCCGTCGGCTTTTCCGCCATCCGCGGGACGCAGCTGCTCTGGACCCACTCCATGCCGCAGTGCCCGTAGTCGAAGACCGCGGTCCCGGTATCGGGCGTCTCCTGCGGATCCCGGTGCCAATAGCGACCGCCGTTGTAGGTGATGCGGCGCGGGTAGTTCACCCGCAGGCCCCACCGCAGGATGTCGAGGGTGTGGACACCGTTGTTGCCCAGCTCGCCGTTACCCCAGTGCCAGAGCCAGTGCCAGTTGTAGTGAACGAACTTGCTGAGTTCGCGACCCGGTTCGTCAGCCACCGGACCCTGCCAGAGATCGAGGTTGAGATCGGGCGAGGCGGGCCGCGACGGCGTCGCAATCGACCCGCGGGAGGCGTAGTAGAACGAACGCGCAAAGCGGACCTCGCCCACGGCCCCGGCGTGCAGGGCCGCAATCGCCTCGCGCATCCACGTGCGCCGCTGGTTGCCCATCTGCACGACTTTGCCGTACTTGCGGGTCGCGGCGACGATCAGTTCGGCCTCGTACGGATTGTGGCTGCCGGGCTTCTCGACGTAGACGTGCTTCCCCGCCTGCATCGCAAGCAGCGCCGCCGGCGTGTGCCAGAAGTTCGTCGCCGCAATGAACAGAGCATCGAGCGTCTTATCCTCCAGGCAGGTCCGAAAATCGACCACTCCCTTGCACGGGGCCGGCTGCGTTTCGCCCACCAGCTTCAGCCCGGCGGCGAGCCGCACGGGGTCAACCTCCGCGAGGTACGCAATCTCGACGTCCGGCAGCGCCAGCAGCGCCCGGATGTGCGCCATGCCGCGGCCCAGGGCCATGACCGCAACCCGCAGCTTGCGGCCGGCTGCATTCGCGGCACGGAGGCTGACCGGACTGAGCGCGCCGGAAACACCCGCTCCGAGACCGACGAGCGCGGCACGGTGCAGGACTTGCCGACGGGTGAGGACAGAAGCGGCCGAGGGAGGGAGGGGATTCATGGAAACAACGGGGGATTGGCGGATGCGGAGGATGCGAGGAGCGGAGTGTGCAGGGTTTCAGGGGACCGCCTGCGCGCGGCCCGACTCCGCCGCGCGATAGGCGGTGAAGAGGGTCTTCAGGACGCGCTCGGACTCGGCCGTCGTGATGGGCGGCGGCTCGAGTCCGAGGGCGGCGCGGACCGCGGAGGCGACGAAGGGGGCGTACCCGCCGTCGGGCTGGTCGTTCACGAAGCTCCGCACGGTCGGGTTCGCCTCGGTCGTCGTGTAGTAGCGCACGGGTGTCTCACCGCCGTGCAGATTGATCTCCAGCCAGCCCTGCGATCCCCAGACCTTGAGATGCGAGTGATACCCTTTGTCGAGGTAGTAGCCGGACGTGAGCGTGCCCAGCGAACCGTTGGCGAAGCGGAGGCTAAGGGTCGCGGAATCCTCCACGTCGAAGGGCTTCCCGCCCACGTTGGCGACGAAACCGGCGACGTCCGTGATGTCAGACCCGGTCACGAGCATCGCCAGATCGACCCAATGGATCCCGAGCCAGATCAGATGTCCGCCGCCAGACCGCGCCTTCTGGGCGAACCAGTTATCTGCGTAGCCCGGGCGGCCGAGACGCGTCTGGTCAGCGATCATGTGGACCTCCACCCCGTAGACGCGCCCCAACCCACCCTTCGCGATCCACTCGCGGGCGAAACAAATCTCCGGACGCGACCGGTTGGCCAGCGCCAGCATGAGGTGCCGCCCCTTCGCGTCCGCCTTGCGCGCCAAGGCGTGGAACCGCTCGGCGCTGAGCACCGCCGGCTTCTCCGCGAGAACGTGGCAGCCTGCCTCAAGAGCCAGATCGATCGCCGCCGGTGCGAGTCCCGGCTCGAGCGAAACGAGGGCGAGGTCGGGCCGGTGCTTCGCAAGGAGTCCCTCCGCGGAGTCGTAGGATCCGGCGAACTTCGCTCCCAGCGTCTTCTTCGCCGCCGCCACCTGCCGGCCGGAAGGGTCGGCCACAACCACCGCGGCAACGTCGGCCGATCCCGCCAGCGAGGACAGGTAGGCCGAAACATGCGCCCCCTCGGCGTTGGTGATCAGCGCCACCGTCGCCGACCGCGAAACCGCGTTAGCGGCGATGAGGACGCTTCCGGCCAGCCAGAGCAACGCGACAAGGAGGAAACAGGGGCGGGGGCGCATGGTCAGGGTGGCGGGGCAAGTCGTCCGGCGGGGTCTCTTCCGGCGAATCGGGCGAACCGCTACGACCGTACAAGCGGAACCACGCCCAGCCCGTGGACAAACCGAAAACACTGGTCAGCCCAAATGACCGCCCGACAACCGAACCGGGCTGTCGGATCGTCACGCCATCTCACTCCGCTCCGATCGCTCCAGGCAAGCGACGCTCCAGCGTCCGCGGATCCGGCACATCTGCAGGCGGGACGAGAAATGCGCTCCCACCCCATACCCTTCAGAGCAGATCCACCGCGTAGAGCGTCGCATTCCGCAGCCGGAACCGAAGCCGCACCGTGCGCCCAGCCACACTCGCTGATTCTCCGGCGGATTCCCATCGCGGCTCCAACCGCAAACCGTCCGCTCCCAACCACTGCGCGCGCAGACCCGGAACCGGGCTGCCGCTCTCGTCAAGGATGTCCATCGTTGCGGTGCCTTCGGTGGCCGCAAGGTTGACCGTCAAGCCTCTCGGTCCGAGCGTGACCGGGCGCGTCACCAAGACGCCCTCCTCGCCTCCTGCGACGTAACCCGCGAACCGGTCCCGCGGCAGGGTCGCGAGCGCGAGGAAGCCGTGGCGCCATCCGGTGTGCGGGCCGTTGGACGCACCGTAGTAGAGACGCACCTCGTCACCGACGAAGACCGGGCCACTGGCTGCATAGACGCATCCCCAGTCGTAGGTGCCCGGAGACTCGCTCACGGGAATCAGCGCGCGGCCCGGATCGATGCGGTGCCAACGGACCGTATCCGGGCTCCACGCGAGTTCACAGTGCACCCGGTCGGTCTGCTGGTTCATGACCATGAGCAAGCCAAGGTACCGGTCGGCGTGCCGGAAGACCGTCAGCGCATAGGTCTGATTCACCTCATCCCCACGCATGACCTCGACCGCTGGACTCCAACGGGTGAAGTCTGCGCTCTCGGAGCGCATGACCAGCCGCTGGCCCGCTAGCCAGCGACGGGTCAGGCCGACGTAGCGGCCGAGTTCCGGCGCCCAGATCGCCACATTGTGCGTGTCGCCCGTGACCCCGATCTCCATGCTGACGATCGGGGCGGACCAGCGCCGCCCATCGGGCGAGAACGCCACTTGGAAACGCCGGGGACGACCGGGAATCTGCTCCCCGCCGAAGACCTTGAAGCGACGCGCCGGGTCCGGGTCCAGCGGATCCTCGAGCACGCCGGCGCCATGCACGCTGCGCATCACGAGATTGTTGGCGCGGTTCCCGCCGAATTCCACGAGGCCCAGTTCCGGCTTTTCCCACCGCAGGCCATCCTGCGAGACCGCGTAGCACAGGCCCATCTCCCGCGTCGGGGTCGAACGGTAGCGGACCGCCGCCCGCCGGGCCTCCGGGGTGCCGGTCGTGAGTTCATCGACGATGAAGGGACTGTACCAGCATTGATACGCGCCGGTGGTCTCATCCCGCACGAGGTTGAAGTAGCCGTTGTCGAGACGCACCTCCCACGGTCGGTCCTCGCCGAAGAGCGGACTGGCTGGGTGCTTGACCACCGTCCCGACGCGCAGCCGGAGACCGTCCGCACGCTCCACCACTCGATCGTCGAGGAGCAGCAGCGTTTCTCCGGCGGCAGCCGCCAGAGTTGACGCGAGCAGCAGGACGGCCCGGAGAAGCGTGGCCGGGACCGTGCTCATCGCGTCGCGGATCCGCGCCCAGTCCCGGCGGAAGGGTGCTCTCGCGGCCATGGCATCACCGAATCCTGAACCCGAACAGGTTGGCATCAACCATTTCCACGAAGAGGATGACCCGCTTGCCCCGGAGCGCGGCGAGGCTGGCGCCCCCCTTGAATCGGACGGTGTGCGCGCTGGCATTCACCTCCACCGGCTCGCTCTCCAGCAACGAGAACCCGGGCAAGACGTTTTCCTGCATGAGATGCGGATCCGAGCTGAGGGTCGTGCCGCGGAGGGTCAACACCGGCTTGTCCTCATAGAGTCCGACCCTCACCCGACCCCGACTGCCATCGACGTTCAGAATGAGCTCATCTCCATTCACGGTGAAGGGCCGCGTGATGAGCGTCTCGCGCTGCGTACCCGCGCGGAGACTCACGTACCGGTGATGCTTCTGGGTGTAGAGTGCAATGCGTCCGCGGCGCAGGCGGTCCCGGTAGTAGGGAGTCCGTTCCGCGTTCGCCCGCGAGGCGAGGTGATCGCCGTCACTCACGCCCACGTAGAACCAATCCTCGTCACCGACTCGGACCGGCGGGATCGGCAGAAAGGCCATGCGGTCAACGCTGTCCTCCTCGGTGCCGTGCGGTATCCACGCCGTGCGACTTGAGGTGCGGTCCCACGACTTGCCCCCGTCGCGGCTGAGGGTGATGCGGATCTCGGTGGTTCCCTTCCGCGCCCAAGGCCAGACGAAGGGATTCGCCGGTGTCGTGGGAAAGGGCCAGCCTTGGGTCCGACCCTGCATCTGCGGCGACGCGGGATCCATCACGGGGCCGCCATCCGGACCCGTGCGGTCACCATGGAACCAACTCAGCAGCCCGAGGGTGAGTCCGTCGTCCACGAAGCCGTTCAGGAACATGGGCTCGACGTACTGGTCGGGCCGATGCGGATCCGCGGAATCCGGCACCAGAGCAATGTCGGAGCGCCACACCTTGAGGTCCGGCGACGCAAAGCGGGCGATCTGCCGTGAGGGCAGCCAATACGGGATGGTGTTCTGTACCATCGCCACCCACTCCTGATGCGCCGCGTCCCAGAAGCTCAGGAGATTGCCGCGCGTGCTGAAGCTGCCGTCGGCCGGCGTCAGCTTCGAGCGCCAGTCGGGGTCGCCAAGGAAGTCCGGCAACTCAGCCGTGAAGTACGCCTTTCCCCCGAAGCCGAGGGCGAAGCGGCGTGCGGGATCGGTGACGCCGCCATGACCGCCGAGGTCGTGAATGCTGAAGGGAAGTTCAAGATTGTTGGCGCGGCTGACGCCCATGGGGTGCGGAAACGGCGCATGCCGCTTCCAATCGGTGCCGGTCGGCCCTTCCCAACGGCCGAGGGCCGGCTTCTCCCAGTGAATGCCGTCGCGGCTCGTCGCGAAGGCACCCGACACCACGTACTGCTGATCGCGGTCCTGCGGCCGGGCATCCGGCGCCCGCGTCCGCCACGCTCCGTCCACATGGACGATCTGGTCGAGGGTGGCGGAACGCGCGTCCGTGCCGGGCACCCACCAGATGGCGCTGTAGTACGCAAAGAACGAGCCGTCCGACCGGCGGTGCACGAAGACGGGCTGGACGCCGTGCGTCTCCCAGGGCCGGTCGGCGTCGATCACCACCCCGCGCCAGTGCGGACGATGCACAACCCGGTCCAGTCCGGTGGCTCGCGCGATGGCGTGGTCGTCGATGAAGAGCTGCCAGCGGCTGGCATCGAGGTCCGCCGCCGCCGCGCCGGCGGGAGCAAGCAACCGCGCGAGCACAACGGCAAGGAACAGGGAGCGTGAGGCGATCGGCTTCATGGGAGGCGGGGGTCAGGGAGGCGGGCCGCCGCGGCCGCGCGGGCCCGCGAACCCACGCGGGACGCGGCGCACCGGGGGCCGGGAAACCCCACCGCGCCCCGGGCCTTCAGGGCTGAAACTGGAAGGAGTACAGCTGCGCGTCGCTCACTGCGAAACGCAGGCGCACCGGTCGGCCGGCGAGCGCCGCGAGCGAGCCGCCCTTCCAGCGCACGCGTCGGTCGATGGTGTCGCCGAAGAGCGGGGCGCAGTCCTCCAGCGCGAAGCCCGGCAGCGGCCGGCCGGATTCGTCCTGCAACTCCACCCGCACGCTGCCGATCGCCGACGTGGCGAAATTGAGCGACAACGCAGACCCCGCAAACCGCACGGGCTTGGTCAGCAGTTCGCCCCCGGCCATCGGGGCGCGCAGGGCGACGAAGCCGTCGAGCCGCAGGGTGTACCGGCGCACCGTGCTGCCGGACCGCCCGCTCCAGTAGCTTTCGCTGATGTAGAGCGAAAGTTCATCCGCCGCCCCTTCCAGGGAGGACTTCGTGATCACCGGCTCCCAGGCGATGAAGGTCTGACCGTAGGTCCATGCACCGGGTCGCTCCGGCCCGGGGCGCAGGAAGACTTCGTTCCAGCGCTTGAAGTTCACGCCGTCGCGACTGGCCATGAAGAGCGAGTCGGTCAACGCGGTGCCGAGGCGCGCGAGGATCCCAGCCCGCCACTCGCGGTGCTCCCGCTCCGGCAACGCACGCATCTCCTCCGACCAGCCGCGGTCAAGGTAGCGCGCGGGAAACCCGATGAAGAGGTGCGGAGCACGCGGATACGGCTTGATCTGATTGATGTAGAGCTGCTCCTCCGGCGAGTCGACGTAGTGCACGTTCTCCTCGCCCTGCCAGTGGATGAAGTCCTTCGAGGTCGCGGTGCGGATCGCCCGCGAGCCCGTCGGGGTCGCGCCCCCCTTGCTGCCGTCGTTGTTCCGCTGGAAGTATCGCCAGTAGGCGCGGTACTCACCGCGGACGGTATCCCAGAACGCGAGGTTCTGGGAGTCAAAGGCTCCGTTGGTGATCACGGGACGATCCGGCACCATCGGGGTGAAGCGGATGCCGTCGGCGGACTTGAACGCGAGGAGTCCGCGGGGCCGATCAGCGCTCTCCTTGCCCCACGGCGCGTCGGACCGGAAGAACGCCTTGTAGCGCGCATCCGCGGGAGCGGCGGGATTGAGGTCCTTGAAGACCGCCGGATGGCCGGCATCGACGTGCAATGCGCCAACCTGCGCGGTGGCCATCACGATGTTGTTGGCCTTGGAGCCTTGGAATTCAAACAGGCCCAGGGCCGGCTTCCGCCAGTGAATGCCGTCGTCGCTCTCCGCGTAGCAGCAAAACAGGGGCTCAGGGTCGCCGTTCGGCGTGCCCGGACCCGCCGTGCGCTGCCACGCCTTGTAGTACATGCGATAGAGAGGCCCGTCCTGAAAGACGCTGTGGTAACCGCTCCCCGCTCCTTCCCACGGTTCATCGTGGCTCAGCACCACTTCGCGGGGGATCGGTTCGTTCAGCCGGAGCTCGGCCCGGCCGGATAGGCGGTCGATGAGGACGTCGTCGACGAACAGTTCACGGCGGCCACCGATGTCGATCGGCGCCGCCGCCGCGGCGGACCCGAGGGTCAAGAGACTGAGGAGCACGAGGGAGGTCTTCATGGGATTGGGAATAGAGGGGTCACTCAGGGCCGGCCTCAGGGTCGGCCCGTTCGCTCACGCGCGGGCGGACGGTCGCCGAGGCGGCGGAGGCGGTTCAGGGCGGGGAGGACGGTTCGACGCGGGTGGAGTCCGACGGCCGCGGGGAGGCGCTGGCGATCCGCCAGACCCCACGAACGCGTGCCGCCGCGCCGTCGCAGGCTTCGTAGAGGAGCCGGTACCGCGGCCGACTGCCGATCCCCGGCGGCAACGTGACGAGGCACATCTCGGAGCACTTCGCCGCGCTCAGCCACGAGCCGCCGGGCGAGATGACCGGCCGCGCCACCTTGCGCCACGTCAGACCGTCCGTGGACTCTGCCCGGAGGATGTGCGCGCGATCAGGAGTCTCGTACCCGGCGTAGTACATCACATAGCCACCGCCCGCGACGCGGACGACCTCCGGCGCGTACGCGGTCGCCGCGTCGTAGGGTCCATCCGCCGCAACCCGGATCCCGGGCTCCTCCGCAAACGTCGTTCCGCCATCGTGGGAGCGCGCGCTGATGATGCCGCGTCCCCGTTCGGCACAGAGCAACCTGAGGCCTCCGTCCGGAAGGAACAGCACCCGCGGGGTCACGAAGCTGCGTCCCGGTTCGCCGAGTCGCACCCCCGGTTCCCGCCGCCAGGTCAGGCCGCCGTCGTCGGACCGGGCGGAAAGGATCCGGGTGGCGTCCATCCGGGGCTCATCCGTGCATTCATAGTACATCCGCCAGAGGCGCCCGGGGGCATCGAGCGGGAATGCGTCACCGACAATGACGCGAAACTCGCCGGCGCCACCATCGGCCGCCGAGAGACGCACCCCCGGTTCCGGCGTCCATGTCTCCCCGTCGATCGAGCTCGCACTGAGAATTCGGGCGGTCGCGCTCGCGAAGTCCCGGGCCCCCTCCGGCACGCCGGGCCTCGCCAGCACCTGCGTGTAGTACATCCGGTAGGAGCCTCCGGGAAGCCGCACGATCCGCGGCGCCACGACGGCTCCGACCCCGGTGCGGAGTTCCGCGGGTGACCTCGTGGCCTCCGGCGCGGGATCGGACGTGGCATCAGGCGGCGCATCCAGCGCGCAGTCCGGAGCCGTGACCCAGTCGAGGCCCGGGTCATCCTCCACCGTCTGAGTGGCGGGGCCTCGGGCCGGCGGTCGGGTCAGGTCAATCATGGCGAAGGCACTGTCTCAGGCTCGAAGACCCAAAGCCGCGTCACGGTCCCGAAGTCGGGGCGGAGTCGCGAAACCGGAAGGCATACACATCCGCATCCTGCAGGACGAAGCGCAGCCGAACCGGCCGGCCGGCAAGCGAGCTGACATCCCGACCGTTCCGCCACGTCACCGCCCGCTCCACGGTGTCGCCGAAGTGTGCCGGGCAGTCGGCGAGGGCGAAGCCCGGATAGGGACGGCCCTCCGGGTCCTGGAGTTCCACCCGCACGCTGCCGGCCGCGGACGTGGCGAAGTTGAGCGTCAGTTCCCGGCCCGTGAAGCGCACCGGGACCGTGAGCAGTTCGCCGCCGGACATCGGCGCCTGCACGGAAACGAAGCCGTCAAGCCGCAGCGTGTAGCGCCGCAACGCGCTGCCGGGAGGCGTCCAGTAGCTCTCGACCGCGTAGAGCGAAAGTTCGTTGGGTGCGCCGGGGAGATCAGACTTGGTCTCGACCACGTGCCAGGCGAGGTACTGGTGACCGTAGTTCCAGGTACCGTCGCGCTCGATGCCCGGTGGGAGAAAGGCCTCGTTCCAGCGCTTGAAGTTCACTCCGTCGCGACTCGCCATCAGGAGTCCCTCAGAGAGGGCGGATCCGTAGCGTTCGTTGGCGGCCGCGCGCAACTCGCGCTCCCGGAGTTCCGGCAGTGCGCGCAGCGATGCCGACCACTGCTGGATGCGCGCGCGGTTTTCCTCCGCCGTGGGTTTCGCCGCCGGATGCGGCGCATCGCCCCGATCATCGTGCCCCCGCTCGCGATACCGCGTCGGGAAGCCGATGTAGAGGTGGGGAGCGCGGTAGTACGGCAGCACCTGGTTCGTGTACAGGTGCTCCGACGGGGAATCCGCGTAGGTCAGGTCACGCTGGTTCTCCCAATGGATGAAATCCTTCGAGGTCGCGGTGCGGATCGCCCGCACGCCTTGGTACGGCTTCTCCGGGGTTCCTTGGTCGAAGTACCGCCAGTACGTCCGGTATTCCCCGCGCACGGCGTCCCAGAAGGCGAGATTCTGGGAATCGAACGCGCCATCGGTGATGATTGGCCGGTCCACCATCGGCGTCCAGTGCAGGCCGTCCGGCGACTTGAACGGCAGCAGTCCGCGCGGCTCGCGGGAGCGCAGGATCGCCTTGTAGCGCGCGTCGGCGGGCGCCGCCGGGTTGTCGTCGCGGAAGACCGCCGGGTGGGCGGCATCCGCGTCCACGCCGCCGATCCGGCCGCTGGCCATGACGATGTTGTTGGCCGTCGAGCCATTGAACGCGTGCAGACCGAGAACCGGTTTGCGCCAGTGGATCCCGTCGTTGCTCTCCGCGTAGCCGCAGAGGTTGTGCGGTTCCTTCGGGGCCGCGCTCTGGGGCGTGCCGCCCGCCAGTTCCACGAGATACAACTCGTAGGAACTGTAGTACATCCGATAGCGGTCGCCGTCCTTGAAGATGGAGTGGTAACCGCTGCCCGTGCCCTCCCAGGGCGCATCGTGCTCGATCGCCATCTCCCGCGGGACGGGACGGTGCAGGCGCAGCTGGGCGCCCCCGCTCAGGCGCTCCACCAACGCCCCCTCCACGAATAACTCCCGGCGGGAACCGATGTCCCACACCTCTGCGGCCGGCGCGGCTCCGACCACCCCGCAGAGCGAGGCGGTCAGCAACCCGCCGCCGAGAAGCCAACACCGAACAAGGGAGGGGCGGGAGGCCATGCCGGCGCTTGAATGGGGAAAACGCGGCGAACCGCGATGGCGCTCCAGCGCCAGAGATCAGCGGGCCGGACCGAGGTCCGGCCCCGCGGATGCGGTGGGCGCACGGCGCCCACCGCATCCGGAGCCTAACCGTGCAGCGCAGGCCGGCCTACCACTTGTAGGTCACGGTCAACTTCGCGCGGAACTGGTCTTCACGCGAGACGAGACCGGTGGCCGCCACCTGGATGATGTACAGCTCGTCCGTCAGGTTGGACAGGTTCAGCTGGGCGTCCCAGCGCTTGTTGATCTCGTAGCCGAAGAAGGCATCGGCGGTGAGCGGACGGTCCACGAGGTGCGCACCGTTGCGCCGCTTGTCCTCGTCCTCAAAGCCCGCGCCGAACCGGAATCCGCGCATCGTGCCGCTCGTCCAAGAGTAGCGACCGAAGAAGCTGTACTTCCACGGCGCGAAGGCGTTGGCCTGGCGCACGTAGGCCTTGCCCTTGTCGAGCGCGATGGCGGAGTCGCCGTTGAAGTACGTGACGATCAGGTCAATCGCCCCGGTCTCGGTCTTGATCCGCAGACCAAGGTCCGTCTCCCAGCCTTCCGCGCTGTCCATGGCCGACTGAATCAGGCCCTGGTTGCCGGAGGGCAGCGTGCCGAAGGTGCGGATGTTGGTCTGCTCCATCTTGAAGACGGCGGCCGAGCCGTAGCCCGTGACGCGCTCCGAGAACTTGTAGTCGAACTTGATGCCCAGCTCCTGGAGCTTGCCCTCCGAGTCCTTGAACGGCTCGCCCAGACCATCGTTTTGGATGACGAGGTCGGTGCGGCCCGGATTGGCGGGGAACAGATTCTGCGCATCCGTATAGTATGCCGAGACGGTCGGCAGCAGCTTCACGACGATGCCGTAGCGGTGCACGCGGTGCTTCTTGACGAAGTCCTCCGTCAGCACGTTGGTCACGCGATTGAGCGTGCTGCGGTACGGCTTGAACCAGCGGAGACCGCCCACGAGGACCACGCGATCCTTGAGGAAGGAGACGTTTTCCTGCACGTAGTATGACAGGTTCCGGTTGTTGGTCTTGTTCTTCGTGGCCGGAGTGCCAGCGGTGGCGGGACGGGCCTTGTCGAAAAGATCGAAGTCGGACATGTACTGCGCATAGAAGGCGTCGTCGTTGGGCGCGACACCGGTGCGCGAATCCGCGTCAGGCATGAAGAGGATCGACTCGTTGTTGAACCCATTCTGCGTGAAGCCATCCGCGCCGACCATCGAGTCCAGCTTGCCCCACTTTGTGACAAGGTTGTACTGGTAGTCGAACTGGAAGCCGTGCACGACGTTTCCGTTGTTGTTGCGGATATCCTGGCGGGCGAGCGTGTAGTTGTCGGGGCGAACGGTGATGCCGCGGTTGTTGCGGCGATTGTCCCACAGGCGGGTGAAATTATACACGAAACGCAGGTTGCTGTTGTCGGTCAGCGTCTGGAGGTAGGTGGCGCTGACATCCGTGTACTCGAGCGGCCAGAACGCGTCCTTCTTCCGACCCGGCGAGTAGCCCAAGGTCGAGTAGCGATTCAGCTTGGCGTCGATCAGGCCCGTGCGGGGATTTGCCGGGACGGAAATGTCGAGGAAGTCCCAGAGGTAGATGTAGGTCCGGTTGTCGTCGAACGAACCCTCGATGGTGAGGCTCGTGTTGTTGCCGAAGTACATCGCGACCGCGGCGCCGTAGTAGCGCTGGTCCTCCCACTCCGGATCCTTGCCGAGGTAGGTGTCGGACTTGGCCACCCCGAGCGTGCCGCGGTAATTGACCCGGAAGGACTCGCCCTTGCGGTAGAGCGGCCCGGAAACATTCACCTGGCCACGGAGTCGGCCGGCGCTGTTGATGGAAGTCTTCACCTCGCCCATCGGCTTGTCGGTGGGGCGCCGGGTGAAGTAGTTGAGCGTGCCGCCCATGCCGGAATTGGATCCGCTGAGCATCGCCGCCGGTCCCTTGAGGACCTCGACGCGCTCAATGTCGAAGAACGGCAGGTGCTTGTTGCTGGTGCGGGCGATGTTGCCGTTGCGGAGGGTGCCACCCAAGACGCGGAAGCCGCGGATGTTGACGTCGTTGTTGAACGACTGGCTCCGGGTCACGCCGCTCGTGCCGTACTTGAGGACCTCGTGAATGTCGATGGCCGCGGCGTCCTCGATCTGCGGGAGGCCGATGATGGAGACGGCGACCGGCAGTTCGAGGAGGTTCTTGGCCGTACGGCTGCCGATCATCGTCTGCTGCGTGCGATAGCCTTGGTCGCCCTCGTTCGAGACGACGAACGGCGAAAGGGTGACGGTTTCCTCGGACTTGTCGGCCGCCGCGTCGGCGGGAGGCTTCGGCGCAACCTGCGCGGAGGCCGGGATGGAGGCGAGCAGGGTCAGGAGCAGGGAGACCCCGATTGGGTGTTTTTTCATGATCGCTGTGGGTTGGTCTGGGTAGGGGAACGTGCCGGCAGGCCGGCGAAATCGATGCGACGGGAACCTCGGTTCAGCGTCGCGAGGAAGGGGCGTCGACGGACCCTCCGGAAGGAAGGGTCACCCCCAGCCCAACACTCTCGCGGAGCGGCTGGGACAACGGACAGGTCTGGAACGCGGCGGGCAACGGGGGCGAGGGGTTTCGGGGCGGCGAGTCGCGAATCATTGCGCTCCCGACTCCCTGACGAGGACGCCGCCGAGTTGAAGGGGAGGCAAAGTCAAACCGCCGGTAACATCGACTGACCAGTCGAGCCGCGTGCCGTACTCTATCCGGATCGCCTCGCCGAAGGACCCCCAGACTACCGGATGCGTGCCGCTGCATGCAGGGCCGCAGGAAGTCGGGCCCGTCGTGCGGGAGAATAGCGCCTGCGGGCCATAGGTCGCAGGTGCCTCCGCACTCCGTCCATGGATGGCAAGGGAACTGCTATGAGGGCGCTTGATCGATCCGGCCTTGGGCAACGCCACCTAAGGGCGTTTGCCAGCGCGTCCACCTTCTCGCCTGTTTCCTCCCTCTTCCCGTGTCCGTCATCAGCGCCCCCTACGAAACCGATTCCGGCTTCTTCGACGAAATGTTCACCGACGGAACGGCTGCCGGGGTGCGGCCCCACTACCGGCGGTTGGCGGACCGCCTCGGGAACCTGCCGGTGACGGAATTCGACCAGCGACGGGCGGCGGTCGACTCCGCCTTCCTCCGCCGGGGGGTGACCTTCACGGTCTACAACGACGCGCAGGGCACGGAGCGCATCTTCCCGTTCGACCTCATCCCCCGCATCATTCCCGGAGCGGAGTGGCGGCGGATCGAGGCGGGGCTCATCCAGCGGCTCCACGCGCTGAACTGCTTCCTCGACGACATCTACCACGCGCAGAAGGTCCTGAAGGACGGCGTCGTCCCGGCGGCCCTCGTCCTCGGTGCGAAGCACTTCCGCCGTGAATTCATGAACTTCAAGGTGCCGCGCGGCATCTATGTGCACGTCTGCGGCACCGATCTGATCCGCGACGCACAGGGCAACTACCTCGTGCTCGAGGACAACCTCCGCTGTCCGTCCGGCGCGAGCTACATGATCGAGAACCGCGCCGCGATGCGCCGCGCGTTCCCACAGCTCTTCGAGAGCTACGGCGTCCGACCCGTCGAGGGCTACGCCGAGCAACTCCTCCGCGCCCTCCTCCACCTCGCGCCGGAGCACAAGGAGAACCCCGGCGTCGTTCTCCTCACGCCCGGCGTCCACAACAGCGCCTACTTCGAGCATTGCTTCCTCGCCCGCCAGATGGGCATCCCGATCGTCGAGGGGCGCGACCTCGTGGTGCGGGAAAGGCGGGTCTACATGCGCACGACCACCGGGCTGCAGCCGGTCGACGTGATTTACCGGCGGATTGACGACGACTTCCTCGATCCCACGGTCTTCCGGCCCGACTCGATGCTCGGCGTACCGGGGCTCGTGAACGCCTACCGCGCCGGCACCGTCGCCCTCGCCAACTCGATCGGCACCGGTGTGGCCGACGACAAGGTGATCTACGCCTACGTCCCCAAGCTCATCCGCTACTACCTCGGCGAGGAGCCGATCCTCCCGAACGTGGCCACGTACCTCGCCTCCGAGCCGGCCGACCGCCGCTTCATCCTCGACCACATCGACCGCCTCGTCGTCAAGGCCGCCAACGAAGCCGGCGGCTACGGGATGCTCATCGGCCCCGCCGCCACCAAGGAGGAATGCGCCCGGTTCCGCGCCCAAGTCGCCGCCAACCCGCGGAACTACATCGCCCAAGACCCGATCATGCTCTCCCGCTCCCCCACCTGGTGCGGCGGCCGCCTGCAGGGACGCCACATCGACCTGCGGCCCTACATCCTCTATGGCGACAAGATCACCGTCACGCCCGGCGGCCTGACGCGCGTCGCGCTGCGCCGGGGCTCGCTCGTGGTGAACTCCTCCCAGGGCGGCGGTTCCAAGGACACCTGGGTGCTCAAGGGCGACGAATGACCGGCCCCGCCATGCCCACCCCGTCCTCCCCTTCCGGCCGCCCGCCGGCCACCGTCATGCTCTCGCGGGTGGCCCACTCGCTGTATTGGATGAGTCGCTACATCGAGCGCGCCGAGGACACCGCCCGGCTCCTCGACGTCAACCTCCAGTTCCTCGCGGACTTCCAGGATCTCTCCCCCGCCCCGCTGAATTCGTGGGAGTCCCTCATCCTCAGCTCCGGGGCGCAGGAGGAGTTCCGCGCCCTGCACCCGGTCGCCGACAGCCACCGCGTGACTGACTTCCTCGCCTTCGAGCTGCGCAACCCCGGCTCGATCCTCTCCTGCGTCTACGCCGCCCGCGAGAACGCCCGCATGATCCGCGACCAGATTTCGCTGGAGATGTGGGAGGTCATCAACGAACTGCACCTCATCCTCAAGTCCACCTCGACCGAGGACGTCTGGCGCAGCGGTCCGCAGGAGTTCTTCAACCGCATCATTCGCGCCTCGCACCTCTTCCAAGGGCTGACCGACGCGACCTTCCCCCGCAACGAGGGCTGGGAGTTCATCCGCTTCGGCAAGATGCTGGAAAGGGCCGACAAGACCACGCGCATCCTCGACGTGAAGTACCACGTGCTCCTCCCCAGCGCGAACGACGTGGGCGGCGCGATCGACACCGCCCAGTGGCAGGCCGTGCTCCGGTCCGCCTCCGCCCTCGACGCCTACCGCCACCACCATGTCCGGGAGGTGCTGCCGTGGAAGGTGGCAGAGTTCCTCATCTTCTCCGACACGTTCCCGCGCTCCCTCCATTTCTGCACCGCGCAGGTGGATGACCTCCTCCGTCGGATCCTCGGGGAAACCGCCGCCCGGCCCCGCTCCCACGCCGCCCGCGCCTCCCGGCGACTGCTTGGGGAGCTGGAATCCCTGTCCATCAACGATGTCCTTCGGCGCGGCCTGCATGAATTTCTGGTCGACTCTCAGGCCACTCTCGCCGCAATCAGTGACGAGGTCGCCGAAACCACCATGTTTTACCCCGCCGAGTCTTCCCTCGAGGACCAGCAGCAGCAACAACAGCAGCTCCGCGAACACGCCCCCGCCGTCCGTCGCCGGGCCTCCGCGGCCGCTCCGCGTGCGGTCGGCCGCCCGGATGCCACCCCGCCGGGTGCGTCCGCCACCTGATCAACCCGCCCGATCCTGCCACCCCGCTCCGACCTCCGCGTCCCCGACGGCCCACCGATGCACCTGCGCGTCGTCCACCGGACCACGTTCTCCTACGACGGCAAGGCCCGGGAGAGCTTCAACGAATTGCGCCTGCGGCCGGCCGACACGGAGATCCAGCGCTGCCTCGCCTTTGCGCTGCGGATCTCGCCCGCCGCGGAGGCCCATGAGTACCGCGATTTCCACGGCAACACGGTTCATTACTTCGATGTGCCGGATCCGCATCCGCTGCTGTGCGTCACGACCGTCTCCCGCATCGAGACAGTGCCGCTCGCCGACCGCGCCACCGTCCCGGTCGTGAGCGCCGCCGACCTCACCGCCTCGCCGGAGCACGAGATGCTCGCGGAATTCCACACCAGTTCTCCGTACGTGCCGCTCGAGGTCGATCTGTGGCGCGAGGCGCAGGATGCAGTCGCCGGGGGCCGCACCGACGTCTGGAGCGACGTGCAGCGCCTTGGCGAGCACGTCCACCGCACCTTCACCTACCGCGCCAACACCACGGGCGTGCACACGCTCGCCACCGACGCCCTGCGCCTGCGGACCGGCGTCTGTCAGGACTTCGCCCACGTGCACCTCGGGCTCTGCCGGAGCCTCGGAATCCCCGCCCGCTACGTCAGCGGCTACTTCTTCAACGCCAGCCGCCGACCGCGCGAGAACGAGGCGTCCCACGCCTGGATCGAGGCCTGGCTGCCCGGTGCCGGCTGGATCGCCTACGATCCGACCCACGCGCGACCGGCCGACGACCGCTACATCCGCGTCGCCGTCGGCCGCGACTACACTGACATCCGCCCGGTCAGCGGCACCTATCGCGGCGCCCCCACCCGCTCCCTGCGGGTCGACGTCTGCGTGCGCCAGGTTCGTTCGTCCCACCGTTTTCCGCCCGGCGAGGCCCCGACCGACCGCACGCCGGAACCCGTCGCTGCGGCACCGGGGCCGCGCGCCGCATCGCCGCTCGACTGACGCTCCCCGCCCCGTGCCCGCTTCTCCTCCGTCCCGCCCGTCGTCAGGAGCGCCGGGTCACGCCGCCACGCCGGCGTCCGTCCGTCGCAAGATCCTCGCTCGGACGCGGCCGCGCGTTGAATCCGCCTCCCGTCTGATCGCGTTCCTGCTTCTGATCGGCGTCGTGTACCTCGCACCGGTGCCGTACGCCCGGGCCGCGGCCAGCGGCGCGCCTGCGCCTGAGCCGGCGCCGGCCAACGCCCACGCCGCGGCGGCGGGCGACTCGAACGGCTCGGGGGTGTCACTGCAGCGCGGCGCGTCCGCCCACACTCCGGGGCAGGCGGAGTTCGTCCGCGCGCCCGATGCCACGCTCTACTTTTCACCGCATCTGCTCGCGCCGGGCGTCCTGTCGGCGGATCGGAGTTCGACTCCGGCCGCTGGCGAAGAGGTAGGCACCCAACTGAACGCCCTCCTCGACGCCCTCGCCCCGCGACTCGCGGCGGTCGGCTCCGACCTTCGCCACGTGCTCCGACTCACCGTCGCGCTCGCCGACGAGGCGGATCATGCCCGCGCCGCCGCCGTCCTCGCGGCTCGCTTCGCAGACCATCCACCCGCGGTGACGTGGCTCGGCTCGCCGCTCTCGGAGCCCGGCGCCCGCATCGCGGTCGAGGCCATCGCCGCCAGCACGCAACGCGTCGCGATCACCACCCCGACTCCGGACGGCGGAGCGCTCCTTCCGCCGGGCGAACGGATCTTCATCTCCGGTCAGGCCGAGCGCGGCGCCGATCCGGCGTCAAGCGTCGCGCTCACGATGGCCTCGCTGCTGCGCTCCGCAGCGGAACTCGGCGGCTCGCCCGCCGGCGTGGCGCAGATCCGCGTGTTCCTCCGCCCCTACGCCGCGCGCTCCGACGCCCTCGCGCAGATCACTCCCCTCTTCCCCGCCGGGAAATGCCCTCCCGTGATCATCACGGAGTGGACGATCCCCCTGCCCGTGGAAATCGAGTTGGTGCTCGCGCGGAATCCCGGCGCTCCCGCGCTCGAGGCCCCGCTCGTCTTTCCCGTGCTCGCGGGCAAGCCCCGATCGCCCCGGTTCTCCCACGCCGCCATCGTCGGCGCCGGGGTTCCGCTGATTTTCCTCGGCGCACTCGACGCGGGTGCAGCGGTCGAGCCCGCCGACGAGTGGCCCGCCCTCTTCGCCCGACTCGGTCCGGTGCTCGGACGCGCGGGCAGCAGCTTCCGCCTCCTCGTCAAAGCGACGTACCTGCTCAAGGACGAATCGCCCCGCGCCAGCCTGAACGAGACGCGAGCCGTCTACTACGACCCCGTGCGCCCTCCGGCCGCCTCCGCGGTGGGCGTGCGCAGCGTGGGCATCCCCGGACGCGCGGCCTCACTCGACCTGATCGCCGTTCCGCGCGAGGCGGTGCCGACGACGCCGTAGCGGCGTCCTGTCGCCGGATACCGGAGCGGCCTACCGCCCGGCCGCGCCCGGCTAGATTCCCGGCTGAAATTTCACCCGCGCCCCTGTCTGCAGCGGCGGATTGTCCGGACTCGGGCGACCTCGCTGCAGATTCCGCACGCGGATCGCAGCGCGCGGGGTTTTGCGTTGGACGGACCCGCCGAGACCCTCACACTTTTCGAGCAATCCAATCCATGGCCTCCCTCCTTGTTCCCACGGCCCAGCGTCTCGCTCTTCTCGGTGGCACCCGCGTCGGTGAGGTCACCTACTCGGCCTTCCCCCGCTTTTCCGAGCAAGCCATCGCCCGCGTCGGCGACGTGCTCCGGGCCGGCAAGGCCGTCGGGCTCGGCCGTTTCCATTCCCCGGAAATCGCCGAGGCGGAGGACGTGGTTTCGCGCTACCATGGCGGACGGAAGGTCCTCGCCTGCAGCTCGGGTCACGCCGCCCTCTAAGGCGCCCTTGCGGGTCTGGAAATCTGCGGTGGCGACGAAGTCATCACGACGCCGTACACGTGGGGCGCGTCGACCTCCTGCATCCTGCACCAGAACGCGATCCCGATCTTCGTCGACGTCGATCCCGACACCGGCCTGATCGATCCCGCGGCGGTTGAGGCGGCGATCACGCCGCGGACCAAGGCGATCCTCGCCGTCCACATCTTCGGACAGCCCGCGAACCTGCCCCGCCTCCGCGAAATTGCGGACCGGCGCGGCCTGAAGCTCATCGAGGACGGCAGTCAGGCGCATGGCGCGGAAATCGCCGGCCGGCGCGTCGGCGACGTCGGTGACGCGGCGGGCTTCTCCTGCATGGGCGGAAAAGTGCTGCCCACGACCGAGGCCGGCTACCTCGTCACACCGGACGAGCGGGTTTTCTGGAAGGCCGCGATGATCGGCCAACACATGGGCCGTTCGCCCGAGAAGGACTTTCCGGATGACCTCCGTCCATGGGTCGATTCGCTGGTCTACACCTACCGCATCACCCCGCTGAACGCCGTGCTCCTGACCGAGCAGTTCGGCCACCTCGACGGCTGGCTCGCGGAGCGCCGTCGCCACGCCGACCGCTTCCGCGCCGGCCTGGCGACGTCGGCCTTCCTCCGCCTGCCGCGCTACGCGGCGGATGTGAAGCCGGTGTATCACCTCCTGACGATGAACTTCGACGCGGAGGCGGCGGGCGTGTCGCGTGACACCTTTGCCGCCGCGCTCAAGGCTGAGGGCATGCTGGCGTTCGGTTACGTGCCCTCGCCGATTCCGGACTGGCCGCGCCTGCACTGGCAGGACTACCAGGGACCGCGGGTCTCGTGGCTCTCGACGCTGGCCGCGGCGAAGGTCGACTACCGCAACCTGCCGCTCCCCCAGTGCTGGCACCGCGTGGCCAACTCGATCGAGACCCGCTTCGACTTCGTGGATGCGCAGGAGGCGCAGGTCGACCGGATGCTCGAGATCATCGCGAAGGTTGAAGCCTCCATCGACGACCTGCGCGAACACGAGCGCCTGCGGGGACCGGCGACTCCGGCGCGCCGTTGATGAACGTCGGATTCGGACGCAGCGACATCACCCCGCGGCTCGGGGTGCAACTGGCGGGCTACGGACCGTACCGGAACCGGGCGGCGGCCGAGCAAGTCGCCCCGCTGCACGCGCGCGCCGTCCTCTTCCGGGACCACGCGCGGACGGCGCTGATCCTCAGCGTCGAACTCTGTGGGCTGCCCCGCGATCTTGATGCCCGCATCCGGTCCGCCGCGGCGCGCGCGGCGGGGGTCGAGGCGGCGGAGGTCTTTCTCTCGGTCACCCACACCCACAGCGCGCCGGCGGTCGGCGGGATGGTCGGCTGGGGCGAGGCGGACCAGATGTACGTCGAGACCCTGCCGGCCCGCGCTGCGGCGGCCGCCGCGCAGGCGCGGAGCGCCCTGACCGAGGCGCAGTGGCGCGTGGCGGCGGGGCCGTGTGTTGGCATTGCGGTCAACCGCGAGACCGACGCGGGGTTCGCGATGAACGCAAACCTTGCGGAACGACTCGATCCCGCGTGGCGGCCCGCGCATCCGGAGCACACCGACCCGACCGTCCGCGTCCTTGCCGCCTACTCAGGCGGGCGGCTTCTCGGCCTCCTTCATCATTTCGGATGCCATCCCGTCGTTTACGGCGAGAAGACCGCCGCGATCCACGGCGACTATGCTGGGCTGGCCAGCCTGCGCCTCGAGGCGGCGCACCCGGGGGCGGTCGCGATCTTCCTGCCCGGAGCCCTTGGCGACCTCAACCCGAAGCTCAACCACCGCGTTCCCGCCGAGTCCCTCCGGGCGTTGCGCGCCATTGAACGCCAGTACGCCACCGCCATCCGCCGCGCCCTGCGCACGGCCCGGCCCCTGCCCACCGAGGAACTCCGCACCCGGCGGACCAACGTGACCTTCACCCGGCAACCGTGGACGCGCGCCGGCGTGACCCGGCGCGTCGCCCAACTGGAGCGCGTATTCGAGCGGGCGGGCATCACCGATTTCCCCCACACGGGTGGCGAGCCGCCCCTGCTGACGCAAGGCATGGAAGTCACGCGCCTCAATGGCCTGCGCTGGCTGCTGGCCCGGTGGCGCGGAGCGCGGGCGCCCAATCCCCCGGTCTGCCTGCACGGCATCCGCATCGGCCCGGTGGCGATCCTCGGCTTCGGCCTCGAACTCTACCACAGCCTCCAAGCGGGCATCCTCACGGCCTCGCCCCATCCCCACACCTGGCTCGTGAGCCTCGTCGGCGGCATGGGCTACGCCCCTGACGCAGCGGCGCAGGCCCGCGCCGGCTACGCGGCGGACTTCGTGCCGCTCATGTGCGGCGAGATTCCCTTTCGGTGCATCCACCGCGAACTCCCCGCCGCCCTCATCGCCCTCGCCGACCGCTTGACCTGAGCCGAGGGTCCGACGCCTCGCCCGCGTTGCACCCTCGCTTGATCCACGCCACTGGCGCGCCTCCGTTTCCAGCGGTCGATCCCCAAGACCCGCCTGAGCCACCATCCCAACCCGGGGTTGCCTTCACCGAAAACTGCGCCCGGACTCACCCGCAGCCCCGAATGCCGATGCCATTCCTCCGACCGATCCTCGCCCTCGCTTGCGCCCTCGCTGTCCTCGCGCCCGGCGCCCGCGCCCTCGACCGCGCGGGCGAGACCATTTCGCTGCAGAATACCGTCTATGAAAAGGACGGTAAGTGGCATTGCCCGCTCTGCCACGAGGTCGTTCCCCAGGGCGACCGCAGCGCCCTCGACCTTCGCCTCCAGCTCTCCGAATGGCACGACGTCACGATCGACCCGGAGTACTTCGAGCACCGCATCCGCCACATCTCCGACACCGAACTCGTCGCCTCCCTGCGGATTCCGGAGATCCAGCGCGCCCTCGAGGCCGCAGCCGCCGCCGGCGACTCCGACCGCGTGTCACGCCTGCTCCACGACCACTTCACGCGCCGTCCCGACAACGGCCGCCTCTCGCTCTATGACGCCGCGGCGAAGCAGCCTTTCATCACCCGCGACCAGTTCCGCCGCGACGTTCTGGCCGATCCCTCCCGTGCGGCCGCGATCACCGCCGCGGCGGACGAGATCCACACGCCGGGACGCGGATTCCGGCTCTTCGGCCACACCTGGGGCGAGCGGATCGACTTCACGCACACCTACCCGACGATGAGCAAGAGGGGCGTGCACTACCTCGGGTTCCTCGACGCGCTCACGCAGGCGCAGGTCGTGCAGCCCACCACCACCCGAAGCGCGGCCTTCGAGAGCCTCTTCAACCAGTGGTACAACCAGATCGACGACGTGAAGCCGGAGAAGGTCATTCACGTCACGGTCAGCTACGACTTCATCTGGTACGAACTGGGACTCTCCAACCGCACCGAGCGCCTGATCAACGCGCAGCGGGTCTTTGGCCCCGACCTCCAGCCCGAGACCACCAAGCGCCTGCTCAAGAACCTCCTCGGCTCCGCGCGCTGGCTGGACCAGTGTCTCATTCGCACGCCGTTTCACCCCTACAACTGGCAGACCCACACCGCGCACACGCTCTCCTACATCGCACTCGCGTACCCGGAGTTTTCCGAATCCGCGACCTGGCTTGATCACGGACGCGGGCGCATGATCGAGCACATCAGCAAGGACATTCTCGACGACGGCGGCTACGTGGAGCGCACGACCAGCTATGCCGCGTACATGTTCGGCGTTTTCCACCGGTACATGGTGATGCTGGAGCAGTTCCGCGGCGACCGCAGCCTCCTTGACCGCTTCCTGCCGCGGCTTGAGCGGTTCATCGAATTCTTTGTCCTCACCACGAGCCCGATCGGGACGAACGCCCCCTTCAACGACGCGGGACGCGGCCGCGACCTCCTCCCGCTGTTCTCCGAAATGGCCGGGTTCTTCGGGCGCGGAGACTTCGTGGGCGGCTTCGCGGACGCGTATCCGACCGGCACGCTGGAGAAGCTGCCCGTCAAGCCAGCCGCGCCCCGCGTCCTCTCCGTCGATTTCCCGCAGTCCCGCTTCGCGGTCATGCGCGAGGCGTGGAACCCCCAGGCGGCGTGGATGATGATCAACTACGGCGACCACCAGAACCACAGCCACTTCGACCAACTGTCCTTCGAACTGTACGCCAACGGGCAGGCCCTCGCCGTCGATGCCGGGCTCGGGGCACTCGGGTACCTCGAGCCCGCCCAACTGACCTGGTACAAGCACCCCACGGCGCACAACATGGTCACGATCAACGGTGCCGTCCCGGTGAAACGGAACCTGCCCGGCTACGACAAGGTGTGGGCGCTGCTTCCCGGACTCGAGGTATTCGCCGCGTCGCACGGCGGCTACGTCCGCCACCAGGGCACTCGTCTCCGTCGCCACGTGCTCTGGGCCAAGGGACAGTACTGGCTCCTGATCGACGAGGCGGAGACGACCGCGACCGAGCGCGAGATGGAGTTCAACCTGCACACTCCGCTGGCGATGCGCCCCACGCCGGACGGCTTCGTGTCCAACGGCGGCACCGGGTTCGTGATCCGCCAGAACGAGGAGGACCGTCCATGGACCCGGCGGGAGCGGCGACGCGGGCTTGCGCAGCTTTCCGGACTCCCCGGCGAGCCCGGGCACCGGGAGATCGACTGGCTGGTCTTCCGCCGATCCCTGACCGGCAAAGCGGCGTCGGATCGGATGGCCACCCTGATCGTTCCCTACCGCCCGGAAACCGAATCCGTCGCCCTCTCCTGCAGCGTGGAGCGCGTGGACCTGCCCGACCCGGCCGCCGTCGTCTATCGCGTGCGTCTCGGCGAACGCGAGGAATTCATCGTTCTCTCGGACGGCAGCCCGCGCGACTTCGGCCGCGGCATCACCGGTGACTTCCGCTACGCGCGGCTGGTCTTCATCGGCTCCCGGCTCGCCGGCGCCAGCCTCGTGGGCGTGACTACGTTCCGGCTACCCGACGGAACCACGGAGACGTTTCCGACCCGGCGCGACCACGAGGTCGCACGCTGAGTCGGTCGAGCCAGCGGCCGCCCGGCGCGTCCATGGCGGCCGTCAGTGACGGCGCCGGAAAGACTGCCCCTGCGTCAGGGTCGCCGCCAGGTAGGCGGCCGTTTCGTCGGCCGGGTTGCGTCCGGGCCGGAACGCCGTGAGATCGACGGAAGGAGCGCCGTGCGCCACGTATTCGGCGAGGAAGCGACCCGAGGCGGGGCTGTAGCTGAATCCACCCGAGTGGAAGCACAGCCCGACGAACAGGCCCGCGAATCCGGGCACCGGGCCGAGAATCGGTTCGCCATCGAGGGAGAAGGAAAGGAGACCGACGTGGGCGCTCTCCCAGCGCACCGAGGCGAGCGGCGGAAAGAAATCCCGGAACCGCTCGACCGCCGCTTCCCGCAGCCCCTCGCGGTCCGTGAGTTCGTCCAACCGGAAGCCCAGTTGCTCGACCCGGAACTCCGGCCGGTCCGGGGTTTCCACGCCCAGCAGGATGCGGCCGCCATGGGCGGGACGGAGGTAGCCGCCGAAAGGATCCGCATTGACGGGCGGCAACGGGGGCGGCGCGGCCAGCGGCTCCGACACGTAGCGCTGGTGCACGAAGGTCTTGGCCGGAAGGGTGATCCCGGCGGACGCGAGGAACGGAAGCGTCCACGCGTACGCGGCCGCCACCACCGCATCCGCAGCGACGATCCCGGCGGAGGTGCGGACACCCACGACGCGATCGCCGCGCAGTTCAAGCCCATCGACGGTGGTGTGCTCGCGGATTTCGACGCCCAACGCCCCCAGCCGCTCCCGCAGGCCGGCGAGGTACTCCGCTGGTTCGCTGTATCCGCCGAGGGGATCATGGAGTCCGAGGAAGCCCTTCGGCACGCGCAACGCCGGCCAGCGACGCTGGATCTCCTCGGGCGACAACACCTGATACGGTGCGAGCAGTCGGTCGTAGAGCGGCAGCAGGGCCCGACGGGCTGGCCAGAGCCGCTCGTCGAAGAGATTGAGGCACCCGTGCTCGTTGTGGAATACGTATCCGGGCAGTTCCCGGGACAACTCGCGAAACAGCCGCGTCGCGACCTGCCGGGCGCGGATGCCGGTCTCCGACCACAGGAGCCCGGTCGTGATGCCCGCGGCCCGGCGACTCGAGCCCGCGCCCACTCCATCCTTGTCGAAGACGATGACGCGCCCGTACCCCATGCGGGCCAGTTGGTAGGCGGTGCTCAGGCCGGTCACCCCGGCTCCCACAATCACGGCGGTGCGCTGCGCGGTGCTCATTCCCACCGCATGACAGCGAGGCCGCGGCGCGTAAAGCCGATCCCGCCGCCAAGGCCGCGCCGGAACGCCGGGACGCGGCTACTGCCGCACCTGCATCACGACCTTGCTCAGGCCGAGTTTGCGGCAGGCATCCCAGACCTCGGTGACCTTCTTGAACTGCGTCACCTCGTCGGCCCGCACGAGCACCGGAGTGTCCTTGTTGGCCTTCTTCACCTCCTCCAACAGCGGCATGAGCTGTTCGGCGGTGACGGGACGGCCGTTGAACGAAAGCGCGCCGTCCTTATCGACGCCGATGGTGATCTTGCCGGCGAACTCGTTCTTCCCCGCCGTCTCGACCTTCGGAACACTGATGTTGAGGGTCGAAGCCGACCGGAACTGCATCGTGACGAACGCGAAGAAGATCAGCATGACGAGCACGTCGATCAGGGGCAGGAGATTCATCTCCGGCCGCTTCCGGCGCCGCTCGTAGAGTCCGCTCATGGGAGGATGGGGCGTGGTGGGAAACCGCGGTGACGGCGCGGGGTCAGGTCTGGCTCGCGCCGTTCGCCGTGCGCGCGAGGATGCGCTCCAGCAGCACATCGAGTTGCGCCGCGAACGACTCCACGCGCCGCTGCAGGTAGCCGCCGCCGACCAGCGCCGGGATCGCGATGGTCAGGCCGAGCAGCGTCGCCGACAGGGCCAGCGCCACGCCGGACGTGAACTGCACCGGGTCGGGCAATCCGGTCTCGCCGGAGATCGCGGAGAACACGCGCAGCAGCGACCAGACCGTGCCGGTCAAGCCGATGAGCGGGGCAGCCGCGTAAATGATGTCAAGGTACGGCAAGCCGCGTTCCATGCGATTGAGCTCGAGCCGCGCAAAGGCCTTGACCGCACCGGCGTCGCCGGGATGGCGCTCGGCGAAGTCAATGATGCGCGCGAGGACCGAGTGCTGCCCGCCCGTGATCGGCTTGCCGCCGACGACCGCGTCCACGAGGTCCTGCGGCATCACCGCCGCCTTGCGCAGCGCATAGGAGCGCTCGCCGAGGATGAACACCATCACCACCGAGCACAGACCCAGCGGGTAGATGAGAAAATCGGCTCCCTTGAAGATATCGATGAGGGCGAGGAACATACCGGTGATGCTTTGGAGACGTCCGGGCGGGGAAAAGGTTCAGAAAATCTCGCGGAAGGGCAAGAACGCCACCCATCCCGCGGTGACCGCCCGGCCGGCCCGCGAGGGGCCGGGGTGGCCGGATACGGGTGCTGGGAGGACGGCGCAGGGCGCGGACCCCGCCGGGCGCATTCGCTCCGGCGGGCGGGAGGAAGAACCCTCCGCCCACCCGGCTCCCGGCGCGGACGACCTCGCGGGACTGGCCATCTAGGCCGCGAGGTAAGGCAGGCGCGCGGCGGTGGCGTCGATCGCAGCGCGCCCCTCCAGGAGCTCGCCAATGGCGTCCCAGCGGCCGTTCACCAGCGCATCGCGGTCAGTCTCGCGGATCGTCGCCTTGACCACCTGCCCGCCGAAGCGGATCTCCCGCGCGCTGAGATCCAGCGTGACCTCCAACTGCGGGTCTGAGTTCACCGCCTCGGCGATCCGGGCGATGTCCTCGCGCTTCGCCACCATGCAGGGGATGCCGAGCGTGGTGCAGTTGCCGAAAAAGATCTCGGCGAAACCCTCGGTCACCACGGCGCGGAAACCGTACTTCTGGATCGCCTGCGGGGCGTGCTCACGCGAGGACCCGCAGCCGAAGTTGAGTCCGGAGAGCAGAATCGTGGCCCCCTTGAAGCGCGCCTCGTTGAGGGGATGCGGCTTCTCGGAGCCGTCGGCGTTCTTGCGGACGTCGTAGAAAAGGAATTCTCCGAGACCGTCGAAGGTCACGCACTTCATGAAGCGCGCGGGGATGATGCGATCGGTGTCGATGTCGTTGCCGGGCACGTAGACCGCGCGGCCGGAGACGGAGGTGATCTGGGCAAGAGCCATGGCGGAAGGAGGTTGAAGGAGAGGAACAGTGACGTCGGAGGGACGGGATCGGGCGGCGCGGCGGACGGCCGCTCAGCGGTCACCCACCGCAAAGACCTCGCGGGCGTCGGCGACCGTGCCGGTGACGGCGGCCGCCGCGACCATGAGCGGGCTCATGAGGATGGTGCGGCCCGTGGGCGAGCCCTGGCGGCCCTTGAAGTTGCGGTTCGATGAACTCGCGCAGAGCTGGTCGCCGACCAGCTTGTCGGGATTCATCGCGAGGCACATCGAGCACCCCGCCTCACGCCACTCGAAGCCGGCGTCGCGGAAGACCCGGTCGATGCCCAGCTCGGCGCAGAGGAGACCGACGCCCTGCGAGCCGGGGACCGCGATCGCCTTGATCCCCGGAGCCACCTTGCGGCCGCGGAGGAAGCGCGCGACCTCCTGGAAGTCGCTCAGACGGCCGTTCGTGCAGGAGCCGAGGAACGCGACGTCAATCCGGGTGCCCTTGATCGGGGCGCCCGGCGGCAGCTTCATGTAGGCCAGCGCCTCCTCGACGGACGTCCGCTCGTCACCCGACACCGCCTGCGGATCCGGCACCCGCTCATTGATCGAAATGCCCTGACCCGGATTGATTCCCCACGTCACGGTGGGGACGATGTCCGCGGCGTCGATCGTGACCACGTCGTCGTAAGTGCAGCCCGGATCGCTCGCGAAGCTGCGCCAGCGCGCCACCGCGGCGTCCCAGGCCGCGCCCTTCGGCGAATAGGGCCGGCCCTTGAGGTAGGCGTAGGTCGTGTCGTCCGGATTGACGTAGCCCGCGCGGGCGCCGCCCTCGATCGACATATTGCACACCGTCATGCGCTCCTCCATCGAGAAGCGGTCAAAGACCTCGCCGCCGTACTCGTAGGCGAAGCCCGTGCCACCGTTGACGCCGAGGACGCGGATGATGTGGAGGATGACGTCCTTGGCGTAGACGCCGGGCCGCAGGCGGCCGTTGACGTTGATCCGGCGCACCTTGAGCCGCCCGAGCGCCATCGTCTGGGTCGCCAGCACGTCGCGGATCTGCGTCGTGCCGATGCCGAACGCGATCGCGCCGAACGCCCCGTGGGTCGAGGTGTGGGAGTCACCGCAGGCGATCGTGGTCCCGGGCTGGGTGATGCCCTGCTCCGGTCCGACGATGTGCACGATGCCCTGCTTGCCGGTCGAGCGGTCAAAGAACGTGATCCCGAACTCCGCGCAGTTGCGGCGCAGTTCCTTGATCATCGCATCCGCCAGCGGGTCGGCGAAGGGCTCGGCGAACTGATCGGTCGGCACGATGTGGTCGACCGTCGCAAAGGTGCGGTGCGGCATCGCGACCTTGAGCGACAGGTCGCGGAGCATCCCGAAGGCCTGCGGACTCGTCACCTCGTGGATGAGGTGCGTCCCGATCAGGAGCTGGGTCTGGCCGTTGGCCAGCGTCCGGACGGCGTGGGCGTCCCAGACTTTCTGGAAAAGTGATTGCGGCATGGTGGAAGGGAAGAGAATGCCCGGGGCGGAACCCGAGCGCGAGGGGCAATGTAGCAGAAGGTTGTGTTAACAGGAAATACTTGTTTCGCTGCCTGTGATGCCGGAAGAGTATCAGTACCCCTTCTCCCTCCGCCAGCTCACCTGCTTCCGCGAGGTGGCGCGCCAGCTGCACTTCCGCCGGGCCGCCGAGACGCTCGCGGTGGCGCAGCCGGCGCTGAGCCGCACGATCGCCCAGCTTGAGCAGGCGCTGGGGGCGCGCCTGTTCACGCGCACGCGGCGCGAGGTAGCGCTCACGCCCGCCGGCGCCGCGCTGCTCCGCCAACTCGAGCCCGTGCTCCGCTCGCTCGCGGCACTCGCGGACGAGGCGCGGGCCGCCGCCGCCGGCGAGCGCGGGCTCGTCCGCATCGCCTTCACCGGCCTCGCGATGGCCACCGTGCTGCCGGCGATCCTCCGTGAATTCCACCGCCGCCACCCGGGCATCCGGCTGGAACTCAACGAGTCCCCCACCTCGACCCAGCTCGCGGGTCTCGCCGCCGGCGAACTGGGCTGCGGGTTTTTCCACCCGGATGCGGTGACACCGGGGCTCACGACCCACCAGTTGCTGCGCGAACGCAACGGTGTGCTGCTGCCCGCCGGCCATCCGCAGGCCCGCCGCCGGGGGCTGAGCTTGGTTGATCTGGCCGCCACGCCGTTCGTCCTGTTTCCGCGGGTCCACAATCCCGGCTTCTACGACCGCACGCTGGCGGCGTTCGCCCAGGCCGGCGTGACGCCCCGGATCGCGGAGGAGGTGTGGCCGCGCGCCAACGCCGTTGGTCTCGTGCGCGCCGGACTCGGCGCCACGTTCATGTGCCCGTCCGAGGCCCGCAACCTGCCGGGCGACGTGACGTTCCGGCCCCTCGCCGGCCCCGCGCCGGAGAGCCGCCTCGTGGTGGGCTGGAAGCCGGCGGACCCCCTCGACCCGCCCCTCGCCGCCTTCGTCGCCGCCGCCACCGAAGCGCCGCGCCGCCCCGGGCTCAGTGCTCGGCCCCGCCCGCCAGCCGCCGCTCGCCCGCGGTAAGCGCCACCGCCATCAGGACGCGCACCGCCTCCACCTGCACCGCCAGCGGCAGGCTGGGATCGCCGGGACGGGCGGCCGCCTGCTCAGGCAGCCAGGGCACGTGCACGAAGCCGGCCCGGACGAGCGGCCGCGGCGCGAGGTGATGTCTCAGGCCGTAGAAGACGTGGTTGCAGACGAAGGTTCCCGCGGTCTGCGAGACCGCCGCCGCGATCCCGCGCTCCTGCAACGCCGCAACCATCGCCTTGATCGGCAGGGTGCTGAAATACGCCGCCGGTCCGCCCGCCACCACCGACTGGTCGATGGGCTGCGCTCCGGCGTTGTCCGGGATCCGCGCATCGTCGATGTTGATCGCGACGCGCTCGACCGTGATGCCCGCCCGCCCGCCCGCTTGGCCGAGCGCGATCACGACCTCCGGCGCGACTTCATCCACGGCGCGGATCGCCTCCGCGATCGCCCGGCCAAAGACGCAGGGAAGGATTCGCCCCTCCACGCGCGCCCCGGCGATGTCCGCACCCGCGAGCGCCTCGACGATGAGCGCAGACGGGTTCAGCCGGTCGCCGGCAAACGGCTGAAAGCCAGTCAGCAACACGCGCGGGGTCAGGGTCATGGCGACTCAGGGTGGCGATCCCGCGTCGCCGGCGCGATCCCTTTCCCCGTTCCGCAGCGGCGCAGCGAGACGGACCCCCGCTGCGCGCAGCGCCGCGCCCACCGCCCGCAGCAACGCGGCCGCCGCCGCGCCGTCGCCGTGCACGCACAGGCTCGCCACCCGCGCGGCCGGAGCCCCCGCCGCGCGGCCGGGCACGCCCGCTCGCACGAGGCGGAGCGCCTGGGCCACCGCCGCCTCCGGCGTTTCGAGGAGGGCGCCGGGACGACCGCGCGGCGCAAGCTGGCCATCCGGCTCGTAGCCGCGATCCGCAAAGCCCTCGGCGATGAAGCCAAGACCGCAGTCCCGGGCCGCGGCTTCCTGGCACCCTCCCGCCAGCCCAAAAAGCAGCAGTGAAGCATCGACCGTTGCGACCGCCTCGGCGATCGCACGCGCGGCCGCGGGATCGCGGGCCGCACGGTTGTACAGCGCTCCGTGGGGCTTCACGTGCCGGAGCAGCGTGAGCGCCCGCACCGCCTCAATCTGCCAGCGCACGGTCGCAGTGATCCCTTCCGGGGACAGCCCCAGGTCCACGCGCCCGAAGTTCGCGCGGTCCTCGTAGCCCGGATGCGCCCCGATCGCCACGCCGGCCGCGCGCGCCCGCGCGACCGCCTCCGCCAGCAGCGCCCCACCGCCGGCATGGCCGCCGGCCGCGAGGTTCACCGACGTGCAACCCGCCATCAGTTCGGCATCGGCGGCACCGCCTTCGCCCAGATCGCAGTTCAGGTCGATGGTCAGCACGATCTTTCCTCCGCCATCACCACGCCCTGCCGCAACTGCGCAAGAGCCGCTTCCCGGCGCCGCAAGGCCGCATGCGCCTCCGCAAGGGTCACGGGCACGAACCGCACCCGGTCACCCGGGCGCAGTTGCGCCACGACTCCGCGGTCCGCCGTGATCACCTGGGCGATCTTGGGATAGCCGCCGAGCGTGGGCCGGTCCGCCAGCAGCACGATCGGCTGCCCGTCCGGCGGCACCTGCACGGACCCAAACGCCACCGCTTCAGAAATGAGTTCCCGCGGCGAGGGCAGGCGCACCGCCGCGCCCTCCAGTCGCACGCCCATGCGATCGGAGCGGGGATTCACGCGAAACTCCGCAGCGAAGAAGGCCCGCATCCCGTCTTCGCCAAACCACTCGGACTGAGGCCCCGCCAGCGCGCGCACGGGGCGAAGTCCACCCGCCGGCGGGCCGGCCGGAAGCAACGCCGGCGACGCACTCCATGCCCGAACCGAGTGGACCGGCTTGGATACGACCGACCCGGTCGCACCCGCGGCGGACCCGCAGGCCAGTCGATCCCCCGCCCGCAACGCGCGGCCCGCGAGGCCCGGCCAGCCCGAGCGCGGAAGCATGGAGGCGCTCCCCAGCACCGTCGGCAACGCGAGGCCGCCCGCGAAGGCGACGTACAGCCGCGCCCCGCCGGAGAGCTGGCTCAAGTCGATCTGCTGCCCAGCCGCGACCTGCCGACGCCGCAGGCCGGGCCAGCCAGGGACCTCCGCCCCGCCGATCGCGAGCACTGTGTCGTCGAGGCAGCGCAGCACCGGGCCGCGCAGCGTGCATTCCAAGCCCGGCGTCGCCTCGGGATTGCCGAGCAGTGTGTTCAGCACCCGCAGGGCGAAAGGGTCCGCCGCGCCGCCCGGCGGCACTCCCTGCGCGGCCCACCCCGGACGACCCAGGTCCTGGACGGACGTGAACGTCCCGGCCTCGATCACCTCAATCATGCCGATCCCCCCGTTTCCGGCACGAAGCGCACGCGATCACCCACCGCAAGCAGCGCGGGCGGATCGCGGTCCGGCGCAAACAGCACCGCATCGGTCCGACCCAGCAGGTGCCAGCCACCCGGTGTCGCCTGCGGGTAGATTCCCGCCTGCCCCGCCGCGATGGCCACGCTGCCCGCCGGCACGCTGGCCCGCGGCGTGGCCCGGCGCGGCAGCGTCAGCTGCGGCGGCAGGCCCAGCAGGTAGGGAAACCCCGGCGAGAAGCCGACCGCCCCGACGGTGTAGGACGCCCCGGAGTGCAGCCCGACGACCGCCTCGGCCGTGATCCCGAGGGCGGTGGCAACCGATTCCAGGTCCGGTCCATCCTCACCTCCGTAGCGGACCCGCAGGGTGACCTCCCTCCCTCGGACCGGCGCGAGGGCGTCGTCCGGCGCGGCGAGCGCAGCCGCGATCCAAGCCTCCAGTCGGACCCGCCCGTCCTCTCCCGCGAGGACGAGTGGATCGTAATGAACGCACACCGTTACAAAGGCCGGAATGCATTCCAGCACCCCGGGTAGAGGTGAAGCCCGAAGCCGGACGCAGACGACCTGGGCACGGCGTGCGGTGACGGGGTCGGCGGCAGCGGCAAGGTCCACCAGCAAGGCGGAATCTCCGAGGGGCCGGCAACGCATGGAAAGAGAGTGTCGCCGGACCTGGTCCGGGCTCAAGCCCAGGAGTTGGGCGCACCCGCCTCCGCTGCAGCGCTGCAAACCTCCGGTTAGAGTTGAGTTTTGCCGGGGCTGCGTTGCCTTGGGAAGATGATGAAGCGCCTCCTCCCCGTTTCGACCGCGATCCTCGCGTGCGTGGCCGCCGCTGGCTGCAGCGAACCGAAGATCGAGACCTATCGCGTCAAGAAGGACCCCACGGCTCCGGCCGCCAAGGCTCCGGCAGCTTCGGCGACCCCGGCCACCGCATCCGCCAGCCCCGCCAACCCGGCGGCGCCGGCGGCCGCTGCTCCGGCCGCTTCGGCTCCGGCTCCGGCCACCGCCGCGACACCAGCCGCGGGCGGCGCTGCGGATCGCGCCGCGATGGCCAACACGCCGGTCGCCACGTCGCAGGGACAAGGATTACAGTGGACGGCCCCGGCGAATTGGACGGCGAAGGCCGGCAGCGCCATGCGCAAGGGCACCTTCGCGATCAAGGGAGCAGGCGGAGAGGCGGAACTCGCCATCACCGCGTTTCCCGGTGACGTCGGCGGCGATCTCGCCAACGTCAACCGCTGGCGCGGCCAGGTGGGTCTCGGGCCGATCGGCTCCACGGAACTGGCTTCCTCGCTCGTCCGCTCACGCGCGAACGGACTCGACGTCGCCGTCGTGGACATCCTCGGGGCGAACGGGCAGCGCATCCTCGGAGGCATCGTGCCGTTCGCCGGATCGACGTGGTTCTTCAAGATGACGGGGCCGGATGCGGTCGTCGCCGCGGAGAAGCCGGCGTTCGTGGAGTACATGAAGACCGTCCGCGCCCCCTGACCATGTCCGACCTTCGTCGCTCATTCCTCGACTTCTTCGTCTCGCTCAAGCTGACGATCGCGCTGCTGGCGCTGTCGATCGTGCTCGTCTTCTGGGCCACGCTGGCGCAGGTCCGGCTCGGGATTTGGGGCGTGCAGGAGGAATTCTTCCGGACCTTCTTCGTGCTCGGCCGGCTCCCGGGCACCGACATCCCCGTCCCCATCTTCCCGGGCGGCTATTTTCTCGGCGGCCTCCTGCTGCTGAACCTGCTCGCCGCGCATGCGCAGCGGTTCCGCTTCACGTGGCGCAAGTCGGGCATTCTGCTCACCCACGCGGGACTCATCCTGCTCCTCGTCGGCGAACTCCTCGCCGGTCTCCTCCAGAAGGACTTCCAGATGCGTCTGGATGAAGGCCAGACGAAGGACTACTCGGAGAGCTTCCGGTCCGACGAGCTGGTCATCGTGGACGCCTCGAACCCGGAGTGGGACGACGTCGTGGCGATCCCCGAGGCGCTGCTCGCCCGCCAGAAGGAACTGCAGCACCCCCGCCTCCCGTTCCGCGTCGTTCCGAAGGCCTACTACCCGAACGCGAACCTCTCGATGAAGGATGCGGCCAAGCCCGCCGGCCCGTCCGCGGCCCCTGCGCTCGCCTCGCGCGACATCGGTGAACGCGTGGAGGTCACGCCGCTGCCCATTACCTACCGGGACAACGAGCGCAACCTGCCGAGCGCCTTCGTGGAGTTGATCGGGCCTGAGGGATCGCTGGGCACGTGGCTCGTCTCGACCATGATGGTTCAGCCGCAGTCCTTCGACTACGCCGGCAAGACCTGGCGCCTGCAGATGCGGTTCGCCCGCGAGCACAAGCCCTTCGCCCTGACGCTGCTCGACTTCAGCCACGATCGCTACCCGGGCACCGACATCCCGAAGAACTTCTCCAGCCGGGTCCGCATCCAAGCGGAGGACGGCAGTGAGGACCGCGAAGTGCTGATCTACATGAACAACCCCCTGCGCTACCAGGGACTGACCTTTTATCAGGCCGGCTTCGACAACAACGACCGCACGACCGTGTTCCAGGTCGTGCGCAACCCGAGCTGGGTGCTCCCGTACGTGGCGTGCACGCTCATGACGCTGGGCCTGCTGATCCAATTCGGGATCCATCTCGTCGCCTTCGTCCGTCGCCGCGCCGCCGGCGCCGCCCCGAAGGGTGCCGCCGCTTCCGCCTGATCTGGGCACCTGCCTCCGGAGATCCGAGCATGAAACGATTCCTCCCTCTTCTCGCCCTCACGCTGGCCGTCGCCTACGTCGCCACACCCTTCTTCCGCAGCAAGCCGCGCTCCGAGTTTGATCTCGAGGGCTTCGGCAAGCTGCCGGTCTTGGTGAATGGCCGCCTCAAGCCGATGGACACGGTGGCGCGCACGTCGCTCCTCATGTTCCAAGGCCGGCAGCCGATCCGCACCCCGGCCGGTGAACGCCTGCACCCAACCGCGTGGCTGCTCGACGTGCTTTTCCGCGCCGATGTCGCCGACCGGTACCAGCACTTTGAGGTGGTGCATCCTGACGTCCTCGCCCTCCTCCAGCTCAGGGCGGAGGACGGTGACGGCAAGAAGCGGTTCTCCTATTCGCAACTGGCCCCGAAGCTGGCTGAGCTTGACCGGCAGGCCCAGCTCGCCGCGCAGATCGAGGCGCAGGTGCGCAATCCGTTCCAGAAGGCGGTCGTGGACCTGCGCGAGCACCTCGTGCTCTACAACCGGCTGAAGCAGTCGCTGATCCCGCCCGACAGCAAGGACGTGCTGGCCGACTATCAGGCGTGGGTCCAGGGCATCCCCGCCGGCGTGGCGGCGGTCCGGGCCCGGGAGAACAAGCAGCCCTTCGACGAGGCGGCGGCCAACGCGATCCTGGCGACGGGCCAGAAGTTCGAGTTCATGGCCAACATGGGCTATCTCCTCACCGTGGCCCCGCCCGCGTCGGCGACCGACCCGAACGCGTGGAAACCGGTCGGCGCCGTGCTGCTGGAGGCCATCCAGACCCAGCAACTGCACCCGACGGCGATGGCTTACGCCGGCCTCGCCGTCTCCTGGCGCATGGGTCAGCCGGAGCAGTTCAACACCATCGTGAAGCTTTACCGGGCGACGCTCGAACCGCGTTATGCGGAGCGCATGGTGAAGTCGGACTTCGAGACCCGCTTCAACACGGCGGCCCCGTTCTACCATGCCACGGTGCTTTACCTGATCGTGTTCCTGCTCGCCGTCTTCTCCTGGCTGCTCTTCCCGCAGGAACTGGGGCGCAGCTCGCTGTACCTGATGGGGCTCGCGTGGGTGCTCACGACGGCCGGCATCGCCACCCGCATGTGGCTGGAGGGCCGCCCACCGGTGACCAACCTCTACTCCTCGGCCCTCTTTGTCGGCTGGGGTACGGTCGGCCTGTGCGTTGTCCTTGAGGTGCTCTATCGCAACGCCCTCGGCAGCGCCGCGGGCGGGGTCGTGGGATTCTGCACCCTGATCATTGCCCACTACCTCTCGCTCAGCGGTGACACGCTCGAGATGATGCGCGCAGTGCTCGACTCCAACTTCTGGCTCGCGACGCACGTCGTGATCGTGACGATCGGCTACTCGGCCACGTACCTCGCCGGCTTCCTCGGCCTGATCTATGTCTTCCGCGGCGTGTTCACGCGGTCACTCGACGCGCGCACGGCCGATGCCCTCAACCGGATGGTCTATGGGATCATCTGCTTCGCCACCCTCTTCAGCTTCGCCGGCACGGTGCTCGGCGGCATCTGGGCGGACCAGTCGTGGGGCCGCTTCTGGGGCTGGGACCCGAAGGAGAACGGCGCGCTCATCATCGTCCTCTGGAACGCGCTCATCCTGCATGCCCGGTGGGGAGGGCTGGTGCGCGCCCGCGGGCTGATGGCGCTCGCGATCTTCGGCAACATCGTCACGAGCTGGAGCTGGTTCGGCACCAATATGCTCGGCATCGGACTGCACAGCTACGGATTCATGGACGCGGCGTTCTACGCCCTCCTCGCCTTCGCGCTCACGCAGGTCGCCGCCATCGGCCTCGCCAACCTGCCGGACCGTTTCTGGCGCTCCCGCGCCACACTCGCCGCCGCGCGCTGAACGCGCGCGGCCGGGTCACTCAACCCACCGCCTTCAGCAGTTCCTCCGCGTGCGCGAGCGCCGACTTCGCGCTCCGGTCGCCGAGCATGCGCGCGAGCTCGCCGACCCGGGCCTTGCGATCGAGGTGCAGCGGCTCAATGGAGACCACGGCGCGGTCCTTGGACTGGTCCTTCACCACCACGAGGTGGCTGTGCCCCTGCGCGGCGACCTGCGGCAGGTGCGTGACGCACAGGACTTGGTGGCTGCGGGCGATCAGGGCCATCTTCTCCCCCACCACCCGGCCAATCTCGCCGCCGACGTTCGCGTCGACCTCGTCAAAGACGAGCACGGGAACGTCATCCAAGTCGGCCAGGACGGTCTTGAGGGCGAGCATGACGCGGGCGAGTTCGCCGCTGGACGCGATCCGGTTGAGCGGGAGCGGCGCCTCGCCGACGTTTGGGGAGAACAGGAATTCCGCGCGGCAATCACCCTCGGGACCCAGTTCGTCGAGGGGCACGAGGCGGATGCGGAAATCCGCCTTGCGGAAGCCGAGCTGAGCGATGCCCTTCGCAGCCACCGCGGCCAAGTCCCGCGCCGCGCCCTCGCGGATCGCGCGCAGCGCCCCGGCCTCGCGCGCCGCCAGGCGCCGGGCCTCCCGCGCCTCGGTCTCCAGCCGGGCCAGCGTCCCCTCCACGTCGCCCTGCGAAGCAAGGCGCGTCCGGAGTTGCTCCCGCGCGTCGGCCACCGCCGCGGCATCCGGTGCGTGCCGGCGCCGGGCATCGAGCCACGCGTTCATCCGCGCCGCGAGGGATTCCGCCTGCTCGGCGTCGAAGTGGAGTGACTGCCCCAGGCTCTCGAATTCCTGCCCGAGGTCCGCCAGTTCGAACGAGGCGCTCGCCAGCCGGTCCGCCAAGGCCGCACTCGCCGGATCCATCGCCTCCAAGGCCCGGGCCTCGCGCACCAGGGCGGCCACCCGCGCGGTCACGCCCTCGTCCCCGGTCAGGGCGGCCGCGAGGGCGCCGGCGAGTCCGGTGAGCTCCTGCGCGCGGTTCATCCGCTGATAGTCCCGCTCGAGCACCTCGATCGACTCCGGCGCGAGGTCGAGCAGGTCGAGCCTCGCCAACTCATTCTGCAGGAACGTGAGTTGTTCGGGCGAAAGCCGTCCGGCGGCGCGGACGCGCTCGGCCTCCGCGAGCAGTGCCCGCCAACGCTGATAGTGCCCCCGGTAGCGTTCGCGGGCCTCGGCGGCGCGACCGAAGAGATCGAGCAACTCGAGCTGGCAGCCCTCGCGCAGTAACCGCCGCGGCTCGCTGGGACCGTGGAAGTCGATCCAGACCTCGCCCAAGCGGTGGAGCGCTGCGAGCGTCGCGAGGCTGCCGTTCACGGTGATCTTGGGTGCCTTCTCGCGCGGGACGGTCCGGCGGAGCAGCAGCACCCCGTCCTCGGTCGCAGGCAGTTCCAGTTCCGCGAGGACCGCGTCGATGCGGGCGGCATCGGTGAACAGCAGCGAGGCCTCGACCTCGCACGCGGCTGCTCCCTGGCGGATGATCGTCTTCTCCGCCCGCTCGCCGGCGAGGAGGCTCAGCGCCCCCAGCAGGATGCTCTTGCCCGCGCCGGTCTCGCCGGTGACGACGGTGAACCCCGCCTCGAAGTCCAGGGACACCTCCTCGAGGAGAGCGAGGTTGCGGATTCGCAGCGACTGGAGCACTCCCCTACCCCACTAGAAACCCGGGAGATTTCAAGCGAACCGTTCGCCCAAGGCGCGGCAACCGGTTCGGCCGGGCGGCAAGGGCGGCAGTCCGGATGACTCTTGCCATGCCGGCTCCGATGGCGCTAGGCAGAGACCATGAAGACCCCGGACACCCTGTTCTCCTGCCGCGGGAAGGTGGCGATCGTCTCCGGGGGCGCCGGGCTTTACGGCTTCGCCATTTCCGAGGCGCTGGCCGCCGCGGGCGCGACCGTGGTGGTGGCCTCCCGCAGCGACCGGCTTCTCGCCGAAAAGATCGCCCGCCGCGAACACCCGCTCCCCCTTCACCACCGGACGCTGGACCTGCTGAGCGAGGCGAGCATCGCCGACCTGTTCCGCTCCGTGCGCAGGGAATTCGGGCGCGTCGACATCGTGGTGAACAACGCCCTGACGCCCGTCGGGAGGACCCTTGAAGCGACGACGACGGAGGCGTGGACGAAGTCGATGCAGGGCAACATTCTCTCCCTCTACCTGATGTGCCGCCATGCCTCCGCGGCGATGATCGAGCAGGGCGACGGCGGCAGCCTCATCAATATTTCCTCGATCTACGGCGTGGTGGCCCCGGATTTCGCCACCTACACCGAAACCGGAAGTCCGCCCAATCCGGTTGACTACGGCTTCATCAAGGGAGGCATGTTGATGTTCACGCGCACGCTCGCCAGCGCCCTGGGTCGTCACCGCATCCGCGTGAACAGCATCATCCCCGGAGGCATTCACGACGACAGCGACAGCCCCGCCTACATCAAGGCGTACGCGCGCAAAGTGCCGCTCGGCCGCTGGGCGCAGCCGGAGGACATTCAAGGAGCGATCCTCTACCTCGCCTCCGACGCCTCGGCCTACGTGACTGGCACCAGCCTCACGGTCGACGGCGGCTACACGGCGCTCTGAGGCGCGGGCGCCGGAGCCCGCCTCGCACCCGCGCCCACCCTCAGGCCGCAGCTCTCTTGGGTCACACTCGGCGGCGCCGGATCGGTGCGCCGCCTCGAGACTACACGCGCCCCGTCCCCTCGCCGACCGCCCGCAGGCCGGCCTGGAGGTAGCCCATGGCGAACGCCATGCCGGCGTGCCACGGGGCGGAGCAACTCATCTGCGGCGCGTGGTCGGGAATGATCAGCCCCGAGTAGTTGTTCCGCTTCAGGATGCCGAGCACGCGCAGGACATCGATGTCGCCCTCATCAATGAACGTCTCGCGGTAATGGGGCACCTTGCCGGCCACGTTCCGCAGATGAATGTAGGCGACGGAATTGCTCCGAGTGTAACGATCCACGGTGTCGTACACGCAGCCCTCGGTCATTTCGGCGACGGTGCCCAGACACAGCTCAAGGGCATTGCTCGGGCTCGGTTTAGCGTCGAGGATACGATCAAACATCCGCGGCTGGTAGACGAGTCGGGGTTGCTGCCGCACCCGTTCCAACGGGGGATCATCCGGGTGGGCGGCGAGTCGGACGCCGCACTCCTCCGCGACGGGGGTCACCTCCTGCAGAAATGCCCGCAGGCGGCGCCAGAGTTCCTCGTGGGTGATCGACGGCAATTCTTCCTCCTCGAGCTTCTCCCCATAGATCATATTCCAGACCATCCCCTTCTTGATGGGTGTCTGGTTGCCGGCATCGAGCCCATCCATGTAGCACGCGATGGAGTTGCCTCGCCCGATCGGGCCGTGCTTCCGGCCCGCGACCCCGGCGATCGAGAAGTTGTATCCGATGCAGCCGATGCCGGCCGCTCCGAGGTTCCGCAGGGTCTGCTTGATCTTCTCGACGTGGAGGGCCCGGCGCGGACCATCGAGCAGGATGTCGTACCAGTGGGCGGGGTCGAAGTTCTCGATGCCGTACAGCTCCAAACCGGCATCGTTGATCTCGCGGCGGAGTGCGCGAAGTTCCTCGACGGTCCAAATCTGGTCCTCGTCCCCGGCAAATCCCCAGCCGTTCAGACCGCCGATCGGCTGGTCCCGCGGCACCCGTTCGCTGGTGTTGAAGTAGTCGACGAGGTGCACGATGACCGCGCTCGCTCCGCACTGGCGGGCGAAGTCGTAGTGCGCCTGGTTCAGCATGTGGCGGTACAGGCCAAATCCGAGTTTCATGGCATCAGGGTTTGACGGCCCACCCGACGGTCATCGACCAACCTCCGTCGACCGCGATGTTCTGTCCGGTGATGTAATCCGACGTTGGGGAACATAGGAAGACGGACAGCCCGCTCAAACCCCAAAGCAACCCGTCATTGCGAGTGTCCGACCGACCTGGTCGGGGCTTAGCCAGAGAAATCCGACGAAGAGTTTGAACACAGATGACGCGGATTGC
>VHCJ01000012.1:82500-85982 GCA_016871755.1 Verrucomicrobiota bacterium | reverse complement strand
GGTGGGTCGGGGCATCGCGGTCGGCTGCTTCGGAGCTTGCGCCGCGACGGGTGGGAGGGCGAGCCTGCGGGCGATGAGGGTGCCGGTGCGATGGCTTGGCTTGGCGTTGATGGTCGCGGTGGCGGCCTGGCTGCGGCTTGCCGATCTCGCGGATCGGCCGATGCACGCGGACGAGGCCAATCAGGCGGTGAAGCTCGGCCACCTGCTGGAACGCGGGGAATACCGCTTCGATCCGCATGACCATCATGGGCCGACGCTGTACTATCTGGGATTGATCCCGGCGTGGCTTCGCGGTCAGTCCACGTTGGCGGAACTGGATGAGACGACGGTCCGGCTCACCCCGGCGATCGCGGGCATCCTTGGGGTGCTTTTCCTCGGGTTGCTCGTCGGACGCTTCGCTCCCGGCGCTGGCTGGATCGCGGCCGGACTCATGGCGGTGTCGCCGATCGCAGTCTACTACAGCCGCGCCTTCATTCAGGAAACGTTGCTGTCCACGTTCTTCCTCGGCGGCCTCCTCGCCTGCGTGCGTTGGCGTCAGTCCGGCGCTTGGAGCGCGGCGATCGGAAGTGGTGTTGCGTTGGGCTTGTTGGTGGCCACCAAGGCGACGGCGCCGGCTTTCGTCGTGCTGTCGCTCGTGGCCTTCGCTGCGGCGGCGTGGCGGGCGCCCGGAGAACGCTCCGAACGGGTGTTCCGACCCTGGGGAAAACGGGACCACCAACAACTGGTGGTCCTGCTGGTGACGGCTGCGGCCGTCGCGGGGCTGTTTTACTCGTCCTTCTTCCGGAATCCCGAGGGCCTGCGGGATGCGATCACGACCTACACCTTGATGGGTGAACGGGTCTCGGGGGGAAGTCTCCACGACAAGTCCAGCGTCTACTACCTCGCCCTGCTCGGGTGGCAGACGTCTGGCGGCTATGTCTGGAATCAGTTGCCCGGCAGCCTCTTGGCATTGATCGGACTCGCGATGATCGCCGTCCGGCGACCGGCGGCCGGAGTCTTTGCGGCGGTTTTCGGAATCGGGTGGCTTGTGGTGGTCTCTCAAACCCCGTACAAAACCCCGTGGATTCTGGTGCACGCCGTGCCGGTGCTCGCGGCGTGGTCGGCGTTGGGTCTTGAAACACTGAAGGCGTCGGGTCCGGTGGTCCGCGGGATCGCGGCCACGGTGGTCGTCGGCGTGCTCGGGTGGCAACTCACCGAGGTGCGGATGATGGTGTTCCGGCGACCGGCGGATCCGCGCAATCCCCTCGTGTATGTGCACACCTCACCGGACCTGTTGCGCGTACGCGGGATGGCGGGAGTGACCCGCCCCGGCCCGATCTTGGTGATCAGCCCGGAGTACTGGCCGCTCCCCTGGTACCTGCGAGACCGGACGGACGTCGGCTATTGGACCGAGGTGCCGGTCCGCTGCGATGCCGGACTCCTTCTGGTGGCGCCGGAGTGGGCGGAGACTGTGCGGGCGCGGCTGACGGGGGAGTACCGGGAAGGCTACCTGGGCCTGCGACCGGGGGTGGTCCTGCAGGTCTTTGAGCGGATCCCGATCGGTCGGACTCAGGTCGATTCCCAGCGACCGTAGATCCCGCACGGCAGGACCTTGCCGTCGCGTTCGATGGGCAGGCCGATTTCGCCCCCGGTGATGCGGCCTCCGCGCTCGTGGAACAGTTCGGCCAGCAGGTTGATCACGACGGTGGGGGACAGGCGGGCGGTGTAGGCGTTGATCAGGAAGAACAGCGGCGACGGGGTGAGCAGGGCGCGGCACTCCAGCAGCAACTCCCACAGGCTGTCCTCCAGCCGCCACATTTCGCCGCCGGAGCCGCGGCCGTAGGTCGGCGGATCCATGATCACAGCGTCGTAGAAGCGTCCCCGCTTCTGCTCCCGGCGGACGAACTTCAGGCAATCGTCGACGATGGTGCGGATCGGGGCGGTGCCGAGGCCGCAGAGCGTGGCGTTTTCGCGGCACCATTTCACCATGCCCTCGGATGCATCGACGTGGCAGACGCTGGCGCCGGCCTTGGCGGCGGCGATGGTGGCGGCGCCGGTGTAGCCGAAGAGATTGAGCACGGAAGGCGTGCGCCCGGCGGCGAGGGCGGCGCGGATCCGGGCGGAGAACCAGTCCCAGTTGGCGGCCTGCTCCGGAAAGAGGCCGGTGTGCTTGAACGAAGTGGGATGGATCCGAAACGTGAGTCCCAGCGGACTGTAGCGCACCTTCCAGTCGTCGGGCAGCGTGCGTTTGAACTCCCAGCGGCCGCCTCCCTGATCGCTCCGGTGGTAGAGCCCGTCCCAGCCCTCCCAACGCGCGCCGCGAGGTTGTCCCTGCTGCGGCCAGATTACCTGGGGGTCGGGTCGGACGAGCGTGTACGGACCCCATTTCTCCTTCTTCATCCCGGCGCCGGCGTCGAGGAGACGGTAGTCCTCCCAGCGATCGGCGACGATGAGCGGAGAGTGGTGGATGACGGGGCGCATGGGCGAAGAAGAGCCGGGCGGGACGACCCGGCGAGGAAAGGCAACGCATCCCGGCCGGATGCGGCAACCCCCAAACCGGGACCCGCGGTCGAGGAGCGGAATCGTCCGTCGGCCGTGGGCGATTGCTTTTCCAGAGGGCAGCACCGGCCGCTGGGGGCGGCGTTCCTGAGGAAAAATGCGGTACTGGGCTGAACCCAGGAGATGTGAATCAGGAGTTGTCTCCCACGAAACGCGCGCACCATCATCGACAAGCGGAATGGCGGCGCCCGGGGAAGAGGACCTCGCGGGCGTTTTAGGAACCAGGCCTCGCCCGTCTCACGAAAAAACGCATCCCCTAAGCGTCTGATTACAAGCGGTTAAACGAGAGACCGAAAGATTCTTGGAGAAAACGCTTGAAGGCAAAGCGTCGGTTTCCATCGTCCGCACTCCCGTTCGCGGCGGCCCTCAAAAGCCGAGGCCGACGGGGTTCCTTGAAGATCGGTTCGCCGGCCAGAAAAAATCGCTCTTCGGAGAATTTCCCCGAAAAAGTGATTGACGATGGTTCAGCGACCTGTCCTCTTGGACCTCTTTCCCCAAGGGGAAGGCTCTTTGAAATTTACTCTGTGCGATTGATTGGGACCCCCAATCAAAAAACTTAAATAAGGTAGTTTGGCTTCGGCCAAACCTACCAGTAGTTCAGAATCACTAGGTTCTAGCTCTTTTCGGAGAGTTTGATCCTGGCTCAGAATGAACGCTGGCGGCGTGGTTAAGACATGCAAGTCGAACGGTGTTTTGGCTGTAGCAATACAGTTGAAACGCAGTGGCGAACGGGTGCGTAACACGTGAACAATCTACCTCCAAGTGGGGAATAGCTCGTCGAAAGGCGAATTAATACCGCATACGGTGGCCTCTCTCCTGAGAGACCAACCAAAGTCGGGGACCGCAAGGCCTGACGCTAGGAGAGGAGTTCGCGGCCTATCAGCTAGTTGGCGAGGTAACGGCTCACCAAGGCTAAGACGGGTAGCTGATCTGAGAGGATGATC
>VHCJ01000012.1:0-80000 GCA_016871755.1 Verrucomicrobiota bacterium | reverse complement strand
CCATGGCCAGGATGAAACTCCGGTAAAACGGAGTGGAGGTCCGAACCGGTCACTCTTGAGAAAGTGTCGGATGAGCTGTGGTTAGGAGCGAAAGACTAATCAAACCCCCTGATAGCTGGTTCTTTCCGAAATATATTTGGGTATAGCGTCGAGCGCTGACCTGCGGAGGTAGAGCACTAAATAAGCTAGGGCCCCTACCGGGGTACTGAACTTAATTAAACTCCGAATACCGCAGGGTGAAGCTCGGCAGTCAGACGGTGGGGGATAACCTCCATCGTCAAAAGGAGAATAATCCAGACCATCAGTTAAGGTCCCAAAATATGGCTCAGTGTAAAAGGATGTGATTTTGCTTAGACAATGGGGATGTTGGCTTAGAGGCAGCCATCATTTAAACAGTGCGTAACAGCTGACCCATCGAGCGAAATTGCGCCGAAAATGATCGGGACTTAAGCCATATACCGAAGCTGTGGACCCTGCGCAAGCAGGGTGGTAGGAAAGCGTTCCAGATGCCGCGAAGCAGAAGGGTAACCAACTGTGGAGCGTCTGGAAGTGAGAATGCAGACATAAGTAACGATAAAGCCGGTTAAATTCCGGCTCGCCTTAATTCCAAGGATTCCTAGGCAAGGCTCGTCCTCCCAGGGTTAGTCGGGTGCTAAGATGAGGCCGTAAGGAGTAATCGATGCCAATCTGGTTAATATTCCAGAACCGACGTACAACTATCCATCCGGTGACGGATCGTATCAGCCAACAGACCTGTTTCGACAAGGCACTGCGAAGCTACGGCTTAGCGGGTGTTGGTAATAACGGTTCCAAGAAAAGCTGGATGGCCACTCTGTACGCCGCCCGTACCGTAAACCGACACAGGTGGAATAGATGAGTATTCTAAGGCGCGCGAGTTAAATCTCTCTAAGGAACTCGGCAAATTGACCCCGTATCTTCGGTATAAGGGGTGCCCCGCGAGGGGCCGCAGATAAGAGCGTCAACCGACTGTTTAGCAAAAACACAGCTCTCTGCTAAGTCGCAAGACGACGTATAGGGAGTGACACGTGACCAATGCGGAAAGGTGAAAGCGTGAGGTGCAAGCTTCGCGTCTAAGCCCCCGTGAATGTCGGCCGTAACTATAACGGTCCTAAGGTAGCGAAATTCCTTGTCGGGTAAGTTCCGACCCGCACGAATCGTGTAACGAGTTGACGACTGTCTCGGAGAGAGGCTCGGTGAAATTGTAGTGGCGGTGAAGATGCCGCCTGCCCGCAGCAGGACGGAAAGACCCTATGCACCTTTACTGTAAGCTGTTATTGTCGCTTGACTTCCAATACGTAGAATAGGTGGGAGACTTCGAAGCTTGGTTTCAGGATCAGGCTGAGTCACAACGTGAAATACCACTTTTTGTTGGTTAGGCGTCTAACCTCGCACCATCAACTGGTCGTGGGACAGTGATAGCAGGTCAGTTTTTCTGGGGCGGAATCCTCCCAAAGAGTAACGGAGGATTACGAAGGTTCCCTCAGCCCGGTCGGTAATCGGGCTATAGAGCGCATGAGTATAAGGGAGCTTTACTGTGAGACCAACAAGTCGAGCAGTTGCGAAAGCAGGTTCAAGTGATCCGGTGGTTGAATGTGGAATCGCCATCGCTCATAGGACAAAAGGTACGCTAGGGATAACAGGCTGATCGCGCCCAAGCGTTCACAGCGACGGCGCGGTTTGGCACCTCGATGTCGGCTCATCACATCCTGGGGCTGGAGAAGGTCCCAAGGGTTCGGCTGTTCGCCGATTAAAGTGGTACGCGAGCTGGGTTCAGAACGTCGTGAGACAGTTCGGTCCTCTATCCGCTGTGGGCGTTTGTGATTTGAGGGGTTCATTCTCTAGTACGAGAGGACCGAGAATGACGAACCTCTGGTGTTCCGGTTGTCACGTCAGTGGCAGCGCCGGGTAGCTATGTTCGGAAGGGATAAGCGCTGAAAGCATCTAAGCGCCAAGCCCATCCCAAGATAAGATCACAATCCGTCGCAAGACGGTGCAGGGTCCGGGGAGACCACCCGGTTGATAGGCCAGAAGTGTAAGCGCAGTAATGCGTTCAGCTAACTGGTACTAATGACCCTGCTAGTTTTATGCAAACCGCCTCTGGGCGTTTGTTTTACCTCCTTAGGTTAAAGATTCTTCCCTGAACTTTGTTCCCTTTCTCTTCCTCGAAGAGAGTCCCTTTCTGGTGACCACATGCCGGGGGTCCCACCCGTTCCCATCCCGAACACGGCCGTTAAGCCCCGAGCAGCCAATGGTAGTAGGACGTTAGGTCCCGCGAGAGTAGGTCGTTGCCAGATTTATGACCCGGACCGTGCCAACGCACGGTCCGGGTCTTCTTGTTTCTGGGTCCCGGCAACCGCGCCCGGTTGGCCGGTCCGCGCATCGCCGTTGCGGCGCACGACCCTGGGGCCCGGGTGCCGCACCGCGCCGCCGCTCCGCTTCGCGCTTTTCAAATGGCCGCACCTGCCGCAGGGTGTCCCCACCTCCATGATCCTCCGCCGGCTTCTCTGCGCTCTTCCGCGCTCATCCGTCCGCTTCGTCATTCCGGCCCTGCTCTGCTGGCTGTCCGTGCCGACCAGCACGTCGTTCGCCGCCCTTTCCCCCGCCGAACTCGCCGACCTGCGTTCCCGCGCCGAGGCCGGTGATCCGGGTGCCCAGCACACGCTCGGGCTCGCCTTCGCTGATCCCACCGATCCGGTCGCCAATGCCGCCGAGGCCTACGCATGGCTGACCCTCGCGGGCGAGCAAGGGGCAAATCTTGGGCCGCTCCAGCGCCTGCTCGATCGTCTGTCCCCGGCCCAACTGGCCGAGGGCAAGCGGTTGCTCGACGCGCGCCGGGCTGTCCTCGCGCGCCAGGCTCGCGAGGCATCTCCGTTCGTCGGCTCCGCCGCCGGCAACGCCGCCGCCGCATCCTCCACCGTCGTGGTCGCCGCCGCGGACGCCGTCCAGACCGTCGTTACGCCGGTGGTCAGCACCGCCGTCTCCGCACCCAGCGCCGCGGGCTCGGGCTCCGCCACGAAGGAGGCCGCCCTTGGAAAAATCGCTGAGCTCAACCAGTTGGTCTCCGTGCGCGACCAGCGCATCAGCGTGCTCGAGGGCGAACTCGCCGCGCTGCGGTCCCAGCCGAATCCGCGCGACCTGCAGCAGCAGCTTGCCGCCAAGTCCCAGTTGCTCGCCGCCAGCGATGCCGAACGCGAAACGCTGTCCCAGCGGACTGCCGTTCTCTCCGCCGAGGTGGACACGCTGCGCGCCCAGTTCGCCGCTGAGCAGAAGTGGGGGGCCGAGTTGGTCCGGAGCGAACAGGTCCGCAAGGAACTCGAGGCCGAACGTGATCTCCTCCAGAAACAATTGTCCGCCGGCACCAGCACCGACGCGCAGGCTTCCGCCGATCTCGTGCGCCGCGCCGAGGAGGCCGAGGCCAATCTCGCCACCGCCCTTCGCAGCTATACCGTCCAGTCCGGCGAACTCGACCAGCTCCGCGCCGCTCTCGTCGCCGTCGAGGCCGAGCGCGCCTCGCTCGCGGCGCGCCTCGCCGACACCGAATCGGCCAAGGCGTCCCTGGGCACCGAACTCGTCGAGCGTTCCGCCGGTGCCGCCGAGGCCGACCGCCTCCGCGAGCAACTGCGCCAGACGCAGCTCCAAGCCGCCGCGACCGCGCTTGAGCTCAACCAATTGCGGATCCGTCTCGCCATCACGGCTCCGTCTCCGTCCACCACGCTCTCCTCCCCGACGCGTCCCGGCGCGGCCGACGCCGTCGCGCTCGCCGCGCCTCCCCCCGAGGCGCTGCCGGCCGCCGGCGCCGCGTCGGCCACCGACAAGCCCGCCGCCCGCTCCCACACCGTGCAGCCCGGTGACACGCTCAGCCGCATCGCGCAGCGTTACTACGGGAATGGTCGCCGCTGGAACGAGATCCTCGCCGCCAACAAGGCCTTGATCCCCGACCCCGACCGCCTGGCCATCGGTACGACGCTCGTCATTCCGTAGCCAAGCCGCCTTCGGGCCGTCTCCGCGAAGGCCGCCGCCGGGATAATCGTCTCCGCGGGAATCACCGCAGCGGTCTTCCTCTTGCCATGTCGGCACGACGGACCCCGATCGGGATCCGCATCGCCGCCGGCGTGGACCTGTCCGGATGCGCACGTGGGCGTGGTCCATGGGCGGAGTCCGCCACTTTGTGATAACGATCCGGTTGATTGACTTCCTGCTCCGTCTGCGACCGGGCCCGGACTCATCCGCGCGTGGTTGCAGACCGGGCGTTCGCACGGACTCTCCGTCGCCGTGCGCGCAGCGCCCAGCTTGGAATTGACCGGGCCGGCATAACTGGTATGACCTCTGACCAGTGCCTGCCTCCGCCCATTCCGTCGCCCCGCTTGCCGCCTCCGCTCCAGCGAAGGATCGCGCCGCCACGGACCGCGTCGGAGCGGATCGGCGTGACCTGCTCCCGAGGCTGCAGCGGTTGCTGTCGCGCGGGCGTGTGTTCACCTCCCCGGCGCAACTCGCGGGCTATGCATCCGACGCCCTCGGCTACAAGAGCTATCCGCCGGACGCGGTGGTCATCCCGGCCGATGCGGCGGAGTTGGTGGAGTTCATGCGGGGGGCGCGGGATTTGGGGCTGCCGGTGATGCTGCGCGGCGCCGGTACTTCGCTGTCCGGGGGGCCCGTCGCCGCGCAGGGCGGGGTGATCGTCCACACGTCTTCGCTGCGACACATCCGCGAGATCAACCGCGATGGCTTCTGGTGCGAGGTGGAATCGGGTGTCGCGCTGAACGATCTCGATGCCGCGCTGAAGCCGCTGGGAATGTTTTATCCGCCGGATCCCTCCAGCGGCCCGGTCTGCACGCTCGGGGGCAACGTGGCCTCCAACGCCGGCGGTGCCCACTGTTTCCGGTACGGTGTGACGAGTCACTACGTTCTCGGGGTCGAGGTGGTGCTGCTTGACGGCACCGTGCACCGTTTCGGCGGGCCGGCGGGTGGTCGGGGCCGGTGGCGCGAGGACTGGCGGCGCTTCATGGTCGGGTCCGAGGGGACGCTCGGCGCCTTCACGCGTTTCTGGCTGCGCCTGCTGCCGCTGCCGGAGAAGGTGTGGACCCTCCGCGCGACCTACCCCGATCTGCGTTCCATCGAAGCGGCGATCCACGCGTTGGTTGCCCACCCGTCGTTTCCGGCCGCGATTGAAATGCTCGATCCCCGCGGCGTGGCCATGGTCGAGGGCAGCCGGATGGCGGCCGGGCTGCCGCGGGGCTCGTTCATGCTTCTGACCGAGATCGACGGGCCCGCCGCGTTGGTCGATGCCCGCGTGGCGGCGGTATCGGATATCCTCCGGCGCGCCGGCTCGGACGACGTGGCCTTCAGCGATGAGGAGGAGACGCGCCGTCGGCTGTGGAAGGCGCGCAAGGCGGCCGGCGGGCTCCTCGGCCAGCTCAGCCCCGACTTCGTCGTCCAGGACGCCGTCATCCCCAAGGGTGCGCTCGCCGAAATCCTCCAGCTGGTGTACGACGAGGCTGACGCCGCGGGCATCCTCGCGGTGAACATCTTCCACGCGGGCGATGGCAACCTCCACCCGAACTTCGTCTTCAACTCGCGGGTGCCGGGCGAACTCGAGAAGGTGGAACGCATCGGCGAGCGGCTGATGCGGCGCGTCATCGCGGTCGGCGGCACGCTCAGCGGCGAGCACGGGATCGGCAACGACAAGGCGGCCTACATGCCGCTCGTCTACGGTCCCGACTCGATGCGCCTCCAATGGGCGGTCCCCGCCGCCTTCAATCCACGCCACCAACTCAATCCGCTGAAGGTGTTCGGGGAGCGCCGCTTCACCGGATGAAGGCGATCGCTCCGCTCACGGAGGAACGGTTCTTCACGGTGTTCCTCGATGCTGTCGACGGCACGGTCTGCGTGCCGGCGAACACCACCGGCGCCGCGCTGCAGGCGCGGGTCGCGCCGCATGGGCTGCGGTTTCCTCTGCTCCTCGACCCGGCCACGTCGCTCTCCGCGCACGTCGCCGCGACCACGCACGCGCCGGCGTCGTGCCGCTTCGGCCAGTACTGCGACAATATCCTCGGGATGAACTGGCGGCTGCCCGGGGGGCGCGTGGTGCGCATCGGCGAGCGGGTGGCGAAGACGACCACGGGTTACGACTGGCTGCGTTTCCTGCTGCACGCCGGGGGACGTCTCGGCGAACCCGTGGACTACGTGCTGCGCCTGCGGCCTGCCTGCGGGTTCAGCCTCCTGGCGTGGTTCGAGGGCGAAGCGGCCGCTCTCCGCGGCTGCGTGAGCCGACTCCTGCACGGAGGGTGGATGCACTGGTGGGACGCCGTTGATTTCGTCGCGGAGGGCGACCGCCGTCGCGTCCGCGTCGCGGTGGATTGCCCGCCCGGAGAGGCACCGCTTTTCACGGAGGAACTCCAGCGCGTGGCCGCCGCCGCCGGCGCGCGGCTCACCCTCCAGCCCGCCACGGGTGGGACGCTCGACGGCATCCCGGATCTCGTGCTCAAGACCACGCCCGACCGCGTCATCGCCCTCGCCGAGGCGCTGGCGCAGCCCGCCGCCCGCTGCGTCGGGCTAGGCTACAGCGGGGTGGTGCACGTTTATCTCCGCGAGGGCGGGGACCGTCCGGATCGGATCCGCGCGATGGTCGAGTCGCACGAGCAGGCGCTCTACGCGCTCGGCGGCGACTGGCACTCGCGCTGGCTGCCCGCCCCGGCCCCGGCCTCCGCCGAGGCGGCGTGGCTCGTCACTCTGGAGCAGGCGCTCCGCACCCCATGACTTCGGACTCTTCATCATCGGCGGACCGTGCCGCTCGCGCGACGCCGTCGGTTGCCTGTTCGGCAACGGCGTCGGCGAGCACGTCCGGCTCCTGCGCGCCCCAGGTCGCCGACGGTGCGCCGCCGTCCGGCGCGTCGCCGACCGATCCCTTTTCGAACTGCACGCACTGCGGCTTTTGCCTCGCGGTGTGTCCGACGTACCGGCTGACCGGTGACGAGAACAATTCGCCGCGCGGGCGCCTCCGGCTGTGGGGTGAGGAGGCTGCGGGCCGGCTTCCCCGCGATCCGTGGACGGATTTCTACACCGACGAGTGTGTCGGCTGCCTCGCCTGCGAGACGGCGTGTCCCGCGCAGGTTCCCTACGGTGAATTGTTCGAGCGCACGCGGCACGAGCATGTCGTGGCGGGACGTTCCCGGCCGGGGGCGTTGCTCCGGCTCGCGGCTGCGGCGGTGTCGCGGCCGGCGGCTTTCGGTCTCGCACTCCTGCCCGCGCGTCTGCTGCGGCGGTTCGGCTTCCCGCGACATCGCTTCCTGCCGCGCGGCCAGCCGGCGCTGCTGCAGGGCACTGCCGCCTACGCGCGTGAACTCATGCGCCGCCACCAGCCGACCGGCCCGCGGGTCGCGCTGCTCACCGGCTGCCTGATGGAGGCGCTTTTCCGCGAGATCAACTTCGCCACCGTGCGGGTCCTGATCGAGAACAACGTGCAGGTCTTCGTCCCGGATGGGCAGGCCTGCTGCGGTGCGTTTCAGGAGCATACGGGGCTGGGGGGCGTGGCGGCGTTGCAGGCGCGCAATCGCAGCGCCTTCCTGCCGCTCGCCGTGGATGCGGTGCTCAGCAATTCCTCGGGCTGCGGCTACGCTCTCGGCAAGGCGCTGGCTCCCGACCGGCCCGTGCGCGATGTGCTGGGTTTCCTCGGTGAGCTCGGGCCGGTCCGGCGACAGCGGCCCGGCGACCGCGCCCGGCTCTACGTCGATCTGCCCTGCCATCTCGTGCATGGGCAGAAAGCAGCCGGCATCCCCGCCGCCGTCCTCGGTGCCACCGGTCATCGCTGGGAACTCGCGCCGAACGCCCGCGACTGCTGCGGCTCCGGCGGCGTCTACAACCTCCAGAAGCCCGCGAACGCCCAAGCCATCCTCGCCGGCAAGTCCGCCTTCCTCAACACCGCGGAGGGTCAGCCGGTCATCCTCGGCACCGCCAATCACGTGTGCATGATGCAGTGGCACTCCGCGGGCGCGACCGGCCTCGTCACGCGCCCCTACGAGGTGCGCCACATTATCCAGCTCCTCGATCCCGGCGAGGGCTTCACGGTCCGCCGTCCCGCGAGCCCTCGCGCTGCGCCCGGAGCCGCTGGCTGACGGTGGGTGACCGCGAACCCGGCGGGCCAGTCCTCCTTCTCTCCCTTCCGCAATCCCCTTATTCCCCCATCCATGAACACCATCGATCTGCTCAATCGTGTCGCCATCGTCACCGGAGGTGCCCGCGGCATCGGCCGTGCCATCGCCGAACGTCTCCTTGCCTCCGGCGCCCGGGTCTCGCTCTGGGACCTCGACGCCGCCGCGCTGGCCACCGCGGCGCGGGAACTCCAGGGCGCCGGCACCGTGCACACGGCGACCGTCAACCTCGCGGACCTCGCCGCCGTGCGGGCGGCCGCCGACGCCACGGCGGCGGCCCTCGGCCGGATCGACATCCTCGTCAACAACGCCGGCATCACCGGCGGCAACGCCAAGACGTGGGAGTTGAATCCGGAGGACTGGCGGCGGGTGATCGAAGTGAACCTTCACGGGCCCTTCCACTGCTGCCATGCCGTCGTGCCCCACCTGCTGCGGAACGGCTACGGTCGGATCGTCAACATCGCCTCCATCGCCGGCAAGGAGGGCAACCCGAACGCGGCCCACTACAGCGTCTCGAAGGCGGGCGTGATCGCCCTGACGAAGTCGCTCGGCAAGGAACTGGCCACCTCCAACATCACCGTCAACGCCGTCGCTCCGGCCGTGATCGCGACCGACATGCTGCAGCAGATGACGCAGGCGCACATCGACTACATGCTCTCGAAGATTCCGATGGGCCGCTTCGGAAAAAAGGAGGAAGCCGCCGCGCTCGTTGCGTGGCTCTGCTCCGAGGAGTGTTCCTTCTCGACCGGCGCCGTCTTCGATCTCTCGGGCGGTCGGGCGACGTACTGAGACGCGCCTCCCTCCGTTCCGCAATGGAGCGTTGCTCCCGATTTCGCATTGGCAGGTCCGCCCTCGACGCGTTCGCCGTCGCCGCCGCGGACCGCACCGTGGCGGTCCGCTGTGCCGCTGCCCCGGCCTCCGCTGCCGGCGCGCCACGGGCATCCGGCTGGACGCTCATCCCGCCCCGGCGCTCCATGGTCCCCGGACGCGGCTGCCCATGAACATCACCGCATTGGAACGCACCGGATCGCTGGTCGAGCGGGTCTGCCGGCAGCTCGCGGCGCTCATCCGCGAGGAGGGTTCCGGCGGCGACCGCTGGCTGCCGGGCGAGCGATCGCTCGCGGAGAGGCTCGGCGTCAGCCGCACCGTCGTCCGCGAAGCGACCAAGCGGCTCGAGCAGCAGGGCATGCTGGAGATCCAGCACGGGAGCGGGATCCGCGTCGTGGACCGGTTGCATCGCCCGCTGAACGACTCCCTCACGCTGCTGATTCCGGACGTCGCCGAGCGCCTGCGACAGCTGAACGAGGTGCGTCTCGGCCTCGAACCTGCCGCGGCCGCGCTCGCCGCAGAGCGGGCGACGCGGGAGCAGGTCCGCGACCTGCGCCGCCTCCAGGAGCGGCTGGAGGCCGCGGCCGACCCGGCGGCGGCGATCGAGGTGGATATCGCCTTCCATCGCGCGATCGCGGAGGCGGGCGGGAACCTGATTCACGGGCTGATCCTCGACTCGTTCGCGGAACTCGGCCTGGCCAGCCGCCTGCGCACCATCGGGCGCGTGGGCAAGACGTCCGCGGTTGCGCACCACCGTCGCATCATCGCCGCGATCGAGCGCCGCGACCCCGCCGCCGCGACCCGCGCGATGCGTCTCCACATCCTCGCCGCCGGGGAGGACTTGGACCTGCCGCCTCCGCCGCCCGGGAAGTCCGGCTGAGCGTACCCCCGCCTCCCGCCGCCCTTGACGGAGGCGGGACCCGGCGCGACGCTCAGGGCGTCCATGATGGGCGACGACTTCACCATCGGCTTCGATGCCGACGACACGCTGTGGCACAACGAGACGATCTTCGAGAACGTCCACCTGCGCTACCGCACGCTGCTCGCCCGCTTCCACGACGCCGGCACCGTTGAGCAGCGGCTCTTCGCCACGGAGATGCGCAACCTTAAGCGCTACGGCTACGGGGTGAAGGGTTTCATGCTGTCCGCCATCGAGACGGCGATCGATCTCTCGGACGGGCGGATCAGCGCCGAGGAGATCCGCCTGATCATCGCGCTCGGACAGGACATGCTGGCCCACCCGGTTGAGCTTCTCGACGGCGTGCAGGACGTCATCGGGCCACTCGCGCACGCCCACCGACTGCTCCTCATCACCAAGGGCGACCTCCGCGACCAGGAGCGCAAGCTGTCGCTCAGCGGCCTCGCCGGTCTCTTCCGCGCCGTGGAGATCGTTTCCGAGAAGGATTCCGGAACCTACGAGCGCATCCTGCGGCGCCACGGCATCCCGCCGCAGCGCTTCCTGATGGTGGGGAACTCACTCAAGTCGGACATCCTGCCGGTCCTCGAAATCGGCGGGGTCGCCGCCCACGTGCCTTACCACCTGACGTGGGCCGCCGAGCGCGTCGATCGAGTTCCCGATGCGGCCGGACGGTTCTTCCAACTACGCTCCCTGCGCGAGTTGCCTGATCTGGTTCGGGAAATGCGCGCGGGCCCCGGAGCCTGATCGGACGCGCTTCCCCGGCCTGACCGGACCGACTGTCCGGCGACCGTCCACGTCCCCCCTCCGCGAACTCACTGTCCCGCCCAGCGCCCGCGGCTCAGGGTGCCGCGGCGGCGGCATGGCAAGCCGAGGTTTGACTCTCCGGCCCGCTGAGCCGGAGATCGCGGGATGGCCGGAAAGACCTTCACCTTCATCTGCGGGGCCGACGACTTCCTTGTCGGCCGGGTGGGCCGTGAACGCCACGAGAAGCTCGTCGCGGAAATTCCCGACGAGTTCTCCCGCGAGGTGATCAGCGGCTTCGCCAACAACGTCGGCGAGGTCGAGGCGGCCGTGAATCGTTTCCGCGACAGCGTGCAGACGGTCTCCATGTTCGGGGGCCGGCGGCTGGTGTGGCTGAAGGATGTGAACTTCCTCGCCGACACCGTGACCGGGCGGGCGGAGAGCACGTTGGCGGCCGTGGCCGACCTGCAGGCAATCCTCGCGGCGGTCAATCCGGAGGAGGTCGCGGTGCTGGTGACCGCGGCGCCGGTCGACCGGCGCCGCTCCTTCCCCAAATGGTGCGAGAAGCAGGCGGACTTCCAGCTGGTCGGGGGTGACGGTGAATCCGGCGCCGAGGCGCTGGCCGGCGTCGTGCTGGCCGAAGCCCGCTCGCTCGGCGTGGCGTTTGCCCCGGGGGCGCTGGAGCTGTTGCTCGCCAAGGTCGGCGCCAACCCGCGGCTCCTGCTGGAGGAGGTCCGCAAGCTCGCAACCTACGTCGGTGGCCCAGGCGGGGGTGGCCCAGGCGCGGGTGACGCGGCCGGGGGCGTGCCGAGAGCGGGTGCGGGCGTGGCGGGCGATCGCGGGGCGGGTGAGACCGCGGCCTCGATCGGGCTGGGCGGCGGTGGGGCGGGCGCGGCGCGGATCGAGGAGGCGCACGTGGCGGAGTTGACCCCGAACGTGGCCGAGGGTGATTTCTTCGAGGCCGCCGAGGCGTTCTTCAAGGGTGACCTGCCGTGGACGTTGGAGGCCCTGCACCGGCACTTCTTCGCGGGCGGCGACGCCCGGCCGATCCTCGCGGCATTGCAGAACCGAAACCGGATCCTCCTGCAGGTGCGGGCACTGGTGGACTCCGGCGACGTGCGGGTCGGCCCGCGCGGACTCGATGGCCTCGCCAAGGCCGCCGCCACGCACGGTCCGCGCTTCGTCGGCGTGACCGAGAAGAGCTCCTTCAATCTGTTCACCCAGAACGCGTGGTACGTGGGCAAGCTCGCCGGTGAATCGCGCCTGCCGTCGCTGCGGCGGCTGATCGACAATCAGCAGGAATTCATCGTCGCGTTCGAGGACATCATCCGACGTCCGCATGATCAGGAGGAGGTTCTCCGCGACATGGCGGTACGCTGCCTCTCCAGCGAGGCACCGGCGCTGGCGGCACGCTAGCTCGCGAGCAGGCGATCGCGCGGCGCTCAGCGGCGCGGCGCGACGACCGGACTCAGGGCATAGGCGTGGATCGCTACGCCCGCCGAGACGAGGGCGTGATCCGCTGGCCGGGTCGGCGTCGCGAGTCCGTTGTCCGCGAACATTCCCACCTCCGCCTGCGGCACGCGGGCCGGGGCGACAACGTAAGGGGGGTGCCAGACCCGTCCTTCACGCAGGGAGCCGCGTCGGGTGGTCGAGAAGAAGGCGTAGCGCTCAACGAGGAAGTACTCGAGGCTCCCGGGTGGCGCGGTGAAGGCCGCGCCGGCCATCTCGTACTCTAATGCCGTCGCTGTGCCGCCGGCTCGGAGCGAGGTGAAGCTCGCGAGCGGGTGGGCCGGCGTGGGCCGGCGTCCCTGCTGCTTCGCGTCGACGTAGGGCAGGGAAAAGCCGCCGCGCGCGATCCGCACCGCGAGGGGTTGGTTGCAGTCGAGCGAGAAGAACCAGACCCCGGGCGTGCCATCGCTGGTGTACACGTACGTCCGGAGGTTGAGCTCGAGGAACCAGGAAAGCCCCGGCAGCGGCGGCAGGAAACTCGGCCGGACCGCGTCCATCCAGAAGGGAACGATTCCAAGCCACGCCGCGCCGTCGTGCGTATCGACGAACAACCCGGCCGGCAGACGGGCCTGGATCTCCGCCGGATCCCAGCGCCAGTGCAGGAACAGCAGGTCCCGCCACGCCATCCGCATCGCCGCCGTCCGGGCGGGCCGCACGCGCATCGCCGCGCGCTGGGTGGGAGTGGGGGCGGGCGGGAGCAGCATGGGGCGCGGTGCGAAGCGACGTTCAGTCCACCGTGTGCCGCACCGCCCGCCGCTCGCGGCGCGCCAGCGCGAGCGCGTGCAGCAGGCCGTAGCGCGGACTGCTCGCGGCCGACGCGAGGAAAATCGCGCCGAGCGCGAGCACGATCGCCGGGCCGCTGGAGAGGCCGGTATGGAAACTCACCGCCAGGCCCGCCGTCGAGCCGATGATGCCAAGGAGGGCCGACATCCCCAGCATCCACGCAAAGCGGTCACACCAGAGGTACGCGCTCGCCGCCGGGAGGAGGAAGAGCCCGAGCGCAAGCACCACGCCCATGGTCTGCAGCCCCGCCACGAGGTTGAGCACCGCCAGCGCGAGGAACCCCGCGTAGAACCAACCACCGCGCATCCCCGCCGCCCGCGCGAAGATGGGATCGAAGACTTCGAGCACGATGCCGCGGTACGCCAGCACGAAGGCCGCGAGGGTCAGTCCGGAGGCGGCCGCGGTGAGAGCCAGATCCGCCGGTCCGACGCCGAGGATGTGCCCGAACAGGAAGTGCAGCAGGTCCACGCGGGTGCCGAGCTGGCTGACCAGCGCGATGCCGGCGGCGTAGGCGACGAGGAAGAACGCGCCGAAGGCCGCGTCCTCCTTGAGCCGGGTCAGCCGGCTGAGCAGGGCGCTCGCCATCACCGAGAGAAGCCCCGCCACGAGCGCGCCGGCGAGCAGGGCCAGCGGCCCCCGGCCCAGCAGCAGCCACGAGAGCGCGAGCCCCGGCAGGAGCGAGTGAGTCAGGGCATCGCCCATCAGGGCCAGACGCCGCAGGACGAGCACGCTGCCGAGCAGGCCGCCGCTGATGCTCAGGAGCACGGCGGAGAGCAGGCCCCGCTGCATGAAGTCGTACCCGAACGGGGCGAGGAACAGGTCGTGGAGCGCACTCATGGGCGGGCCCCGAGGACGGGCATGCGGCGGCGGTAAGCGAGGTCGATGTTGGCGTCGCTCAGGGTCTCCGCCGCCGGACCTGCGGCCACGAGGTGGGTGTCGAGCAGGAGGGCATGCGAGAAGTGAGCCCGCGCGAGCGCGAGATCGTGCACGGCCGCGATGACCGTTCGTCCTTGGGCGAGCCAGCGCTGCAGCAGATGCACGAGTTCGGCCGAGGCCGCGAGGTCGAGGCTGGCGAAGGGCTCATCCAGGAGGAAGATGTCCGCTCCCTGTGCCACGGCGCGGGCGAGGAACATACGCTGCTGCTGCCCGCCGGACAGGCGCCGGATCTGCTCGCCGCCGAGGGCCGTGAGGTCGAGTTCTTCAAGGGCCCGGTCGACGCGTTCCTGCTCGGCAGCGGTGAAGCGGCCGAAAAGCCCCAGCGATGGCCAGCGGCCCTGCGCCACGACGTCTCGCACCGAAATGGGGAAGTCCCAGTCGACCTCCGGTCGCTGGGGCAGGTACGCCAGCCGCGGATGGAGGTGCCGGGGATGCTTGTCGCCGAGGCGGATTTCCCCGCGGGTGAGCGGGAGCCAGCCGAGCAACGCGCGCAGGAGGGTGCTCTTGCCGGCGCCGTTGGGCCCCACCAGCGCCACGAGCGCGCCGCAGGGGATCTGCGCGGTCACGCCGTCCAGCGCCGTCCGCCGCCCATAGTGCACCGTCACGTCCTGCAGACGGAAGATATCGTGACCAGCCATTCGGGCGCACGTCAGCGCAGGCCCTCCGCGATGGCGAGGATGTTGTGCCGGATCATGCCTTCGATCGTGTCAGTTCCGGGCTGGCCGCCAAGCCCGTCCGCGCAAAGCGGCCGGCCGGGCTTGGCCCCGGTCTCGCGCACAATCGCCGCCAGGGTCCGGTCATTGGCCGAGGCCTCGGCGAACACCGTCCGCAATCCGCGCTGGCGGATCAATTCGATGGTCGCGGCCAGCCGGCGCGCGCTGGTCTCGTCCGCCGTGCTTAGGCCAAGCAGGGGCTGGACTTCCAGCCCGTACTCCCGGGCAAGGTAGCGGAAGGCGTCGTGCGAGGTCACGAGGAGGCGTTGGTTCGCGGGGATGCGCGCGATTTCGGCCTGTGCCCAGGGCTTCAGGGCGGCGATGCGCCCGCGATAGGCGGCGGCGCGGGCGTGGATGGCGGAAGCGGCGGCCGGGCGTCGCGCGGCAAGCTCCGTCGTCACGATGTCAATCGCGGCCAGTAGCGGATCCACGGCCACCCACCAGTGCGGGTCATCCTCGCCATGGTCGTGATCGTGCGCGTGTCCATGTCCTTCGTGACCATGGTCCGCCGTGCAGACCTGCACGGGGTCCGGGATGCGGTTGCCGACCTCAAGGACGCGGTCGGCCGGCAGGTCGCGGCGGAGTCGGGGGAGGTAGGTCTCCATGCCGAGCCCGGCCGCGAGGACGAGGTCGGCCTCACGCACGCGGCGGATGTCGGCGGGCGCGGGTTCGAAAACGTGCGGATCCACGCCGGGGCGGAGCAGCGGCACGACCGTGACCGCATCACCTCCCACTTCACGGGCGATTTCCGTGAGGACGGTGTGCAGCGTGACGATGAGCAGGGGCGCGTCGGTGGCGGCGTTGGCCGCGCCGATGAGGGAGAGTCCGGCGAGCGCAAGCCCGATCCGGAGGAATCGGAGAGTGCGGTGGAACATCAGGGTGTCGATGCCTTCACGCTGAAGGACAGTCCGGAGAAGGTCGCGCCGCGGATTTCGAGGCGGGCGATCTCGCCGACGAGTGAGCCCGATTCCTTCAGCCAAGGTGCGGTGGCCTCGAACTGTGAGGTGTTGCCCACCGTCTCACCCGTGGCCGGATTGGCCACCGCCTGCAGCATCAGGCCGCGCGCGGGCTCGCGCAGGCGCAGTTCGATGGCGGGTTGGGCGATCCGCACGAAATTCTCCGCGTGCCCGTCGAGGATGTAGGCGGCGACTCGGCCGGCCTCGCGATCGAGGACGAGTTCGACGTTGAACAGATGGTCGCCCACCTCAACGAGCAGTCCGCCATGGGGAGCGGTGTGGGCGTGTCCGTGGCTGTGCGCCTCGTGGCCGTGCGCGCCGCCGTCGGCCGACTTCGCGTCGGTATGAGCGTGGTCGTGGGAGCGGCTGCAGCCCAGGGTTAGCAGCGGCGCGAGGGCGAGGAGGAGGAATCGGGTCATGGGGAGGGAATTCATGAGGTCGCAGGGATGCCAGTACTCAATCCGGGTCTCGGCGGTGGTCAAACCGCCCCGGAGCAGGGGCACCGCTCCACCGTAGCAAATGCGTCAAGGGGTACCCCACGTGGCGCGGCTGTCCGCTGTCTCCGGGTCGGAACCTTCGCCCGCCGACCGGGCCGGGGGGCTGCCGCCGGGCGGGTGCGGCTCACCGCTGCTCCAGCCACTCCGGCGACCGGTACTGCTCGGTGAGTTGCTCGACCTCCTCTTCGTGGAATTCCGGCCAAGGGGTCGGCGTCGGCTCTGCCGCCAGTCGTGCGCCGAGATGCCGCGTGAAGACGGGCGTAAGTTCGTCCCAATCCCGCACCTGCGGCGCCGCCGGGCGCCAGAGCGAGCCTTGCAGGATGAGTCCGTGCTTCGTGCGTTTCTGCGCCGCGCCGGCGATCTTCGCTCCGGTATCCGGGTTCACGACGTCGAAGCGCTCCGCGCGCGTGAAGCAGACGCCCGCCGGCCCGCAACTGTCGGGGTTCGCCGGATCGGGCACCGGACACTCCTGCACCACCTGCGCCGGTTGGCCAAGTTCCCCCAGCGCTGCGGCGAGGGCTTCGTGCACGACCCGATAGCTCTCGCTGGCCCGCACCGCCTCGAGGTCATGGCCCCGCGGGATGACGAGCGCATAGGTCCAGTCGTCGCGGTGGTCGACCAAGCCGCCGCCGGTGAACCGACGCACCCGTTCGACCGGTTCGTCGGGGTTCAACTGCGCCTCGATGAACGCCCGTTTCTGGCTGTAGCCGAAGGTCACTGCGGGCCGGTGCCAACCGTAGGCGCGGAAACGAGGTGCATCGTCCCCCGGGTACCGCTGGAGCAGCAGGAAATCGATCGCCATGTTCTCGGCGGCGCCCGCCAGTCGGAAGGGAAGCACATGCAGCGTCATGCGCTGCGAAGCCTGACGCGTCCCCGGCGAAAGCAAACGCCGAAAGTGCCCCGCCCTCGTCGGGGCTTCGCCGTCGGGGCGGCCTCAAGGCTGGTCGCGCCCGTACAGGAACGGATGCGCGAGCCGCACCGCGATCACGCCCACCTTTTCGCTTTGGTGCTCCTGCAGCCAGCGCGATGTCTCGCCCAGCGTGTCGACCGCGCTGCCCATCGCCACGACCACCCGCTCGGCCTCCGGATGGCCGGAGTATTCAACCAAGTGATACTGCCGGCCGCAGGCGGCGGCGAGGCGGTCCATGGTCGACTGCACGATGTCGGGCAGGGCGTCGTAGAACCGATTGACCGATTCGCGCCCCTGAAAGTAGACGTCGGGATTCTGGGCGGTGCCCCGCAGCGAGGGTCGATCGGGGCTCAACCCGCGGGCGCGAAAGGCGGCGAGGTCGGCTTCATCGATCACGGCCCGGAGCTGGTCGTCGTCGACCAACTCGAGCTTGGAGACCTCGTGGGAGGTGCGGAAACCGTCAAAGAAGTGGATGAACGGCAGCCGTGCGCGCAGCGTGGCGGCGTGGGCGACGAGGGCGAGGTCCTGGGCCTCCTGACCATTGTTGGAGCAGAGCAGCACGCACCCCGTGGCGCGGCAGGCCATGACGTCCTGATGGTCGCCGAAGATCGACAGCCCCTGCGCGGCGATGGCGCGCGCGCTGACGTGCAGCGCGAACGGCAACAGTTCGCCGGCGATCTTGTAGAGATTGGGGATCATCAGCAGGAGTCCCTGCGAGGCGGTGAACGACGTAGTCAGCGCGCCGCCGATGAGCCCGCCGTGGACGGCACCGGCGACACCGCCCTCGGATTGAAGCTGCGTGACGCGGGGCACCTCGCCCCAGAGATTGCGGCGCCCGCCGGCGGACCACTCGTCGCAGGACTCCGCCATGGCGGAGGACGGCGTGATCGGGTAGATCGCGATCAGCTCACTCAGCCGGTAGGCGACGCTGGCGACGGCCTCATTGGCATCAAGGGTGGCGAAGGTGGCGGCGCGGGACGGTGGCACGGCAGGGGCGGACGCGGCGGAAGAGCCGGAGAGAGCGGGCAGGGCGGTGGGGGAGGGGCCGGGCGGGTTCATGGGTGGGGGCGCGCGGGGCGGCCGATCGACGACCGATGCGGTTGGACCATCATGGCAGTTGGGTGCCGGGGCCCGCTCCGCAGGGGTTGGCTTTGGCGGTGCAAATCTTGCGAGCGGGGCGGCCACCCCCCGGGACCACGCCGGGTCCTGGTTCGGGAACTCCCCCGCGGTGAACGCTTTTTGCTCGCCGCCGGCGGTGCCGGTGCGAACGTCCCCGCCATGCCCGCGACCTCGCGCCGCACTTCCTCCTTCACCGAGTCCCTGATCCGGGAGATGACCCGCGTGGCCCAGGAGCACGGGGCGATCAACCTCGCCCAAGGCTTTCCGGACAGCGATCCCCCGGCGTCGCTGGTCGCCGCAGCCAAGGCGGCGATGGACGCCGGCCGGCATCAGTACGCCATCACGTGGGGCTCACCGGAGCTGCGGAATGCGTTGGCGGCCAAGCTGACGCACTTCAGCGGCCTGCCGGTGGATCCGCAGCGTGAACTCGTCGTCACCTGCGGCGCGACCGAGGCGATGATGGTGGCGATGATGACCGTCTGCGACCCCGGGGACCGGGTCGGTCTCTTCTCGCCCTTCTACGAAAACTACAATGCGGACGCCATCCTGACCGGGGCCACGCCGGTGCACGTGCCCCTGCAGCCGCTGGGTTACGGCTTCGATCCGGCGCAACTCCGCGCGGCGTTTGCCCGTGGCCTGAAGGCCTTCGTGCTCTGCAATCCCTCGAACCCCACCGGCCGGGTCTTCACCCGCGAGGAACTCGGGCAGATCGCGGCGTTGGCCGAGGAGTTCGATACCTTCGTCATTACGGACGAAGTGTACGAACACATCGTGTTTGACGGTCGGAAGCACATCGCGTTTGCGACCCTGCCCGGGATGGCGAAGCGGACCCTGACCTGCTCCTCGCTCTCGAAGACCTTCTCGATCACCGGTTGGCGCCTCGGCTACGTCCACGCCCCGGCGGAGATCATCGCGCAGGCGCGGAAGGTCCACGACTTCCTGACCGTCGGTGCGGCCGCGCCCCTGCAGCATGCGGTGGTGACGGCGCTCGGGTATGGCCCGGAGTATTATGCGCAGCTGGCGGCGGAGTACGCGGCGCAGCGCGACATCCTTTGCGGATACTTGGATCGGACCGGACTCGCCTACACCCGGCCGGAGGGCGCCTATTTCGTGATGCTCGACATTTCGCCCTTTGGACAGGCGAACGACGTGGAGTTTTCGCGTTGGATGGCGCGGGAGATCGGTGTGGCGCCGGTGCCGGGCTCAAGCTTCTTCCCCGAGCCGGAGAACCGCTTCGTCCGGCTGAACTTCGCCAAGCGCCCCGCCACCCTGCATGCCGCCGGCGAGCGCCTGCTCCGGCTCAAACGCGGCTGACGCTGACGCCTCCGCCGCTCAGCTCCGCGCGGCGCGGCGTCGCAGGTCGACGACCAAGGCGGCCGCCAGGAAAACGCCCGCGGCGCTGAGGCCCCAGACGCCGCCTTTCTTCCAGAGCATGAACGCACTCGCGCCGCCGACGACGGCGAGGCAGGCGCCCATCAGCACATTCCACCGCCAGCGAGCGGCGCCACGGGGCATCGCGTCGCCGAGCAGGGAGCGCTGGTTCATCATCAGGAAGAACGTCAGGTAGGCGATCGGCATGAGGATGAAGGCGAAGACCGACGTCGGCACCGCCAGCCAGAATGACGCCTTGCTCCACAGGAACGGCCCCAGCGCGCCGGAGGCGGCCAGAAGACTGCCGAGGCGGAACGTCCAGCCCGTCAGCGGCCGGTTGAAGAATTCGCAGACCACCATGCCGGAGATCAGCATCAGGAGCGTGATGGTGGACAGGGTCATGCCCAAGACGCCGAGGCCGAAGATGATGCGCCCGATGAACGGCCCGGTGAGCGGTTCGAGCGCGGCGGCCAAGTGCGACGCATCCCGCGTCACCAGCATCGCGGCAAGGGTGCGGTCGGCGTTCGAGACCGGAGCCTCGGCGGCAGTCGGCACCTTCGCGAGGAGGGTTTCGAATTCACGCACCTGGCGGGCCGAAGCCGCGCCCGAGTACTGCACCTCGCCGGCGGCGTTGAGCAGGCCCGGCTGCGGCGCGGCGTGGAACTGGGAGGCCGCAGCCATCACGACGAAGCTGGTCGCGAGGACAAAGGGAATGAACATGCCCGTCGCGAGATCGAAGCGACAAAGGCCGACGAACTCCTTCCCCCAGCCGCGCCGCAGGATGGAGTACGGAAAGAGAAACGTCATGTTGATGCCGACGGCGGTCGCGGCGGCGGCCACGATCACGTCGCGCTGATTGTCAACGATCACGCTCGTCCAAAAGGCCCGGTGGGCCGCGTCCGTCGCTTCGATGAGCGGCAGGAAGGCATCCGCAGGACGGCCGAGCAGGGTGAAGTCGGGGACAAACCCGGCGAACGTCGCACCCCAATCGAGGCCGCCCGGCGAGAACGTCAGGCGCAGGATGACGCCCGCGAAGCAGGCGACGATCACGCCGACCATGACCTTGAGGATGCCCTCGTAGATCTTCACGCCCCGCCCGCCCTTCGTGTAGTTCCACGTGATGTACGTGGAGAAGGCGAGCACGACGGCGGTGGGAAGCAGCCGGCCGCCGAACTCGCCGAAGGGTCCGGTCGCACCCAGCCATCCGGGGAGCAGGTTCTGCTGCAGCACGCCGATCGCGAGGGAGTACTGGGGCATCGCCCAGACCATGCTCGCGACGAGCGAGGCCGCGGCCCACCCGAACGCGAGCACCGGATTCACGTGCTCCGCGATGGCTCCGAGAGGACGGCGACCGGTGTGCATCACGACGTAGCCGATGGCCATGAGCATCACGATGCCCATGATCATGGCCAGAGGCTGGAGCCAGAGCAGACCAAAGCCGCCGAGCACCCCAAGGTAGAGACTGCCGGAGAGGGATCCACCCCCGAGCGTGATCGCGCTTTGGAGCCAACCCGGTCCGGATAGCTTCAGGTAGACGGGCAGACGCTGGGAGAGGGATTGACCCTCGACGGAACGAAGCAGGGCCGAATCAGGGGAGGGACTTTCGGGGGAGGGCATGGGTGGGGAGACTCGTCGCTTGGGGGTGGGGGAACGCGCAGCAAACTGCGACGGATCGGCCAGTCTTCAAGCCGGAGAGCCGCTGTCCGGCGAAGGAATTGACTCAACGTTCAGCAGAGCCCTGCCCGCGTCGTCGTCTCGGAGCGGTCCGATCCCGAGTCTCCGGCCCCGACGCCGTCGCATGGCCCGCCGAGGCGGTTCCGGTCGCGACGGCGGCAGGCCCCCCTCGGACCGCTGCGGGGATGGCCCCGCGGCCGGATCGCCGTCATCCGCTGGCTCAGCCTCCCGGTGCCGGCGTGTCGGCGAGGAGGGAGGGCACGACCATCCAGCAGAGCTGCCAGCGCGGGTGGGCGGTCTTGCGGTGCGGCATCTTCTTGCGGCGCAGGGCCAGGACGCCGCCCTTGGGGAGATCGATCACGGCCGGCTTGGCGCGGTCGGTCAGGAGCAACGACGCCAGATGGGCGAGGTGAGGCTCGTGCCCCACGATCACGATCGCGGCCTCGGTGCCGAGGGTGTCGAGACGCCGGGACATCGGCTCCGGATCGTCCTCAGGCAGGAGTCCGGGCGTTTCGAGACGCACGGCGTCGGGGGCGAGCGCGGCGGCGAGGCGATCCGCCGTCTGCCGGGAGCGGGCGAGCGGGCTGTGCCAGAACTGGAGCCCCGGCAGGGCGCCGTTGCTGCGGAAGAAACGGATCAACTGCGTGCACTCCGTGGCGCCCTGGAGGTTGAGCGGTCGCTCCGGATCCTCTTCCTCCGGAACGGCGTGCGCGTGGCGAACGAGGTAGAGCATGTCCGACGAGCCCGGCGCGCCGCAGCGCGCCAGCGGGTTCAGGGCGAAAGCCGCTCGACGATCCACGGCCCGCCCGCCTGCTCGCGGCGGTAGCGCAGGCGATCATGGAGCCGGCTCCTGCGTCCCTGCCAGAATTCGACCGATGCGGGCGTGAGCAGGTACCCGCCCCAGAACGGCGGCACCGGCACCTCTCCCCCCGCGTGCTTCTGTTCGACGGCCTTCATGCCGCTCTCCAGCGCGGAGCGGTCGGGCACCACGCTGCTCTGCCGTGACACCCAGGCGGCAAGCTGGCTCGCGCGGGGCCGCGAGTGGAAGTAAGCAGTGCTTTCCTCCCGGGCGAGCCGGGTGAGCGCGCCTTCGATGATGACCTGCCGCTCCAGCGCGATCCACGGGAAGACCAGCGTGGCGAAGGGATTGGCCTCGATCTCCCGGCCCTTCCGGCTCTCGTAGTTCGTGAAGAACATGAAGCCGCGCCCGTCCATGCCCTTGAGCAGGACGGTGCGCGCCGAGGGCCGTCCTTCGCGCGTCGCGGTGCTGAGGACCATCGCGTTCGGCTCCGGCACTTTCGCCGCCGTGGCTTCCTGGAACCACGTCTCAAACTGGCGGAACGGATCGCGGGCGAGATCCTTCTCCTGCAGCCCGGCGAGGCTGTAATCGCGGCGGAGATCGGCGAGGGCCATGATTGCGAACGCTAGCGACTTCGGACGCCGAAGCACGGCGAAAATGCCTTCGTCGCCGGGAGGTGGGCGAGGCTCCACCGGCGCGGCCGCGCCCGGGCGGGGCGACAAATCCGATCCGGATTAGCACGAAACCGCTCGCGGCCGGATTCGGCCTTGTTTCGTCCCGGCCGCCGGGCAGGCTGCAGGGACCGCGGCCGTCTCCGGCCACCGCTTTTTCCCCCGACCCTTCGTCATGAAAATCGATCTCAAGCTCACGCCCCAGAAACTGCAGCGGAAGACCGACCGCGTCTTCGAACTCGCCGGCCGCAAGATCCGCGCGATCGATGCCGCGTGGGATCCCGCGAAAGGCACCCCGGTCTTCACCGTGAAGGGCCGCTACACCTCGCGCGGCTGGACCGAGTGGACGCAGGGCTTTCAATTCGGCATGGCGTTCCTGCAGTACGACGCCACCGGCGAGGCCGACTTCCTCGAGCTCGGCCGCCGCAAGACGATCGCGCTCATGGCGTCGCACGTCTCCCACGTCGGCGTGCACGACCACGGCTTCAACAACGTGTCCACCTACGGCAACCTCCGCCGCCTCCAGCGCGAGGGCCGCATTCCGGCGAACGCCGACGAGATGAACTTCTGTGAGCTCGCGCTGAAGGTCTCCGGCGCCGTGCAGGCGGCCCGCTACGCCACGACCTCGGTGAAGGCACCGTGGTCCCCGGTCGCCGGCGCCCCGGGCGTGGTTCCGGGTGGCTACGTCTACTCCTTCAACGGGCCGCAGTCCCTCTTCGCCGACACCATCCGCTCCATGCGCTCGCTGGTCGTGGCGCACCAACTCGGCCATGCGCTGATGGGCGAGGGTGACAAGCCGATCAACCTGCTCCATCGCGCGATCGAGCACGCGGCGACGACCGCCCGGTTCAACGTCTTCTTCGGCCAGGGCCGCGACAGCTACGACGTGCGCGGCCGCGTGGCGCATGAGTCGGTCTTCAACCGCAACGACGGCCAGTTCCGCTGCCCAAGCTCCCAGCAGGGCTACTCGCCGTTCACCACCTGGACGCGCGGGGCGGCTTGGATCATCTGCGGTTACGCCGAGCAGCTCGAATTCCTCGACTCCGTGCCGGACGCGGCGCTCGAGGGCGTCGGCGGGCGCGCGGCCGTGACGGAGCTCTTCCGTGAGACGGCGCAGGCCACCAGCGATTACTACATCGACGGCTACTCCTCCCGCGATGGCGTGCCCTACTGGGACAGCTGCGCGTTGAACACCCACCGCCTGGGTGACTTCACGGCGCGGGCGGCGGATCCGTTCAATGACCATGAGCCCGTCGACAGCTCCGCGGCCGCGATCACGGCGCAGGGTTTCCTCCGTCTGGGCCGCTGGCTGCAGAACCATGGGCAAAAGGCCGCCGGTGCGCGTTACCTGCAGGCCGGGCTCACGGTGGCCAACACCCTCTTCGACGAGCCGTACCTGTCGGTTGACCCGCGCCACCAAGGCCTCCTCCTGCACAGCGTCTACCACCGCCCGAACGGCTGGGACTACGTGCCGAAGGGCCGCAAGGTGCCGTGCGGCGAGTCGTCGATGTGGGGCGACTACCACACGATGGAGCTCGCGCTGCTCATCCGTCGCTTGGCCGAGGGACGTTACCTGACGTTCTTCTGAGCGGGCGTGCGCAGGATTGCGGCGCTGCGGAATCGGCGTAGGCTGAGCGGTTGATGTTTACGACTGCTCCCTTGCTCTACGAGTCCCATGCGCACACGCCGCTGTGCAAGCATGCGACGGGTGCGCCCGAGGACTACGCCCTCCGGGCGGAGGCCCGCGGGCTGCGGGGCATCGTGTTCACCTGCCACTGCCCCCTGCCCGACGGCCACTCGCGGCAGTGGCGCATGGATCCGGAGCAGTTCGACCACTACGTCGCCCTGATCGCCGGCGCGCGGGAGCGCCTGCAGGGCCGGGTGGATGTGCGGCTGGGGCTGGAGAGCGACTATTTCCCCGGCATCGAGCCGTGGCTGGAACGGCTGCACGCCCACGCCCCGCTGCACCATGTGCTCGGGTCCGTGCACACGCAGACGGCACCTTATCGCGCGGCGTACTACCGCGGCGATGCCTGGGACTACCAGAAGACCTACTTCCAGCACCTCGCGCAGGCGGCGGAGAGCGGCCTCTTCGACACCCTGTCGCACCCCGACCTCGTGAAGAATGAAGCGCCCGACAAATGGGACTTCGTCCGGATCCGGCCGGATGTGGAGCGGGCGCTCGACCGGATCGCCCGCACCGGCGTGGCGATGGAGCTGAACACCAGCGGACTCAACAAGGCGTTCCCGGAAATGAATCCCGGCCGCGACATGCTCCGCCTGATGGCGGAGCGTGGCATTCCCGTCGTGCTGGGCGCCGATGCCCACCGGGCGGAGCGGGTGGCGGACCGCTTTGAGGAAGCCCTGTGGATGCTGGAGGCGGCCGGTTTCCGGGAGGTCTCCTTTTTCCTCGATCGCCGTCGGCAGTCCGTCCCCCTCGCGGCCGCCCGCGCCTCGCTGCGGGCCGCCGAGCCCGCGGAGCCGGTTTCGCGATGACGACCGGTGCGACACCGTGGGATCTTTACGGCCTGACCCGCGCCGAGCTCGAGGAGCAACTCCGGCAGTGGGAGCTTTCTCCGGTCCACGCGGCGCGTCTCTGGAACTACCTGTACTGGGAACTGGTGGATGACTTCGGGGCGATGACCGAGCTTCCGGCGAAAGTCCGGCGCCGGCTGGAGGCCGAGTCGCGCCTCGGGGTGCTGCCGCCCGCCCTTTCGACGGATTCGTCGGATGGATTCACCCGAAAGTTCCTGCTCGCCCTGCCGGACGGGCGGACGATTGAGACCGTGCGGATGCGATTCACGGGTCGAGCGACGGCGTGCATCAGCACCCAGGCGGGCTGTGCGATGGGCTGCGTCTTCTGTGCGACCGGCCAGATGGGTTTCACGCGGCACCTCACGGCCGGCGAGATCGTGGCGCAGGTCGTGCACGTCGCCCGCGCCCTGCGCCGGGCGGGCGAACCCCGGCTGCGCAACATCGTGCTGATGGGCATGGGTGAGCCGCTGCACAATTACGATGCGACCCTGCGCGCGGTCGGGATCGTGCGGGACTCGGCGGGACTTTCGCTGGGGGCGGACCGCATCACCTTGAGCACGGTGGGCGTGGTACCGGGCATCCGGCGACTGGCCGCCGAGAACCAGCCGGTCAGCCTCGCGGTGTCGCTGCATGCCGCCACGCAGGAGGAGCGGGCGGCGCTGGTGCCGGCGGCGAAGGCGTGGCCGCTGGATGAACTCATGGATGCCTGCGCGGCCTACAGCCGGTTGACCGGGCGGAGGATCTTCTACGAGTGGACCCTGATCGCGGGGAAGAACGACTCCGCCGAGCACGCGCACGCCGTGGGGCGGCTCCTGCGCGGTCTGCCGGCGCAGGTGAATCTCATCCCGCTGAACCCCACCTGCGGCTACGACGGGCGGCCGGGTCGGGGCGAGGCGGCCAAGGCCTTTCAGGCCGTTCTTGCGGAGGAGTATCGGTTGCCCAGCACGGTGCGCCAGCGCCGCGGCATCGATATCGCGGCGGGTTGCGGCCAGCTGGCGAGCGCGCCGGTGACGAGGTAGCCCGCTGGCGGCGCGCGGGAGCGGCGCCCGCGGGCCGCTGACGGGAGGTCAAGACCTCAACCGAGGAGGGCGCGGGCGGCACCGACCACCGGACTGTCCACGAGCAGGGCGCCGCCGGAGTCGGCCCCGTCCAAACTCAGCCGCCGCGCGCGGTCCTGCAGCGTGAGCCAGGCGAGGGAGGCGGACTCGGAGCCCAGCGCGGTCTGGGCGGCGGTGGAGAACAGCGGGGCGACCGCGGCCACGTGATCGGGCCGGAGCAGGCCCTTGTCGCCGAGGAAGCACGTGGCGGACGCCGCCAGCACCTCGAGCCACGCGCTCGGGGAAGGAGGAGGCGTGTAGGCAACCCCCTGACCCTCGGGGAAGCCGCGCCACTCCATGAACAGGCGGATCTGCTCGTGGAGGCCGGCGAGGGCGGTGTCGGCGGTGGCTGGGTTCCACCGCGCCATGAATTGCTTTCGCTCCCTGAATTTCCGCACCTCCCACACGCGCAGGATGACCTCGGTGTCGCCGGTGACACGGCGGAGTGCGCCGGTGACGATGTAGTCGAGCGGCTGGCTGTGAGTTTCGACGAGTTGGCGGAGATTGTCGGTCGACCACTCCGCCGGGAACACCGCGTAGTGCTGGGCGCCGTCGACCACGCCAAGCGTGCCGATCGGAGCGTACAGCGGCGAGAAGCTGAAAGTCTCGGCCAGCCACAGCGGCAGGGCGCGGCAGAGCCGACCGAGTTCGTCCTCGGGGGCGCGGGCGCGCTCCGCGGCGTCGGTGATGCCGGGCAGGGCGAGTTGAGCGAAGGCGACACGGCGGATCCGGTCACCCTTCGCCGGGAGGATGCGTTCGCTGATCGGCTCCAGCCCGTAGAACCAGATGGGTTGGCTGATCGTGACGAGGTTGATGTGCGTGCCCGCCGACGGTGCGGGTGCGGCCGCGCCGCCCGGACCTCCCGCGTCGGTGGGAGCGCTTGACGGGATCATTCCCGGACTCTCGGCCTCGATCAGATCCGCGAGGGCATTGGAGAATCCGTGCAGACGCTCCTCGAGTTCCGGGCGCCCCAGGCCAAAGAGGATGTCCAGCAGGTGCCGTGCGGCGGTGGGATTGCGCGTCGCGAGGTACGCCTGCAGCAGGTTCAGCCCGGTGGCGGGGCCGTGGCGCTCTGCGTCGTAGCGCGGCGCGATGAGCTCGATGATGGTGGCGACGTGGCCGGTGGAACCCAGATCGCCGGAGATGGTGACGAGCACATCGGCGCGTTCGCCGGCGGAGGCGAGCAGCGGCTCGTAGAGCGCGAGGGCTCCCGCGAGGTCGCGGGCGTCCAGGCGTTCACGCGCGGCGAGCAGGGTGCCGGCGACCGATGCGCCGGTCGGGGACTGCGGCGCGGTGTTGGGTGCGGGTGCAGGTGCGGATGCCGGGCTGGGCACCGCGGCTGGCGTCGGACCGGATGTCGCAGCCGCCGTCAAGCCGGGGGCGGCAGAGAGCGCGGCGTCGGGCCGGGTGCCTGGCGCGGGACTCGGTGCGGTGCCGGGTGCTTTCTCGGAGGGAGTCGGGGACGACGGGTTGGCCGGGGTTGGCTCCGTCCTGCGGGAGCGAAAACGATCGAAGAAGCCCATGGGACGAAGGAAGCGTCGGGCGCGCGGGTGGCAAAACCGAAGTCAGCGCCGGCCCCGTTTCGTGGAAAGATTCCTCCCGGCACCGCTCGCGCCGTCACGCGGCGGCGCAAGGCACTCCGGGAGAGGCACAAAAATTCCGCCGCGGGAGGGCGGCGGACGGGGGCCGTTGTGGGTGGCCTTGGTTCCCGAAGGATCGGGAAGGTGAGGGGGGGCCGACCGCGGGGCGGGAGAGGTATCGCGGGGAATCGTGCTCCCTCACCGAATCTCGCGCCAACTGATCCGACCGGGAAGAGGCGGCGGAGCAGAACACTCCGCCGCCCTCCCGGCGAAGTGATTACTTCTTCTTCGCAGCCTTCTTCTTGGCGGCGGGTTTCTTGGCTTTGGATGCGGCTTTCTTGGCCATGGGGATCGTGTGTGTTCGGGTTTTTTTTGTGGCCGGCCGACTTAAGTGTCGGCCGGTTAAATCTGAATGCGGTTCCATCATTGAAACGAACGTGACGCAAACGCGAGGGGAATTTCACGTTTTGGTGAATTCCCCCCGTGCGTGCGTGCGCGTGCTCGCGGCGCGCCACCAGCCGCGGACCGATCGTGCGGAGCGCGTGGAGGTGGATGATCGCGGGGTCGGGATCATCGCGACGTAGTGATGATCGCCGACGTTGCGGCGAGCGCGGGCGCTGAAGTGAGCGTGCGCGATGCGATGATCGCGTCGCGCGCGGGGAACCGTTTTGGGTGCGCGGATCGCCTGGCTCGCGGCGAACGCGTGGACTGCGATGAGCTGACTGCGCCTCGTCTGCGGTGCGCAGCGCAGTCGTGGTCTGTCGCGGGTGAATCGCCGCGCCGAACGCCGTGTACCGAGCGCGACCAGCGCGCGTGCGGGTGAGAGAACGGGCGAACTCCCGTGTGACCGTGAACCGCGGTGTCCTTCGCCCGCGAGAGCGGGAGTGACGGTGGGCGCGCCGGAGACGCTGACTTCGGTGCCGCTGATTTTCTCCGGGCGTCAGTCGCGCGCGAGGGCGAGGCAGTTGGCGTGTTGAAGACCGGACTCGATGCTGCGCGTCAGGATGCGTGCGACCCCGGTGAGCAGGGCGGGCTCGTGCGTGGCCATGAGGTGGAGGCGAAGTACGGACGTGCCGCGGGCGGTGGTGGGAGGCTCGAGGGGCGTGGCGACGACGCCCTCCTCGCCGCAGCGAGCGGCGGCGACGGGGGCGACGGCCTCGTGGGCGAACGTGAGGGCGAGGATCGGCCCCGGACTCTCGGGTCGCAGCCACGCGCGGGCGAGGGCGGTGCGCAGCGTGATCGCCGCGCGTTGCAGGGCCGCCCGGCGGGCGGCGCCCTCCGCGGAGCGAACGATGCCGAGCGCGCGGGTGGCGGCGGCCAACTGCGGCGGAGAAAGCGCCGAGCTCCCGCCGTACGCCGGCGAGTAGTGCTGCACGTAGCGCAGAAGTTCCGCCGACTCGGCGGCGACGAAGCCGCCGTTGCTCGCGAAGGTGCGCGCGAGACTGCCGACGAGGAGGTCGGGTGCATCCTCCACGCCCTGCAGCCCCAGTTCGCCGCGCCCGCCCGGACCCGTGCAGCCGAGATCCTGACCGACATCGACCATGAGCAGGGCCGCGTGGTCGCGGGTCAGGCGTCGCAGCGCGGGAAGATCCGGCGTCGCTCCATCATGCGGAAACAGCGCGGGTGTGGCGACGACGATGAGGGAGCGCGGCCGGGCCGCCCGGAGACGGACGAGGCGCTGCTGCAGGTGCGAGAGATCGGTGTGCCGGAACGCGTGGACCGCCGCCCCCGCGGCGCGCGCACCCTCGCGCAGTGCGCCACCCGCCTGCGCATCAAGCAGCACGACGTCGTCGCGGCCCACGAGGGCGCGCATCGCCCCGTAGCCCGCAGCCCACCCGCTCGGCATCGCCGTCACGTGCGCCAACCCGGTCAGGTCCGCCAACCCCGCGCAGAGCGGCTCCGCGAGAACGTGCTGTCCACCCGCCGCCGCCGGACCCGCGCTGTGCGGACCGAACCGCGCCAGCGCGTCCGCCGCCGCCGCCCGCACTTCCCGGTGACTGCACAGCCCGAGGTGATCGCAGGAGGTGAAGTTCAGGCCCTCCCGGACCCGGCCATCCGGCTCATGGACTTCCATCCAGGCCTCCACCCGGCTCGCCAGACGCGCCTCTGGCAGGGCGAGGCCCGACGCGTCCCGCCCCCGGAGCCACGCCGCCAACCCCGCCACCCGGGCGGGCAGCGTTGCGCCAGAGCCAGGGGAGAGCAGCGAGGGCCTGCGAGTGTGGGGATCGGGATAGGGTGTCATGGAGTGGGGAATGGTTGGTGGGTCAGGCCCGGTGACGGCCCCGACCCCTCCCGGTTCGCGGACAGACCGCTCCCGGAGACCCCAGCCTACCCCAAATCGGGGTCGGGCGTCCCGGGACGAAGCGTCATTTCAGCGGGAAGATTTCCCGACCACTTTCCGATTTTCCCGAACATTGCGGCTCCGAATCTGGTAGTATTCCGCCCGGATTATGGCTGAGACGAAACCTTCCCCCCCCTCTCGTGTTGTGCTTGTCGAGGACCACACGCTGGTCCGCCAATTGATGGCCGCCTTGGTCAGGGATGACCTGAGGCTGGGGCTGGTCGCCGACTGTCGGACGGTGGCCGAGGGGGTGGTGGCGTGCCTGCGGGAGAAACCGGATCTTGTGGTCGTGGACTGGATGCTGCCGGACGGGCGCGGTTTCGACCTCGTCCGCCGGGTGGGGCCGTTCCTGCCGCGGACGCGCTGGCTCTTCGTTTCGGGAAACGAGCAGGAGCACCTTGTCCGCGAGGCGATCTCGCTCGGCGTGCACGGGTTCGTGCTGAAGCGGTCCGATGTCGCCACCCTGCGGCACGCGGTGCTCGAGGTGCTGCGCGGGAACACGTTCTACTGTCCGGACAGTGCCCGGCTCCTTGTCGAGAGTCTGCGCAGCGAAGCCACGGCGGTGGCGGGCAATCTCAGCGACCGCGAGCGCGAAGTGCTGCGGGGTTTTGCGCGGGGCGAGAACATCAAGGTCATCGCTTCCCGGCTCAAGGTCAGCCCCAAGACCGTCCAGAACTCGCTCGCCCGGTTGCGGGACAAGCTGGGCGAGTACGAGCCCGCGGGTTTGGTCCGCTACGCGATCAAGCACGGCTACGTCGAGGAACCCTGACGTCGGGGAATCCTCTCCCGATCGCGAAGGCGGGCGCCGCCGGGTGGCTCGGGACGCCCGGGGGTGACTCCCCAGGTTCGCAGGTGACGAAGCGGTCGAAGAGGGTGTCGCCCCGCCTGCTCCTCGACTGCCGCAGCGGTGGCCGACCGTAGGGTCACTCCCGCGTTGACCGGGGGGAGGGGCCGCCTAGCGTGACCCTCTCCGACGGATGAACCGGGTGCACATCAAGACCTACGGGTGCCAGATGAACGAGCGCGACAGCGAGGCCGTCGCCTCGATGCTGCGCGCCCGGGGCTACCGAATCGTCCCGTCCGAGGACGAGTGCGACATCCTGCTGCTGAACACGTGCTCGGTCCGCGACGCCGCCGAGCAGAAGGCGATCGGCAAGGCGGGGTACCTTTCCGCCCGCAAGCGTCGTCAACCCGACTTCGTGCTCGGGATCCTTGGCTGCATGGCCCAGAACCGCGGGGCGTCGCTCCTTGAGCAGTTGCCGGATGTCGACCTGATCATCGGCACGCAGAAGTTTCACCAGGTCCCGGGCTACCTCGACAACCTCCGCGCCGCCCGTTCGGCCGGGCTGCCGGTCGGCGAGACGATCGTCGACATCGCGGAGGAGGCGGGTTCGCAGAACGCGATCAAGGATCACCTCGTGCCGGAGGACGCGGCGGCCCCGCGGCAGGTCAGCGCCTTCGTTTCCATCCAGCAGGGGTGCAACATGGATTGCGCCTTCTGCATCGTGCCCAAGACGCGCGGGGACGAGCGTTCGCGGCCGATGGACGACATCGTCCGGGAATGTGCCGAACTGGCGGAGCGCGGCGTGCGCGAGATCACGCTCCTCGGTCAGATCGTGACCAGCTACGGCCGGCGCGACTACGCGCACACCGGCGGGATCACCCCGTTCGTGCAACTGCTTGAGCGCGTGCACGCGATCGACGGGATCGCACGGATCCGCTTCACGTCGCCGCACCCGCGTGGCTTCAAGCACGACCTTGTGCAGGCCTACGCCCGCCTGCCCAAGCTCTGCGGCTACGCCCACCTGCCGATGCAGAGCGGGAGTGACCGGATCCTGCGGGCGATGAACCGGCCCTACACCCGGGAGCGCTACCGGGAGATCGTGGCGTCCCTGCGGGCGGTCCGGCCCGACATGTATTTCTCGACCGACGTGATCGTGGGCTTCCCGGGCGAGACCGAGGAGGACTTTGCGCAGACGCGAGAGCTCTTCGCGGACTGCAACTACGACATGGCCTACATCTTCAAGTACTCCGTGCGCTCCGGCACGCCGGCGGCGGACATGGGTGACCAAGTGCCCGACGAGGTGAAGGAGGCGCGGAACCAGGAGTTGCTCGAAATCCTCCGCCAGAACTCGCTCCGCCGCAACGCCGCCCTCCTCGGCACGGTCGAGGAGGTGCTCGTGGAGGGACCGGACAAGACCGGACAGCGGTTCACGGGACGCACCGAGGGCAACCGCGTCGCGGTGTTCGCCGCCGATCCCCGCTTGGTCGGTGAGGTGGTCCCCTTGCGGATCGAGCGCGCATCGGTGAGCACGCTCTACGGCGAACTGGTCCTGGCGGGGGTGCCGGCCTGACCGGGCGGCGCGGCGTGGCGGACGTTCCCCCTCAACCTCCTTTCCCATGAGCCTCACCCTTGCGACGCTGGTTGCTGGAGTCGTCCTGTTCCTTGCCGGAGCGCTGCTCGTTTCGCGCAGTTCGCTGGTGGTGTCGGCCTGCAAGGCGATGCCGCGCTCGCGGGCGGCCACGCTGGTCTTCTTCGGCGGGGCGGCGGTGTGGTTCCTGACGCGGATCTGGAACCTCTCGATGGCGGATTTCGGCGAGTACCGGACCGCGCTGCTGATCTTCTTCGCGCTGCTGGCGGTGCTGGCCTTCTCGCAGGTGCCGGACTTCCTCGCGGTGCGGGGACTGGCGGCGCTCATGCTGCTCGCGGCGACGCCGTTGCTGGATGCCGCGTACATGGAGTATCACCACCCCCAGCGGCTGTTCATGGTCTCCGCGGTGTATGTCGGGATTGCGCTGGCGATCTATCTGGGGGCGGTGCCGTTCCGGCTCCGCGACTTCTTCGACTGGCTCTTTGCGACGGCGGAGCGGCCGCGGCTGATCGGAGCGGTGCTGGCGGTGTACGGCGCGACCCTCGGCGTGGTGGCGTTCACGTACTGAGGCGGAGGGATGACTGGCTTGATGCGCTCCCCGTTTCCCGCCTCCTCGGACCCCGCTGCGGGTGAAGCCCCGGTGCTGCTGGTCCTCGCCGGACCGGCGGGTTCGGGCAAGACCACGTTGTGTGAGCGGATGGTGCGCGAGATCCCTGGATTTTCGCGGGTGATCACGACGACGACGCGGCCCCCGCGTCCCGGCGAGGTGGATGGCGTGCATTATCACTTCCTGAGTCCGGCGCAGTTCGATGAGCGCGTGGCGGCGGGCGCCTTTCTGGAGTGGGCATGGGTGCACCAACGGCATCGCTATGGCACGCTCGCGTCGTCGGTGCTCGAACCGCTGGCGGCGGGTCGCAGCCTCGTCATCAACGTGGACGTCCAGGGCGTCGGCAACTTCCGGCGGGCGGCGGCGGCGAGTCCGCTCCTGCGGCGACATCTCGCCACGGTCTTCATCAACGTCCCGCTCGGCGAGTTGCGGGAGCGTCTCGTCCAGCGCGGGCAGGACAGTGCGGTGGAGATCGAGCGGCGGCTCGGCACGGCCGAGCGCGAGCTGGCGGAGGCGGGCTCCTTCGATTACCGGATCGAGAGCCGGAGCCGGGACGAGGACTTTGCGGCGCTCGTGGACGTGTGGCGCGCGGTTCGGGCGCGCGTGGCGGCGTCGGGCGGCTGAATCCGCGGGCGCGGTGTCGGTGCGCCGTGAGCGTTCGACCGACCCGGTTGGTTTCGGCCGAGTTGGGCGCGCTCAGGCGAGCCGCGCGGCGTCGATCTTCAGGATCCGGGCGGCCGCTTCGCGGTCTCCGCTGACGGAGTTCAGGACCCGTTCGATGTACTGCCTTTCCTGGGTGGCGAGGAACTCGGTGAGCGGCGCCCAGTTTGGGGAACCGCGCAGCCGCGGGGGCAGTTGATCGGCGGTGATCAGGCGGCGGGTGGTCGTGGTGGCGATGCCCGTCACGACCTGCTGCAACTCCGTGAGATTGCCCGGCCAACCGTAGGCCTGCAGTGCCTCCAAGGCGTCGGCCGCGAAGGCGATGGCGGCGGCCTCGAATTGCGGATTGGTGGACGACTGCGTGAAGTGGCGGATCAGCTCCGGGATGTCCTCCTAGCGTTCGCGGACGGGTGGCCGCGTGATGGGCAGCGAGGCGACGCGGTAGAAAAGCTCATCGTGGAAGCGGCCCTCCTCGACGCGTTTTTCGAGGTCCACGGTGGTCGTGCACATCAGGCGGAATCCGTGGGCGGTGTTGCGCAGGACCGAGACCAACTCCTTCTGCAGCGGCACCGGCAGCTCGTGGATCTCCTTCAGCAGGAGCGTGCCCCCGCGGGCGGAGGTCACCCAATTCCCGCCGAGGCCGTTCTCGCCGAGCAGGCCGGTGCGGAAGTGGGCTTCCGAACTGAGGGAGCAGTCGATCCGGATAAGAGGAGCGTTGGCCCCCACGCTCGCCTCGTGGAGCAGTTCGGCGACCGTGTTGCGGCCCGTGCCGGGTTTGCCCTGGCCGACGATGCTCACAATTGCGGGGCGAGACGATGTTCAAGCACTGGCGCAAGGCTCTTACGCTCGGCTACACGCTTGCCGCGCTGTGTTGGACGCTTCCAAGCGGGTACTTTCCGTTCAAGGCGACGCTCGATCCCATCATTTCCAAGCCGTTGTTCTTCTTCAATCTCTCGCAGGCGTGGGGCATGTTCGGGCCCGAGCCACTCTGGGACGATATCTGGGTGCAGATGACGGTGACGGATGCGGCCGGCCAGAAGCACGAGCGGGCGGTGTCCCGGATGATTGAGTTACCCTACCTAGAGCGGTACCAGAAGGAGCGGTGGCGCAAGTTCTTCAACGAGCACCTGCGCATGGATGCCAAGTCGCACCTCTGGCAGCCTTACGTGGACTATGTGCGACGGGAGGAGGCCCGGCGTGGGGTGGTTCCGGAGACCGTCGAACTGATCCGCTGGTGGCGTCCGGCCATCGTTCCGGTGGCGCGAGGACTGCGGGCTGATCAACGGACCGAAGGCTGGAATCACGTCACCTTCCACACCTGGAAGAACCCGGGCGCCCCCGCTCCCTGATCCTTACCCATGCCGCGGTCATCGTCAGTCAAGGTGCACAATTGGAGGGAGATATGAACCGCCCTGCGCGCTTGCGGCGAGGGCGTGCGACGCCTGGCCGGAGGCGTTTTTGCGTGGATTGAGACGCCCACGGATCCCCGGCCGATCGCGTGGTTCCGGGCTTGGTTGGGGTTGGTGTGCCTCGCCAATCTGGCGCTGCTGTGGCCGGACATGCCCCTCTGGCTGGGCAACGAGGGCGTGCTGCCGCCGGCGGTGCACGCCTCGACTCTAGGGGGAAGGAGGCTGACGCTCTATGCGTTCACGGGCTACACGGACCATGCGATCACTCTCATCCGTGCGTGTGGCGTGGTGGGCGGCCTGAGTCTGCTGCTCGGGGTCTATCCGCGGGTGGGGGCGCTGTTGTCGTGGCTCGCGGTGAGCAGCTTTGCGTGGCGGAACATGTACATCCTGCACTCGGGGGACAACCTGCTGCGGATCGGGTCGTTCTTCCTGATCTTCGCCCAGTCGGGGCGGGCCTTCGCGCTTCCGGTGTGGATCCGAGACTGGAGGGCCCGGCGGGCGGATCCCTCGGCGTTGCCGGCGTCGCTGGAACCCGTGCCGGCGTGGCCCCAGCGGATCCTGCAGCTTCAGGTGTGCGTGACCTACTTCGTGACCGGCGTCGTGAAGGCCTCGGGCCGGGCATGGCAGGAAGGGAATGCCGTCGGCACCGTCCTGCAACTCGGGGAGCTCCAGCGGTTCCCGATTCCGGATTTTCTCATGACCCCGCTCGCGTCGCAGGTCATGAGCTATTCCACCCTCGCGGTGGAACTCGGGTTTCCCCTTCTGATCTGGTTCTCGCGGCTCCGCGTGCCCGTGCTGCTGGTGGGCTTGGCGTTTCACCTGGGGCTGGAGTGGACGCTGAACATCCAGCTCTTCCAGTGGACGATTCTCGGATTCTACCTCCTCTTCCTCGTGCCGCGGAGCGTCGGGGCGGAGCGTGGTGGCCATCGGTGACGCGGCGCGTGATCGGGGACCGGGATTCGGGATGCGAGTAAAGGCAGAGGCCGCTCGTGACCGAGCCACCCGGCCGGGCGGGAGTCCGATCGCGGGGCGAGCGCGCGAGCACGGAGGGGGCCGGAGCCGGCGAGCGCTGCGGGTCAGCGGCCCGGCGTTCACTTCAACTGCGCCGCGAGAAACGCCAGCACCGCCTCGGTGTTGGGGTGGCCGGACTCGCCGAGGCGACGGTCGATGCTGCGGTGCGTCGCCTCGGGATCGCCGAGCACGCGGGCCGGGATGCCGGCGGACACGAGCGCCTCGCCGAGGCGACGGGCCTGAATCGTCGTGTCGGGGTTCGCCTCGATGTGAAGAATGAGAAAGGGAGGTATTCCCTTCCCGCGCGCGACGTGGGTCACGGCCGAGAATTCCCGGTGCTGCGCCTCGGTGCCGAACTTCGCGCGGTGGGTCGCCTTCGGCTCCGGCTGGCCGTGGACGCGCCGGCGGGTCTCGGCGGTGGCGATGATCGCGGGCAGGTCGAAGGTGTCGCCATCGACTGGCACGCAGCCCTTGAGCGCGGAGAAGGGCACGCCTTCGGCTCGCAGGAGGCGATCATCGGTGCAGAGCAACGCCGCGAGCTGCGCCCCGGCCGAGTAGCCCATCACGAAGATTCGGTCGGGATCGCCGCCGTGCGCGGCGATCGAGCGGTGCACCCAGCCCAGCGCGCGGGCCACGTCGCCGACCAAGGTGCCCATGTCGACCTCCGGTAGGAGCCGGTAGTTGGTCGAGACGAAGACACAGCCGTGGGCCGTGAAACACGCCGACTTGAGGTCGACCTCGGCCTTGCTTCCGCTCGTCCAGCCGCCCCCATGAATCCAGAACACGACCGGCAGTCCCTTGGCTCCCGCCGGCGCGGAGATGTCGAGCGTGTGGCGCGGATGGGCGTCGGGCGCGTAGGGGACATCGCGGGTGACGGTGAGGGCGGCGGGCATGGCGGTGGCGAGGGGCAGAAGCGCGAGGGCGGCAAGCGTCATGGCGCGAAGGGGGTGGGGTGACCGGCTCCGCTTACGGTACGCGGGACATCGTAAAGCCGTCGTAGCCCTTGAGGCCGACCGTCTGGATCACCGTGCTTTCCCAGCCGAGGGCCTTGAGGTCCTCGCAATACTGACGGACCCCGAGCACCCGCGGATCCTCCGATTGCTGGTCCACGATGGCGCCCTTGCGGACCACGTTGTCGCTGAGGATGACGGTTCCCGGCCGCGACAGCTTTCGCGCGAGCGCGAGGTAGGCCGGGTAGGACGGCTTGTCGGCGTCAATGAAGATGAGGTCGAAGGGCGGGACCCCGTCCGCGATCAGGCCCTGCAACACCGCCTGACCGTCGCCGCAGCGCACGGTCGCGCGGTCGCTCACGCCGGCGAGCGCAAGATTCTCGCGCGCCAGCGCCGCGTACGCCTCCTTGACCTCGACGGTGAGGAGTGAACCGTCCTTGGGGAGGGCGCGCGTGAGCCAGATGGCGCTGTAGCCCCCGAGGGTGCCCAGTTCGAGGACGCGCTTCGCGCCGGAGAGCTTGACGAGGAGCGCGAGGAGTTGGCCTTGGCAAGGGCTGACGTTGATGTCGGGCAGCCCGGCCTTCCGGCAACGCTCGAGGACGGCTTCGAGGGCGGCGTCGCTCCCGAGCAAGGTCCGTTCGAAGTACCGATCCACCGCCGTCCACGTTTCTTGGCTCATAGGCAGGACAATCCATGGCGGCACCGGTGCGGGGAAGGCAATCCGCGAAATCCGCCGCCCCGGGCACCGTCGAGCGCGGGTTCAGGACTCCGCCGCGACCTTGACGCCCCTCGGGCCGAAGCGCCCGGCGGCGGCGACGAAACGGGATCGTGGGGATACGCTGCCGTCAGACCCCTGACGGAGGCGATCACCCCGTGAAGCGCGCCGTCGGCCCGCTTCGCCACGCGGAAGGACAGCAACAGGGTGCGCCGCGCGAAGCACGGCGGTGGCGGCGGCCTGGCGGCCGGCACGCTCTTCGCCTCGATCCAACCCCGTTTCCGTGACGTCACGTTCACCGACCTCCTGCGCCAGGAGTACCCGGCGCTTCGTCTCCCCGTGGAGTTGCCGGATCGAGATCGCCTCCACGGAGACCCGGCGGGAGGCATTCCGACTTGGCTTCACATGGCGCACCCGCCCGAAGCGGGTGATCAGGGATCGGGCGTGATGGCCACGATTGTCAGAGCCGGCGTGCGCTTCCGGCCCGTGTCTTCATCTGGACCATAGTGAAAGAAGACCCGGTAGGCACCGGGCGTATCGTTCTGGGCATAAGCTTCCCAGACGCGTTCGCCCTTCGCTCCAACGAGCGATTCGTACTCGTGCGTGTTGAGGCTTGGGTGCCGGACGTTCGTTTCCAGCAATCCGAGGGTCTTGCGGACCTGCTTCAGGACTCCTCGCTTCGCGGGATCGCGCTCAAGAGAGGTCAGCTGTTCGTCGGCCTCGTGGGTGAACCGCAGCACCCGTTGCATGAATCACTCCTCTTTCGCGTAGGCGGCGAAAGAACCGCGCTTGCGGGTGCGCCCGGCGGCCGAGTCGGCCAGGCCGCGCTTGACGGCAGCGAGCGCCGGCGGGTTGTCGTAAAGCCACGTCTCGGAGACCGGCACCGCTTTGACCGGATCGAGCATGATCTGCCCGAGTCGGTTGCGGTAGACGTTGTACGCCACGCCCTCCTCCTGCAGCACCTGACCCAACGTGAGACGCTTCTTGGCGTCAGGCTTGAGGATTTCGGTGACCAACTCGAAGCGGGAATCTTTGACCACGGAGCGCACGGTAATCCTCAAGAAAGTAGTCTGCCCACACGTACGCAAGTGGGAAATTCCCACCGTAGTCCTCGGACTCAAGGAGGCCCCGAACGGATTGAGTCCTAGCTGGTCCGCCACGACGCCGACGTTCCTCTCCGCGGCCTCTCCAAGTGGCTGCGGCGACGCGATCGTGGATCGGGATTTCGGACCTTCGGCGAGCGTCGTGGCGACGACCCGGCAGGCCCGGCCCAGTCACTTCGCGAGGTCGCCCGGCTTGATGCCCTCGCCGAGGACGAAGCTTGCCCCGACGGCGCCGACGACCGCCTGGGCGCGGTCGAGCGCGAGGTCGCGGCGGAAGCGGTAGACGACCTCGAGGCCGGTGCAATGCGCGCCGATGAAATGCGCGACGCCGAACTCGCGGAGCTTGCCCGCGGTCTGGTCCAGCGTCGGTTCCGAGGCCCGGAAGAGGTGGATGCCGCCGATGAGGGCGTGCACCGGGGCGGCGCGCACGACGGTGCGGGCATGCTCGATGATGTTCACGACGCCCGCGTGGCCGCAGCCGGTCAGGATGACGAGGCCCTGCGCGGTGTCGCAGACGAGCGCCATGTCCTCGGGCAGCGTGTCCTCGATGCGGCCGGCGGGCGTGACGATCACGCCCTGTCCGCTCCAGTTGCGCTCGGCATACGTGCGCGGCACGGGACCGGTCAGCCACACGCCGGGGAAAATCTCGCGCGGGCCGGTGCACACCTCGAACCTGCCGCCACTGGCTTCGTAGTCGCGCTTCGCATCGAGCATCAATGTCTGTTGCGGCGCGTTCCTCGAATCCGCGCGCACCTCGAAAATCCCCTCCCCCACAAACGTGCGGGCAAGGGCAGAGGGGTTCTGGCTGGCCGCAGCCCGTCGCACGGCGAGAAACCCGCCGGTGTGATCCGAGTGCGAGTGGCTGAGGACCACGTCAGGCACGGTGGTCAGATCGATTTGCAGTGCCTCGGCATTGCGGAGGACGACATGTGGATAGTTTCCCGTGTCGAACAGGAGCCGGTGGCCATCGGCCTCGACCAGAGCCGCGAACCCCCACTCACCGATGCCATTGCCGTCGGCCAGCATCGTGGAGAGGAGGGTGATCCGGAGCGACTGAACCTGCCGGGATGCCGCAGACTCGGCGGAGAGCGCAGATGCGGCGACAAGACAGAACAACGTGAACAGCGTGCGCGGGTGCATGTCGGGACCGGACGACGGAGCGAGACTCTGGCGGGATGGCTGCGTGATTGCGATCCGCGAATGGGTGGGCCGTCCGTCCGCAGTCCCCGGAGCGGCCCCGCTTCCGACTTTGCCACGCCGCCCCACCGCGCAGTCGTTTACTTGACAGACGTTATATACGATATAAATGAAGTGACATGTACTCGCGATGGATCGAGTCGTCGTTGCCGGGGTCTTTGGCCAAGCCCTACGTGCATGTGCTGTTTGGAGCACGTCAGACGGGCAAGACGACTTTGCTGCGGCGCCTGCTGCCGGAGCCCTCGCTGTTCTTCAATCTGTCGGATCCCGTGGAACGCTCCCGGTTGCTCGTTGATCCCGGGGCCTTCACCCGGGCGTGTCAGGCGCTTCCGCGCCGGAGCGCGCCTCACTTCGTGGTGGTCGACGAGGCTCAGACGGTGCCGGCGGTCTTTGATGCGGTGCAATCGCTCTACGACGCTGACAAGGGGCGCTGGCGTTTCGTCCTGTGCGGCAGTTCCGCCCGCAAGCTGCGGCAAACCGGGGCCAATCTGCTTCCGGGTCGAAGTCTGCAGCACCGTCTCTTTCCGCTCCTTCTCGCCGAGCGCCCGGCCTCGGAGCCCCGCGCCCGCGACATCGCTTCGCCCTTGCCCGTGCCGGTGGTGCCTTTGGCCACGCCCTTCCCCTCCGCCAGCCTGCAGGACCGCTTGGCTTACGGTGACCTGCCGGGGATCGTCCTCGCGGATGCCGCGGACCGCCCGGACCTGCTGCGCGCCTACGCTCTGGCTCACCTGGAGGAGGAGATTCGTCGGGAGGCCCTTGTCAGGGACTGGGGGGCGTTCCTGCGCTTCCTGCAACTCGCCGCGATCGAGTCGGGACAAGTCGTCAACTTCGCCAAGATCGCCAAGGAGGTCGGCATTTCGCCGGTGACCGTCAAGGGTCACTACCATTTGCTGGAGGACATGTTCATCGGCTTCAGCATTCAGGGATTCTCCCGCAGTCCGCGGAAGAACCTCACCTCCACGCCGCGGTTTCACTTCTTTGACCTCGGGGTGCGGCATGCGGCCGCGGGACTGACTCCGGGGGCCGATGCGGTCAATGCCGACCCCGGACGCGCGCTGGAGCAGTGGGTCGGCGCGGAACTCTGGAAGCGACTCGGCTACCTGGGCCGGGGACGGCTCCACCACTTTCGCACCAAAGATGGGGCGGAGATCGACTTCGTGGTCGAGATCGATCGGAAACTGATCCCGATCGAGGTGAAATGGACCGAGCGTCCTCGTCGTGACGACGCCCGCCACGTGATCCCGTTCCTCGAGGAGCAGGGCAAGGTGGCGCCGATGGGGTACGTCATCTGCCGTTGCCCCCGTCCCGAGCAACTCGACGACCGCGTCGTCGCCCTGCCCTGGCACTGCCTGTGAGGGCTGGTGGCGTTCGCGGGGCCAGCCGAAGCGGTCCGGTCTGCCTAGGCCCCGCGCCTGCATGGATCACCAGCCTCCGGGGATTCGAAGGCGGATGAAGGCCGTCGCGCGAGCGTCCGACGCGACGGCGGAGGCTGGACCGCTTGTCGCTTCGATGCCCGGGACGGATGGTATGAGGTGACCGGCTGCGCGTTCCGCTTCTGGCTGACCGACGAGGTGCGCGTGCCCGCAGGATCGCTTCAGGCTGACACGGCGATCGCTCAGCCCGGCAGGCCGACGAGCCGTCGCGAGACCTCCGCGAGCCTGACCTCGACGCCCGGCTCGTGGGCCTGAGGGTTGGGCGACCGTAGGGGCCATCCGCCGCGATTGGCGCGCTTGTCGCGGTACCAGCCGATCTGGCTGAAGAAGGCGCCGCTGTGCTCCGGAACCTCCGGCGAAAGCAGGGCGTGGAGCGTGCTTTGCGCGCCTTCCCACGGTTCCAGCATGCCCGCCATCCGGAGGATGGGACGCAGGAGCGTGTCCTGCGCCCACAGCGGCATCGACGAACGCAGCAGCCGCGTTCGCACCCAGCCCGGATGCACGCTGACGGCGGTGACGCCGGTCCCCGCGAGCCGTGCGGCCAGTTCCTTGGCCTGCAGCAGGTTCGCCAGCTTGGACTGTGCATAGGCGGCCCAGCTGTCGTAGGGGCGGCGATCGAACTGCAGGTCGTCGAAATCGATCACGCCCTTCCGGCCGACGGCGATGTCGTGATAGCAGCTTGAAAGGATGACGATCCGCGAAGGCGCGCTGGCCTTGAGCCGTTCGAGCAGGAGTTCCGTCAGCAGGAAGTGCCCGAGGTGATTCGTGCCGAACTGGGTTTCGAAACCGTCCTTCGTGCGGCCCTTGGGCGTGTTCATGACACCCGCGTTGTTGACCAGACCGTGAATCGCGGGATGACGCGCCAACACCCTGGCGGCGAAGGCCCGGACGGATCCGAGGTCCGCGAGGTCGAGCCCCTCCACGGTGATCGTGCCGCGCACGCCCCGCGCGAGGATGTCGGACGTCGCGCGCTCGCTATCGGCGGGGCGACGGCAGGCAAGGACGACCGTAGCGCCCTGCTTCGCCAGCTGTTCGACGGTGGTGAAGCCAATCCCCGAGTTTCCGCCGGTGACGACGTAGGTTTTCCCGGTCAGGTCAGTCGCAAGGAGCGATGGGTCGCAGAGAAGGGGCTTGGGCATGGCGGGTGGTGGCGTGGAAGTGTCGGAGTGGGGGAGTTTCCGGCGCTGGGCGAGAGTCCGAGAGGGTCAGGCTGGGCCTTGTACTCTGCTTTCCTGCGGGACCTTCCCGCGTCACCCGCAAACGCTGGCGGAGGCTGGCGCTCTTAACCACCTCCTCGAAAGGTGTACTATAATTTCTGTCTCAGTAGCTCCAGCACTCGACACCCTTGTTGGATCCCAGAATCCGCTACACCTTACATTCCGCCGCCAAACGTAGTCTTCACGCCTCCCTGTCGCTCTTGGGTCGCACGGCATTCACCGCCATGACAAACGCCACCTGCGCCAGTACGAGGGCGTTTAGCGCGCAGATCTCCTCCTCTTCCCCAAGGAGATAGTACTGGGGGAAGCCCCGCTTAGCGTCGGCCAGCAGTTCCTCACCGGTGGGAAACCTAGGCTCATCCATGTGGCCGTCGTTGGTGGTCCCGGCCGCAGGCCCGTCCGGCCCGTCCTGCGCGTCGGCGCAGGATGGCCCGGAGCCGACCCCGGACGTAACCGTCCACCGATGGGAACACCAGACGGTGCCCATGCTGGAAGTAACCGAACCAACCCCGCAGCACCGGGTTGAGGCGTGCGACGGTCTCCTCCAGCGCGACCCCGCTGGTGCGCGGGGTCAGCGTGCGGACCTTCTCCCGCAGCTGGTTCATCGCCTTGCGGCGCGGCCAGCGTCGGCCCCGTTCGAAGTGGTAGCCGAGGAAGTCGAAGCCTCCCGGCTCAGCCAGATCGACCAGGCGGGTCTTCTCCGGGTGAAACCGGCGGAGTTACGTACTCAAAAGTACCGAAACGTTGACTTCCGTGGTCGATTTTGGGCAATTTTTTCCGCAGCCCGAATCGCAAAGTTCCCGGTAGTGATCCGTGATCAGGGTGTGAGCGTCAAAATCTATCGGATCAAGGAAGTCTTCCCGCACGGGCTACACGCACAAGGTTCAGTGGGTGGGTGCGGACGGCGCCGACCATCGGACGACCCATTCACAATGTCCCCAAGCTCCCCGTTTGAAGTCCTACGCGTTCTGGTTGCCCTGCTTTGTACAGCGGCAGTGGCCTGCGGGGCCATGTCCGAGCGCCCATCCGCCGCCCAGGCGGCGCGTGAGTTGAACGATTCGCGGGAGCTGGCGTTCATCGTCAACGGGCAAGTCCGCCAGCTGGTTCTGGTGCGGCAGGAGGTGGCGGTGCCGCGGCTGAATCAAGAAGAGCTTCAACTGCCGGATGGCGCGGACTTTGGGGAGATTGAGGCCGAACACCGTTTGATTCGGTGGCCGCAAGGGTTGTCGGTTGGGGACTGGCTTGAGCGCGTGAATGCGCCCCAAGCCGTGCTCGATGGGCCTGGGGGTAGGCTGGTGCGCGAGCCGGTGCGTACGCTAGCGCCAGCGTTCTACGAAAAGGGTAGCGACTACTTAATGTCTCTGCTCGTAATCGCGTCGGCGCTGGCGGTGATATTTTGATCGCGGGTTTCGTAATTGGAGGTGCCAGTGGGCCGCTGCTGCGCGCGTCCTACGGCAATTTAGGGACGCCGGTGCCGATGCGGAATTCCAACGCGATGCCTTGGGCCAACCCGCTCGTGATGTCGGACGCGCTCGATGCACTCTGGGACGAGTCGAAAGGCGTCTATGCAATCTACGGCAAAATGTGGATCGATGGGCCGGATGGCGGGATGTACTGGAAACACGCCATGGGCCGGACGGAGAGCAAGGACTTCATTCATTGGTCCACGCCACAGCTGATTCTAAGTCCGGACGACGTGGACCCGGTGTGGGTCGAGTACCACACGACCCCGGTTTTTATTTACCAGAGCATCTACTTTTCCCCGCTGCAGATCCTGGACCGCGCGACCGGGGGCGGTGTGATCGACATCGAGCTCGCGACGAGTCGAGACGGCGAGACCTGGCGGCGCGATTACCGCAAGCCCTTCTGGCTCGCGCGGAGTCCGGGGCATCAGTTCGACAGCGGCTCGATCTTCCTCAGCCCGCAGCCTGTGGTGCTCGACGATGAGATCCGGCTTTATTACGGCGCGTATTCCCAGGGAGCGACGGGTGCGGATGACATGGTGCTGACCACCGGGCTGGGCATGGCGACCCTGCCGCGTGATCGCTTTGCGGGCGTCCAATCCGTGGCTCACAGTGCTGGACCGAATCTGCGGAAGCCGCTCGACGACATCGGGCAGCTCACGCTCAAGCCCCTGCACTTCTCCGGATCCGAATCCCTCGTGCTCAATGCCAATGCGGTGAACGGCATTCGCGTGGAACTCCTGGATGCGTCGGCCCGGCGGATCGAGGGATACACCGCCGACGACGCGGTTGAGATCAAAGGTGATTCATTGCGGCACGAAGTCAGGTGGAAAGGCCGCCCCGCGAATCTGCCCGCGGGTGATTATCACGTCCGAATCCACCTGAATAAGGCGACCGTCTACGCCCTTAGAATCCGGTCCCAATGATATCCGGATCGACAACCAACGTCAGTGACATCAACCTCACCCAATCACCCAGACCGAACCTAGCGGTGGCTCGAAAATCCGGACCCGATCCATGCCTCCGGTAACCCCCACCCGACCCAACCCCAGCAAAATCCGGTTTCCTTCCAGGGGGTGAACCGCCTCGAGGTCCGCGTGACAAACTCCATGGCGAACACCTTCGACGGCCGGCAGCTGCCCTCCGGCCTCCTCGGTCCGGTCGTGTTGCGCGCGGCTGAGTCCTGGTCCTGACCCGCCTGCCACGCCCGCCCACGGCCCGCCTTCCCCTTTCCCCCCCGTTTCCCACTCCATGTCCCGCCGCGATTTCCTGCATGTCCTGACCGCCGCCGGCGCCCTGTGGCTGGCCGGCACCGTCGGCGGGACAGCCCAGGCCCTGCCGGCCGCGGTGGACCTGGGCCACCGCCGCGAACTGTTCGTCGACCGCGCCTTGATCGAGCGGCTCGACCACGTCACCCTGCGCCTGCACGAGCCGGTGCGCGCGGGCGTCGCAATCAAGATCGACCGGCCCTGGGAGGGACCGCTCAACTTCGGCAACGTGGTCATCCGGCATCGGGACCGGTTCCTGCTCTATTACCGCGCCATGACGATGCACCCGGACGACGCCTCCGGGCGCACCTGCGTCGCCGTGAGCGCGGACGGCGTCACTTGGACCAAGCCCGCCCTGGCCCGCGATCCCGCCTCGGGCCGCGACGACGCAAACTTCGTCCTCGACGAGACCGGCCAGCCGCTCGGCGGCACCGTGTGGCTCGACACGCGCCCGGGAGTGCCGGACGACGAGCGCGTCAAGGCCGTGCGCGGCGTGGCGCTCAGCGGCGAGGCGCACACCGCCTTCCGGGACCCCAAGGGCCCCAAGCGCATCGAGCTGTGGGCCTCGGGCGACGGTCTGGTCTTCCGCAAGCTGCCGGCGGAGCGCCAGCCGACCTTCGTCAGCGATCTCCCCAACAGCTTCGACGGCGGCAACACCCTCTTCTGGAGCGAGGTCGAGCAGCGATATGTCTTTTATTACCGGATCATGACGGAAGGCCGGCAACGGGCCATGGCACGCACGACCTCGCCGGATCTCCGGCAATGGGGCGCGCCCGCGCCCATGACCTACGGGGACGGGCCGGCCGAGCAGTTCTACGTCAACAACACGGGTCCGTACTTCCGCGCCCCGCATTTCTACATCGCCCTTGCGGCCCGCTTCATGGAGGGCCGGAGCGCGATCACGGACGAGCAGGCCGCGGCCATCGGGCTCAGGTCGCCGCGCGGAGGCCGCTACAACCTAGACTGCTCCGACGGCGTCCTGCTCACGACCCGCGCCGGCACGGAGACGTACGACCGCACCTTCCCGGAGGCGCTGGTGCGCCCGGGCCCCGGGGCGGGCAACTGGGTTTCGCGCACGAACTACCCGCTCACCGGGCTCTTCCCGGCCGGTCCTGACGGCATGATGTTCTTCGTCACCCGCAACTATCTCCAGGACTCATGGCACATCGAGCGATTGCTCCTGCGCGTCGACGGCTTTGCCTCCGCGTGCGCCCCGCATGCGGGCGGCACGCTGCTCACCAAGCCGGTCCGGGTATCCGGCGAGACACTCCGGCTGAATTTCTCGACCAGCGCCGCGGGTGGCGTGCGCGTGGAACTCCTCGATGCCGCCGGCGTGCCGCTGTCGGGCTTCTCCGCCGAGGACTGCGCCGAGCTCATCGGCGATGAAACCGGGCGCCTCGTGCGCTGGCGGCACGGCGCCGACCTCACCGCGCTCGCCGGCCGGGCGGTCCGCCTGCGCTTCGTGCTCCACGACGCCGACCTGTTCTCCTTCCGGTTTGCCCCCCTGTCCGGCCAGCCCGACTGAGTCCACCGCCGCACGCGCGGCCATTCCCCAGCGTCATGACCCGTCCCTTGCCCCGCCGCGATTTCCCGCAGGCCCTGGCCGCCGCCGGGCTGATGTGGCCGCTGGCCGGCGCGGCGGCGGCGGACGGCCCCGCCGAGACGCCCGGGCCGCTTGACCGCCTCTACCTCGTCTTTCGGAACACCGGTGTCGTACCTGTACATGCTGCCAAGCGCAAGTTGGGCTTCGGCGAGCCCTTGTTCTGCCGACTTGCGGTACCACTTTACGGCCTCGACCTCGTCTTTCTCGACGCCGGTGCCGTTGCTGTAGCAAACACCAAGGGCACCTTGGGCTCGGGCGTGCCCCTGTTCTGCTGCCTTGCGGAACTGAGAGGGACGCCGGAACTGCTCCACCTTTGATGTCAGTCGGAGACGTGGGTAGATGTGGTGGGTTCGATGTTGGTTGGCAATCCCAGGCGGAGGGACGGACCGGCTTGGCGGTCCGGCCCGGAGCCTCGGATTGGTAAAGTGTTTTTCGCCGCGAAGCGTTGCGGCGATTCGTAGCCGAGCGAGCTGTGCGGCTGAGATTGCCTCGATTTAGTGGACACAGACATCCGCGTTGACGGGTAGCTGTTTGGTCGCTTCCGAGGACAGGAGCCGAAGAGCTTGCCGCAGGAAGCGACCAAACAGCGGAGGACACGGAGTCGGCTGGTTCGGGCGCCAGAAGGAAAAACATGAACCAGAAAGACCGGAATGGGTCCGGGGCCACGCCCCGGCGCAAGTTCGACGAAACGTATAAACGCCATGCCGTGGAGCTGACGCTGCACGGGGATCGCACGGTGAAGACTGTGGCGAAGGAATTGGGGCTGCCCGCCTGGCAGCTCTACGAGTGGCGCAAGCTGTATGCGCCCCGCCCGGGCGACGGAGGGCCGCCACCCCAAACCTTGGAGGACGCGGTGAAGGAGAATGAGCGCCTGCGGGCGGAGGTGATCCGCATGCGCGAGCGGGAGAGCGTCCTAAAAAAATCGCTGGGCATCCTCTCCGAAACGCCCGAGAGCGGTATGCCCAGATCGAGACGATGAAAGGCGAGCACCCGATCCGGATGCTGTGTGATCTGCTGGGCGTATCGCCCAGTGGCTATTATCGCAGCCGCCAGCAGCAGCCCGGTCCCCGGCAGCGGGAGGATGCGGCCCTCACCGCGCAGATTACCGCCGCCCATCGGGCCAGCCGGGGGACCTATGGGGTGCCGCGGATCGTCGAGGATCTCCGGGCGGCGGGCACGCGCACAAGCAAGCGTCGGTGCGCTCGGCTGATGCAGGCCGAAGGACTGCGCGGCAAAAAGAAGCACTGCCGGCGCCCCCGCACCACGGACAGTCGCCACGCGCAACCGATTGCCGCCTCCCTTATCGCTGGCATGAATCTGGTAGCGGTCGCTCCGCGAATCGCAGCCGCTTACCATGAGTGTGGCGGCGACAGTGATGGCGAATGCTCTATGGTCCATTGAAGTATTGTTCCCATTCCACATCATCGCAGAAAGTTAATCCACAAAAGCGGCTCTTTTTGTCTGAAGGCTAGCGGTAATGTCGATGATCTCTCGGTCCGTCGGAAGCATGAAGTAGTACTGCACGGCTCCGGTGTACCCGCCAAGTGAGTTTTTCGCGTTGATTGCGACCTCAACCGTCCAGCCATAGACATTTTCGAATGCAACACCGTCCTTGCCCATCGCCCGTCGCTTCTCGAAGTTAACGACTTCCATCAATGCCGCGCGCCTAAGGACCGGGTTGAACTTGTAGACAGCCGACATGGGATCCTTCAAGCGCGTCTCCATGTAGGCCTTAACGCGATCGGCGTAGTCGGTCGGCTCGGGCCCATAGTTAGCTGAAGCAAGCTGCTCGGGTGTGACGTGGGCGGTGACGCATCCGGCTAGGAGTGATGTTATCAGCAGTAGCCCTATCGCTAACAGGCGACTCATCGAGCGCGGCTGTCGCAGCCCCGCTGATCACCTTCCGTAAAGTGCCGCACCTGCAATAACCCTGATCGGTTCGGACGCGTCGCCGGTGACGTTGATGCGCACCGCGGGCAGGTCGCCCACACTTGCGCTTTACCCGTGGTCTGAATCGTCCATGATGAGTGGAGCCAAGCGATGAGCGAAACTCCCAAACACAGCGGTCTCGGAATCACGGCATTCATCCTCAGCCTCGTGACTGCGTTGGTCACCGCAGGCCTCTTCGGGGTGGCGAGCATTCTTGAGTCGGCCACGCCCGGCGGCATCGACGAGGAGTCGCCTGCTGCCATCACCATCGGCCTGCTTCTCATTCTCTCCCTCGCTTCGTGCGTCGTGTCCTTCGCGTTGGGGATCGCCGGACTCTTTCAGGCGAACCGGAACAAGAGTTTCGCCATCCTAGGCACCATCATCTCGGCCCTGGTCGGGATCGGCGCATCCCTCACGATTCTGCTCGGCCTGTTGGTTTGACCTGACCCCGAAATTTTGAGCCGCCTTGGGTGTTAGTCTGGGTCCTCTCTTGTGGCCCAGACTAACACCCAAGGCGGCTCAAAATTTCGGGGTCAGGTCAGTACCACTTGACCGCCTCGACTCCGTCCTTAGCGACGCCTTGGCTGTTGGCGTACATAAAGCCGAGGTTGAACTGGGCACTCGCGACCCCCTGTTCCGCCGCCTTGCGGTACCACTTTACCGCCTCGACTTGGTCCTTAGCAACGCCTTGGCCGTTGGCGTACATAAAGCCGAGGTTGAACTGGGCACTCGCGTTACCCTGTTCCGCCGCCTTGCGGAACCACTTGACCGCCTCGACTCCGTCCTTAGCGACGCCTTGGCTGTTGGCGTACATTACGCCGAGGTTGAACTGGGCACTCGCGACCCCCTGTTCCGCCGCCTTGCGGAACCACTTGACCGCCTCTGCCTCGTCCTTCGTAACGCCGGTGCCGTAGTAGTAGCACTCACCGAGGTTGACCTGCGCTTTACTGAGTCCCTGTTCCGCCGCTTTGCGGTACCACTTCGCGGCCTCTGCCTCGTCCTTCGTAACGCCGGTGCCTTTGTCGTACATTACGCCGAGGCTGTTTTGGGCAGGGGCATTTCCCTGTTCCGCAGCCTTGCGGAACCACTTGACCGCCTCTGCCTCGTCCTTCGCTACGCCATCGCCGTCTCGGTAGGCCTGACCAAGTATGAACCAAGCGGTCTCCTGACTCGCATTCGTGATGGTGTGAGTTTCGGTAATCGGCGGAGCGGCGGCCGCGACCTGCTGCCTTGAAACGTCGAGGCCGATCAAAATGCTGGCGGCAAGGACGGCCAGCGTAAGGAGGATGAGAGTGTGAGCTTTCACCGATCTTGTTTTTGGCGGATCGCGGAGGCGGAGCCAAGAGACTTCCGGGCCTATATCGGCCGCTCTAAGCTCCGAAGCTGCGACGGTGCGGCGTCGACTCTTGCGCGATCCTCAGGTCTGGCGAATGCCGTAGGCGGGCTCGCATCGGCCCGTCCGATGCCTTCCGCGTCATCCGCAAGCGCTGGCGGAGACTGGCGTTTTGTTAGTAAGTAGGCCCCTTTTTGTTAGTAAGTAAGGCCGGCTCTTCGTCTCCTCCTGCTTTGTAAGTCCGCGCTCATCATTGAGTTGGGAAAGCATGGAGCGGCTGGACGGAATCGAACCGACGATACCTCTTTGGAAGAGAGGAGTTTTACCACTAAACTACAGCCGCGGAATGGCCAGAGTGTTTGCAGCACGCCGGCGAGGTCAAGCCTCGGCGGCACGTCGGTTCGCGTTTGGCTGGTTCACCAAGGCCTTGAGTTGGAACGCCACCGAGCGCTCTTGATTTCGGCGTTGAGGACGACTTGGCCGATGTAGGTCTTGAGGGTCGCGTGGCGAGGCCGGGTGATGGTGAGACGGACATACGCCGTGCTGCCATCGCGTCGGAATCGAGTGAGGACCAGCTGGAGCACGGGTTCTCCCGCGCCGTCCTCGGGTTCAATGGCGTTACTGCGACGCTTGACCACCTTTCACGTGGAGGCCGCAACAGCCAATTCGTGCTTGGCGCAGCTGTTCCACTGGTTGCGCTGCGCGACCGGGCCCCGCACCCGTAAAGCTCGCGCGCAAGACCGCAGGTTCTTCGACACCCGGCGGGCGCCCGCAGCAGCGGAACGCGGAGCGTACTTCGGGATCGTCCTCGGACTGCCCCTCGGCGCCCGGCTCAGGCCGGCGGCGCGACCTCGTCGGCCAGCGTTGAGAGCGAGACGAAGCGGATCTTCATCTGCCCGTGCTGCCGCGTGAAGGCGGGCTGCGCATCCTGGGCCACGACGCGCAGTTCCGCCTTTGGGTAGGCTCGGGCGAAGACGGCGAGGTTGCCAGGATCGAAGTCGCGGGCCGACCACTTGCACTCGATGGCGAACGGCGGCCGGCCCCGCGGCGTCCAGATGAAATCGACCTCGTGACCCTGTTTGTCGCGCCAGTAGCGGAGCATCGCGGTCGTCTGGAGCCGAGCGGTGAGTTCATTGAGCACGTAATGCTCCCAGAGGTGGCCGCGGTCCTCGGGCCGCAGGTGCGTCCAGCCACGGTGCGCGCAGACAAATCCGGTGTCGAAGCCGTAGACCTTGGGCGCGGCGACGATCTCATTCGCGCGGCGCGAGCTGAAGGGCCGGAGGACAATGGCGACGGACGTGGCCTCAAGCACGGCGAGGTAGTTGGCAATGGTCGTCCGGCTGACCTCGCAGGGACTCGCGAATCGAGTGGCCTCGAAGATGCCGCCGCTCTGGGCGAGCAGGAGTTCGACGAACCGCTGGAACGACACCCGCCGCTCGAGCCGGAAGAGTTCCTGAATGTCCTTCGCCCAGTAGGCGTCCATCCATTCCTGGAACTCGCGCTCGGGCGGCGCCGACGAGAGAAAAAAGGGAGGCAGGCCGCCCTGCAGGAGTCGGTGCGGAAGGTCGCGTTGGCCGAAGTCCTCCAGGTCAGCCTCGATCATCGGGGTGAGCCACAGTTCCGTCTTGCGGCCGGTGAGGGTGTCGCGGAACCGGCGGCTGGCCCCCAGGGTTGAGGAGCCGGTGGCCAGAACACGCGTGGTCGGAAAGTGATCGGCCGCGATCTTGAGCAACTCCGAGGGGTTGGGCAGGCGGTGGACCTCATCGAGTACCACACGCCGGCCGCGGAGGCTTTGCAGGAACGCCTCCGGGTCCTCCATGGACCGCCGGACGCGCGGCAGCTCACAGTCAAAGTACTCGATGCCGGCGAGAGAGTGGGCGAGCGAGGTCTTGCCGACGCGCCGCACCCCCCGCAACCAGAGGACGGGTCGGCGGGGCCACTGGCGCTCAATGCGGTCGAGCCAAAAACGACGGTTCACCATACGCCATTCCGATGACGTTTCGCGCGACTAAACGCAAGCTCGGATGCGTTTGGTGCTAGTAAGCTGGATTTTGCGGGGGATCCGGCCGGGAGGGGGCATTTAGGGAGCAAACGTGGCGCCGAAACTTCATCCTGCGGAATGCGGCGTCGCCGTGGTCGGAAGCCGGTGTGCCGGCACTGCAGCGGCGATCGCCGCCGCCACGAGCGGTGCCAAAACGCGGTTGATCGAGGCCGGTTCGATCTAGTCCTTGGCATGGGTGCACTCGGGCCGGGGGTCGCCCACGCCGGAGGTCTGACAGAGCGGCGGTCCGGATTCAGGGAGCACGTCCCTCCGCAGCGGCATCGGTCAAAAGGCTCAAGACCCCCTTGCCCGCAACGGACAAGGCACCCTTTGTCGCGGCTTCGCTAATTAGTCCGCGAGGTGGTGGCCCCGTGGCATGGAGGTCTCACCAGCCCACGCGGTGCGGCGAGCGATCCCGCCTTCCGCAGATCCGGCGCGACAGCGGGGCGGGGATCGTCAACGCTCCCGCGCGTCTCCGTGAATCTCGTCCTTCTCGAACGCCATGAACTCAGTCGGCCGCTGCCGGCCGACGACCCGCGCGCGGTCCATGTCTTGACCGTGCTGCGGCGGGTGCCGGGCGAGACGTTCGATGTCGGGTTGGTCGATGGGCCGCGGGGCAAGGCCGCCGTACGGGCGGTCGACTCCGCCGGTCTGCACCTGGAGTTCACGTGGGGTCCGCCTCCGCCACCGCTGCCGCCGCTCACGTTGCTCGTGGGTCTCGCCCGACCCCAGACCGCCCGCAAGATTCTCCAGGAGGCGACGACGCTGGGCGTGGCGGCGTTGCACTTCGTGCGGACCGAGCGTTCCGAGCCGCAGTACGCCCAGAGCAGTTTGTGGTCCTCCGGGGAATGGCGCGACCATCTCTGCGCCGGCGCTGCACAGGCGTTCACCACACAGTTGCCGCGCGTGACGTGGGACACGGAGTTGTCCGCTCATCTCGCGGCAGGGTGGGCCGGGGCGTGTGGGAGCGATGAATCCGCGGGCCCCAGTGGAGTGAGCGAACCCGCCGAGTCGCACCGATCCGTCTGGTCAAAGGGTTCCGCGCCGCCGACGGACCGCGCGGGACTTGCGGGCGCCGCGAAGCTTCCGGGCGGCTCGAGCTCAGCGGTCGCAGCGGCGGCGCCGTCGGTGGAGGGCGGAATCCGCCGCCTGGCCCTCGACAATTACGAAGCCACCGCGCCGCTCGGGGCGTGGCGCTTGGCATCGGGCGAGGCGTGCGTGCTTGCGATCGGACCCGAGCGGGGGTGGGGGCCGCGCGATCGCGACGCTTTGCGGGCGGCGGGCTTTGCCTTGGCGCATCTCGGGCCGCGCGTGCTGCGCAGCGAGACCACAGTGGTCGCGGCGCTCGCGATCCTGCGCGCCGATTCAGGCTTCGCTTAAGCCAGGCGCACGCCGGAAGATCGTCACGCCGGGCTGGCGCGCCCCGGTGCCGCCGATGCGTTTCACCGCGACCCAGCGGGGATCCGTGAGCGCGAGTTCTCCCGGCGTCTCAAACACGAGGAGCGGATCCCCACCGGGTGGCAGCCAGCCGGCGACCGACGCGAAGAGGCGCGGCGCGAGTTCGGGGATCACCTCGTAAGGCGGATCAATGAAGACGAGGTCGGCGGGCGCCGTCCCCGGACGCGGGGTCCACGTCACCGCGTCGGCGGTCACGATCTCGCCGAGCTCGCGGGGTTCGCGGCGGAGGCTGCGGGCCACGGCGGCGAGGTTCTGCCGGATCAACCCAGCGGTGCGGGCATGACGCTCGACGAAGACGCCGGACTCCGCCCCCCGGCTCAGCGCTTCGAGGCCGTAGGCCCCGCTGCCAGCGAAGAGGTCCACGAAGCGGGCTCCCGCGAGGCGCGGCGCGAGGCTGGAAAAGAGCGCCTGACGCAACCCGTCCGTCGCCGGCCTCACCGCGTCGCCGGCCGGAACCGACAGCGGGATGCCCCGGGCGGTGCCGCTGCTGATCCTCATGACGCTCCCCCGGCCGCGAACGGCACCGGCGGGGACGAAGAGTTCAGGGTGACGGCCATCCGGAAAACCTGTGGCACCCGTCGCCAAAGGCAATCCATGGGATGGGCGTGCCGCGGAGTCCGGTCCGCCGGATTCCGGGGCGTCGTGGCTTCCACGCGGCGTCGGCGTGTCCGCCGTCTGGCCGCCCGTTTCACCGCTCAAGCGGGCGAAACGACGCCTCGTCCTTCCCGGCTGGCTCCGGAACGCGCGGCGATGCATAACCTGCCCGCCCGAATTTCCTGCGCCTCCCCCTAGCGTCCGCCGCCCTCTTGCATACCGTCTGGGCCACCATGGTCTCTCCCGTTTTCCGTTCCTCCCTCCGCTCCCTCATCCGCCGCAGCTCCGTCGTGGCGTGTCTGGTTGCCGTCTGCGCCGCCCCGGCCTCGGCGCAGCCCGGCGGACGCGGACCGGCCTCCTCGCTGGAGTTCGCCTTCTCCCACTCGGCCAAGTCCGACGCCGACCTCCCCGGCCGCCCCGCCGCCGGCAAACTCGCTGTCGATGCGTGGAGCGTCTCCGGCAAGACCGCCCGCATGCTCCGTCCCGGCGTCTTCGCCTCGGCGGGCGGCACGTGGGAGCGCTACGAGGTCGACGCGTCCTCCGCGCTGCCTGTTCCGAAGAAACTGCAGGGTGCGGCGCTGAACCTCGCCGTTGCGATGGCGCTCGACGCCGACTGGATGCTGTCGCTGACCGTCTCGCCGGGCTTCTACGCGGCCGGGTCGTCGCCGGGCACGGACGGGTTCAACGCGCCGGGACTGCTCCTCGGCACGCGCAAGATCAGCCCGACCTTCTCGGTCGCGGTGGGCCTGCGCTTCGACGCCTTTTCGGATAATTCGGTCCTGCCGATCGCCGGCTTCCGCTGGCAGCCGACGCCCGAGTGGACCGTGTCGCTGGGCGCGCCGCGCACCGAAGCGGTGTACAAGATCCGCGAGGGCATCGAGGTCTTCGGCGGAGGCTCCTTCCAGGGCGGTGGCTTCGCGATCGACGACCCGCAGCTTCGTTCCAGCGGGACGATTTCGCTGCGCGACACCTACGTCGACTACCGCGAAATCCGGGCCGGCGGCGGTCTGCGCTGGGCCCTCGGCAAGGCCCTCTCCCTCGAACTCGAAGGCGGCTGGGTCGTCGACCGGCGCTTCGACTACTACGAACGCTCGCTGGAGGTGAAGACCGACGGCGCCTCCTTCTGGCACGTCGGCCTCACGACGCGCTTCTGACGACGTGCGGCCGTGAAGACAGGACGGAGGGATTTTCTTCGCGCCTTGGCCGTCGGTGCGTTGGTTTCGACCGCACCCCGGCTCGCCGGCTGCGCGACGACCGATCCGACCGTGACGATGAATCCGCCCTTTCCCCCTTCCGACCACTTTGACGGGCGGGTCTTCCGCAACCCCCGCCAGCACGTCAACCGCTCGTGGGGTGACGTGCTGCGCTGGAAGCTGCAAGCGAAGCCGACGCCCTGGCCGGAGACCGTGCCGGTGACGCCGGCGGATCCGCTGCGCGGGCCACTGGCGGTGACGGCGGTGGGGCATGCGTCGTTCGTGGTAGATCTTGGCGGAACCGTGCTCCTGACCGATCCGGTCTGGAGCGACCGCGTGAGTCCGGTCAGCTGGTACGGCCCGAAGCGGGTGCAGGCGCCGGGCGTGAGCTTTGCACGGCTGCCGCGGATTGATGCGATCCTGCTCAGCCATGACCATTACGACCATTGCGACCTGCCGACGCTGGCGCGCCTCGCGGCCGGAGGGGTGTCCCGTGTGATCACGCCGCTCGCGAATGGCGACTTGCTGCGTGAGGCGGGTTTCCCGCGCGAAGCGATCGTGGAGCTTGATTGGTGGCAGTCGACCACGCTGCCCGGCGCCGTGGAGGTCACGGTAACGCCCGCGCAGCACTGGAGCAACCGGGCGACGGGCGTGCGCAACGGCCGCCTCTGGGGTGGGTTCATGGTGCGATCGGGCGCCCGGTCGTTCTTCTTCGCGGGTGACACGGCGGCGAATGACGCGCTCTTTTCGGAAATCCGTTCGCGGGCCGGCGAGCCGGACCTCGCGGCGATCCCGATCGGTGCGTACGAACCGCGCTGGTTCATGGCGGGCCAGCACTGCAATCCGGCCGAGGCCGTGACGGTGCATCGCGTGCTCGGCGCGCGCCGCAGCATCGGCATGCACTGGGGCACCTTCCAACTTACGGACGAAGGTCGCGACGAGCCGGTGCACGCCCTTGCGCGCGCGTTGTCCGATCATGGCCTCGAGCCGCGTGTATTCTCCGCGCTGGAAGCGGGGACCGGACTGATTGCCTAGTCAGCGCACGCGAGGGTGAGGGAGCGCAGGTAAGCCAACACGCGTTTCCGAATGCCGGGGCCGGGGCCAGGGAGCGCGAGGACTCGGCTTTTTGCGCCCGTCAAGTTCCTGAGGGCGATTCCAAACGTCCCGGATCGGATCCGAAGCGACCGCCACCCACGCTGGCGAGGAGGAGGTGACGCATGCGGAGGACGCTTGCCGGCGGCTGAGACCGTCCGTCAGGGCCCGCCCCACTGCCGCGGATGAGCGGCGCTACGCGACGAGGACGTCGGCGACGAGTGGCTGCGGCGCGGGGGCCGCCTCGCCGAGCGTGATCGCGGCGAGGAGTCGCTCCTGGGCGTCGCGCAGCGCGGCTTCGTCGTTCGCGTGCACGAGACACAGGGCATCGCCGGATTGCACGCGCTCACCCGGTTGGACCAGCCCGGAGATCCCCACGGCGCGATCGACGGAATCGCTGGCGCGGGCGCGGCCGGCGCCGAGGCGCAGGGCGGCGAGGGCGACCTCCATCGCATCGACATCGACGACCACGCCGGACCGCGGCGCAGGAACACTCTGCTGCAGCCGGGCCTGCGGAAGCCGACCCGGATCATCGATCGTCCGCGGATCGCCGCCCTGCGCGGCCACGATGGCGCGGAACCGGGCGAGCGCGGAACCGTCAGCGATTGCGGCCTCCAGTTTCCGGCGCGCGGCGGTGAGATCGGAAGCGACGCCGCCAAGCACGAGCATGTGCTCGCCGAGGCGAAACGTCACCTCCATGAGATCGGCGGGGCCCTGGCCGCGCAGGCCGGCGACGGCCTCCGCGACCTCCACGGCGTTGCCCACCGCGCGACCGAGCGGCACGTCCATCGCCGTGAGCAACGCGCGGACCTGCTTGCCGCCGGCGCGGCCGACGCGGACGAGCGCCTCGGCGAGCCGGCGCGCGTCGTCACGGGTCTTCATGAACGCCCCGCGCCCGAACTTCACATCGAGCACCAGGGCATCGATGCCTTCGGCGAGCTTCTTGGAAAGGATCGACGAGCAGATCAGCGGAATGCACTCCACCGTCGCAGTCACGTCGCGCAGCGAATAGAGCACGCGATCAGCCGGCGCGAGGTCGCGCGTCTGGCCGATGAGGGCGCAGCCGAGGTCGCGCACGAGGTCGTGGTAGCGCGCGAGGGACAGGTCGGTGCGGAAACCCGGGATCGACTCCAGCTTGTCGAGCGTCCCGCCGGAATGCCCAAGGCCGCGGCCGCTGATCATCGGGACCGGCACGCCGCAGGCGGCGACGAGAGGGGCGAGGAGCAGGGAGACCTTGTCGCCGACGCCGCCGGTTGAGTGCTTGTCGACCTTGATGCCCGGGATGTCGCGGAGATCGGCGACGGTGCCCGAGCGCATCATCGCGTCGGTGAGGTCGGCGGTTTCCTCCGGGGTCATGCCGCGGAGAAAGATGGCCATGAGCAGCGCGGAGAGCTGGTAGTCGGCCCACGACTGGTCGACGGCGCCGCGCACGAACGCGTCCACCTCCGCGCGCGTCAGCCGGTGGCCGTCGCGCTTGCGGGCGATGATGTGCTGGGGAAACAGGGACGGGGCGCTCATCCGGACCCCATGCAGACCCCGGCGGCCCGCGGTCTCAAGTCCGGAAGAGCACGCTCTCCCGCTTGAACAGCTGGGTCGCGAACGCGAGGGCCGCCGCGGCGTAGACGCAGGACGAGCCGAAGATCACGGCGAGATGGACGGGGTTGAACGTGCCGGAGACGAGTTCCTTCGACACCAGCGAGACGTTGAGGATCGGGATGAGGGACAGCCCGAGGTTGAGTTCGACGCCCGGGAGCATGGCGGCGACGGTGGGCATGATGACGACCATGATCATCGGCCCGGCGTAGCTCTGGGCCTCCTTGTAGGTGCGGGCGAAGACCGAGACCGCGAGCAGGACGGCGGCGAAGAGGATCGCGACCGGCACGACCATGCCGAGCGACACGAGGAAGCCGAGCGGATTGATCTGCGGCATCACGCCGGTGGCGGCGGCCCCGGCGCCAGCCGTGGCAGCGGCGCCCTTGACCATCCCGCCGATCAGCCAGCCGGAAAGCGGCAGTGAAACCAGCGTCGAGAGGCCGGCGAGGATGACGGTGCTGAGCGCGGAGGTCAGCACGACGAAGAACTTGCCGTAGACGATGGCGGACCGCGGGACCGGACTCGCGAGCAGGGTCTCGAGGGTGCCGCGTTCCTTTTCGCCGGCGGTCAGGTCCATGGCCGGGTACATCGCGCCCGTGAAGCAGAGCAGCACGATGATGTAGGGGATGATGCCCCCGAACATCGCGCCGCCGACCTTCTCGGGGGGGGCGACGTTCTGGCGGGCGATGTCGTAGGGCCGGGCCAGCGCTGCGGGCAGGCCGCGGGCGGACAGCGTGGCCTGCACCGCCTTCTCGCGGTAGTCGCGGAAGAAGCGATCGAGCTCACTTGCCGCGATGCCGCTCTTCAGGTCGCCGTCGTAGTGGTAGATGCGCACATCGGACCGACGGCTCTCCGTCAGCGCTTGGTCGAAGTCGTCCGCCAGCTCGACCGCTGCGCGCAGGCTCTTGCCGGAAATCGCGGTCCGGTAGCCGGGATCCGTCGGCACGATCCGCAGCTTGGGGTTCGCGGCAAGGGCGGCCTTCACCGCCGGAGACTGGGCGGCGCCGAGGATCATGACCGACGAAGTCTCGGACTTCGCCTGCGTCACCAGCTTCACCGTCACCACCGTGAAGCCCAGCATGAGGAGCGGGATCGCGACGGTCGGAATGACGAACATCGACACGAGGGTGCGGCGGTCGCGCAGCGTCTCCCGCAGTTCCTTCGTGTAGACGGTTAGCGTATGGCGGAGGAACGGGCTCATGCGGCTTCCTCCTCCTCGGCGCCGATCACGGAGACGAACGCATCCTCAAGATCCGCCTTGCCGGTGCGGTCCCGCAGCTCGGCCAGGGTGCCCTCCGCGAGCAGGCGGCCGCCGTGGATGATGCCGACCCGGTCACAGAGGCGTTCGACCTCCGGCATGACATGGGTGGAGTAGATGACGGTCTTGCCGCGGTCGCGGCAGTCGCGGACGAAGCGCAGGATCGCGCGCGCAGCCATGACGTCGAGGCCAAGCGTGGGTTCATCGAGGATGATGACCGACGGATCGTGAATGAGGGTGCGCGCGATCGAGATCTTTTGCTTCATGCCGGTCGAGAACGTCCCGACGCGCCGGTCGAGGAAATCCGTCATCCCGAGTTCCCGCGCCAGAGTGTCGGTGCGGGCGGCGATCGCGCCCGCGTCCATTCCCTGCAGGGTGCCGAAGTACGCCAGCGTCTCCCGCGCGGTCAGGCGGGCGTAGAGGGCGGTCGAGGCGGCGAGGAAGCCGACGTGTGCGCGCACGGCGTCAGGCGAATCGGTCACCGAGTACCCGGCGACGGTGGCGGAGCCGGCGGTGGGGCGCAGCAGCGTGGCGAGGAGTCGCATGACGGTGGTCTTGCCGGCACCGTTGGCCCCGAGGAGTCCGTAGATCCGGCCGGGCTGACAGGTGAAGGAGACCGCGTCGACGGCTCGGATCGGCCCGCGCTTTCGGTCTTGGAAGACCTTGGTCAGCGAGTGGACGGAGATCATCGTGGGACTCCGAATACACACTTCGGGCGATGAGTCCAGCCGGGCACGGACTGCGGTTCCGGGGACGTCGCGCAGCGGGCACGGCTTCGCGCTTCACCCCTTCCCAAAATTCCATCAGGGTACGGCGCATGAAACCCGACGTCGTGGTGGTGGGCAGCTATGTTCAGGATCTGACGTGGGACTGCGCGGCGTTCCCGCAGCCGGGCGAGACGGTGATCGGCACCTTCCGCACCGGGCCTGGCGGCAAGGGCTCGAACCAGGCGGTGGCGGCGGGCCGCGCGGGGGCCCGGACCCTGTTCATCGGGGCGGTGGGCCGCGATGCGTTCGCGGGCGAGGCGAAGCGCTTTTACGCGGAGAACGGCATCGCGGCGCGCTGGATCGTAAAACCGGACCGCGCCACCGGCACGGCCGGCATCCTCGTTTCCGCGTCCGGCCAGAACGAGATCATCGTCGCCCTCGGCGCCAACGCGGCGCTGGCCCGTGCGGACCTCGACCGCAGAGCCATCGCCGGTGCGAAGCTCCTCGTGGTGCAGCTGGAGTCGAACCTCGCCACGACGGCGGCGGCCCTCTGCGTTGCGAGGGAGGCGGGAGTCACGACGCTGCTCAACCCGGCCCCGATGCGGCGCGACTTCGACGTCCGGATCCTGCGGCACGTCGACATCCTCGTCCCCAACGAGACGGAATTCGTGGCGTTGGTGAACCGGCTGAAGGTTGATGGACGGACGGACTTCACCGAGGCCGAGCTCGCGGCGCTCATCCCCGCCGAAGTGCAGCGACTCTGCCGCGGGCTTGGCGTGGAGACGGTCATCGTGACCCTCGGTCAGCGCGGGTGCCTCGTCTCGCGGGTGGGAGGCGCGGAGTTGATTCCGGCGCACCGGGTGGAGGTGGTGGACACGACCGGGGCGGGCGACGCCTTCGTGGGTGGCTTTGCGGCAGGCTGGGTGCGGAGCGGCGGCGATGTGGTCGCCGCGGCGGCGCACGGCAACGCCGTGGCCGCCCTTTCGGTGACCAAGCCCGGCACCGCACCCTCCATGCCCTCGGAGCGCGAGGTTGCCGCATTCCTCAAGACGACCGAGTTCGGCCCGCCCGCAGCGGGTGCGCCCCGGACCAGCCGTTCCCGGAGTCCGCGCCGCGCGCGGAACATTGCCGCCTCCCGGAGGCGTGGCGGCGCGAACTGAGCCGGTGGCCGGCTAGGCGCCGACCGGGTGCCAGGTGGTCTTGAATTCGACGAGCTCGCGAATCATCGGCAGCCCCTGCGCGGAGTCGGCGAACCAGTCGCGCGGTTCCTCGGCGGCGAGCAGCCGGACGCGCCGGATGGAGTCGGCCGAGCCGCGTTCCAGTGCGGTGCGCTCCTCGCCGTTGGCCACGCCGGAAAGGGCGCGCAGGTGGGCGTGGGAGGCGAACGTCGGCAGCAATTCGCGGCGGAGTCCGGTGAGCAGATTGACCACGCCTCCGGGCAGGTCGCTGGTGGCGAGCATTTCGCCGAGGACGATCGCGGCGTACGGGCGCGGCTCGGACGCGAGGGCGACCACGGTGTTTCCGCTCACGATCGCGGGGGCGATGAGGGAGACGAGGGCGAGCAGCGGGCATTCGGCGGGGGCGATGACGCCGATCACCCCCATGGGCTCGCTGGTGGTGAAGTTGAAGAACGGCCCGGCGACCGCGTTGACGCTCCCGAGCGCCTGCTCGCACTTGTCGGCCCAGCCCGCGTAGTGGATGAGACGATCGACGCTCGCGGCGACCTCGCGCGCGGCGGCGCGGTTGGTCGCGGGAGCGAGGGCGCGGGAAAGCTCGGCGGTGCGCGCCTCGATCATCTCGGCGAGCCGGTACAGGATCTGCCCGCGGTTGTAGGCGGTGCGGCGGGCCCAGCCCGGGCCGGCCTTGGCGGCGGCCTCGACGGCGTTGCGCAGGTCCTTGCGCGTGCACTGCGGCACGTGGCCGATGAGCCGGCCGCGGGCGTCGCGCAGGGGAAACGTGCGGCCGCTTTCGGAGCGGATGAAGGCGCCGCCGACGTAAACCTTGGGAGTCTTGGCGATGGGAAGACGAGGCATGGCGGGGCCTTTCAGGAGAGCGTGACGTAGTCGGCGAGACCGTGGCGGCCGCCCTCGCGACCGAAGCCGGATTCCTTGTAGCCGCCGAATGGGGAGGCCGGATCGAACTTGTTGTACGTGTTCGCCCAGACGACGCCGGCCTTGAGCTCGGTGCTCAGCTTCAGGATCCGCGAACCCTTGTCGGTCCAGACCCCGGCGCTCAACCCGTACGCGGTGTTGTTGGCCTTTTCGATCGCCTCGTCGACCGTGCGGAACGTGAGGATCGAGAGCACCGGCCCGAAGATTTCCTCGCGGGCGATGCGATGGCTCTGCTGCACGCCGGTGAAGAGGGTCGGCGGGAAATAGAACCCCTTCGGCGGCAGCGCGCAGGGCGGCTGGTACAGCGTGGCGCCCTCGCGCACGCCGACGGCGACCAGACGCTTGATCCGCGCCAACTGCTCGCCGGAGTTGATCGCGCCGACGTCGGTGTTCTTGTCGAGCGGATCGCCGACGCGCAGCGACCGCAGGCGAAGGGTGAGCCGCGCGACCACCTCATCGACCACGCTCTCCTGTACGAGCAGGCGGGAACCGGCGCAGCAGACATGGCCCTGGTTGAAGAAGATCCCGTTGATCACGCCCTCGACCGCTTGGTCGAGCGGGGCGTCGTCGAAGAGGATGTTGGCGGCCTTGCCGCCGAGTTCGAGGGTGAGCCGCTTGCCGGTGCCGGCGGTGGCGCGCATAATCTGGCGGCCGACCTCGGTTGAGCCGGTGAAGGCGATCTTGGCGGCCTGCGGGTGGGCGACCACGGCGGCCCCGGTCACGCCGGCGCCGGTGACGACGTTGACCACGCCCGGGGGCAACTCGGCCTCCTGGAGAATTTCCGCGAACTTCAGGGCGGTGAGGGACGTGGTCTCGGCGGGCTTGAGGACAACGGTGTTGCCCGTGGCGAGGGCGGGGGCGAGCTTCCACGCCAGCATGAGCAGCGGGAAGTTCCAGGGAATCACCTGCCCGACCACGCCGAGGGGCCGCACGACGCGCGCGCCCGGGAAGGCGTAGTTCAGTTTGTCGGCCCAACCGGCGTGATAGAAGAAGTGCGCGGCGGCCATTGGCACATCGAAGTCGCGCGACTCCCGGATCGGTTTCCCGCCATCGAGGGTCTCGGCGACGGCGAATTCGCGGGCGCGGTCCTGCAGGAGCCGCGCGAGGCGGAAGAGGTACTTGCCGCGCTCCGCGCCCGGCAGGCGCGACCAGCGCGGGAAGGCGCGGGCGGCGGCGGCGTAGGCATCGGCGACATCCGATTCGTCGGCCAATGCCACCTCGGCGAGGGCCTTTTCGTTGGCGGGATTGATCGACGTGAACCGCGCGCCGCGGCGGGCCGGGACGAATTGTCCGTCGATGAACAGATCGTACTGCGCCTTCAGCTTCGGATCGGCGGTTTCCGGCGACGGGTCGAATTCCCAGAGATTGCCGAAGATCAGCTCCGGGGCGGTCGGGGTGCGGCGGCGACGGGCGGAGCGGGCGGGGGCGGAGGGCATGACGTCGAGAAGAGGGCGGGGTGCGGCGGTGGTGGCGAGCGGCGGGGGGAACGGTTCAGCGGAGGGGACGGTGCGGCGGAGTGCTCGGGTGGCGGGCGGCGGTGCGGCGGGCGGGGTCCGGCCTTGACGAGAAGGCAGCGTGGCGGGAGGCGATGCGGCGCGGTCGGGCCGGGGCTCAGTAGCTCTCCGTGGCCTCGCTGAAGCGGTACGGGGCTTGGTAGGCGCCGGTGCGCTCCTTCTCCAACTGGCGGAGCAGATCGTTGAGGAGCGAGGAGGCGCCGAAACGGTAGCGGGTGTTGGTGAGCCACGCGTCCCCCAGCGTTTCCTTCACGGCGATGAGGAACGTGAGGGCCTGCTTGGCGGTGCGGATCCCTCCGGCGGGCTTCATGCCGATGGCGACCCCCGAGGCGAGGTAGTGGTCGCGGATCGCATCGAGCATCACCTGATTGTTGCCCAGCGTGGCGTTGGCCGACGTCTTGCCCGTGCTCGTCTTGATGAAGTCCCCCGGCCGCAGCCGGCGGAGGGCGAGAAACGACGCGGTGCGGATGGCGTCGTAAGTCTCGAGCTCGCTGGTTTCGAGGATGACCTTGAGGGCGGCGCGACCGCAGGCATCGCGGACGGCGCTGATCTCGTCGCCGACCCGCGTGAAATCCCCGGCAAGGAACGCGCCCCGGTTGATCACCATGTCGATCTCGTCGGCCCCGGCGCCCACGGCGGCGCGGACCTCGGCGAGCCGCGTGGTGAGCGGAGCCTGACCGGACGGGAAGGCGGTGGCGACGGAGGCGATGCGGACCGGTGAATCGGGCCCGAGGGCGCGGCGGGCGGCGGCGACCATCGACGGGTAGACGCAGACCGCGGCGACCGGCGGGCAGCCCAGACCGTCTTCGTCGCGGTCATCGGGCCGCACGGCCTTGGCGCAGAGGGCGGCGACCTTGCCCGTCGTGTCCTTGCCCTCAAGGGTGGTCTGGTCGACCATCGACACCGCCAGCTTCAGACCGAAGACCTTGGCCTGACGCTTGATCGAACGCGTGCCATACTTGGCGACGCGCTCCTCGACGCCCACCGTGTCGACGGGGCCGACCGCTTGCAGGAAACGACGGAAGGCGAGGGTCCGGACCGCGCTCATGAGTGTGAAGGGACGGTGCCGTTCGACCCCGGCGAAAACAACGGCAAAACACCGGGTGGGCGCGCGCCGGGACGCCTGAAGGGCTGATTTCGTTCAAACTTATTTGTCGGCCCCAACTGCCACTTCGGACTTGAACGCCCCCCGGATGATTTTTCAGCGTGTCGGTCCCTTGGATACTCCGGCAGTCACCCCCTCTGCTGCTCCCGGTCGCAAGGCTACCCGCTGGCGCGTGATCGCGGCCTGTGTGGTGGTGCTCGCGGCGATTGTTGGCGGCCTCGCGGCGATGAGCGGCGACGGTCGGACGGGTTTGCTGATTGGAATCGGCCCGCTGGTCTTGGCGGCCTTGGTCTGTTTCTGCAGCCCCTGCTCGCGCGAATCGGACACGCCCCGCCGCTGACGTGGAGGGAGGGTTCGGTCGGCGGCGGCGAATCTATCCCCCGACTGCCGGGCTGGCGGACGCTGCGGCTCAGCGCTCACTGAGCCGGGCGATGGTGGCGGGGAGCAGGGTGTGCTCGGCGGCGTGGACCTTGGCGGCGACGGCCTCGAGCGTGTCGCCGGCCTCGATCCGGACGGCGGCCTGATCGATGACGGGACCCCCATCGACCTCGGCGGTGACGCCATGGACGGTGCAGCCGGTGATCTTGACGCCGCGACGGAACGCCTGGCCGATGCCGTCGAGTCCCTGGAAGCTGGGCAGCAGGCTGGGGTGGAGATTGATGATGCGACCGGCGAAGGCGTTGAGGAAGCCGGGCTTGAGCACGCGCATGAACCCGGCGAGCACCACGAGGTCGGGGGTGGCGGCGGTGACGGCGGCGATGAAGCGGGCCTCGCCCTCGCCCTCCAGCTTGGTCTTGAACGGAGCGGGATCGATGAACGAAGCGGGCACGCCGAAACGCGGCCCGAGCGCGAGCATCGGGGCATCGGCGCGGTCGGTGAACAGGGCGACGACGCGGGCTCGGCCGAGCCGGCCGGCCTGCTCGGCGGCGAGGATGGCCTCGGCGTTGGAACCCCGACCTGAACCGAGGATGACGACACGCATCGGGAGAGGATGCGGTGGCGGGACCGACGGCGTCAAACCTCCCCGGCGGCCTTGATCCGGGCGATGAGTGCCGTGGTGCTGAAGCCGGGGAGGAACGGCAGGAATTCGATCCGGGCCCCCGCTTCCTCGAGCGCGGCCCGCTCGCCGGCGTCGAGTTTCTCGAGCGTGTAGTCACCGGCCTTCACGTAGACATCCGGGCGCAGCGCGCGGATCTCCCCGGTGAGGCGGGGTTCCCGGAAGATCACCACCCCGTCGATGCAGGAAAGCGCGGCGAGGGCGTAGGCGCGCTCCTGTTCGTTCTGAATCGGCCGGGTCGGTCCCTTGAGGGCGCGGACGCTGGTGTCGGCGTTCAAGGCCACGAAGAGCGCATCGCCCCGGAGACGCGCCTGCTGGAGGGAGTACAGGTGCCCCGTGTGCAGCAGGTCGAAGACGCCGTTGGTCAGGACGAGACGCTTGCCGGCCCGGCGGAGGACCTGGCGCGCGGCCACGGCCCCGGGCAGGCTGAGAAGCTTGGGATTCTCCAGCGGATGCATGGTGGCAGGGAGCTTGGCCGATGCAGGCGGGGTGGCGAGCCTCGGCTGCGGTGCCGGGTCCGCGCGGGCGCGGCGGAAGGACCGCCCGGATAGGGAATGAGGTTTCACCCATTGCCGGGTCCGCGCGGGCGCGGCGTGGGGATCGGCGTTCTTCCCAGAAACGAGGGCGAATATTCTGGCGGCGGGTGCACGCGTTCGCCGCCGCGCGGGGATTTGGGTTTGCGGACTCCGGCTGGGTCGTCTCAGATCGTGCGTCGTCGCCCCGTCATCCCCGACTCCATGATCCTGCCCCGTCGTTCCCTGGCCCTCCTAGCTTCGCTCTTCCTTGCCGTCGTCGCTGCTCTTCCCGCGATTGCCGCCCCGTCGGCACCTCCGCCGGGTTTCGTCTCGCTGTTCAACGGCCGCGATCTTTCGGGTTGGCGCGGGGGTACGACCTACGACCACCGCCAGCTTTTGAAGCTGCCGGCGGCGGAGCGTGCGGCGCTGATCGCGGAGTGGACGCGCAGCCTCACGGAGCTGAAGGACGGAAAGCCGCACTGGCGGGTGGAGGCGGGCGAATTGTTCAACGACGGCTTCGGGGGCTATGCGACGACGGAGCGGGACTACGGGGACTTCGAGCTGCGGCTTGAGTTCAAGCTCGCACCGGGTGCCGATTCCGGCGTCTACCTCCGCGGCGTGCCGCAAGTCCAGATCTGGGATCCCACCATGCCGGACCCAAAGGGCCATGGCTATGCCTTTGGCTCGGGTGGCCTCTGGAACAACACCAAGGGCACGCCGGGTCGTGATCCCAAGGTCCGGGCGGACCGCCCGATCGGCGAATGGAACACCCTGCGGGTGGTGATGACCGGCAGCTGGGTGAGCGTCTGGCTCAACGACCAACTCGTGGTGGAGGACGTCGTGCTGGAGAACTACTACGACAAGGCGAACAAGTCGTTGACCCCGGAGAAGCGGCGCCCGGTGCCGGCGCGCGGGCCGATCCAACTCCAGACCCACGGGGGCGCGACCACGTGGCGGAACATCTTCATCCGCGAACTCCCGTCCTCCTGATGAACCGTCGCTCCTTTCTTCGCTCCGCGACCGCGCTCGGCGCCGCGCTCCCGCTGGCTTCCACCCCCGGCTTTGCCGCCGCGGCTTCGCCCGCGCCGGCGGCCGCCGGGGCGGCCCGTCCTGCGCGCCGACTGCGCAAGGGCTTCATGTATGGGATGTTCAACAGCGAGGCTGCGCGCAAGCTGGCGGTTCGCGAGCGCTTCCAGCTGCTGCGGGACGCCGGATTCGACGGCGTCGAGGTGCCCAGTGCCCTCGACCAAGCCGAGGTGCTGGCGGCGCGGGATGCGCTTGGGCTGGAGATTCCGAGCGTCGTGGTTGCGACCCACTGGGCCAAGCCGTTGTCCGACGCCAACCCGGCGGTCCGCGCGGCCGGTCTCGCCGGTCTCGAGCAAGGCCTGCGCGACGCCAAGGCTTATGGCGCACGGTCGGTGCTCCTCGTGCCTGCCGTGGTCACGAAGGACGTCGGCTACCGCGAGGCCTTCGATCGCTCCGTGGCCGAGATCCGCAAGGCGCTGCCGCTCGCGGAGTCCCTCGGCGTCATCATCGCGATTGAGAACGTCTGGAACCGGTTCCTGCTCAGTCCGCTCGAGGCGGCCGCCTACGTCGATGCCTTCCAGTCGCCGTTCGTCCGCTGGCACTTCGACGTGGGCAACATCGTGACGCAGGCGTGGCCGGAGCAGTGGATCAGGGTCCTCGGTTCCCGGATCGTCCAGGTGCACGTGAAGGAGTACAGCCGGAAACTGCGTGACGAGAAGGGGCCCTTTGCCGGCTTCAACGTCGAGTTGCTCCAAGGCGACAGCGACTGGCCGCAAACGATGGCGGCGCTGGATGAGGTGGGCTATTCCGGCTGGATCATCGCCGAGCAATGGCGCGCCCCGAACCCCGACGAGGCCGCGTCGCTGCGCCGCCTCTCCGAGTTGATGGATCGCGTGATTGCGAGCTGAGTTCGCATCGTTTTCCGCGGCTGCATCCACCCTTGTCCAATCCGGTTCCTTCCCCCCCCCGGGGCGTGACTCCGCTGGGCCGTTCCTCCGAATCTCATCCCATTCCGTCCCTTCCATGAAAGCCCCTGCCTCCCCGACTGCCCCGATTTCCCCGAACGTTTCCGCGTCGCTGGACGCGGCCGCCACCGATGCGGCCAGCGTGTCGATGCCGCGACGCGGCTTCCTGAAGACGTCGGCCACGCTGGCCGCCGGCGCGGCCGTCGCCGGCTACTCGCCGCTGTCCGCCGCCACCGCGCGGCGCTCCATCGGCGCCAATGACCGCATCCGCATCGGCATCATCGGTTGCGGTGAACGCGGCCGCGGCGCCCACATGGAGGGCATCTACAAGCACGTCGCCGCGACCAATTTCGAGATCGTCGCCCTGTGCGATCCGTGGCGCGTCGCGCGCGAGCGCTCCAACGCCAAGGTGCGCGAGTGGTTCGGCCGCGACGCCCAACCGTGCACCTCGTACAAGGAATTGCTCGATCTTCCCAACATCGACGCGGTGATGATCGCCTCTCCCGATCACCACCACACCACGCACCTGGAGGCCGCCGCGCGCGCCGGGAAGCACATCTACGTGGAGAAGCCGCTCGCCACCGAGATGGACAAGCTGGTCCGTGCCTACGACGCCGTGAAGGCCGCCGGCACCGTCGTGCAGGTGGGCACCCAGCTCCGCAGCCTGCCCGGCGTGGTCGGCGCCCGCGAGGTCGTCCAGTCCGGCAAGATCGGCAAGCTCTCCCGCGTCGAGGAATGCCGCAACGACGAGAAGCCGTACTGGTACCAGTACCTCGGCCGCGAGGTGAAGCAGGAGGACGTCGACTGGAAGGAATTTCTCGGCGACCGCCCGATGCGCCCGTTCGACCCCGAGGTCTACGCCGCCTGGTACGGCCACTACGAATTCTGCCAGGGGCCGATCCCGCAGTGGGGCGCGCACTTCCTCGACATGGCGCACTACATCACGGGCGCCTCCATCCCCGAATCCTGCGTCTGCGCCGGCGGCATCTTCACGTGGAAGGACAAGCACCGCTTCACGGTGCCGGATTGCATCCAGGCAACGTGGATCTATCCGGAGGGATTCCTGCTCACGAGCTCGAATAATTTCGGTAATGGTTTCGGCAATACGCGAAAGTTCTTCGGCGAAAAGGGTGTCCTCAAGGTCGACAACTGGAACGTCCCGACCTACAGCGCCCAGGGCGGCCCGAAGCGCGATGGTTCCATCCGCGGCGAGGTCACGGTGACGCCGATCGAGCGCCCCGACCACTTTCTCGACTGGCTCCAGTGCCTGCGCACCGGCGCGACGCCGCACGCCTCGATCGAGGCGGGCTACCAGCACGGCGTGGCCTGCTTGATGGCGATGCTCTCGTACGAGAAGGGCGGCCGCACGGTCTACAACGCGAAGAAGCGCACGATCGATTTCGCGTAAGCGACGACCCGTTCCCGGACCGCCGACGGCGGCGGGTGGCGCCGCCTCGTCCCTCGGGGGACGGAGCGCCGCGACACCCTGATCCTCTTCGAGCCTTTGCCTGCGTCTGTGGCTTGCCTTGGATCGCTGGACGCGTGTCGTGGAGGGGTGATTCCCGCCTGCCGCCGCCTTACCCGTCTCGCCGTTCCGCTGGCGTTCGTTTCATGGTCCTGCTCGCTCGCGCTGGCCGCCCCGGCGGACCCGCGGGGAGACCGACCCGCAGCTCCGGCGTTGTCGCCGCAGGAGCAGCGTGCGCTCTTTCACGTGCCGCCGGGCTTTGAGGTGCAACTCGTCGCGGCGGAGCCGGAGATTCAGAAACCGCTCAACCTGAACTTCGACTTGGCGGGACGCCTCTGGGTGACCGGGACGACGATGTACCCCTGGCCCGGGCGCACGGATGCGGTGGGTCAGCCGATCGCGATCTTCGACCGCGAGTGGAACGACAACGGCCTCGCCTTCCGCGCCACGTCAGCTCCCCCGGCGCCCGAGGTGGCGGCGCGCGACACGGTGCGTGTGCTCTCGGACTTCGGTCCGGATGGCCGGGCGCGCAAGATCGAGGTCTTTGCCGACGGCCTGAACATCCCGATCGGGGTGCAGCCTCTGCCGCGCCGTCCGGGGGCGAAGGGCGACACCGTAATCGTCCACTCGATCCCGGCGATCTGGCGGATGGAGGACGTCGATGGCGACGGTCGGGCGGACCGCCGCGAGCGCCTCTTCGGCGATTTTGGGTTCAAGGACACGCACGGCATGGCGTCGAGTTTCACCTACTGGCCGGACGGTTGAATCTACGGGACCCACGGCTTCGCCAATCGCAGCGAAATCCGGGACGGCTCCGGCCGGATCACGCTCCTCGAGAGCGGCAACACCTACCGCTTCCGGCCGGACGGCTCGCGCTTCGAAGTCTGGACCCGCGGCCAGACCAATCCCTTCGGCCTCGCGTTCGACGAACGCGGTGACCTCTACACGGCGGATTCCCATTCGAAGCCCGTGTACCTCCTCGTCTCGGGTGGCTTCTACGAGGGCATTGGCAAGCAGCACGACGGCCTCGGTTTCGCGCCGGCGATCACGCAGGACAATCACGGCTCGTCCGCGATCGCGGGCATCGCGGCCTACGCGGCCGACACGTACCCCGCGGAATTCCGCGGCAACCTCTTCAACGGCAATCCGGTGACCCGCCGCGTGAATCGGGCCCGACTGGATTGGACGGGCTCGACTCCGAAGGCGGTGCGGGTGGGGGACTTCCTGACCAGCGACGATCCGCAGTTCCGGCCCGTGCAGGTGAAGCTGGGGCCGGATGGGGCGCTGTGGATCGCGGACTTCTACAATCCCATCATCGGCCATTATGAAGTGCCCCTGACTCACCCCGCGCGCGACCGTAGCCGCGGTCGCATCTGGCGGGTGGTCTGGCGCGGCCTTGATGGCCGGGCCGAGGTGCCGGCATTGCCGCGCCTCGCCGATGCAGACGTGGCCACGCTCACCCGCGCGTTGCAGGCCCCGAATCTGGTCCTGCGGGCGCTGGCGGCGAATGAACTCGCTGACCGCCTCGGTGGTGATGTCGCCCGGGCGGCCTTCGCGCAGGTCACCGCCGTCGGTGGCATCGAAGCACTGCCGGCGGCGCTGGCCCTCGCCCGCGTGGCGCCGCAGGCGCCGGTGGACCTACCGGCGGACGTATCGGATGTGGCCGCGAGCCTGCGCACCCTCCGGGTGTTGGCGGAGCGCGGCTCCCTCGATGCGCGGGAACGCGCGTGGGTGGCGCGCGTCGCGAACGAGGCCCCGATCGGGCACGCGACCCGTGCGATGGCCGATCTCTTCGTCCGTCGCCCGGAGTCGTGGCAGGCCGACCTCATCCTCCGGGTGCAGCCCCGCGTCTCGGCGGCCGACACCGAGCTGATTTACGCGCTGCGTCTCGCCCTGAAGGCCCAGGTGGCGCAGGCCTCCGATGCTGACTTGGCGGCCTGGCGGGCGGTGACGCCGAGCGCGGACGCGCAACTGGCGGACGTTTCGGTGGCGGTGCCCTCACCGGCCTCGGCGACCTTCCTTCTGGGACATTTGGAACGAACGGCCTTTGCGGGGGAACGCGCGGGGGAATTCGCCCGGCACGCCGTGCGTCACCTTGATCCCGAGCGTCTCGAAGCGGCGGTTCAGGACATGATCCGCTCGCTGGAGCAGACCCCGGCGGCCCAGCGCCTCGCGCTGGCGGAGGGGCTTTCCGCGACGCTGGTGCAGAACCGTCGGCCCCTCCCCGACACGGTGCGGCGTTGGATGGTTGACACCCTCTTGGCGATCGCTCCCGGATCGGATGTACCGCTCGCCCGACGCGCGGCGGAAGCGTTGCGCGAGCCGGTGCTGCTCGAAAAGGTGGTTCCCCTGACGGCGATCGCGGAGCGCATCGAACTCGACTACGGAGTGCGGCTCGCGGCCATGCGGGGACTGCCCGCGGCGGACCCCGCGGTGCTGGAGATGCTCGGTCGCGTCGCGCGACGCCCCGATGAGGCCGCCCGGATGCGACGCATCGCCGTGCTCGAGCTCGGCACCGTGCCCACGATTGCCGCCGCCCGCGCCCACCTCGCGGCAGCCCTGCCCGGCGCGCCGGTGGACCTGAGCCTGACGATCGCGACGGAGCTGGCCCGGACGAATGAAGGCGCCGCGTTGCTCATGGCGCAGGTCGATGCGGGCAAGGCTCCGGCCTTGCTCCTGCGGCACCGGGACTTGGCGAACGCGTTTGCCTCGCTTGACGCCTCCGTGCGGGAACGGGCGGCGCGCCTGACCGCGGCCCTGCCGCCGGAGGACGCCCGGCTGGATGCCATGATTGCGAAACGCAACGGCGCCTTCAGCATCGCGGTCACGGACCTGCACCGCGGCGCGGCGGTCTTCGCCCAGAATTGCGCCGCCTGCCACCGCCTTGGCGGGAACGGCGGTAATCTCGGACCCAATCTCGACGGCATCGGCGTGCGCGGGGCTTCCCGGCTCATCGAGGACATCCTTGATCCCAGCCGCAACGTGGACCCGGCCTTCCGGCTGGCGAGCGTGACCCTGCGCAACGGCGAAACCGTGGGCGGCATGGACCTGAGGGATGAAGGCGGCGAGGTCCGGGTCGTCGATCCCGTGACGGGGACCGAACGCCGCGTCGCCAAGGCCGACGTTGTCTCCCAGACCGTGCTCGCCTCCTCGGCGATGCCGGCCGCGTTCGAGTCCGCTCTCACCGAGCAGGAGTTCAACGACTTGCTCGCCTACCTCCTGCGGCCGTCCGCCTGAGCGGGAAATCGCATCTGCGCCGTCCGGCGAGTGGCGGCCCTCCGGGTCGAACGTAGCTCAGGTCGGCGAAAGACTGAGCCAGAGCAGACGGGCGAGCACGGCGGCGACCATCGTGATGAAGATCGGCCGGACGAAGCGCGCCCCGCGGGTCACCACCAGTCGCGCACCCACGCGGGCGCCGACGATCTGGCCGGCGCCCATGACGAGGCCGAGCGAGAGATGGACCTTGCCAAGGACGAGGAAGAGCAGGAGAGCGGCGACGTTGCTCGCCGCGTTCATGACCTTGGTAATGCCGGTCGCGGCCACGAAGTCGCGGCCGAGCACGACGATCAGCGCCAGCGTCCAGAACGAACCCACGCCCGGTCCGAAGATTCCGTCGTAGAAACCGAGGGCGAGGCCGAAGATCGGAAAGAACACCCGGGCGGAGAGGCGGGCTTGGGTCGATTGCTCGCCCAGTCGCGGGCGCAGCACGGTGTAGATGAGGATCGCGGCCAGCAGCCACGGAACGAGGGTCTCCAGCCATTCCGGCTTTACCCACTGCAGCGTCGCGGCGCCGAGCAGTGAACCGACAAACGTCAGGATCGCGCCGGGGAGGCAGGCGCGGAACGACACCACGCCGCTGCGCACGTAGCTCCAGGCCGCCGTGACGCTTCCGAAGCTCGCCTGCAGCTTGTTGGTGGCGATCGCTTCCGCGGGCGGCATGCCGAGGCTGAGCAAGACGGGGAGCGTGAGGATGCCGCCGCCGCCGGCGACGCTATCGATGACGCCCGCCGCGAATCCGGTCAGGAACAGCAGGGGATAGGCCCAGAGCGGAAAGGTCATGGCGTCGGAGCGGGGAGGCGCTCCCAGATTTGCCACCGTTCACCGCCACCGTAGACCGGCAACGCCTGCGCCGCCGCGATCGGTCGGTCGGCGCGTCGGCGGAACCGTGTGCCGAAGAGCTGATCCGCTTTGGCGAGGGAGAGAGGATAAGGCGGCGGTTCCGGATCCTCGCCGTAAAAGAAAATGCCCGCGAGCCAGCCGCCTGGGCGGAGCAGCGAGGCCACGCGGTCCGCATACTCCGGCCAACGGACCGGCGAGAGCGAACACAGGAAGGTGCGATCGTACACCAGGTCGAACGGCTCCGGGAACGGCTCCGCAAAGAAGTCCCCCAGCCGCACGCATGGCCCCGCCGCGCCGAGGATCGTTTGCGCCCGCGCCACCGCGGCGGGGGCGAAATCGATCGCGCAGACCTCCCAACCGGCCGCGATGAAAAGGCTCACCTCGTAGCCGGAGCCGCAGCCCGGGATCAACACCCGACCCGGCGGACGGAGCTCGGTGCCGAGAGCCTCGACGAGCTCGATCGGCGCGCCGCCCAGGTCCCACGGCAACCGCTCCGTCCGGTAACGTTCCTCCCAGAAGGCGGGCGTTTGACTGTCGAGGGGTGAAGTCACAGGCGCGGCAGACAACGGACTTAGGCCTCCGCCCAAGGATCAAAGAGCACCTTGATCGCCTCTTTCCGTCGCAGCAGGTCCACCGCTTCCGCATAGCGACTGAACGGCAGGCGGTGCGTGATGAGCGCGGAGAGGTCGAGTTGACCCGCCTCGATGAAGGCGAGCGCCGTCTCGGCGGCGACGCGATTGTGGTCGGCGTAGCCGACCAGCGCCAAGCCCGGACCGAAGAGGTGGCGCAGGCCAAAACGGACCTCCTCGCGGAGCACGCCGAACAGGGTCACGCAGCGGCGGGTGCGGTCCATGAGGAATTCGATCGAGGCCGGCACGCCCGTGAGATCCACGGCGTCGTCCAACGCGTGGACGTCGTCGCGGCTGGCCGGCCACGCGGCCGCGTCCGGCGCGGTGACCCGGTGGGCCCCGAGGCGCAGGGCGAGCTCGCGACGGCTCGCGACCGGGTCGATGCCGACGACATCCGTGGCGCCGTGGGCGCGCGCCAGCCGGGTGGCGACCAAGCCGGCCGGCCCGAGTCCGGCGAGGCCGATCCGGCGACCGGCGATTCCTCCCTGGGCGGCCAAGGTCTGGAACGAGACCTCGACGCACATCGCCAATTCCAGCGAGGCCACGCGGTCCAGAGGCAGGTCCGCCGGCACTTCGAGCAAGTCATCCTCCCTCAGCACATTGTATTGCGCGTAGCAGCCCTGCGGGCGCCGCCCGCTATCGCGCCACACCGCGACCCGGCAACCGGGTGTCAACCGCCGCACGTCGGGTCCCAGCGCCACCACTTCGCCGACGGCTTCATGGCCGGGTTGGCCCGGCAGGTACGGGTAGCGCAGGTCCATCCCTGGGAACATGGGCTGGCCGGCGAACAGGTGGAGATCCCAGTGAGGGCAGGTGGCGACGGCGAGGATCCGGACGAGCACCTCGCCGGCCGCGGGCGGCGGCACGGGGGCTTCGCGCCAGACGGCGCGGCCGGGAGCCTCCAGCTGGAGGAGTTTCATCGAGGAGGGGAGGGCCATGGCGTGCGAGTCCGACCTCTCCCCCGGTCCGCCCCTCGAGAAAGGGGCGGGAAGGGCTCCGCCGTCCGGACGACGGCGGGAGGACGGATCACTCCGCGGGAGGCCTGACAAGAAGCACGGGCCGGGCGGAGGAGGCGAGCACGGCCTGCGCGGTCGACCCCATCAGCGCCTTGGCCGCTCCGGTGCGTCCGTGCGTGCCGAGGCAGATCACATCGGCACCGAACCGTTCCGCTTCCTGACGCAGCTCGCGGGTGGCGTCGGTGGAGGTCAGCACGGCGACTTCGGTCTCCACCCCGCGTTCCTTGGCCTCGGCCGGGATCAGGGCCTCCAGACGCTTTTGGCAGGAGGCGACGTAGGCCCGATGCTGAGCGGCCTGACGGTCCGTGGGGCGTCCGGCGAAACGCTGGGAGTCGCTCATGGCGCCGGGTGGAATCACGTGGACGAGGCGCAGCGAGCCCCCTTGGGGCAGCTGGGCGTAGGCGTGGGCCACGGCACGGTCGCCGACGGGCGAAAAATCGGTGGCGGTGAGAACCCGCCAGACCCATGGAACCATCCCGTCGCCATGCCGCGCGGCGGGCGGCGTCGGCACGACCGCGACGCTGGCGGTGGCGCGTTCGAGGATGCCGCGCGAAATCGAGTGGTGCCAGAGACGCTTCAGACCGTGGCTCTGATGGGAACCGACGACGATGAGGTCGGCGGACTCCTCGGTGGCCATGTCGGCGAGTCGTACGTCCGGACGCCCCCAGTTCGGCTCGATCCGCACCTTGAAGTCATCGGTGCCGAGCAATTCGTTGGCCCGGACCTTGAGGTCGCGCGTCAGCACCCGCTGGACTTCCGGCGGGTTGCCCTCCAACTGCATCGGCGTGGCCCCGCCGATCCGAGAGCCCTCCTGCGGCGGCCAGTTGATGTGGGCGAGCACGAGTTCGCAGGGTCGGGTGCGGAGCAAGTCCGAGCGCACCCAACGCAGCGCGGCGTCGGAGGTTTGCGTGAAGTCGAAGGCGATGAAGATCCGCAGGGCCCGTTCGCCGCGGAACCACGCATGGAACGGCTCGGCCTGCCGGACGACCAAGGTGGGGACCTTGGCGTGCTCGGCGGTCCGCTCCGCAACGCTTCCGAGGAACCAGCGGGCCGGTCCGCGTTCGCCGAGTGACGAAACGACGACGAGCCGGGTGCTGCCCACGGCGGTGCGGTCGGCCAGGACCTCGCTGGCCTCGCCCTCGAGCAATCGGGTCAAGATGTCGGCCGAGGAGGACTTGCGCAGCCGGGCGCCCTGCGGGACAGGGCGGTGCGGGCGGCGGTGGGTTCAAGGTCGAGCGTGGCATGGGCCAGCGTGAGGGGCTGTTCCCAAGCTTGGGCCAGTTGCGCACCCACATCGGCGGCGGCACGGGCATTTTCGCTGAAGTCGGTGCCGCAAAGGATGCCGGTGATGGGGACCGGGCGGCGGGGTGCTTTGCGGGCGGGAGATGAGGGCTTCATGGGATCAACGCTCCTAGGTTGGCGAGAGGGGCCGCGTCGGTCGGGAAACGACGTGTTCCGAGAACCCGAGTTGATCCCAGTCCAGAGCGACCCAATGGTGTGACAGGAAAACTTACCCCTGGCACGAAGTCCGGGCAAGCGGGATTGGCCGCCAAGCTCCGCGGATGCTGCAGCGGAACGAGTCCCGGAACGCGCTGCGGTACCGATGGAGAGCTGGGCGACGTCGCGCGGGCCGCGAGTGCGGCGGAACAGATCCCGGAAGGCCGGGCGATCTCCGGAGGTCCGCCCCGGCGCGGCGGGTGGAGCGGCAAGGCGGCGGACGACTTCCCTGACCGCCGCGCGCTCTTCCCTGGACTACGGGGCGACGACCCGGAGGGCGGGCCGGTCCTCGGTCAGGGTCCCCGCCGGCGGTGCCGGCAAGGTGACCTTCCCCGTGGCGGCCCACTCGGTGCCCCGCTGGAGCGTGACCTGGAAGCTGAGCCCATTGATGGCGTCGGCGGCGTGCCCGAGGGTGGTGTGGAACACGCGGCCCTTGCCGAAGGGAATCACCATGAGCATCGGCTCCTGCTCCTTGGTCTCGGGCGAGTAGGCGGAGGCGAGCACGGTGACGTTCTCGGCCGGTCCGCGCAGCCCGTGGTAGAGCTCGTCCTTGGCATTGCGCCAGCGCGCCGGCAGGCCGGCGAGGATCGGGTGATCGGGCTGGCGGGCCTCGATGATGAATTCGTGCTGCGGTCCATGGCCGCCACCCGGACCCGCAGTGGTGGTGTCGCGGAACCAGCCATTGGCGCGGAGCCGCAGGTAGGGACCGGACATCTCGGTGCGCCCGCCCCAGCCGCCAAGACCGATCATCGCGTTGTACTCCGGCCAATTCGGGAAGGCGTTGTTGGCGGCGTGATACGACACGAACCCGCCGCCCCCGCGCACGTACGCGACGAACGCGGTGCGGACCTCCTCCGGCCAGTCCTCGCCGTTGTAGTTGGAGAGCACGACATCGTAGTTCCAGAACCGCGGGCGCCAGGCGGCCCAGAGAGCGGGGGCCTTGGCGTCGTGGATCTTGGCGTCGGCCTCGGCCTGGCGGACCGCGGCCTCTTGCGCGGCGAGTTGCTCGGGCGTGGGATTGCGCGGCGCGCGCGGCGGCGCGGGACGCGCGGGGGGCGTCGTGGAAATGTCGACCGTGAAGCGGCCCGTGTCGGTGAGGATCTTCGCCAGAAGCGGCGTGTTGACCCGCCAGGCGTGATTGTTCTGCCCGTCGATGATCAGGACGCGCACCTTGCTGGGGGCGGCGGCGGCACCGAGGAGCGCCGGGGAGAGCGAGGCGGCGAAGGGGAGGCCGACGAGGACCGCTGCCACGAGGCGAAGGGCAAAGCGAGGGGAGCGCATGCCGTCAGAGAAACACTCCCGTGACCCGAGGCCAACCGAAACCGTTTCGGCCCCGGCACCGGGGCCCGGCGCGGGCGCCGGCGTGCTCAGGCCGCGAGGCCGGCCGCGAGGGCGAGGGCGCTGCGGGCGCGGTTCAGGATGTAAAGATGGTAACCCGGTGCGCCGGAGGCGACGAGGTCGCGGATCTGGTCGAGTGCCCAATCGAGCCCAATCATTTCCACGACCTCCGGCTGATCATCCGTGGCCTCCAGCCGACGTCGCAGCGTGACCGGCAGCGAGGCGCCGCAGAGCGCGGTGAAACGCTCGATCTGTCGCAGCGAAAGCACCGGCATGATTCCCGGCACGATCGGGACGTGGATCCCGTGGGCGCGGCAGCGCTCGACGAAGCGGAAGTACACCGCGTTGTCGAAGAAGAGCTGGGTGGTGATGAAGCTCGCGCCCGCATCGACCTTGGCGCGCAGCGTATCGAGATCGGCTGCGGCGCTGGCGGCCTCCGGGTGCTTTTCGGGATAGCCGCCGACGCCGAGACAGAAGTCGGGGTGGCGGCGCTTGAGCAGCGCGACCAACTCGCTCGCGTAGCGCAGGCCTCCTGCGGTCGGTTCAAAGTGCGTGACGCCCTTCGGCGGATCGCCCCGCAGCGTCATGATGTTCCGGAAACCCTCGCCGTGGATGCGATCGGCCAGCGCGTGCAACTCCTCGGTGCCGTGTCCGACGCACGTCAGGTGCGGCATCACGGTGAAACCCAGCTCGCGCTTGAGCAGGGCGCTGACCTGCGCGGTGCGTTCCCGCGTGCTGCCGCCGGCCCCGTAGGTGACCGAGACGAAGTCCGGAGAAATCTTCCGCAACGCGGCGGCGGCCTGCCGCAGATGCTCGACGCCCGCGTCGTCCTTCGGCGGGAAGAACTCCAGCGAACGCAGCGGCCGCCCGGAGGAAAAGAGCTCGGAAATCGGCCGGTCAATCATAGTTCGTATCAACGTATGCAGATGCGTTGATATGATGACAACCCCAAAGTCGATCCGTTAGGCTGGCCTCGCTGCGGGAGCAGCGGCGGGCGTTCCCCTAGCAATGATCTGCTCCGGGTTCGGACTAGAACGGAGGCAGGTCGATGCGGACCGCCGGGGGGGCGCGACTGCGTCCCGATTCAGCGATCTCGATGGAACTCAACTCGGGTCAGATTCACGACGGACGCCCTTGGTCAGTCCGTAGGTGCGCAGGTAGCCCTTCATGGCGTGGTCCACGTGCTCGAAGAATGCCTTCTCGGCTTTCGAGCCGTTACCGAGCGCGATGACCTCGACCAACTTGAGGTGCATTTCCGAGGTGGCGGTGGGGCTGACCGTCTGCAGGTAG
>VHCJ01000011.1 GCA_016871755.1 Verrucomicrobiota bacterium | reverse complement strand
GGATCTTGTCCTCAGTCGTATGTCGTTTGCCTTTCATGGTCTGGGTCCTTTCTGGTGGCCCAGACTAACACCCAAGGCGGCTCAAAATTTCGGGGTCAGGTCAGAAGGATCGCTGCCCGCCTCGGGTTGCGTGAAGCTGTGCACGGCGCCGCTGTAGTACACCATCTGCCAGTCGGCCTTCGCCGCGGTCATCTCCTTCTGGAAACCGGCGATCTCGGCGGCGGAGACAAACGGATCGTCCGCGCCGTGGAGCACCAGCACCTTCGCCGGAATCTTCCCGGCGGCGGCCTTCATGTCTTCGGGCGCGTCGAGCCCGCCGTGGAACGAGACGACACCGGCCACCGCCGCGCCGGAACGGGCCACCTCGAGGGCTCCGGTGCCGCCGAAACAGTAGCCGATCACCGCGATGCGCGCCGGATCCGTCAGCGGATCAGCGCGCAGAAGATCAAGCGCCGCCTCGAGGCGCGCGCGGAACAAGGCGCGGTCACCCTTGTACTTACCGGCCTCCTTGCCCGCGGCGGGCGGCTTGGGACGGATGCCCGTGCCGTAGATGTCCGCGGCCAGGACCGTGTAGCCCAAGTCCGCGAGCATCCGGCTGCGCCGACGCTCGTTCTCGGAGAGGCCGGTCCACTGATGGATCACCAGCACGGCGGGCCGCTTCCCGGCCTTGGCGCCATCGTGCACCCGAAAACCCTCAAGCGCGGTCTCGCCCTGGCGGTAGGAGACGGTGTTCTCCACCAAGGCGGCGCCGAGCGGCGCGGCGAGGACGAGAAGGAGAGGCAGGATGCGAGCGGAGAGATTCATGCCGCAAGCGAAGCCGGGAATCGCCCCGGCACAATCCCCGACGTTGACGAAGTGTCGGGCCGCTGCTCGCCGGGGACTCCAGCGCTCGAAGCGCGCACCCTCGGGAAGAACCTGAAATTGGCGCCCCGACGGGGAATCGAACCCCGCTTTGAAGAATGAGAATCTCCTGTCCTAACCGATAGACGATCGGGGCGTAAACCGAACGTGGGAGGGAGAGGGTTGCGGGTGACCTTCGGCGTTTCAAGTGAAATGTCGTCTCCGCGCGGCTCTGCGTCGGATTCGCCGCTTGCCCGCGCTAGCCAATTGCGTCAGCTTTCCGCGGCTGAAGCGCCGTCGCCGCAAGACGGTGCGGTTCTCCTCTTCGCGCCTGTAGCTCAGCTGGATAGAGCACCCGCCTTCTAAGCGGGCGGTCGTGGGTTCGAATCCCGCCGGGCGCGCCAGGAGGGCGCTGCCCGCCCGGTGCATCGCCGGTCAGGGGCTCGGCGCGGGGGCGGGGCTGCCCAGCGGTAACGGGTGTTGAAGATCAACTCGATCCGGCGCGAGACGTGGACCCGCACCTTGAGCCGTCCTTCCGTCGGGGTCTCCGGGGTCGCCCGGCCTTCCACCGTCCGCTCCGCGTCACGGTGGCTGCGCGCGTGCCCGCGGAAGTCGATCGGCTGCCCGCGCCGCAGCGCGTCCAAGTCGGCATCGGTCACGTCGATGCGCAGGGTCCCGTGCTCGTTCGCAAAGAAGTAAGGGAAGACTTTGCAGTCATAGGTGCTTTCAAACACCGCCCCGCGCCGCACGAAGGTCGGCATCGTCAGGGTCACCGTGCCAACGTAGATCGAGGTGCGCGCGGGTTCGACGGCGACCGACTGGCCTTCGAAGCCGCTCTCCGGCCGCGGCATCCCCGCCGGCGCGGCGAGCGCGAGGCCCGCGAGCAGGAGGAGGCCGGGGAGGCGCAGGCGGTGCATGGTCCGCAGGCTGGTGACTCGGACGCGGCTCGCCAATGGCATTCCGAGGGTCGGCTCCGTTCGTCGCGGCTGCGGATCGGGGCGGTCCGGTTTCGCGTTGCGCCGCCCGCCGGCCGCCGGTTTGCTGCGGCTTTACTGCCATGGCAAAGCAAGCACAGGCGACTTGGGGGGGACGGTTCTCCGCCGGCCCCGCGGAACTCATGCTCCGTTTCAGCGAGAGCGTCTCGTTCGACGCGCGCCTGGCGCGCTTCGACATCGCGGGCAGCAAGGCCCACTTGGCGATGCTCGCCCATGTGGGGCTCATCTCCCGCGCGGAACGCGACGCGATCCACGGCGGGCTGGAAGACATCCTGAAGGAGATCGAGGCGGGCACCTTCGCCTGGCGGACCCAGCTCGAGGACGTCCACATGAACATCGAGCAGGCGCTCACGGCCCGCGTGCCGGCGGCGGCCCGGCTGCACACGGCCCGCAGCCGCAATGACCAGGTCGCGACCGACATGCGGCTCTGGTTCAAGCACGCGACCGCGGACCTCGAGGCCCGGGTGCGCGGGGCGCAGCGGGCGCTGCTCTCCCTCGCGGAGCGCGACGGGGAGGTCCTCATCCCCGGCTACACGCACCTCCAGCGGGCGCAGCCCGTGGTGCTCGCCCACCATCTCTTCGCCTGGATGGAAATGCTCGACCGCGACGCCGCGCGCCTCGCCGAGGTGCGGGCGCAGGCCAACTGGTGCCCGCTGGGCTCCGGCGCGATCGCCGGCACGACCCTCCCGATCGACCGCGAATTCACGGCGCGGGCCCTGGGCTTCGTCGATTCGCGCGGCCGCGCGCAGGTGACGCAGAACTCGATGGACACCGTCGCGGACCGCGACCTGTTCATCGGGTTCGCCGCCGCGTGCGCCACGGCGGGCGTGCACTTCTCGCGCATCGCCGAGGACCTGATCTTGTGGTCGAGCGTGGAGTTCGGCTTCGTCGACCTGCCGGATGCCTTCTGCACGGGTTCGTCGCTCATGCCGCAGAAGAAGAACCCGGACTCCTGCGAGTTGCTGCGCGGCAAGTCGGCGCGCCTCCAGGGCAACCTGCACACGCTGCTCACCCTCGCGAAGGGACTGCCGCTGACCTACAACCGCGACCTTCAGGAGGACAAGCCACCGGTGTTCGACAGCCACGACCAGACGGCGATCTGCCTCGACGTGCTCGCGGGCACGCTGGCCGGGATGACCGTGAAGCGCGACCGCTGCGCGGCGGCGGTCGCGGATCCGGGACTGCTGGCGACGGATCTCGCGGACTACCTCGTGATCCGGGGCGTGCCCTTCCGGGAGGCCCACCATGCGGTGGGCGCCGTGGTCAAGCTGGCAGAACGTTCCGGCGTGGCGCTGAACGCGCTGGAGACCGCGGCGGTCCAGCAGGTGCACCCGAAGTTCGGTGACGACTGGCGGGGCGTCTTCGACCTGCGGCGGGCGATGCAACTGCGGCGCGGCACGGGCATGCCCGGGCCGGTGCAGGTGCGCCGGCAACTCGCCCGGTGGCGGCGCGTCCTCCGCGCCGCCAAGGCGTGATGTGGCGCTGGTTCTCGAGCGCGCAGGATGACCCGGCGCTCCGGACGGTGCGTCCGGGGCTGGCGTTCGCGTTCTTCAACGCGCCGACGTGGCAGATCGGTCTCGGCACGCCCATGGTGCTTTTCGCCGAGCAACTCGGCGCGTCCCCCGCGCAGGTGGGCCTGGCGTACGCCTGGGTCTTCGTCCTCACCCCCGTGCAGATCTTTGCGACCGCGCTGCTGCCGCGCTTCGGCTTCAAGCGCGTGATGCTCGGCGGCTGGCGGATGCGGAGTTTCTTCCTCGTGGTGCCGATGGCCCTGACGATGCTCGCGGCGGCGTGGGGGCCGCGCACGTGGATGGTGCAGCTGCTGGTGTGGAGCGTGTTCTTCTTCTGCCTGTTCCGGGCCGTCGGGGCCTCGGCCAGCACGCCGTGGCTGTACGCGATCGTCCCGGCCGCGGTGCGCGGGCGCTACTTCGCGAGCGACCAGTACCTGGCGGGCGTCGCGGGCGTTCTCACGCTGCTGGTCTGCGCCGCGCTCTTTGCGTTCCTGCCCGTGTACCCCGCGTTGCTGCTGCAGTACGGGATCGCGGTCCTCGGCTCGCTCCTCAGCTACCGGGCGCTGAATCAGTTGCCGGACGCCCCACGGCCGCGCCCGGTCAGCCTGATGGATGTCGCCCGCGCCACGCCGCAGCACCTGCTCACGCGCAGTACGTTCCGCGCCTACCTTCTGCTCGCGCTGTGGTTCTCGGTGGTCGTGACGCCGATCGTGCCCTTCGGCGCCTACTACCTGAAGGTGGGGCCGGGACTGTCCCTGAGCGCGATCATGGTCTTCGAGGTGGCGCGCTACCTCGGCGTGATCCTCGCAGCGTGGACCCTCGCGCGGCGGATCGACGTGACCGGCGCGCGGCCGTTCATGCTGGTGGGTCTATGGATCTACGCGGCGGTCGCGGCCTTCTGGTGGTTCTATCTCCGCTGGGAGGGGGCCGGAATCGCCGGCGTCCTCGGCAGCTATTTTCTGATCGGCGTGGCGACGTCGTGCTGGAGCATCGCCAGCCTGAACTACCTGCCCAAGATCGTGCCCGAGGCGGAGCGCCCGCTGATGGTGTCGATTCACGGGGCGGTGACCGCGCTCGGCGGCGGTCTGGCGCCGATCGTCTGGGGCTGGTTCCTCCGCACCGACTCCGCCTCTGGACCGGCCCTCAGCGTTCCCGTCTTTGGGTGGTTCTTCGTCTCGAGCTTCGCCAGTTCGTGCCTGCTCGCGTGGTTTTCGGCCCGCCTGCCGGAGGAACGCTCGGTCTCAGTCGAACCGATCATGATCGGCAACGCCGTGCTCCGGCCGATGCGCGCGATGACGTACCTCGTGAACCTCGTGGATGTCCGCGGGCTCGACGCGCCGCCAACCCCCGCGCCGGATGCGGGGCGGGGCACCGATTCCCCCGACGCCCGGAAGTAAGGCGGTCCGTCGAAAGCGCTTGGCGCTCCGGGACGATTGCACGACATTCCCGCCCTCGATGGGCCAGATCCGCATCCTTTCCGATCGCGTCGCGAACCAGATCGCCGCTGGTGAGGTGATCGAGCGTCCGGCGGCCGTCGTGAAGGAACTGGTGGAGAACGCGCTCGACGCCGGCGCCACCCGGATCGAGGTCGAGTTCCGGGTCGGGGGCCGGGCGTTGATGCGGGTCGAGGACGACGGCCACGGCATGGCCCGTGACGACGCCCTCCTTGCGCTGGAGCGGCATGCGACGAGCAAGATCGTGGCGGCCGACGACCTGGATCGGCTGCGCTCGTACGGTTTTCGCGGTGAGGCGCTGCCTTCGATCGCGAGCGTGTCCCGCTTCACCCTCCAGACGCGCCGCCGCGAGGACGACGTCGGAACCGAGGTCCTGGTCAACGGTGGCCGGATCGTCCACGTCCGCGACTGCGGCTGCCCGGTCGGAACCCGCGTCGAGGTGGCGCAGCTCTTCAATTCCGTGCCCGCGCGGCGCAAGTTCCTCAAGAGCGACACGACCGAGGCCGCGCACCTGGTGCAAGGGGTGAGGCTGTATGCGCTCGCGCGGCCCGACGTGGCGTTCAGCCTGATCGAGGACGGCCGGACCATCTTCCGCTCGCCGGAGTGCGGGCGGTTGGAGGATCGCATCGCCGAAATCTTCGGCCGGCAGATCGCGGAGTCCGTCGTGCCGCTGGAGAGCGAGGCGGACGGCCTCCGCCTGCGGGGCCTGATCGGCCGTCCGGGGGTGGGGCGTTCGACCCGGCACGAAATGATCACCTTCGTCAACCAGCGCCCGGTCGACAGCCGGACGCTGAACTTCGCGTTGATCGAGAGTTACCAGGATTCGCTGCCGAAGGGCCGTTATCCGCTGGCCTTCCTTTTCCTTGAGATCGATCCCGCGGCGGTGGATGTGAACGTGCACCCCGCCAAGCGCGAAGTGCGGTTCCGCAGCGAACCCGCAGTCCGCGGGTTCGTCATCCGCAGCGTGCTGGCGCGGCTGCGCGACCTAAACGAGGCGGGCCGGTGGAGCGCGGAGTCCACGGTGGCGCTGCGGCCTCCTGCGTCCGCGGTCGCGCCGGAGGCCTCCCCGGTCGCGCCGGGGGCCGCGGCGCCGATTCGAGGAACGGTGTCGGTGATTCCAGGAGACGGAGTGGCGACGTCCGGAACGGCGTCGGCGATGCCAGGAGCCGGGGTGGCGACGCCCGGAGCGGCGTCGGCAATGCTCGGAGCGGGGGCGGTGATGCCCGACGCGGCGTCGGTGATGCCCGGAACGTTCGCGACAGGCTCCGCTCCGATCGGCGCGGCATCGCCCGTCGCAGCCCGGGGCGCCGCTGCGGCGCCGGGCGGCGGAACGACGGCTGCGGGACCCGTGCCCCCGGCTCAGGCGGGAGCGGGTGGGGTGGGCGCGACGGCTGTCCCGGCGGGGCTCGGGCCGCGGGCGCCGACGCCTTTGCCGGGGGTGCGGACGGCTGAGCGGGCCGCCCTTGGGACGCCGCCGCCGGGCGGGGCGGGTTCGCTTTCGCGGCCCGCGCCGGTGCCGGCGGGGGAGGGCGGACGTGGGCCCTTGGCGGCGTGGCGCTTCGTCGGGGTCGCGCACGGTGCGACGGTCCTGTTCGAGACGGCGGCGGGGCTCGTGCTGCTGGATCGGCGCGCGGCGCACGAGCGCATCTGGTTCGAGCGCATCCAAGGCGACTTCAAGGCCGGCGACGTGCCGTCCCAGCGCCTGCTCCTGCCGATTCCGATCGAGTTGGATCCGGTTTCGTCGGCGTTGCTGCTCGACCGGCTCGACTTCCTGAATCGCCACGGCTTCGAGGTGGCGGAATTCGGTCGCAGCTTCTTTCGGCTCGAGGCGCTGCCGGCGTGGCTGGAGCCGGGGGATGCCGAGACGTTCTTTCGCGACATCCTTGGCGCCCTGCGGGAAGGGCGCATGCAGGAGAACGACCTCGCGCTGGCCCGGGAGGAGCTTGCCCGGCTCGCATCGGCGAAGGGCGTTCGCCTCCCGCCTCTGCGCGGCGAGGCGGAAGCGATCACCCTGATTGCCCAACTCTTTGCCACCCGGGCGCCCCTGACCAGCCCGACCGGCCGCCCCACCTACATCGAGCTGAATCACGGCGAACTGGCACGCCGCTTCCAGAAGTCCTGATCGCGCCGACCCGGGGGTTGCCATCGCGGCGGCGGACTGGCACGGTTTCTGGTTCACCTGCCTTTTCCTCCTGCATGTCCGCTGCAAACAGGTGGCGGCCGAGTTCAAACGCTTCACTCTTCCGAGAAACCGATGAAAACCGGATGGCCAGTAGACAACTCCGAGGACTTTGACGACGGCACTGACATGGAGGCACTTATGCAACAGGCGAGTGACCAGTTAGCGGCGTCCCGAAAAGGCCTTAAAAGGCCCGCCAAGACGGGCAAGCAGCCTCTGGAGAACAAGACTCCGAAACGTCGTCAACCGGCTCGTCCCGTCCCCGTGGCTCCTGCGGCACCCTCGGCCGCTGCGGCCGCCCCGACCGCCTCGGCCGTTGCTCCGGCCGAGTTTGCCCCGGCGCTCACCGCGGAAAGCGGATCGGCCAAGTTCAAGCAGGCGATCCTGCGTCACCTGACGTACACGCTGGCTCGCGACACCACGACGGCCCAGCCACGGGACTGGTGGCTGGCGACGGCGATGGCGGTGCGCGAGGCGGTGCTGGCGCGGCTGATTGCGACGCAGCGGCTGCACAACCAGAGCAATGCGCGGCGACTGTACTACCTGTCGCTGGAGTACCTGATGGGGCGGCTGATGGAGAACAACCTTTCCAACACCGGGCTGCTCGAACCGGCGCGGCAGGCCCTGCAGGAACTCGGGGTTGATTTCGAGGCGCTGCTTGAGCAGGAGGTCGACATGGGCCTCGGCAACGGCGGCCTGGGGCGGCTGGCGGCGTGCTTCCTCGACTCGCTGGCGACGCTGGACCTGCCAGCGATCGGCTACGGCATCCACTACGAGTTCGGCCTCTTTCGGCAGGAATTCGTGAACGGCCACCAAGTCGAGCACCCGGATGCCTGGATGATCTTCGGCACGCCCTGGGAAGTGATCCGCCCGGATTACGCGATCGAGGTCCGGGTCTACGGCGAGGTGGAGAACGTCTTCGACGATCGCGGCCACTACCGGCCGCGCTGGGTGCGGAGCCGCGCGATCCTCGGCGTGCCCTACGACATTCCGATCGCCGGCTACGGCACCAAGACGGTGAACTTCCTCCGCCTCTGGGCGTCGCGGTCCACGGAGGAGTTCGACCTCGCGGTCTTCAACTCCGGCGGCTACGTCGAGGCGGTGCGTGAGAAGGCCGTGGGCGAGACGGTCTCGAAGGTGCTCTACCCGAACGACCGCACGGAGAACGGCAAGGAACTCCGCCTCGTGCAGCAGTACTTCTTCGTTGCGTGCTCGCTGCGGGACATCATCCGGCGGCACATGCGGGTCGCGGGCAATTCCTGGGACAACTTTGCGGACAAGGTGACGCTGCAGCTGAACGACACGCACCCGGCGGTGGCGGTGCCGGAACTGATGCGCATGCTCGTCGATGAGCACGACCTCGCATGGGATCGCGCGTGGGAGATCACGGTGGCGACCTTCGGCTACACCAACCACACCCTCCTGCCCGAGGCCCTGGAGGCGTGGGGCGTGCCGCTCTTCGGCCGGGTGCTGCCGCGGCACCTCCAGATCATCTTCGAAATCAATCACCGCCTGATGGCGGCGGTGGAGCGCCGCTGGCCGGGTGACGACGCCAAGAAGCAGGCCTGCTCGCTGATCGAGGAGCACGGGGCGAAGGCGATCCGCATGGCGAACCTCGCCGTCGTCGGCTCGCACGCGGTGAACGGCGTCGCGGCGCTGCACACCGACCTCCTGAAGCGCTTCCTCTTCCCGGAGTTCGACGCCCTGTACCCGGGGAAGTTCCGCAACAAGACCAACGGCATCACGCCGCGCCGCTGGCTGCTCGACTGCAACCCGCAGCTGGCTGCGCTCATTTCCCGCACGCTCGGTTCGTCCGCCTGGGTGCGCGACCTCGGCCTCCTGCGCGGACTGGAACGCGTGGCCGATGACGCCGCGTTCCAGGACGCGTTCATGGCGATCAAGCGCGCGAACAAGGTGGCCCTCGCAGCCGTCATCCGCGAGCAGTGCGGCCTCGAGGTCTCGCCCGATGCACTCTTTGACGTTCAGATCAAGCGCCTGCACGAGTACAAGCGGCAGCACCTGAACCTGCTGCACATCCTCGCCCTGTACCGGCGCCTCCTGCAGGACCCGTCGCTCGACCTCGTTCCCCGCGTCTTCGTCTTCGCCGCCAAGGCCGCGCCCGGCTACGACCTCGCGAAGAACATCATCCGCGCGATCAACCTCGTCGGGGCCCGGATCAATTCCGATCCACGCATCGGCGGGCGCCTGAAGGTTGCGTTCCTCCCGAACTACCGGGTCTCCCTCGCGGAGAAGATCATCCCGGCGGCGGACCTGTCGGAGCAGATTTCCACCGCGGGGAAGGAAGCCTCGGGCACCGGCAACATGAAGCTCGCGCTGAACGGCGCGCTCACCATCGGCACGCTCGACGGCGCCAACGTCGAAATCCGGGAGGAGGTCGGCCCGGAGAACATCTTCATCTTCGGCCACACCGTCGAGGAGGTGGTCGCCCTCAAGGCGCAGGGCTACTCCCCGTGGGCGTATTACGAGCGCGACGAGGAACTGCGGGCCGTGGTCGACTGGATTGGTTCGAACTTCTTCTCCTCCGAGGAGCACCATGCCTTCGGCCTGCTCCATCACAGCCTCCTCAACGGCGGGGACCCCTACCTCGTCCTCGCGGACTTCCGCGCCTACTGCGGAGCACAGGCCCGGGCGGACGCCGCCTACCGGGACCGCCGGCGGTGGGCCCGGATGGCGATCCTGAACACCGCCCGGATGGGCAAGTTCTCGAGCGACCGGACCATCCGGGAGTACGCTTCGGACATCTGGCGCCTGCCCGCCCTCGCGCTGCGCTAGGGAGCGCACGACGACCGCGCCGGACCCCGGGCCGCGCCCTGTCGGCCGCGTCCGGGCGGAGGTCGGCACCGCGCCGGACGGGAGCGGTGGTCTGCGCCACCGCCTTCCCAAGAGGCGGCGGAGTTTTCGGTTGCGCGGGCGCGGCGCGTGCATGGACTGGTCGCGTGTCCTCCGGCTACCAGGTGATTGCGCGCAAGTGGCGCCCCCAGACCTTCGACGACGTCGTCGGTCAGGACCACGTCGTCCGCACCCTGCGCAACGCCATCGCCCGGGGCCGCATCGCCCACGCGTACCTGTTCGTCGGACCCCGCGGGACGGGCAAGACCTCGACTGCCCGCATCTTCGCCAAGGCGCTGAACTGCACCGGCGGGCCGAAGGCCGACTTTGATCCGGCCGATCCGGCGGTGCGCGCCATCGCGGAGGGCACGTCGATGGACGTGATCGAAATCGACGGCGCCTCCAACAATTCGGTCGACCAGATCCGCGACCTCCGCGACGACGTGCGCTACGCCCCGGCGCAGGGCAAGTACAAGGTCTACATCATCGACGAGGTCCACATGCTCTCGAACCAGGCGTTCAACGCGCTGCTCAAGACGCTTGAGGAGCCTCCGGCGCACGTGAAGTTCGTCTTCGCGACGACGGACGTGCAGAAGGTGCTTCCGACCATCCTCTCGCGCTGCCAGCGGTTCGACCTCAAGCCGATCCCGGCCCCGCTCATCGTCGAGCGGCTGCGCAAGATCGCCGCCGACGAGAAAATCGACGTGACCGACGGCGCGCTGGCCTGCATCGCCCGGATGGCTGACGGCGGGATGCGCGACGCCCAGTCGATCTTCGACCAGATGATTTCGTTCTGCGGGCAGTCGATCGCCGAGGCCGATGTCCTCGACGTCTACGGCCTCGTCGCCGAGGAGACCGTCGCGGCCCTCGCCGGGGCGCTCGCGAGTGGCGACCACGCGGAATTGGTGCGCATCGTGGACGCGTGCGATGCCTCGGGACGCGACTTGGTCCGGCTGCTGGCCGACGTGCAGACGCGCGTGCGGACCGCGTTGCTCGACGCGATCGGCCACGGGGGCAAGAGCGCGCAGCTGGGCGGGGTTAGCCTGACCACGGAGCAGATCACGCGCATGCTCGACGCCCTCCGGGAGGGCGAGAGCAGCGTGCGTCTGGGCCTCGCCGAGCGGATCAATTTTGAGGTGACCCTGCTCAAGGCCGTCGAGGCCAGCCGGGCCCGCGCCATCGACAGCCTGATCCGCGAGATCGCGGCCCTCGCGGAAGCGGGGAGCGGCGAGCCGGAGGGCGCAAAAAAAAAAGCCTGACGGCGGTCCTCGCGCTGAATCAGCGCCTGGCCGCGCAGGTTGAGTCCGCGCTCGCGGCGTCCCAAGCCGCGTTGGTTGGCGCCCGTGCGGAGGCAGCGGGCAGACCGCCGGTGGTACCCGGCGGAGCCCCGCGGAGCTACCGAGGGGCGAGCACGGCGGCGTCGTCATCCGCGCAGGGTCAGGACGGGGACCGTCTGGTGTCGCCGGGCGCGGAGCCGGGCGGTGGCGCGCTCGGTCGGAGCGGCGCTGCGCTTGGTGGGGGCGGCGACCCGGCGGCGCAGGGTGGCGACGCGGCAGGGCGGGTGAGCGATGGGCCGGCGCAGGGGGGCGATGGGCGGGCGCGCGGAGGCGACGGACGAGCGCCGGTGGGCGAGGCGTTGGGACGGGAGAGCGAGGCGTTGGGGCGGGAACGCGATGAGTGGGCACTTTCGGAAGCCGACGGGGGGCTGGCGGGCGAGGAGGGACCACCTCTGGAAGTGATTGCGGCGGGCGAGTCGTCGGAGGTTCCCGAGGCCGTGGCGCGCGTTCCGGCGGCCCGTCCGGCGCGGGAGGAGGAGGAGGAAGACGCTGGGCCGAAGCCGCCGCTGGCTGATTTGACGGCGCGGGTGCCGGCGGCGCTTCAGGAAACGATGGACGAGCTGTTCCGCGCCCGCTTCGTGCGGGTCGCGCGCGTGCCCCGGCCTGCCGTCACGCCCGGCGGGGCCTAGCCTGCGCCGGCGGCGACCGGGTGCCGGGCGGTGGGGCGGGGAGCGACGCAAAGCGGCGGCCGTGCCGCGCGGCCCGATGGCTCGCCGGGCCGGCTGATCCGAGGTCTCGGAACTACTCCGCGGGCGGCCAAGCCGCGCCGATGCGCCGGCGGCCGATGACGGACCGCGCGTACACGTAGGTGTGCGCCACCGCCGGCAGGCCCGGAGTGACAAGCGTGATGGACTCGCGCCGGTAGAGCCCCTCGGCGACGCCCTCGTAGTCGTCGAGGGCGCGGAGGCAGGCGTCATCGACCAGCCAGAGCTCACCGGTGACGAAGGCCTCGGGATCCTGCTGACGAACCATTCCCGGGTAGCCATCGAGGTGATGGAGCGTGAACCCCGGACCCGTCTGGGCGGGTCCCAGGCAGCGCTGTCCGGCAAGGCGCGACGCGGCGGGCTGACCCCGCTTGAGCGTACCGTAGACGAAGAGAGGCGTGAGCGCGGACATCAACTCTCGGCCGGGGTGGGGCCGTCGAGGAATTCGAAGATCAGCGCCGTGGCGTTGTCGCGCCCCGATTTTTCGACGGCCTCGCGCACGATGCGCTGGGCGGGCGACTCGCCGGCGGGGAGGGAGGCGTCGTCCCGGGCCAGTTCGTCGAGGTGCCGATCCCAGAGACCATCGATGACCCCGTCGGTGCAGAGCAGGAAGCGGTCGCCGACGCCGACCGGGCAGGACCCGAGGTCGGGTTCGGCCTCCCGGAGCCCCGCGCCCATGGCGCGATGGAGGGAGTGCCGGAGCGGGTGACTGCGGGCCTCGCGCTCGTTGATCCGCCCCTGGCGCAGGAGCCAGCCCACGTGGTTGTGGTCGGCGGTGAGCTGGCGCAGCGGCCCGCCGAGCGGCAAGGCGTAGAGACGTGAATCGCCGACGTGGGCGAAGTGGACCGCGCGGGCGGTCACCCAGCAGAGCGACAGCGTGGCGCCCATTCCGGCGCATTCCTCGTAGCTGGACCCGAGCGCGAGGAGATCCTTGTGGATGGATGCGAAGAGACGGGTGAGGATTGCGGAGCGGGCGGCGTGTTCGTCCCCGCTGCGCGGCACCGGATTCTGGGGCAGCAGGTGGGTGATGCGATCGATGGCCATGCGGCTGGCGATTTCGCCGGAGTTGGCGCCGCCCATGCCGTCGCTGACGGCGAAGATGAATTCGCGGCCATCGATGACGCTTTCCCCGGTCTTGCCGAGGTAGCGCACCTCGCGGCCATCGAACGTCAGGGCGAGGAAGGCGTCCTCGTTGTTGGCGCGGACCCGGCCCCGGTCGGTGAGGCCGGACCAGCGAATGCGTGCGGGCCGGGCGGCGGAGGCCGGGGACTCCGGCGGAGCGGGGGAGGGGGGGGATTCGGCCGATGACACGGAGGGAAGGGGAGGGCGGCGGGAAACGTCAGGCGTCCGGCGGTCGGGTCGGCGACTCGGAGATCGGGCAGCCGGACTCGTCGAGGATTGTGGCGAATTCGAAGTCGATGAGGCAGAACCGCCCGTCGGACGTCCGGTAGGTCACGTTGCGGAGGAACGGATCCTCGTGGCGCACCCCGTATGGCGGGAGCGACGCGTAGAGGGCCTGCATGCGTTCTGGATCGAGGTGCTCGACGATGCGACCGCAGTTGGTCGTGACGATCTTGAGGGTGGACGGATCGGATTCGAGCAGCCGCGGAACGAAGTCGCAGCCCCGCGCCTCGAGGTGGCGGAGGACCCGGACCTCGTTGGTGAAGCGCTCCTCGGCCAGCGGGCCGCGGAACGTCTTGTGCACCCGGCCATCGTAGCCGATGCGCACCAACGCCCGCTGGGTGTCTTTGACCGGATGGATCACGAAGGTGCGCATTTTTGCGCTTTTCGGACGGAAGGGCAAGGGCTGGCCGTGCCTGAAATTGTCCAGACGAACGACGCGCGGGGAAAATTCTCGCATGAATGGGATTTCTGGAATGCGGTGGCACGTAAGGTGCTTTTCCGTGCCTGTTTTCGGTTGCTGGAGTCCCACGACCCCGTCCACCGTCCCAACGCCGCAACAACCTTACCCTCATGGCCAAATACAAACTCGAATACATCTGGCTCGACGGCTATCTGCCGCTGGCCGGACTGCGCAGCAAGACGCAGATCAAGGAATTTGCCAGCTTCCCGACGCTCGCGGAGCTGCCCAACTGGGGCTTCGACGGAAGCTCGACGCGTCAGGCGGAAGGCAAGAGCTCGGACATCGTGCTGAAGCCGGTCGCGGTGTTCCCGGATTCGACGCGCACGAACGGCGTGTTGGTGATGTGCGAGACCTTCCTGCACACGGGTGTCCCGCATCCCTCGAACTCGCGGGCGACGATTCCGGATGATCCGGACACCTGGTTCGGGTTTGAGCAGGAGTACTTCTTCTACAAGGACGGCGCCCCGCTCGGTTTCCCGAAGGGTGGCTACCCGGCTCCGCAGGGACCGTACTACACGGGCGTCGGCTACAGCAACGTGGGCTCCGTCGCCCGCAAGATCGTCGAGCGTCACATCGACATCTGCTTGGATGCCGGGATCAAGATTGAAGGCATCAACGCCGAGGTGGCGAAGGGCCAGTGGGAGTTCCAGATCTTCGGCAAGGGCTCGAAGAGCGCGGCCGACCAGATGTGGGTCGCGCGCTACATCATGTCCCGGCTTTGCGAGGAGTACGAGATCGACGTCGAGTGGCGGTGCAAGCCGATCCTCGGCGCGTTCAACTCGCCGCTCGACTGGAACGGCTCCGGCATGCACTCCAATTTCTCGACGAAGCACATGCGCGAAGTCGGCGGCAAGGTCTACTTCGAGAAGCTGATGGCGGCGTTCGACAAGTACCGCGACGAGCACATCGCCGTGTACGGTCCCGATAACCACCTCCGCCTCACCGGCCTCCACGAGACGCAGTCGATCGACAAGTTCAGCTACGGCGTGGCCGACCGCGGGGCTTCGATCCGCATCCCGCACAGCTTCGTCAACAACGGCTACAAGGGCTACCTTGAGGACCGGCGTCCGAATTCGGCGGCGGACCCGTACCTGGTCGCTGGCCGCATCCTGCGGACGGTCCAATCGGTGCCGACAACCTGAGTCTGACGTTCCGGAGCGCGCCAGCGACTCCGGTCCCAAGGCGGGATCCCTCCCGCTTCTCTTCGACCACCCGTCCGGGGCATTCCCGGGCGGGTAATTTTTTGCGGCGCCCGGGCCGCGTCAGGCTGCGGGTTTCCGTCGGTCGGGGGTGGGCGCTGTGGAGGCGGGAGACGGGGGCGGTTTCGGTCTGCCACATCGCTGCATCGATCCGAAATCGCCGCGCTGAGGATCCGGCGGGTGGCCGGGTGGGATTCGCCTTGGGAGGCGCCGCGGAGACCGTGGGAACGAGGCTGTCGGCAGCCTGTGGACCGCTGGAAAACCCGGCGGCGGTAGCTGCATGCAAGCGCGTGCGGCTGCGTAGGATTGCCCATAAAAAAACCAGTCGTTGCTAAACTAAAAAACTTCTGAAAGCTTGTAGCCGTTTTCTTTCCCCCCACATGAAAATGCTCCTCAATCGTTCGTTCTCCAAGGCGGGCGCGCTCCTGGCGCTCGGCCTTTTGTCTCCGGTCGGTGCGATGGCTTCCACGGGTTCCCACAATCTCCGTGGCGATGACCTTGTCGGCGTGTCCTTCTGGGTGGTTTCGATGGCGCTGGTCGCCGCGACCGCCTTCTTCTTCCTCGAGATCCAGAGAGTCTCGCCGAAGTGGAAGACGTCGCTGACGGTCTCCGGCCTTGTGTGCCTGGTGGCCGCGACGCATTATTTCTACATGCGTGAGGTATGGGTCGCGACGGGCCAGACACCGACGGTGTTCCGCTACATTGACTGGCTGATCACGGTTCCGCTGCTGATGGTGGAGTTCTTCCTCATCCTCTCGGCCGTGACGAAGGTGCCGGCGGGCGTGTTTTGGCGCCTGATGGTGGGCACGCTGGTGATGCTCGTGGCGGGCTACGCCGGCGAGGCCGGCAAGGTGGGCGTGTGGCCGGCCTTCATCGTCGGCATGGCGGGCTGGTTTTACATCATCAACGAGATCTACCGCGGCGAAGCGAGTAAGATCAACGCCGCCGGCGCTCCCCCGGCGGTGCAGAGCGCGTTCCGCCTGATGCGCGGCATCGTCGTTTTCGGTTGGGCGGTGTACCCGATCGGCTATGCCTTTGGCTACCTCCTCGGTGGTGATCCGAAGGACAGCGCTGCCGCCTTAAACGTCGTCTACAACTTCGCGGACTTCCTCAATAAGATCGCGTTCGGCGTGATCATCTGGACCGCGGCGGTCAGCGAGTCCGATAAGCGCTAAGTCTGATTTGCGCTCCGCGTGGAGGGGATGCCCCTCCGCGCGCGCTAGCTTCATTGTTTGTCATGTCGGCGGCCGGAGTTCGCTCCCGGCCGCCGCCTTACGTCATCACCGGATCCCCGACCCTGGATGCAACTGATCGCAGACGTGGCCCACCACGAGGTGGAGCAACTGATGCTGGCGGCGGCCGAGGCGGGTGCCGCCGTGGATGCCGTGGGCATCGCGGCGGTGCGCTACCATCTTGCGGAGGGCGGCCAGCGGGTGCGCTCCCGGCTCGCGCTTCATGCCGGCGCATCCCTTGGGCTGGAGTCGGCTGATGCGGTGCGCCTGGCGGCGACCGTGGAGCTTCTCCACAACGCCTCCCTCGTGCACGACGACCTGCAGGACCAGGAGTCCGTGCGGCGCGGTCGTCCTTCCGTCTGGGCGGCATTCGGAAAAGATGTCGCCCTCTGCGTCGGTGATTTGCTGCTCTCCTCCGCGTACGGTGCCTTGTCTGGCTTCAGCCGTCCGGCGCTGCTCCCGGAACTGCTGCGCTGCGTCCATCAGCGCACCGCCCACGTCATCCGCGGCCAGTGCGCCGAGTTGGCGGGTCGCGACCGCCCGGTGACCTCCCTTGCAGAGTACGAGCAAATCGTGGCCGGCAAGTCTTCGGCCCTGCTCAGTCTTCCCGTGGAATTGGCTTTCATCGCAGCGGGTGAGGCGGCTTGGGGCCCGCGGATCTGGGAGGCCGCGCGGTCCTTCGGGGTCGGCTACCAGATGGTCGACGACCTCGACGATGTGGGCGCCGATGCGGAGAACCACACCCTCAACGCCGTGCTTCTGCTGGAAACGCTTTGCCCGGCCGACGACGCGCGCTCCCTCGTGCGGCGGCAGGCCCGGGCGCATCTGGAGACCGCCTCCGTCCTGGCTTTGACCCTGCCCGCAGGCTCGGGCTCCCTCCTCGCCGAGTACTCCTCCCGTCTTGTCCTGCGCCTGCAGCGCGATTGACTGGACGCCGTGGACGCGCTGGTCATCGGGACGGGGTTTGTCGGAATCGCGGCCGCCCTGCGCCTGCGCTCGAAGGGCTACCACGTCACGGCGCTGGACCGTGGTCCGGAGATCGGCGGGCGGGCCCGGGTCTTCGAACGCGAAGGCTTTCGTCACGACGCCGGCCCGACGGTCATCACCGCGCCCTTCCTGCTGGAAGAGTTGTTCGCGCTGTTCGGCGAACGGCTTGATGCGCACGTCACGCTGGTACCGGTGAAGCCCTGGTACCGCTTCCGCTTCGCGGACGGGACGACCTTCGACTACGGCGGCTCGTTGGAGGAGACCCTGGCGGAGATTGCGCGGTTCGAGCCGGCGGACTGCGACGGCTACCGGGCGCTGCTGGCGCATTCCCGGCGGATCTTCGACGTCGGCTTCACGCAGTTGTCCGCCCGCCCGTTCCACCCCTTCTGGGAGATGGTCCGTCAAGTCCCGGCGCTCCTGCGGTTGCGCAACTACGAGACCGTCTGGCAGATGGTTTCGCGGCACCTGCGCGACCCGCGGTTGCGGCAGGCGTTCTCGATCCAGCCGCTGCTGGTCGGCGGCAATCCCTTTGACACCACCAGCATCTACGGACTCATCCACTCCCTCGAGCGGGAGCACGGGGTGCACTTCGCGATGGGCGGCACGGGCGCCCTCGTGGCGGCGCTGCGCGGCCTGATGGAACGGCAGGGAATTCAACTCCGGCTCAATACGACGGTGCGCTCGATCGTGATCGAGGAGGGCGAGGCCCGGGGCGTCGAGTTGGAGGACGGCAGCCGGCTGAAGGCGGACCTGGTGGTTTCGAACGCCGACGCCGCCCATCTGCACGGCAGCATGATTCCGCCCGGAAAGCGCGCGCTGGCGAGCCGCCTGAAGCTGAAGGCCGCCCACTATTCGATGGGACTCTACGTCCTCTACTTCGGCACCCGGCGCGTCTATCCCGACGTCGCTCATCACACCATCTGGATGGGGGCGCGTTACCGGGAACTGCTGGAGGACATCTTCCATCGCCGCGTGCTGGCGGAGGATTTTTCCCTCTACCTGCACCGTCCAACAGCGACGGACCGCAGCTTCGCGCCCGAGGGCTGCGACAGCTTCTACGTCCTGTGTCCGGTGCCGAATCAGCAGGCCGGCATCGACTGGACGCGCGAGGAGCCGCGGTTGCGCGCGCGGATCATCGCCGCGCTCGACGACACGCTCCTGCCGGGGCTGAAGGAGACGATCACGGCGAAGTTCGCGCTGACCCCGGACGACTTCGCCCACGACCACCTCAGTCGCTTCGGGGCGGGGTTCTCGATCGCCCCGATCTTCCGCCAGTCGGCGTGGTTCCGCTTCCATAACCGCGCGGAGGGTATCCGGAATCTGTTTCTGGTCGGGGCCGGCACCCATCCTGGCGCGGGTGTGCCGGGAGTGCTCTGCTCGGCGAAGGTGATCGACGCCCTGATCCCAGCGGCCCGATGACCGCGGTCGAGACTCCCCTGCAGCGCGCTGAGCGCGTCCTCGCCGCGAAGGGACGGACCTTCCACTGGGCGAAGCGGCTCCTGGGCCGGCTTCATGGCGGGCGCGCGGCGCGGCTCTACTGTTTCTGTCGGTATCTCGATGACCTGGCCGACGAGGGAGACTCCCCCGGCGCGGCCGCGGAACGCCTTCAGGAAGCCGCCGAAGCGATCCGGTGCGGTCACGCGGAGGACCCCGTTCTCGCGGATGCGCTCGCCCTGATGCGCGAGTGCCGGATCGCGCCGGCGGTTCCCCTGGCCCTGATCGACGGCTTGCGGCAGGATCTCGGGGACGTGCGCCTGGCGACCGACGCGGAGTTGCTGCGCTACTGTTACCGCGTCGCGGGCACCGTTGGTCTGATGATGAGTGATGTCCTCGACGTGACCGACGCGGCCGCGGCGCCCTTCGCGATCGACCTCGGCATCGCCATGCAACTGACGAACATCTGCCGGGATGTCCGCGAGGATGCCCTCCGCGGTCGCTGCTACCTCCCGGCGACGCTGATTGGTCCGCTCTCGCTTTCCTCCCTCGCCGCGCCCGCGCCTGCCGAGCAGCCCGCGCTGCGCGCGGCGATTGCCGAGTTGCTCGCGCGGGCGGACCGCTACTACGCGAGCGGCGAGCGGGGCCTACCCTTCCTTCCCCTGCGGGCGCGTCACGGCATCCTCGTCGCGGCGCGGGCGTACCGCGGCATCGGAGAACGACTCCGCGCGCGGGGCTGCGACGCGTGGAGCGGCCGCGTGGTGGTCTCCGGGCTGGGCAAGTTCGGCGTGACCTGCCGGGCGGTCGCGGGCACCGCGTTCGATCCAGCCTTCCGCCGACGGCCGGCCGCGCACGAATCAGGCCTCCATGTCGCATTGCACGGACTGCCCCGGGTCGGGTGATGCCATGCTGACCCGCGCGGACCTCATCATCCTCGGCGGCGGTTGCGCCGGCCTGAGCCTTGCCATGCGGCTGGCGGGTTGGGGATTGGATTGTCCGCGGATCGCCCTCATTGAACGGCGGGTGGACTATGGTCACGATCGGACCTGGAGCTATTGGCGCACCCCCGGTGCCCGCCTGACGCACCTCGCAGGACGGGAGTGGACGGCGGTGGGCGTGACGGCGGCCGGACGGAAGGTCTCGGTCGACTGCCGTGAAATGCCGTACCAAGTGATTGCGTCGAGCGACTTCTACGCCGAGGCATGGCGGTGGATTCGGGCGAACCCCCGGATCGACTGTTTTCTCGGGGAGGAAGTCACGACGCCCCCGATGCGCGAGGCGGGCGAATGGCGGGTGGCGACCGCGCGCGGCGAGTGGCGTGGCGCGACGATCATCGACACCCGTCCGCCGACCAACGACTCGGCCGTGCCCCCTCGACTTTGGCAGTCCTTCAGCGGCGTGGAGGTGGAGTGTCCGGACGGTACCTTTGCGGACCACGAAGCCACGCTGATGGATTTTGAACCGGATAGCTCCGGGGCGATCTCCTTCCTGTATCTCCTCCCGTACAGCACGGGCCGCGCGTTGGTGGAGGCGACAATGTTCAGTCCGGAGAGGCGGAGCGCCGCCGAGATGCAGCCCCTGCTGGCGCGGGTTCTCGCGCGCGCGACGGCGGACCGCCCGTACCAACTCGGGCGCCACGAGCACCATGCGATTCCCATGGGCGGGGGCGAGGAGGCCTCCTCCCTCGGGGAGGGCCATGTGCGGGTGGGGCTCCACGCCGGGGCGGCGCGCGCCGCGACGGGCTACGCCTTCCAGCGGACCCAACGGTGGGCGGACGCGGCTGCGGACGCGGCGGCGCGCGGGCGGGCGATCCCGTCGATCGCCCGGGATCCGTGGATCATCCGCCGCATGGATTCCCTCTTCCTCCGCGTGCTGGCCCGCGCGCCCGAGCGTGCGCCCGGCCTGTTCCTCCGCCTGTTCGCTCGTCCCGACCCCCGACCGGTGCTGCGGTTTCTGAGTGACGAAGCCCGGCCGGCGGACTACCTGAAAGTGATGCGGTCCCTTCCCGCCGGACTCTTCCTGCGCGAGGCGCTGCGGGGATTTCTCCCATGACCCTGACCCGGATCCAAGGCCTGATCTTCAGCGCGCTCGCGGTGCTCGGGGTGGTGGCGACGGTGGTGCTCCCGCCGCTCAACCCGGCGACCGAAGTGCTCGTGGTCGGGTGTGCCATCGTGGTTCTTGGGGTCCCCCACGGTGCCCTCGACACCCTGTTCGCGCGGGAACTTTACGGGGTTCGGAGCTTGGGCGCGTGGCTGCGTTTCGGTCTGGTTTATCTCCTGCTGGCGGGCGCGGTGGTGGGCCTGTGGTTCATTTTCCCGCTCCTCTTCCTGATCGGATTCCTCGTGATCTCGATCGTGCACTTTTCGGGCGACCCCGAAGGCACGGTGCCGTGGCCGGTGCGGCTCATGCAGGGAGGGGTGATCATCTTCCTGCCCGTGCTGAATCACGCTTCGGAGGTGGAGCATCTCTTCGGCCTGCTGGTCGGGCCGGGGGCGGCCGGACTCCTCACGCCGTGGCTGGCCCATGCCGCCGCGCCTTGGGCGATCGGTGTAGGGACCTCGGTGCTGGTGCTCGCGTGGCGTCGATCCTGGGGCGCGCTGGAGTTGGGCAGCCTTGGCCTGCTCGCGTGGGTGGCGCCGCCGCTCGTGTCGTTCGCGATCTTTTTTTGCACGATGCACAGTACCCGGCACATGATTCGCTCCGCGCGCTTCTCTGGAGCATCCTCCGTGCGCTTCCTGCTCGCGGCGATGTTCGTTCCCCTGCTGCTCGTCGCGGCGGGGTCGATCGTGGCGTGGGTGCTCCTCCGCGACCAACCGGTGGACCAACGCGTGGTCCAGATCGTCTTCGTCGGACTCGCCGCCCTCACCGTGCCGCACATGGCACTCGTCGAGCGGGTCCGCCTTCGCGGATGGGTCTCCGGCACGCCTGCGAAAGGCGCCGGAGACACAGGGATGGCGGCGGGCGGCGACGGAGCGCCGGGCGATCCTACTTGAGGATCATTTCCTTCACCGTCTTGCCGGCCGGGATCATCGGCAGCACGTGCTCGGTGTAAGGGACGATGATGTCGAGGACGTACGGACCATCGTGGTCGAGCATTTCCTGGATCGCCTCCCGGAGCTCGGACTTGTGGATCACGCGGCGGCCCTTCACGCCGAAGCCCTCGGCGATCTTCACGAAATCGGGATAGAGACCGCTCGGGTTGTCGGGGCTGCCCACGTTCGACTGGTCGCCGAGGATCGTGTTGCCGCGAACGCTGCCGTAGAAGCGATCCTCCCACTGCACGACCATGCCCAGATGCTGGTTGTTCAGGATCATCGCCTTCGCGGCGATCTTCTCGATCTTCGCGGTGGCGAGTTCCTGCACGTTCATCACGAACGACCCGTCGCCGTCGATGTCGATCACCTGCTTGTCGGGGCAGGCGACCTTGGCACCCATCGCGGCCGGGTAGCCGTACCCCATCGCGCCGAGGCCGAGGGAGCTGATGTAGCGGCGGGGTTCGTCGAAGCGATAGAACTGGGCCGCCCACATCTGGTGCTGGCCGACGCCCGTCGTGATGATGGCATCGCCCTTGGTGAGTTCGTAAAGGGCCGCCACTGCCTCTTGCGGAAGGATGTGCGGGGTCTTGCCGAAGCCGGCGGAACTGTCGAATGGATGATCGCGCTTCCACGCCGCGATCTGGTCGTGCCACGCCTGGTTGTCGGGCGGCGTGAACTTGGCGGCCACCGCGAGCTTAACGAGGCGGGAGAGGGCGTACTTCACGTCGCTGACGATCGGCAGCAGGACGCGTTTGTTCTTGTTGTGCTCGGAGGCGTCGATGTCGAGGTGAATGATCTTCGCGCTGGTCGCGAACTTGTTCACGTCGCCGGTGATGCGGTCATCGAAGCGCGCGCCGAAGCAGAGCAGGAGGTCGGACTGGTCGACCGCCCAGTTGCCGTAGGCGGCGCCGTGCATGCCGAACCACTGCATCGAGAGCGGGTGGGTCTCGGGGAAGGAGCCCACGCCCATGAGCGTGGTGGCGACCGGCACATTGACCTTTTCGGCGAAGGCGCGGAGCTCCTGATGGGCTTCGGCGCTGATCAGGCCGCCGCCGGTGTAGAGCACCGGGCGCTTGGCCTCGCTGATCAGCTTGAGCACCTGCTTCAACTGCTCATCCGAGGCGTGATGAACCTCGTTGATGTAAGGATTCTTGAACTCGACGGAGCCCGGGTAGACCGGGCGGAAACGCGCCTGCTGGACATCCTTCGGGATGTCGATCACGACCGGCCCCGGGCGGCCGGTCCGGGCGAGATGGAAGGCCTCCTTGAAGATGCGCGGCAGGTCATGCACGTTCAGCACGAGGTAGGAGTGCTTCACGATCGGCAGCGTCATGCCGAAGAAGTCTGTCTCCTGAAACGCGCTCTTGCCGATGTACTTCGAGTAGACCTGGCCGGTGATCGCGACCAAGGGCGTCGAATCCATGTAGGCGTCGGCGATCGCGGAGACCAAGTTCGTGGCACCGGGGCCGCTGGTGGCCATGCACACGCCCACGCGGCCGCTGGCGCGGGCGTAGCCCTCCGCGGCGAACGAGCCGCCCTGCTCGTGGCGCGGGAGGATGACCCGCACCTGACCGGAGCGGGCGAGGGCCTGATGGAGCTCCTGGGAGGCACCGCCCGGGTAGGCGAAGATCGCGTCGACGCCCTCGCGGGTGAGGCACTCCACCACGCAGTCGGCGCCATTCATTTCGCGGCCGAGTTCAGGCTGGGGAAACGGGGAGGTGGTGGAGGTGTTCTTCATGGCGGGTGGCAGTGGACAAAGACGCGTGGAGACAACCCGGGCGGTCGCGGGGACGCAAGAGCGGAAAGCGGCCCCGTCCGGGCGGCAAAAGGCGCTCGTCACCCGAGCCTGGCTCGTGCTGTCTCCCCGTTCATGCGCTTCCTGTTCATCGGTGACATTGTCGGGCGGCCCGGCCGGGACGTGGTCCAGGCCCGGGTGGGGGACCTGCGGCGCGAGTGGGGGCTCGACTTCGTGATTGCCAATGCGGAAAACGCGGCGGCGGGGGCGGGGCTCACTGGCGCGATTGCCCGGACCCTGCTGGGAGCAGGGGTCGACGCCCTGACCCTCGGGGATCATGTGTGGGACCAGCGCGGCTTTGAGGAGGAAATCAAAGGCCTCGAGCGCGTCTGCCGCCCGGCCAATCTTCCCCGGTCATGTCCCGGCCGCGATCACCTGATCCTTGAGTCCGGTGGCTTTCGGCTTGCGATCGCCATCGTGCTGGGTCGGCAGTTCATGGGTCCCAAGGTCGACTGTCCCTTCCTCACGGCGGATGCGCTGCACCAGCGCACCGTCGGGGCCGGGAAGGCGGATGCCCTGTTTGTCGAAGTTCATGCCGAGGCCACCAGCGAGAAGCAGGCCCTCGGGTGGCATCTCGACGGGCGGGCGGTGGCGGTTCTGGGCACGCACACCCATGTCCCCACGGCAGACGCGGCGGTGCTGCCGGCGGGCACGGCGTTCTGCTGCGACGTCGGCATGACCGGGCCGTATGCGAGTGTGCTGGGGCGGGAGGTCGAGCCGGTGATCGGGCGATTCCTCGACGGGATGCCGCGGCGCTTCGAAGTCGCGACGGGTGACGTCCGGCTCAGCGGCGTGCGGGTGGACTATGATCCGGCGGCCCGTCGCTGCACGGCGTGCGCGTTGGTGACGGTGCGGATGTCATGACATGAAAAAGCCCCGCCGGCGACGGGGCTTGAGGAGCGAAGCGGAGAGGCTCCGGAATCAGAGGGCGGCGACGTAATTCTGCTCGGCGGCGTCCCAGTCAACGACGTTCCAGAAGGCGCCGATGTAGTCGGGGCGGCGGTTTTGGTAGTTCAGGTAGTACGCGTGCTCCCAGACATCGAGACCGATGACGGGTTTGCCTTCGATGCCGGCGACGGCCTTGCCCATGAGCGGGCTGTCTTGGTTGGCGGTGGAGCCGATCGCGAGTTTCTTGTCGCTGCCGACGACGAGCCAGGCCCAGCCGGAGCCAAAGCGGGTGGTGGCGGCCTTGGTGAAGTCAGCCTTGAAGGCGTCGAAGCTGCCGAAGGACGCGGTGATGGCCTCCGCGAGGCGACCCCTGGGGGCGCCGCCCTTGCCCGGACCGAGGATGGTCCAGAAGAAGGCGTGGTTGCTGTGGCCGCCCGCGTTGTTGCGGATCACGCCGCGGATCGCCTCCGGGACCTGGGACAGGTCGGCGATCAGGGCGTTGCAGGACAGCGCGGCGAGGGCGGCGTGGTCCTTGAGCGCGTTGTTCGCGTTGGTGATGTAAGCCTGATGATGCTTGGTGTGATGGATTTCCATCGTTCGCGCATCGATGTGGGGCGCGAGGGCGTCGTAGGCGTAGGGCAGGGGCGGGAGTTCGTAGGCCATGAGGATGAAGGAGAAAAAGCAGGGGAAGGATGTGCGAGTCTGGGAGCGGCGTCAACTGGGCAACCCGGGTTCCGCCGGATCGCCCCATCCGCCGGCGGATCGCTTCAGCCGGAAGAACGCCTGCAGCAGTTCCCGGCACTCCGCCTCCAACTCGCCGCCGGGGGTCAACTCCACGTGGTGGTTGATCCGCGGCAGGTCGTTGAGGTTGGTGGCTCCCCCGAGACATCCCATCTTGGGGTCGCGCACGGCGTAGCAGACCCGGCGGACCCGGGACATCAGCAGGGCTCCCGAGCACATGGGGCACGGTTCCTTGGTCACGTACACCGTGGCATCCTCCAGCCGCCAGTCGCCGATCGCAGCGGCGGCTTGGGTGATGGCCAGCACCTCGGCGTGGGCGGTGGGGTCCCGGGAAGACTCGACGGCGTTGTGAGCGGCGCCGATGACCTCCCCGCCGCGCTCGATCACGCAGCCGATCGGCACCTCGTCCTCGCGCCAGGCGTCGATTGCTTGGTTGAACGCGAGGCTCATGTAGAACGCGTCGTCGCGCACGAGCTGGGACGGAAACCGCTTGTCGAACGGGCAGGGGGGAGGGGGCGTGCTGGGAGCGGAGGGCATGGACAGCGGCTTTCCCGGCGCGGCGGGAAGAAAGCCTTGACTAAACCCGGAGGTCTGGACGATTCAAGGGTTCGTTCCCGCATGCCCTTTCCCCGCCATCCCGGTTTCCGCGCCTGAGCCCATGTCTGACGACAAATCGATTGAGGTCGAGGGCAAGATCATCGCGGTGCTTCCGGGCACGATGTTCAAGGTGCAACTGGCGAACGGGCATGTCGTGCTCGCGCACATTTCCGGCAAGCTGCGGAAGAACTTCATCAAGATCGCGGCGGGCGACAACGTGAAGATGGAGATGAGCCCGTACGATTTGGACAAGGCGCGGATTACGTACCGCATGAAGGATACGAATCCGGCGCCGGGTCCGCGCCGCCCGCAGCAGCGTCGGCGCTATTAGGCGCCGCGCGATGGCCGCCGCGCGGGCCCGCCTCGCTCATCCGGTGCTCCATGCGGCCTGACGATTCCAGCCGGGCGCCGGACGGTTTCGTTGATGAGGTGAACGACTTCATCGCGTTCCTCGACTTGGAGCGCGGTCTCTCCCGGCACACCAGTGCCGCCTACCGCCGGGATCTCGACCAGTGTGCGCGCTGGCTGACGGCCGCCCGGAAGCGCCACCGGTGGCGGGACGTGGAGGCGGATGATCTCGCCGGCTGGGTGCATGCCCTCAGCGATGCGGGGCAGGCGGCGGCGAGCGTGGCGCGGAAGCTGGCCGCGCTCCGGACGTTCTTCCGCCATCTGCTGCGGGAAAGAAAACGGGAGGACGACCCCTCGTCGCTCCTGCTGGGAGCGAGGCGGGCACGGCGGTTGCCGGGGACGCTGACGACCGCCGAGATCGAGCGCCTGATGGCCGCCCCGGTCGGCGGCGATGCTCTGGCCCTCCGCGACCGCGCGTTGCTGGAAGTCCTCTACTCGAGCGGGCTCCGGGTGTCGGAGCTGGCCGGGCTGACCGTCGCCAACCTCGATCTGGAGCAAGGTTTCCTGCGCGTGTTCGGCAAAGGGGCGAAGGAAAGGTTGGTGCCGCTGGGCCGCCGGGCGGCGGCGGCGCTGCGGCGCTACCTCGAGGCAGGTCGGCCCCGGCTGGTGCGCAGCGGCCGGACCGGCGACGTCGTGTTTCTCAGTGAGCGGGGCGGCCCGCTCTCGCGCGTCACCCTCTGGCTCCTCGTCCGCCGCCACGCGCAGCGGGCGGGCATAACCCGGCCCGTGAAGCCCCACATGCTGCGGCACTCGTTCGCGACCCACCTGCTCGCAGGGGGGGCCGACCTCCGCTCGATCCAGGAAATGCTCGGTCACGCCAACCTCGGCACCACGGAAATCTACACCGCCGTGGCTGCGAACCGTCTCGTTGACGAACACGCGCGCTTCCACCCCCGCGGACGAGCGCTGCGGGCCCGGAACCTCGGGACTCGAAAAACCCCTTGACCGCATTACGGATCGGCCCGTCATGAAGCGCTTTCAACTGCTTTGAACACTTCCGGCTCCGGCGCCCGCCGCTTCCTTTCTTCACCCGCACCGCGGATGCTCCGCCGGCGCGGCGGACGCTCCCGCACCGCGGCTACCTCGCACCATGAGTGATTCGATTCGCCACGAGTGCGGCATCGCGTTGATCCGGCTGCTCAAGCCGCTTTCGCACTACCAGGAAAAGTACGGCACGCCGCTCTGGGGTTTCTCCAAGTTGTTTCTTCTCATGGAGAAGCAGCACAACCGCGGTCAGGACGGCGCCGGGGTGGCCTGTGCGAAGCTGGACGTTCCCGCCGGCGAGCCCTACCTCTTCCGGGAGCGGCAGGTGAAGGCGAACCCGCTTGACCGGATCTTCAAGACGCTCCTGACGCAGTACAAGGAGAAGGTGGCGTCCGGCACGATTCACCCGGAGTTCCCGGAGACCGTGAAGCGGCATTTCGACTTTGGCGGTGAGGTCCTGATGGGGCATCTCCGCTACGGCACCAGCGGCGGCTACAATCTCAGCTCGTGTCACCCGTTCTTCCGCCGCTCGCCGTGGCCGACGCGGAATCTGGCTTTGGCGGGCAACTTCAACATGACGAACACCGCGGAACTGAACGCCGCGCTGATCGCCATGGGGCAGCATCCGATCTTCGCCACGGATACGCAGGCCCTGCTGGAGAAGATTGGCTTCTTCCTCGACGAGGAGCATGAGGACCTCTACCGGGCCCTGCGCGCCCGCGGGCTCGGTGGCGCCGAGATCTCCCGCGAAATCAGCGAGAACCTCGACCTTGCCCGCGTCATCACCCGGGCGGCCCGGAAGTGGGACGGTGGCTACGTGCTGGCGGGATTGGTGGGGAACGGCGACGCCTTCGTCGCTCGCGATCCCGCGGGCATCCGCCCGTGCTTCTACTTCCAGAACGACGAGGTCGTCGCCTTCGCCTCCGAGCGCGCGCCGCTCATGACCACCTTCGACTTGGCGCTCGAGCAGGTGCGTGAGGTCGAGCCCGGCCTCGTGGTCACGATCAAGCGGCGCGGGGACGTACGCTCGACGCGTTTCGCTGACGCGCTGCCGCGCGCGAGTTGCTCCTTCGAGCGCATCTACTTTTCGCGCGGGAACGACGTCGACATCTACCGGGAGCGCAAGGCGCTCGGGGCGCAACTGGCGCCGCAGGTGCTCGAGGCCGTGGGTCATGACTGGGACCGCACCGTCTTCAGCTTCGTCCCCAACACTGCGGAGACCGCTTACTACGGCCTGATGTCCGCCCTCCGGGAGAAGCGCCGCGATGAGGTCAAGGCGGCGATCCTTGAGGCCAGCCAGGCCGGGGCGTTGACGGAGGCGCTGCTCGACGAACTGATCCTGCGCAACTGGCCGCGTGGCGAGAAGGTGGTCAGCAAGGACGTCAAGATCCGCACCTTCATCGGCCAGGAGAGCTTCCGCAACCAGCTCGCCAGCCACGTCTACGACATCACGTACGGCTCGGTGCGACCGGACGACAATCTCGTCTGCGTCGACGACTCGATCGTCCGCGGCACCACGCTGCGCCGCTCGATTCTGCGGATCCTGACCCGCCTGCAGCCGCGCCGGATCGTCATCGTCTCAACCGCCCCGCAGATCCGATATCCGGACTGCTACGGGATCGACATGTCTGAGCTCGGCAAGTTCATCGCCTTCGAGGCCGCGATTTCGCTCATCAAGGAGCGGGGCATGAACGACCTGCTGGAGGAGACCTACCGGGCCTGCCGCGCCGAGGTGGAGCGTCCTGCCGACGCGGCGCTCGAGAACCGGGTTCGGGGCATCTACGCTCCCTTCTCGGATGACGAGATCGCGGCGCGCATCACCGAGTTGGTCCGTCCCAAGGACACGGAGTGGAAGGGGGAGATCCGGATCCTGTTCCAGACGATCGGCAACCTGCACGCCGCCGTGCCGGGCAGTGCGGGGGACTGGTACTTCACCGGCAACTACCCGACCCCCGGTGGCTACCGGGTGGTGAATCAGGCCTACGTGAATTATTACGAGCGCAACGTGGGGCGGTCCTATTGATGAGCTTGAACTACGAGTCCTCCGGCGTGAGTTACGACCAACTCGACGCCTTCAAGCGGGCCTGTCAGCGGGCCGCGCGCTCGACCGCCGGTGCGCTCGCCGCGCACGGGTATGAGGAGCCGGCCTCCGTCCGCGGCGAGAGCGCTTACCTCTTGGAAGGCCCGGACCATTTTCTCGCGCATGTCGAGGAGGGGCTCGGCACGAAGAACCTCGTTGCCGATGCGTTCCGTCGCGAGGGCGGGCGGTGCTGCTACCGCGAGATCGCGATCGATACGGTGGCGACGATCGTCAATGATCTGATCACCTGCGGCGCGTTGCCGGTCTCCGTCGCCATGCATGCCGCAGTGGGGGATTCCGGATGGTTCGCGGATGCAGAGCGGATGGCGTTGCTCGTGGAGGGGTTCGCCGAGGGGTGCCGCCAGTCCGGCGCCGTCTGGGGCGGCGGCGAGACGCCGACGCTCAAGGGCGTGGTCAATCCCGACACGATCGTGCTCGCCGGATCCGCGGTGGGCCGCATCGCCCCGAAGTCGGACCGCATTTCCGGTGCGGTGCGCGAGGGCGACGCGATTGTGTTCCTCGCCTCGTCGGGCGTGCAGACCAACGGGCTCTCGCTGTGCCGGCTCATCGCCGAGCGACTGCCCAAAGGCTACCACACGCCCATCGCGCACGGCGATCCCCGCACCTACGGTGAAGCCCTGCTCGCGCCGTCGGTGATCTACGTGCGGTTCGTGCGTCTTTGTCTCGAGCGGGGCCTGCCGCTGCACTACCTCGCCCACGTCACCGGGCATGGTTGGCGCAAGCTGATGCGCGCCGAGGAGCCCTTCGTCTACGAGATCCATACGCCGCGGGAAATCCCGGCCCTGTTCCAGTTCATCATGGAGGCGGGTCCGGTCTCGTTGCGTGAGGCCTACGCCACCTTCAACATGGGCGTTGGCTTCGCGGCCTACGTGCCGGCGGCGGCGGCCGCCGCCGTCGTGATGGCGGCGCAGGAGGCGGGCCACGATGCGTGGATCGCGGGCGAGGTGCGTCGCGACGGGGCACGCAAGGCGGTGACCGTCCCGCCCCTCGGCCTCGCGTTCGAGGGCGACACGTTGCAGGTGCGCTAGGCTAGCGGCGCCCGCGGAAGCGGCCGCGGACTCCAGGGTGGGCGGCGCCCGGACCACCGCGACCCACTCCGCCCCCCGAGCTGGAGCCTCCGCCTGAACCGAATCCGGCCCCGGGGCCGGATCCGCCGCCGGCTTGGTGGGAACCTCCGGACCCCGCGTGGCCGCTGGGTGCGCCCGAGGGGCCGGGCGGGCGCCGCCCGCCGCCGGGGCGCTGGCCGTGCGAAGAACCGGGGCGCCCGCCGCGCTGCCGGCCCCCGCCGCCGCCGCCGGGGCGCTGCGTGTCGATCACCGGAGCTCCGCCGCCGAGGTAGGGGAAGCCGTCGAGGGAAAGCTGCGGGATGCGCTGACCAATGAACCGCTCGATGTCGCGCACGTCGCCGGCGTTGTCCGGCTCGGCCAGCGTGAAGGCATCGCCCACGGCCATCGCCCGACCGGTCCGGCCGATGCGGTGCACGTAGTCCTCCGGGTTCTCCGGGACGTCGTAGTTGATCACGTGCGAGACACCCGCGACATCGATGCCGCGGGCGGCGATGTCGGTCGCGACCATGATCTCGTAGCGCCCGGCCTTGAAGCCGGCCAGGGCCTCGATCCGCTGGTTCTGCGACCGGTTCGCGTGGAGAACGGCCACGGAATGGTTCGCCGCCTTCAGTTTGCGCGCAATGCGGTCTGCGCCGTGCTTCGTGCGGGAGAAGATGATCACGCTCTGGAAATCCGTGCGCTCAAGCAGCGCGAGGAGGAGGTCGAACTTCTGCTCGAAGCGGACCGGATAGAGCGCGTGCTTCACGGATTCGTTGACGGAGCGGGCGACGCCGATCTCGACGCGGGCGGGATCGCGCAGGGCGAACCGGGCCACGGCCTCGATCTCCGGCGGCACCGTCGCGGAGAAGAACAGCGTCTGCCGCTGCTTGGGGCACATCTCGACGATGCGTTTCACGTCGTGGATGAAGCCCATGTCGAGCATGCGGTCGACCTCGTCGAGGATCAACACCTCGACCGCGTCCAGCCGCAGCGTGCGCTCCTGCAGGAAATCGAGGAGGCGGCCCACGGTGGCGACGACGATGTCGGCGCCCGCACGGAGGTCGCTGCGCTGGCGGCCGTAGCCGACGCCGCCGTGCAGCACGGTCGCGCGCAGGTCGGTGAACCGGCCGAGGTCGCGGAACGACGTCTCCACCTGCGCGGCGAGTTCGCGCGTCGGTTCCAGCACGAGGACACGCGGGGCGCCGGCCTTGTGGGGGCCGAGGCGGTTGAGCACGGGGAGGGCGAAGGCCGCGGTCTTGCCCGTGCCGGTTTGGGCGGAGGCGATCAGGTCGCGGCCCGACAGCACAATCGGGATCGCGCGAAGTTGGATCGGCGTGGGATCGGCGTAGCCCATCGCCTGGGCACCACGGACGAGACTGGAATGCAGACCAAGCTGCGAGAACGGCATCCCCGCAGTGCGGAGCAATCCCGCGCAAAGGCGAGACAAAGCGCACGCGGGAATCCGGTCGCGCGGCGATTGCGCTCGTCCCGGCCCAGTTCCCGCGCACCCTCAACGCATGGAAAAGCGGCCTTTCTCCGAACTCGGGATCAGCCCCGAACTTCTGCGTGCAGTCGACAAGCTCGGCTTCGAGGAGGCTTCGCCCATCCAGACGGCGGTGATTCCGGTCGCCTTGACCGGCCGGGATCTCGTTGGCCAGTCCGCGACCGGATCCGGCAAGACCGCCGCCTTCGGGCTGCCCGCGATTTCCTGCGTCGATGTGCACCGCAAGGAGGTGCAGGTCCTCGTGCTCTGCCCGACGCGTGAGCTCGCCGTGCAGGTGGCCGAGGAAATCGGCCGCCTCGCCGCCTTCTCGCGCGGTCTGCACGCTGTTCCGATCTACGGCGGTCAGTCGTACGAGCGGCAGTTCCGTGCGCTTGCCGCCGGCGTGCAGGTCGTGATCGGTACTCCCGGCCGCATCCTCGACCATCTGGAGCGCGGGACCCTGCACCTCGACGCCGTGCGGATGGTGGTGCTCGACGAGGCCGACCGCATGCTCGACATGGGATTCCGCGAGGACATGGAGACCATCCTTTCCCGCGTGCCGGCCGGTCGGCAGCGGCTCTTCTTTTCCGCGACGATGCCGCCGGCGATCCGCGGGCTCATCACCCGGTTCGCCGCGGACCCCGCGTGGATCAAGATCGAGGCGCACGCGCGCAACGCCCCCGCCGTCGACCAGGTCTACTTCGAGGTCGACCGGCGCTCCAAGATCGACGTCCTGACCCGCGTCATCGATCTCTACGACTTCCGCTACGGAATCATTTTCTGCAGCACCAAGGTGATGGTCGATGAACTCGACGAGCACCTGCATGCCCGCGGGTACGCCTGTGACCGGCTGCACGGTGACCTGAGCCAGGCCCAGCGGGACCGGGTGATGGACAAGTTCCGCCGCCGCGCGTTCGAATTCCTCGTCGCGACGGACGTCGCTGCGCGCGGCCTCGACGTCGATGAACTTGAAGTGGTGTTCAACTTCGATCTGCCGAACGACGCCGAGGACTACACGCACCGCATCGGGCGGACCGGGCGGGCGGGGCACGCGGGCAAGGCGTTCACCTTCGTCTCGGGCCGTGAGCTGTGGAAGCTGCAGGGCATGATGCGCTTCGCGGGGCTCAAGATCCGCCGCGCTCCCATTCCGTCGCTGGATCAGGTGGAGGAGGCGAGGGCGAGCGTGCTCTTCGAGAAGGTCCGGTCGCTGCTGGCGCAGGGGACGTTCCGCCGCAGCGATGCGCTCGTCGAGCGCTGGATGGAGGAGGGCTTTACCAGCACCGATATCTGCTCCGCCCTCGTCGCCCTGCTGCAGGGCGGCGATCCGGCGGTGTCTGCCGAAACCGCCGCGAAGCCGTCGTGGGGCGGGACCCCGGCGGCGCGGGGTGCGAGTGCGGAGCCGGCGGGGGAGCGTTCCAGCCCGCCGAACCCGGCCCCTCGGCGGGAGATTGGGGAGGCTGCACCCCGTCCGGAGACGCCGAGCCGCGCTGGCCCGGACGCCGAGCCCCGTCGGGTGGAGCGGGACGCTCCGGCGGAGACGTCCGAGCGACCGAAGCGACCGGCGAAGGCCACCGCGACGGAGCGGACGGTGGGTGGCGCGCCCGCGGAACGGGAGCGTTCGTCGGCGGAGCGGGAGCGTTCGTCGGCTGACTGGGACCGCCCCCCGGCGCGGGCGCGGACCGGTCACGAGGCGGGTTTCACGACGCTGTTCCTCAATGTCGGCCGCAAGAACCTCATCCAGCCCGGCGACGTGGTCGGCAAGATCGCCGGCGTCACCCGTCTGCCCGCCAAGGTCGTCGGCGGCATCGACATCCGGCAGCGTCACACGCTGGTGGACGTCGCCACCGAGCACGCCGTGTTCATCGTCGAGAAGTTGCGCGGCGTCCGCGTCAAGGGTCAGGCGCTGCAACCCGCCATCGCGACCGCGGCGCACGAGGCTCAGGATCCGGAGTAGGCGCGCGAGCTTGCAGGAACCACGCGGCCTCGTGGCGCAGGACGCGATCTCCCAAGCCGGTACGTGAATCTTCAGCGCGGTGCGCGGGACAGGATTGCGTCGTCACCGGCTGGGACTGAGCGTGTGGGCTCGGACGCAACGCGCGGCGCCTGCACGCGTCCCGCGGAAGCCGCGCTATGCGCGCAGAACCCGGTACCGGGCGAGCAGCGTGCTGCTCGCCTCCAAGGGACGGCACTCGATCAGTTGCAGCCGCGCGTCAGCGAGGCCATCCACCAGCGGCGTGCCGCGGCCGAAGAGGCGGGGCTCCAGCGTCAATTCAAGGCCGTCGACCAGTCCACGGGCGAGGAAGAGCTGATGGATCTGGGCTCCGCCGAGCAGGGCGCAGCTCCGGTGTCCGAGCGAGCGCAGGCGCGCGACCAAGGCCTCGACGGGCTCCGCCGTGAATTCCAGACACCCCGGGACCGCGTCGCCCGCGAACCGCTCCGGCGCGCGGGTCAGCACCACCCGGCGACGCGCCAGCGTCAGGCGGTCGCGGATGAAGGCGCGCGATACCCGATATGTCTCTCCGCCCATGATCGACGCGTCATGGCGTTGCAGCGCCGCGGCGAAGTGGCGCTGGTCCTCGGACGAAGTAAAGGCCGTCCCCGGCTCGGCATGGCGGGTGATGAAACCGTCGAGGGACTGGGCGGCGATCAGCGTGATCTCCATGGCGGGAGGGTGGCGGACCCCGACGCGGCGGCAATGGCCATCTCGCGCCGCCCGGGGTGACCTGCAGGCTTGCGGGCGGGGCGGGAGGCGGCCAGCCTCCGGCTGTCACCCGATGAAGAAAGCCCTGATCACCGGCATCACGGGCCAGGACGGTTCGTACCTGGCGGAGCTGCTGCTGTCCAAGGGTTACGAGGTGCATGGCGTCATTCGCCGCGCCTCGACCTTCAACACGGCGCGGATCGAGCACCTGTACCGCGACCCGCATGTCAACGGGGTACGGCTCTTCCTGCACTACGGCGACCTCGCTGACTCGGTGCAGATGGTCAAGTTGCTGTACGAGCTGCAGCCCGATGAGGTGTACAACCTCGGGGCGCAGTCGCACGTCCGCGTGTCCTTCGACATTCCGGAGTACACGGGTGACGTCGACGGTCTCGGCGTGCAGCGGATCCTTGAGGCCATCCGGGAGGCGGGCCTCGTGCGCAAAGTCCGCTTCTACCAGGCCTCCTCGTCCGAGATGTTTGGCAAGGTGCAGGAAGTTCCGCAGACGGAGCGGACGCCCTTCTGGCCGCGCTCGCCCTATGGGTGTGCCAAGGTGTACGCGCACTGGCTCACCGTGAACTACCGCGAAAGCTACGGTTTGCACGCGAGCAGCGGCATTCTCTTCAACCACGAAAGCGCGCGCCGCGGCGAAACCTTCGTCACGCGAAAGATCACCCGGGCGGCCACGCGCATCAAGGTCGGCCTGCAGGACGCGCTCTACCTCGGCAACCTCGAGGCGCGGCGCGACTGGGGCTACGCGAAGGAGTACGTCGAAGTCATGTGGCGGATGCTGCAACAGGAGACGCCGGACGACTACGTCGTCGCGACGAACGCGACCCACAGCGTTCGCGAATTCTGTGTGGAGGCGTTTTCGCTCCTCGGGCTGGACTGGGAGCGCCACGTGCGGCACGACGCACGGTACGAGCGGCCGGCGGAGGTTGACCTGCTGATCGGGGACCCGGCCAAGGCGCGGGAGCGCCTCGGCTGGGAGCCGCGGGTGCGCTTCAAGGAGTTGGTGCGGCTGATGGTGGAGGCCGACTTGGAACTGGCGAAGCGGGAGGCGCAGATCGCGCGCCTGCCGCCCCCCTGAGCGCATGGCGGCCCCGGGGCATCTGCCGACGAGCGAGCGTTCCGACACCCCGCTGGGGCGCGTGTTCGTCGCCGGGCACACCGGCATGGTCGGAGCGGCGTTCGTCCGCCGCCTGGAGCGCGAGCCCGACGCCGACGTGGTGGTCCGTTCCCGGCGCGAGGGCCTCGACCTGACGGACCGCGTTGCCGTGGATCGTTTTCTCTCGGACGTCCGGCCCCGGACCGTGATCGTGGCGGCGGCGCGGGTGGGTGGGATTCATGCGAACGCGACGCGACCGGAGGAGTTCCTGCGGGAGAATCTCGCGATCGCCCTGAACCTGATTGACGGTGCGCGGCGCGCCGGGGTGCCCCGGCTGCTCTTCCTCGGCAGTTCGTGCATCTATCCCCGGCTGGCGCCGCAGCCGATGGCGGAGGAGGCCCTGCTGACCGGACCGCTCGAGCCGACGAATGAAGCCTATGCGATCGCGAAGATCGCGGGCCTCAAGCTGGCGCAGGCCTGTCGCCGGCAGCACGGACTCGCGTATCACTCGGTGATGCCGACGAACCTCTACGGCCCCGGCGACAACTACCACGCGGAGGACTCGCACGTGCTGCCCGGCCTGATCCGGCGCTTCGACGAGGCGGCGCGGGCGGGTGCCGCCGAAGTGAGCGCGTGGGGCACGGGGGCGCCGCGGCGGGAGTTTCTCCATGTGGACGACCTGGCGGACGCCGGTGTGTTTCTGCTGCGCCGGGCGGATCCCCCGGACTGGGTGAACGTGGGCAGCGGGGTGGATCTGACGATCCGGGAGTTGACGGAGCGCGTGGCGGCGGCGGTCGGCTACCGCGGCCGCATTGTCTGGGACACCGCGCGTCCGGACGGGGCGCCGCGGAAGCTCCTCGACGTCTCGCTCCTGACGCGGCTCGGCTGGCGGGCGCGCATTCCCCTTGAGCAAGGCCTGCCGGAAACCGTCGTCGCCTACCGCCGCGAACGCGCGGCCGGAACCTGGCGGCACTGACCCGTCCCTCAAGCCACGGAGGGTCAGGCTTTGTCCTTTGCTCTCGACCTCGGCGTCCGGTCGCTGGCCGCTAGTTGGCTGGTCGTCGCAGACAGCGCGACGGCCGAGATCAAAGCCGAGTCCAGCCCCGCGACGTTCCGCGCGGGCGTGCGCCCGCCCCGGATGCACTTCAACCATCCGTCAGCGGCCGCGCAGGCCCGTGACAAGGTAGTAGCGGCTGCGGGAGCTGTTGTAGGTGTGGAGCGTGCAGACCGGCAGATCGGGAAAGGTGCTCGGATAGTCCGCCACGAGCTTGGCCGCAAACCGGGTCTCCAGCAGACTCAGGTTGAATGCCGTCCACTCATCGCCGTAGTCGGTCACCCTGAGCAGGAGCGACTGACCGCCGGCCCCGAGATCCTTCGCGACGGCGAGCAGTGGACCGTCGTTGAGCAGCCCCACCTCCCGCCACTCGGCCTCGGGATGTCGATCACGCAGCTCCGCCTCGAACGCGGCGAGCCGCCTCGCCCCGATTCCGGAATACTCGACGGAGACGAGCGGCCACGTGTACCGGATCGCTGGCGGAGTCAGGAGAAGCAGGCCGAGCCCGAGCCCGGCCAATCGCCCCAACCGCCCCCATCGGCCTTCCGCGTAACGTGAGGCCCACGCAACCGCCTCCATCGTCCCCAAGGCCACGAGGATGAAGAAGAGCGGCAGCACATGACTCACGTTGCGTTCGAAGAAGACTTCGCGCGTGGCGAAGTACCCGGCGAACGAGGCCACCGGCCCCGCCAGCAGCACCAGCGTGGCCCACCGGCGTTGCCGCGCCAGGGTGACGATGCCCAGTACTCCGCCCAGCAGTCCCGCCCAGCCGATCGTCTCCGCATAGTATCCCCCCATGAAATCCGCGACCATCCCGCCGTCGAGGTGACTGTGGGGTGGATGCGCCCCGGAGTACTGTTTCATGAGCTGCGAAACTCCATGGAGGAACACGTCCGGTCGGGTGAGCGCTCCCGGCACGCCGCACGCGAAACCCGCAAGCATGGCCGGGAGCGCCGTGGCTCCCCCGGCCACGCGGCGCCGGACGCTCTCCGCCGCCGCGAGCAACGGCACGCCCGGCAGCCACGCGAGAAGCAGCAGCGAGACCTTGCAGGCCACGAGCAGGCGGAGCAGGAACGCCCCGCCCGCGACCGCGGCGAATCGCAGCCGCCTGGCTGGCCAGCAGAGCGCCACCGCGGCTACCGTGAGCGCGGTGACGAACGCATCGGGGCGCGAGTAGTGCGCGTCCTGCACGAGCTGAACCGAGACCGCCGTGAGTCTACCCGCGAGGAGGGCCACGCCGTTCCCGCCCGCCCGCCGGGCCAGCGCGAGTGTCAGTCCCAGCGCCCCCGTCGCCATCAGGACCGAGAAGAGCCGGTAGACCCAGAACCCGCCCTCCCGCCCGCGGAACTCCTCCGTCCCGGGGACCCACTTGACGAAGCGGTAGAAGAAGTAGGTCGCATACAGGTGCGACGAGAAGTTGTATTGATCGTCGCGAAACTCGGTCGGCAGGTTCGCTGCCTTGGCCCAGTTCGTGTCCCAGTCTCCCGAGCGCCGCATGTGTCCGACCACCTCGGTGGTGATGGACTCGTCGGGGTGACTATATCCCTCCCAGTAATACGCGACCCGCAGCCCGAAACCGAGCAGGAGCACGGCGGCGGCCGCCAGCCACCACGCCCGTCCACCGCGCGGGCCGGAGGCCGGCTCTCGGGTGGTCGATCCTGTCTGCACGCCGTCAGCCCCGTGCCCTCCGCAGGGCGAGGTTGAGAAACCCATCCGTGGCGTGCCCGATCCGATCCTGCGCCACGGTCCCGAACGACTGCCGCGTCGGCGTCGCCATGGCCTCCCGTCCCGCCTCCGAGCGAAGCGTTGCACCCTGCTGCCGCACGGGGCGCGTGCCACGTGTGCCGGTTTGCCGGGAGACCCATATGCCACGCTGGCGTACCCGCTTCGCCCCACCGTGTCCAGCCCGCCGCTGGCGGCTTGGCCGATGTACGTCACCGCGGACCGCGTTGATCCGTCGGTGGGGTGGACGACCGACGCTGCTCGCTCCTCCGCGCCCGTTTCCGGGGGTGGGAGACCGGCTGGGCGGGCCCGCTCGGCGGGGAAGGTGGACCGTTTGGGGCGGGGCAATGTGGGCTGCGGGCTTTACGCGGCGGCGGAAAGGGATTGGCTGGAGCGCATGAGTGCGACGACGGTGATGCTGGTGGTGGGAGCGTTGATGCTGCTGCATCTTGCCGGGGACCTGTGGCTGGAGTGGTTGAACCGGCGCGAGATCCGGCGGGCGGCGGGGTCGCCGCCGCCGGCGGCCCTGGCGATCATGGACGCCCCGACCTTCCGGCGGTCGGGCGAGTACGCCCTCGCGCACCAGCGGCTGGATGTGCTGGAGAGTCTGTTTGAGACGGGCGTGCTGGCGCTGGTGCTTTTCGGGGGAGTCCTGCCCCTGCTGTTTGCGCACGTCGCCGTGCTGGCTCCCGGGGCGCCGAAGTGGGATGACGCCCTGTTCATCCTTGCTGCCGGGCTGTTGCTGGCGTTGCCCGGCGTGCCCTTCGAATGGTGGTCGCAGTTCCGGGTGGAGCAGCGGTTCGGCTTCAACAAGAGCACCCCTGGCCTGTGGGTGGCCGACAAGCTCAAGGGCCTCGCGCTCACGGTGGTGATCGGCTTCCCGATTCTCTGGCTGGTGCTCTCGCTGGTGCGCTGGGTGGGGGAATTCTGGTGGATCTGGGCGTTCGCGGCGCTGTTCGCCTTCCAACTGCTCCTGCTGGTCGGCTATCCGAAGTTCATTCTCCCGCTCTTCAACCGACTCACGCCGCTGCCGGAGGGCGAACTGCGCACCCGGCTGCTGGCGCTTTCCGAGCGCACGGGATTCCGGGCGTCGACGATCGAAGTCATCGACGGTTCGAAGCGCTCGGCCCACTCGAACGCCTTCTTCACCGGGTTTGGCCGCTTCCGGCGCATCGTGCTCTACGACACGCTGATCGCCCAGTTGACGGCGGAGGAGCTGGAGGCCGTTCTGGCCCATGAGGTGGGGCATTATCGACGCGGACACATTCCCCAGCGCCTGGCGATTTCGGCGCTCACGCAGTTCGGCGGCCTCTGGATTGTGGCCAGCCTCGCGGCCAGCGACTGGTTCAACCCGGCCTTCGGTTTCCCGGCGGGCGAGATCGCTCCGGCCTTTCTCCTGTTTTCCCTGCTCAGTGGCCCGGTGGCCTTCTGGTGCTCGCCGATCTCCAACCGCCTGTTCCGCGCCCAGGAGTATGAGGCGGACGCGTTCGCCCGCGATGCCACCCAGGGCCCGGCACCGTTGGTGTCGGCGCTGCGGAAGCTCGCGGAGAAGAACCTCTCCAACCTCACGCCGCATCCGTGGTACAGCGGGTTCCACTATTCGCATCCCACCCTGGTCGAGCGCGAACGGGCCCTGCTGAAGACGGCGTGATCGGTCGGGCGCGGCGAAGCGGCATCACGTCCGCCGCCGTCGCTGGCGCCCGGCGGTCCGGAGTCTCAGCAACGGGCTCCGTGACGCTGGGGCGACGGGGCCTCGCGGCGATCCTCGGCCTCGCGCTGGTCGGCGGACTGTGGTCCGCGCCCGTGCCGGCGGGCACCCGGCCGCCGTGGGTGATCGCCACCTACAACGTCGGCAACTACACCCTGGCCGACCGGCGGGTCGAGGGCACCTTCCGTCGCTCCTACCCGAAGCCCGAACTCGAAAAATCGGCCCTCCGCGCCGTCATCGCGCGGCTGGATGCCGACGTGTTGATCCTGCAGGAGATCGGCGGCGAGGACTTCCTCGCGGAGCTGCGCCGCGACCTGCGATCCGACGGAGTGCGGTACGCTCACGGCGGCGTCGTGGCTGCGGCGGACCCCGACCGGCGGCTGGCATGGCTGTCGCGGCGCGCGCCCCGCGAGGTCCGGGCGCACACCGACCTCCGCAGTCTCCATGCGGGCAGGAGTGAGCCGGTGCGCCGCGGGTTGCTGGAACTGCGCTGGGTCGACGGCGCGGGGGAGTTGATCGTGTTTGGACTTCACCTCAAGAGCCGCGTCGCCCGTGAGGACGACGATCCCGGATCGGCCGGCCTGCGCCTGCGGGAGGCCGAGGCGATTCGCCGCCGCGTGCTGGAGCGGGTGCCGGACCTCGAAACCGGCTGCGTGGTCGTCGCGGGTGACTTCAACGACGCCCGCAGCAGTCCGGTGCTCGCCCGCTTCCGTGAGCAGGGGCCACGCCGCCTGTTCCAGATCGTGGACGCCGCGGATTCGCGCGGCGAACGGTGGACTCACCGCTTCGCGCGCGACGACGTGTATTCACGGGTCGACTACATCCTCGTGTCCGAAGCCCTGCTCCGCATTCCCGGGACGATGCAGGCCACGGTGCTGGACGGCCCGGACGTCGCGCAGGCCAGCGATCACCGGCCTGTGCGATGGGAGTGGGTGCGGGAGTGAGGCCGTCCCCGGGACCTCACTTGACCGTCACGGGGACGGTCACTTCACCCTCGCCGTAGCCCTTGAGGAAGAGGCTTCCCGAGCCCGGGCGACCCCCCTGCACGTTGATCGTGACGGTGGTTTGACCGGCCGGGATGATCACCTCGGGCATGATGACACTTTCCGGGACGTCGGTGGTCACGTCGAGCAGGAGACCGCCGACGGGGGCGACGTTCGGGATGGTGAAGGTGAGCGGCCGCGTTTCCCGCGGGCGGAGGGTGAGGGAGCCAGGGGAGACGCTGACGGAACCCCCGTCCACGCGGAACGTGCCGACCGGCGAACCGGCGGCGCCGCCGAGGGAGACGCGGTAGGTCTTGTTCGGCGCGACGGGCGGGACGAAGAAACCGAGGGAGTTCGGGGACTCGAACACGGTGCGGGCGGGGGAGTCGTCGAGGAACACGACATCGGTCGGGGTGAAGCCGCGGCCGAGGATGCTCACCTTGGCGCCCACCGGGGCGCGATTGACCTCGAGGGACAGGACGTAGCGACCGACGACCCCGAGGGTGCGGACGCCGGTGTAGGCCTCGCGGGAGGCGACGACACCGTTGTTCTCGACCTGGTAGGTGACGAGGAAGTAGTAGGCGATCTGCGAGCGGCCGGACGGAAGCGGGAAATCGTACTCGTAGATGTCCTGCCCCAGTGAACTCGGCTGCATTTCGAAGTTCTTGCCGTCGATGATCAGCCGCGCCACGAGACTGCCCGGGACGACGGCTGACGTCTTCGGCGAGATGCGGGCCGAGACGGTGTAGATCTGGGACGGATTCTCGGCGAGGGATGAAGGCGTGAGGTCGTTGATCTTGACCTCTTCGCAGCCGGTGAGGACGAGCAGCCCGAAGGCGGCGCCGAGCAGGAGGAAGAATCGTCTCGCGTGGGAGATGCGGCTGTTGTGCATTGGCAAGGAAGAGGGGAAAACCGAGTGGGAAACGAACACAAACCGTCAGCAATGGCAACGCACGAGTTCATTCCGAACGGGGTGGTCGCGCCGCGTCGGACCGGCCTCTACGTGCACGTGCCGTTCTGCTCGAGCACCTGTGACTTCTGCGCCTTTTACCAAGTGCGGCCCGATGCCGGGAAGATCGCGCAGTACCTCGCGGGCGTGGAGGAGGAGGCGGCGCTGGTTGATTGGTCGGGGCGCGCGGTGGAGACGGTGTTTTGGGGCGGCGGCACGCCCGGCCTCCTGTCGCCCGGGCAACTGGAGCGCCTCGGGACGGCGGTGCGCCGACTTCCGCTGGCGGCGGCGGCGGAGTGGACGGTCGAGCTCGCCCCGGCATCGGTGACCCCGGCCCGCCTCCGCGTCCTCCGGGACCTGGGCGTGAACCGGGTGTCGATCGGGGTGCAGAGCCTGCGTCCCGACTTGCTGGACGGGCTGGGGCGGCAGCACACCCGGGAGCAGGCGCTGCAGGCGTACGAACGCGTGCGCGCCGTCGGCTTCGCCAGTGTGAATGTGGACCTCATGTTCGCGCTTCCCGGGCAGGAAGAGGCGGACTGGCTGGGGGACCTTGACGAAGTCATCGCCCTGGGGCCGGATCACCTGTCGACCTATTGCCTGACCTTCGAAGAGGACACGGCCCTGTGGGTGCGGCTGGCGCAGGGCAAGGTGCGGCTCGACCCGGATCGGGAGGCGCGGTTGTACGAGGCCACGTGGGCGCATTTGGCCGCCGCTGGGTACGCTCAGTATGAGGTTTCGAATTTCGCCCGACCCGGTCACCGGTGCCGCCACAACCTAGCCACGTGGGAGATGGGTGAGTGGGTGGGCTTGGGGCCGGCGGCCGCGTCGCAGCAGGATCGCTGGCGGGGGCGCAACCCGGCGGATCTCGCGCGCTGGGCGGACGATGTGCGGGCGGGACGCCGGGCGTCGGAGGAACGCGAGGAGCTCTCCGCGGCGCAGTTGCTGGAAGATTGCCTGATCTTCGGACTGCGCATGAACGCCGGGGTGTCGCTGGAGGGCTTGCAGCGGCGCTTTGAGCCGGAACTGGCGGCGGAGGGCCGCGGCGACGCACTGTGGCGGGAAGTGAACTCCCGGCTGGAGCGGCTGGAGATCGAGGGCTTGATCGGGAGCGATGGTGGGCGCCTACGCCTGACCGACCGGGGACGCCTGCTCGCGGACGCGGTGGGCGAGGAGTGGCTGGGACTGGCCGGGGACCCATTCCAGGAGCCGGCGTCGTCAGCGACGGCGGTGGGGGCGGATCAACCATGATCTGGCGGTGGCTGCTCGGACTTGCGCTCCTCGCGGTGGCGAGGGCGGACAATCTCCCGTTGACGTGGCCGACGCCGAATCCCGCGTGGGCGGAGCGTCGGCCTCTGGAAAGCTACGTGCAGCCGACGGCGTCGGCGGAGATTGCATCCGGACTCTTCGGAGGCACGCGCAGCGGCGGCCGGCAATTCCATGAAGGCTTGGACCTGAAGCCGATCGGCCGGGACAAGCGAGGGGAAGCGACGGATCCGATCTTTGCGGTGATGGACGGCGTGGTGCGGCACCTCGCTCCGGCGCCGGGATCGGGCGGCTATGGACGTTACGTCGTCCTTGAGCATCCGGCGGCGAAGCCGGCGGTCTACTCGCTTTACGCGCACCTCGGGGCGATCGATCCCGCGCTCCGGCTGGGGGCGGTGGTGAAGCGTGGCCAGACGATTGGCACGATGGGCCGGTCGGCCGGCGGGTACACCATTCCCCGCGAGCGGGCGCATCTGCACTTCGAGATCGGGCTGATGGTGACGCGGCAGTTCGCGGCGTGGTACGGCAGCCGCGGCTTCGGCTCACCGAATGCGCACGGCCTTTGGAATGGGCTCAACCTGATGGGCATCGATCCCCTCGACCTCTTCAACGCGCTGCGCGACGGTCGGGTCGATTCGCTGGAGGAGTACTTCGAGGAGATGAAACCGGTCCTGCGCGTCCGCATCGCATCGCTTCGCATCCCGGACTTCGTGGAACGCTATCCCGGCCTCGTGGAGCGGCGGGACGGCGCGTTCGTCGGAGGCTGGGACATTTGGATCAACGCCACCGGACTGCCCTTCCGGTGGCGGGCGCTGGAGCCGGCGGACGTGAAGGACTGGAAGCCCGGTGAAGTGAGGCTCTTCGATCTCGACGAACCGGCGATTGCGGCGGCGCGTTCCCGTGCGTTGATCAGCCGACACCGCGGGGCCGTCGTTCCGGGTGAGGATCTTGAGACCGTGCTGGAGCAGTTGTTCGGTCCCCGCGGGGTCCGGACGCGAGGCTGAGACGGCGGTTTGAGAGGCGCGGTGCCGCGTGAGGTGAGGCGAAGGGGTGTGTGCGCGGACACGCGGGGTGCGACAAACTGGGAGGCGCGGCACCCCTCGGCCGCGGCGCGGGCGACTCGCTGCCGGCTAAGTGAGCAACTCGCGGAGGTCGTCGAGCGAAAGCCGCGCTGCGGCGGCGTCGCTTGCCTCGAATACATCGGCGAGCAAGGCACGCTTCCGTTCCTGAAGTCCGAGAACCTTCTCCTCCACGGTGCCCGCGCAGATAAGCTTGTAGCTGGTCACCACCCGGGTCTGGCCGATGCGGTGTGCGCGGTCCGTGGCCTGCGCCTCGGCGGCGGGATTCCACCACGGATCGAAGTGCACGACCGTATCGGCGCCCGTCAGGTTCAGTCCGGTGCCGCCGGCCTTCAGCGACAGGAGGAAGACGGGGATGGGAGGCGAGTGCTGCTGGAAGCGATCGACCGCGGCCTGCCGTTCGGCGGGTGAGAGGCTGCCGTCGAGCGAGCAGTAGGGAATGGCCTGGGCGTCGAGTTCGGCGCGGAGCAGTGCCAGCAGCGACGTGAACTGCGAGAAGACCAGCAGCCGGTGGCCATCGTCGAGGGCCTCGTCGAGGAGTTCGCGGAAGGCCTCCAGCTTGGCGGAGTCGGCCGAGTCGCTGGAGTCGCCCGAGCTTCCGGAGTCGGCGGCTGGATCGGCTGCGGAAACGGTATCCGGGCCGCCGGCGCCGCGGGGGAGCAAGCGGGGATCGCAGCAGACCTGCCGCAGCCGCAGGAGCTGGGTGAGCGCGGCGAGGCGCAGCGTCGCCTCACCGGCGCCGCCGGCCTGGAGATCGAGGAGCGCCCGCTCGCCCTCCTCCTGGATGCGGCGGTAAGTGTGGGCCTGCGTGGGGGTGAGTTCGCACCAGAGCACCTGTTCGATGCGCGCGGGCAATTCCGGAGCCACCGCCGCCTTGGTTCGCCGCAGGATGTAAGGGGCGACCTGCGCGCGCAGGCGCTCGTCGTACCACTGTTTTTCCTCGCCCCGCGCGCCCGGGGGCGGGCGGCGGAGGAGCCCGGGCATCAGGACCTCGAAGAGCGAACGAAGGTCGTCGAGGGCGTTTTCGACCGGCGTGCCCGTGAGCAGGAAGCGCCCGCGGGCCCGGAGCGAACGCATCGCCTGCGCGTTCTGCGAACGACGGCTCTTGAGGTGCTGCGCCTCGTCGCCGATGACGCAGGTGAGGTCGATCGCGGCGAAGCGCTCCTGATCGCGCACCAGCGTCCCGTAGGAGGTGATGAGGAGGTCGGCGCGCTCCGTGAGGTCCGCGCGCTCGTGGCGACCCTGGCCGTGGTGGACCCGCACGCGGAGGTGCGGCGTGAAGCGGACGGCCTCGCGCCGCCAGTTCTCCAGCAGCGAAGCGGGGCAGACGATGAGCACGCAGCCGCCGTGCTCGCGGAGGACCGCAGCCGCGAGACCGAGGGCCTCGAGCGTCTTGCCCAGACCCATCTCGTCGGCCAGGATTCCTCCGAGCCCGCTGCGGTAGAGGTGATGGAGCCACGCCACGCCGAGACGCTGGTAGGGGCGAAGGGTGACGCCGAGGGGCTCCGGCAGGGGGACGGCGGCGAGGAGGGTGAGATCCCGAAGTGCCGCGCTGCGTTCGCGCCACGCGTCCGGCGGCGCGAAGTGCGGGGCGATCTCGCCGAGCAGGGAGTCGACCTCGGGCAGCCGCGCGGCCGGGACGCGGTGCGTGCGGCGCGCCACCGCGCCGCCGGCGCCGGGCTCGCCCGCGAGGATCTGCTGGCCCTCCCGGAGCCGCGCCATGATGCGGGGTTCGAGGAGAAGGACGCCGCCGGCGGACTCGACGTAGTGCCGGTGGGAGGCGAGCGCCGCCTGCACCGCCGCCGTCTCGCCGGGGGGGATGTCGAGGCCGAGCGTGACCTCAAACCCCCCGTTCGCCGCCCGCGCCTCGGTCAGCACCCGGGCCGGCGACAGCCGCGCGGTGAGGCGCGTGAAGTTGTCCGTGAACGTGGCGCGGAAGTCCTCGCGCAACTGCGGACCGTGGGCTGCGAGGAAGTTGAGCACCTTGTGGCGGTCGCGCAGCCACCAGCGTCGATTCGACGGCTCGAGCGTGAACCCGTGGGCGCGCAGCAGATCGTGCGCCGCCTGATAGGAGGCGTGCTCGCGCGACGGGAGCGTGACCGCGAGGAAGTGCTCGGATCCGTCGACCTGCAGCGGTGTGGCGGCGGAAGCGGAGGCGGAGACGCGCCGCCCGCCGTCGGTCGTGGCGGCGGAGGCCGACGTGCCTGGGCGCGTCGCCGGACTCGGCCGGGCGGCGGAGAGCGGGCGCGGCGGTGCGGGAGCGGCGGTGCGATCCATTCCTCCGCCCGCGGCCGGGGCGGTGGGGGACCCAAGGTGCTCGCTCACGCCGCGCAGGACATCGCTCACCCAAAGCAAGGGACGGTCCGGTTCGCGGGCCCACGCGAAGGCGGGCAGTCCGCGCAAGCGCGTCACCAGGTCCCGCAGTTGCTCGCGGGTCACCTGCAGCACCAGCGAACGCTGGGGCGGGGCGCCGAGCCGCTGGAGGGCGGCGAGGGCGGGAAGCCATTCCGGAGCCGGCGGGCGGTCCAGATCCACGCGCACCTGCACGGCGATCGCGTCGCGGGCGGCGGCGGCGGCGAGGTTCGGCGGCAGGATCAGGCGCAGCATGCAGCGGGGCGGGCGTTCAGAGCCGCTGGAAGCGGAACTTGGCCAGCGCCCACAGCCACGTCAGCGGATCGCGGATGACGGAGATCTTCTTGCCCTCCTTGAACGACCGTGACCGGTACCAGACCGGGATTTCGACCGGGCGGTGGCCGCGGCGGATGAGCTTGATGAGGAGCTCCCAGTCGAAGTCGAAGCGGTTGCTCTCGAAGCGGAGTCCCTCGATGCAGTCGCGGTGGAAGACCTTGTACATCGTGAACGGATCGCGCAGCCAGACGCCGCAGGAGACGTTGATGAGCCCGGCGAAGGTCCAGTGGGCGCAGTTCAGGACGAAGGCATGGACCGGCTGGTCGGCGAAGCGTCGGAGCGAGAAGCCGCCGCCGGCCGCGTGGCGGGAGCCAAGTACGAACCGGTGTCGACCCTCGGCGATGGGCGTGATCAGGCGTTCGTAGTCGTCGAGGCTGTACTCCAAGTCGGCGTCCTGGATAAGGAAGACCTCGCCGGTGGCCCGCGCAAACCCCTCACGGACCGCGAAGCCCTTGCCCCGCGGCCGTTCCTGCAGGAGGAGCGTCACGCGGGGATGCCCGGCGAAGCCCTGCACGACCTCGCGCGAACCGTCGCGGGAGTTGCTCTCGACGATGATGACCTCGATTTCCCAGCCCGCGATCTCCTTGGCGAGCAGCGCGTCCAGCGCGATGCGCACGGTGGCGATCTCGTTGAACACCGGCACGATCACGGAGAGCCGGCGCCGGGTCGGAGGAGGGGAGGAGGGAAGGGAGGACACGCGAAGGGCGGAGCGTCTCACGGTTCGTCGGGGACGACCAAGCCGGAAATGGCCGGGTCCAGCCCGATTGACTTCGAAAAGGGCCTGCATCTGGTACCGCATTCGGGGTGTGTTCGGTCTCGCGCGGCGCGCCGGAGCCCCCCACGCTTTCCCTGCATGAATCCCCACGAGTACAACGCCCTGCACGTCCTGCACGTCCTGTCAGCCTTGGTGCTGATCGGCTTCACCTTCTATGCCTTCGCCGCCCCGGCGGCGTCGCGCAAGTCAGTCATGATCTGGACCGGTGTCTCCAGCCTGCTGATTTTCCTGACGGGCATCCGCATGTGGCAGGGCATCTACGCCTTTGCCGGCGGCTGGGCGGTCGTTAAGCTCGTCGCCTGGCTCGCGCTCTCGGCCCTCGCTGGCATGGGTTACCGCCGCCGCGAAAAGGCCGGGCTGTTCATCTGGGTGGCGCTCGCGCTCAGTGCGATCTCGGTTGTGATGGTGTACATCCGCCCGTTCTAGGCGGGAGTGGGCGGCCCGGCCGCCCCCCTTGCTTTCCGTCCCCGTGTCGGAGTCGATCTGCGGACTCTGGGTTGCGCCTGGTGGGGAGGTCTTCCTCCACGTCGAGGACGCGGCGGGCGCGCGTCGCGTCGAGCGCGACCGCCTCCGTCCGTTCTGCTGGACTGCGGGGAAGCCCGGCGCGGAGGCTCCGGAAGGCGGTTCGTGGCGCCCGCTGGCGGGAACCGGCTTCTATGCGGGCTTGGCGGAGGCGCCGGATCCGGAGGCGCTCGACGGCTGGTCGCGGGCGTGGCGGGAGTGCGGGGGCGAGACCGACCGCGTGCAGCCTTGGGAGACCCAGTACCTGCTGCAGACGCGGCGCCGACTCTTCGCGGGACTGCCCTTTGCGCGGCTGCGCCGCGTCCAGCTCGACATTGAGACGGGGAGCGCGGACGGCGGTTTCAGCGACGCAGCCCGACCGTTGGACCGGGTGCTCGCGATCGGGCTCCGCTGCGGAGGCCGTGAACGCCTGCTGCAGTTGGAGGCGCCGACGGATGAGGCGGAGCGGGCGCTGCTCGTGGCATTCGGCGCGGCGCTGGCGGAGGAGGATCCGGATACGATCGAAGGACACAACCTGTTCCGCTTTGACCTCGATTACCTCCGGCAGCGTGCGCGGCGACTGAAGGTGCCGTGTGCCTGGGGCCGGTTTGGCGCGTCGGCGACGTGGCGGAGCAGTCGGTTCAAGGTTGGGGAACGCTGGCTCGACTTTCCCCGCTGCGACCTCCCGGGGCGGGCGGTGATCGACACCTATTTCCTCGTGCAGACCTACGACCTGACGGCCCGGGAGCTGACGTCGTACGGACTCAAGGACGTGGCGGTGGCGCTGGGCATCACGGTGCCGGCGGCGACGGGGGCGGAAGGGCGGACCTACATCGACCCGACCCAACTCTCGCGGACCTTCGTGGAGGACCGGTCCCGGTTCCTGCGCTACCTCTCCGATGACCTGCGCGAGACGCAGGGCCTCGCCGACCTGCTGCTGCCCACGTATTTCGAGCAGACCCGGACCTTTCCGGTGCTGTTGCAGGATGCGACCCTGCGCGGCACGACCTCGCGGATCGATCTCCTGTTCCTGGAGGAGTACTACCACGCCGGCCAAGCGTGCCCGCGCCCCCCGGAGATCGCCCTGTTTGAAGGCGGCTTCACCCGGAGCTTCCGGGAAGGAGTGTTCCGCAACGTGCTGCACTTCGACGTGGCGTCGCTCTATCCCAGCCTCCTGCTGCAGATCGGGCGCAACCCGGCGGCGGATGAACTCGGGGTGTTCCTGCGGACGCTGCGGAGCCTCCGTGACTACCGCCTCCGCTACAAGCAACTCGCCCGCACGGCCGGGACCGAGGAACTCCGGCGGGAGTCCGGGGCGAGGCAGGCCAGCTTCAAGATCCTCATCAACTCGTTCTACGGATATCTCGGTTTCTCCGGGGCGCGCTTCGCGGACGGCAAACTCGCGGCGGAGGTGACACGGCAGGGGCGGGAGGTGCTGCACCGCCTCATTGAAGGGTTCGCGGCCGCTGGCTGCGTCCTGCTGGAGGCGGATACGGACGGAATCTACCTTTCCTCCGACGAATTTTACGATCACCCGGAGGCTCTGCTCGGGCGCGTGGCGCCGCTCCTGCCGCCGGGACTCGAACTGGAGTTCGACGGCCGGTATCCCGCGATGTTCTGCTACAAGGCGAAGAACTATGCGCTGCGCGACGACCACCGCGTCATCCTCCGCGGCAGCGCGTTGCGCTCGCGCGGGATGGAGCCCTACTTGCGGACGCTGACGGAGCAGTTGATCGAGCACCTGCTGGGCCTGCGCGACGCGTCGCCGCTGGAGGCGCTGCCGGAGCTGCGGCGCCGGATGGCGCGGCGGGAGGTGCCGGTGGGGGAACTGGCGCGCACGGAGAGCCTCAGCCAAAGTGCCGAGGCGTATGAACGCTTCATCGCGGCGGGCGGCAAGCCGCGCCGCGCGAGTGCGGAGGCGGCGCTCCAGATGGAGCGCCGGCCGGGCTTGGGCGACAAGGTCTCCTACTACCTCGTCGCGAAGGAGCGCGGGCGCGGCAGCGACTGGCAGCGCGCGCGGCCCGTTGAGCGCTTCGATCCGGTGACCGCACCCTACGATCCCTCCGCCTATCTGGAGAAGATCGACGAGTGGCTCACGCGCTACGCTCCCTTCCTTCCCGCCGATGCCCTCGCTCGCGCCCGCGCGAAACCGAGCGCCGCGCCCGACGACGAATTCCGGCTCGAGTGAAGGTCGGGCCAAGGATGCACCTCAATCGCCTTCGGACGGGCGGCGCTCCCGGTGTGGCCGCCGGGCGGGCATGGCGGATGCCCGCGCCGCGACGGGAATCGCCCAGTGGGCGGCGGGGCGGGCGTCGGTGAAACCGGCGGTCGATGAAGGTGGACCCCTCGCGTGGCTGAGGGTGAACCGCGCTCGTAGCTTCACGCTGCCTGGCGCCCGCCCCGGATGAAGCGGATCGCCGGGAGCGTGCGACGGCGGCGGACGATCTCAGGACCAGCGCAGATCGGTCCGCGAGAACGGCAGACTGCGGATGCGCTTTCCCGTGGCGGCGAAGACGGCGTTGGCGATCGCCGGGGCGACCGGAGGCAGCGCCGGCTCGCCCAGGCCAGTGGGCGGATTGTCGGTGAGCCGGTAATGCACCTCGACACGCGGTGCGTCGGTGATCCGAAGCAGCGGGTATTCGTGGAAGTTGGACTGCACGATCCGACCGCGCTCAAGATCGAGCTCCTGGTAGGCGGCGCTGAGCCCGTCGAGCACGGAACCCTCGACCTGGTTGTCGGCGCCGCTTGGATTGACGATCTGCGATCCCACGTCGCCGACGATGACCACGCGGTCGACCTTCAGCGCGCCCGCCGGGGAAACGGTGACCTCGGCGACGTTGGCGAAGTAGCCGCGGTGGCTGAAGTGGAAGGCGATGCCCCGTCCGCGCCCGCGCGGCAGCGGCGAGCCCCAGCCGGCCTTTTCGGCGGCGAGCGAGACGACCCCGCGCATGCGGGCGGCGTCATAGCCGTTCGGCCGTTCGCCGGGGGTGGTGACCATCCCGCGGTCCCCCAACAGGGCGAGGCGGAAGTCCAGCGGGTCGCGTCCGGCCGCGTGGGCCAGTTCGTCGATGAAGCACTGGAAGACGAACGCAAACACGCAGCTGCCCGGAGACCGCCACGGTCCCATCGGGATGCCGCAATTGATCACGGTCATCTCCGCCTGGTAGTGGGGGACGAAGCGGGCGGGGAACTCGTCCGGGCTGAGCGAGCCACCACTGCCGGGTCGGCCGTCGTTGCCGAACGTGACGAAATGATCGTGCCAAGCGGCGAGTGCGCCGTTGGCGTCGACGGCACCTTTCATGAAGTGCACGCCGCCCGGGCGGTAATGGTCATGCCGGAGATCGTCCTCGCGGGTCCACGTGAGCTTGACCGGGGCGTTCACGCGCTGCGCGATGGCGGCGGCCTCGACCATGAAGTCCGAGCTCAGGCGCCGCCCGAAGCCGCCACCCATGCGCGTGATGTGCACGCGGATCTTGTCCTTGGGCAGCCCGAGCGTCTCGTGGATGAGGTCCTGACCGCCGGAAGGACGCTGGCTCGGCGCCCAGAGCTCCATGATGCCGTCGTGGAACCACGCGGTGCAGTTCTGCGGTTCGAGATTTGCGTGGGAGATGAAAGGATAGGAATAGACCGCCTCGACGCGCCGGCTGGCCGTAGCGGCGGCGAGCGTGTCGGCCACGGCCCCGTCCTGCCGCAGAGTCTGGCCGGGCTTGGCGGTGCCGGCGGCCTGGGCCTGCTCGAGGAAGCCGGCCCAGCTGTCATTGGCGTGCGGACCCTCGTCCCACTTGACCCGCAGCTTGCGCCGGGCGCTGAACGCAGCCCACGTTGAGTCCGCGATGACGGCCACGCCCGGGACGAGCCCGCGGATGTCCTTGGTGCCCTCGATGATGAAGGCATCGCGCACCCCCGGCAGGGCCTTGACCTCGGCGAGATTGGCGCTGACGACGCGCCCGCCGAAGACGGGACACTTCTCGTAGGACGCGTGGAGCATGCCCGGCAGCGTCTGGTCGATGCCGAAGAGCGGCTTGCCGGTGACGATCGCGGCGTTGTCGACCCCGGTGATGCGACGGCCGATGATCCGGAATTCGGAGGCCGGCTTGAGCGGCACGTCCTTGGCGGCAGGCACTGGACGCTGGGCGGCCTCGGTGGCCAGTTCCCCGTACGCGAACGACTTCCCGGAGGCGGTGTGAATGACCCGTCCGCTCGCCGCATGGCACTCCGCTGCGGGCACGTTCCAGCGCGCGGCGGCGGCGCCGACGAGCATGATCCGGGCGGTGGCCCCCATCTGGCGCAAGGGCGTGTAGCAACGCGGCATTGCGGTGCTGCCGCCGGCGAACTGCGCGCCGTAGGCGGCGTCGAGCGGCACGACCTCGACTTGGATGGACTCCCAGTCCACCTCCAGTTCCTCGGCCACGAGCATGGGAAGGGAGGTGCGGACACCCTGGCCGCACTCGGGCGTGTGGGCGGCGATCGAGACGGTGCCGTCGGCGGCGATCCGGACGAATGCATTGAGCGCCGCGGCGTCGCCGGCGGGACTGGCCACGGAAACCGTGGCTGCCTGGGCGTCGCCGAGGAAGTCGATCTGGGTGGCGAGCACGAGCCCGCCGCCCCCGAGCAGGGAGAGGCGAAGGAAGTCCCTTCGTCCGAGCGAGGCGGAGTCGGTGCGGCTCATGCGGCACCTCCCTTCGCGGCGGCGAGTTCAGCGGCGCGGTGGATGCCGGAACGGATGCGGAGGTAGGTGGCGCAGCGGCAGAGGTTCCCGGCCATCGCGTTGTCGATGTCGCCGTCCGAAGGCGCCGGATTGGCGGCAAGGAGCGCGGCCGCCGTCATGATCTGGCCGGATTGGCAGTAGCCGCACTGGGCGACATCCTGTTCGATCCAGGCCTGCTGGAGCGGATGGGAGCCATCATCCGAAAGACCCTCGATGGTGGTGATCCGCACGCCCGCGGCCGTGGAGACCGGCATCTGGCAGGAGCGCAGCGGCACGCCGTTGATGTGGACGGTGCAGGCGCCGCATACGCCCATGCCGCAGCCATATTTTGTGCCGACGAGGTTGAGATGGTCCCGGAGGATCCAGAGCAAGGGCGTGTCAGCGGGCGCCTCGACGGTGCGCGACTGACCGTTGATGAGGAGGGTGAACGTCATCGCGGGGAGGGGTGCTCAGAACCTACCGCGGCCCCTGCAACCGTCAACTGCGCGTGGTGTTTGCCCGCTTCCGGATCCACGCGGCGATGGGGGTGGGATCCCCCCGCAACGCCAGAGGGCGGTCAGGAACTCGGCTGGATCGAGATCGTAGTTCTCAAGAAACGCCCGGTCGCCGCCGCACGCATACATCAGGGACGCCGGCAGTTCGCCGCGCAGCTTGGCGTAGGCCTTGGCGGCCAGCCGCGGGAGCCAGGCGATGCCGTCGACCGTGGCGTCCTTGGCCGGCAGGGTTTCGGGGTCGAGCAGCGTGGAGCTGGGGCGCCCGTCCTGCACATTGAGGAAGTAATCGCGGCGGACGGATTCGATCATGAGAGCGCGGGCCTCCCCAGGCTCACCGTAGCGTTCGTCATCGTCGACGTAGTCGTAGAGCGCTTGGACGGAAACGCCGTTGGCGGCGAGCCATGGGCCGCTCCGGGCGGTGATTTCGGCCAGCGCCGAGGCCGGAGCACGGCGGTAGGCCTCCTAGGCGTGGCAGTAGGCTTCGATGAAGCGGGGGGCGAACGCGTAGTGGGAACTCATGAAGGGTGGGCGGGAGGAGGACCGGAGCGTTGTCCCGCGAGTCTAGGCGAGGCGGAAGTCGATCTGGCGCTTGAAGCGATCGACGGCGGCGACCCGGACCTCGACGACGGAGCCGATCCCGAGGCGGCGACGGGTCCGTCGCCCGATCAGGGCCCGGCCATCGGGCGCGGGCAGGTAGGTGTCGTCGGTGAGGGTGGCGGCGCCGATCAGCCCGAAGGCCATGGACTCAGTGAGTTCCACGAAGAGACCCTGTGGACGGACGTCGGTGATGAGGGCGGGGAAGCGGCCGCGCACGCGCTTGTGCAACTCGCGTTCGAAGAATTCGAGGAGCTTGATCTTCTGGGACTCGCGCTCGGCCTCCTGGGAGTTGGCCTCGGTGAGGCTGAGATGCTCGCCGAGTCCCTCCAGCTCCGCGCGCCCGTAAACCTGCCGCGCGCCGGCGGGATCGTCGGCCTTCGCCGGGATCGTGGCGAGGACGCGGTGCACGACGAGGTCGGCGTAGCGGCGGATCGGCGAGGTGAAGTGGGTGTAGTCGGACTTGTTCAGTCCGTAGTGGCCGTCGGGAGACGCCCGGTAGGCGGCGCGCTTCAGGCTGCGGAGCAACTGCGTGCGGAGGGCGTGACCCTGCGGGTGCTGGTGCAGGCGTTCAAGGAGTCCAACCACCTCGGCGCGCCGGGTGAGGTCCCCGGCCGTCACGCCCAGCGTGCCCAGCAACTCCCGCAGCTCGATGAGTTTCTCGGGGTCGGGTTCGTCGTGGACGCGGTAGAGTGACGCGCGGTGCCGCTCGCGCGTGGCGCGCGCGACCGCCTCGTTCGCGGCGAGCATGAACTCCTCGATCAGTTGGTGACTCTCGTCGTGCTCGATCCGCTCGATGCGCTCGGCGAAACCCTCGGCGTCCACGAAGATCTTGGCCTCCGGCATGTCGAGATCGAGCGAGCCTGCGGCCATGCGCGCGCGGCGGAGTCCCTCGGCGAGTTGCCAGAGCCGGCGGACCATCTGCTGCAACCCGGTGAGTTCGGCGTCGTCCAGCAAGGACAGGGCCCGGCCGGTGGACCCGGTGGCGTGCTTGGCGGGGAGCGGCAGCGCGCGGATGGCCGCGAGGTCGTCCGTGAAGAGCAGCCCGTAGGCTTGACGGTACGTGAGACGCTTGCGGCTGCGGATCACGGTGGCGGCGAAACGGGCGTCGGTGATCCGGCCGCGGCGGTCAAAGGTGAGGATGACCGCGCGGCAGAGCCGGTCCTGTCCCTCGACCAGCGAGCAGAGTCCGTTCGACAGCTTTTCCGGGAGCATCGGCACCACGGTGCCGACGAGGTAGGTGGAATTGCCGCGGCGCTGGGCCTCAGCGTCGAGTGCCGTGCCGGGGCGCACGTAGGCGGAGACATCGGCGATGTGCACGCCGACGCGCACCGCGCCGTGCGGCAGTTCCTCGAGACTCAGCGCGTCGTCGAAGTCCTTGGCATCATCGGGGTCGATCGTGAAGACCGGCGTGGCCCGGAAATCCTCGCGGTCAGCCGCGGCTTCGGGCGGGACGGTGGCGGGGAGGGCGGCGGCCTCGGCGAGCACGGCCTCCGGGAAGGCCTCCGCGAGGTTGAACTTCCGGTAGACGCCGGCGAGTTCGGCCCGCGGCGCGAACATCTCGCCGAGACGCTCGATGACCCGGCCCTCCGGGATGCGGGAACGCTCGCGCCACTCCGCGAGCTGCACGACGACCTTGTCGCCGGGACGGGCACCGGTGGCTTCCGGACCTGCGGCCGGGTCCGGGACGGCGATGTCGTGGATGAGGCGTGGGTCGTCGGGGGTGACGTAAAAGACGTGGCGGATCGTCTTGAGGTGGCCGACGAGCGTCGTGCGGGCGCGTTCGACGACGCGGACGACGCGGGCGCGCGGCTCCCCACCACCGCGATCCCGATCGCGTCCCCGCGACGGGGCTCCGCCGGCGGGCCGGATCGCCACGAGGTCGCCGTGTCGGGCGACGTCCGTATCCTCGGCCGGGATGAAGAAGGCCTGCGGAGCGGGTCCGGGCGCGTTGATGGCGCGCTGGGGCGTGACCAAGGCGTGGCCGCCGGCGCGGAAGGCGATGCGACCCACGATGAGGCCCTCGTCCGCGGGTGAGGACGCGGACTCCCCCGGCGCGAGGCGGTCGCCCTGGACGCGGCGCAGGGCGCCGCTGCTGATCAACAGCCGCACCGTGTGGGTGAGGGTGCGGCGGCGCGGCTTGGGCACGCCGAGGGCGCGGGCGAGGCCGGCCTCGTCGGTGGGGCGGTAGCCCGCGCTGGCGACGTGACGCAGGATGGCCTCGCGGAGAGCGGTCACGGCCTGGGGAGACATCGCCGGGGCGGGTTGGATCAGGGTGCGCCCGGCGCGGCGGTGGTGGCGGGGGGTGCGGCGTTCGCGGCGGCCGGCGCTGGAGCGGCGGCGGGAACCACGATGGCGTGGGAGAGGCGGGCGGGATCCAGATAGACGCGGGCGAGTTGGTCCAATTCCGCCTTCGTGATCGCGGTGACATCGGCCTCGCGATCGCGCGCCCAGTCGAGTCCTTGCGGTCGCTCCTGGGCCCGGGCCACGACGCTGTTGAGCCAGTACGTGTTGTTCCGCGTGCTCTCGCGGATCGCAGTCAGGGCAGGGCGCTTCGCCCGCGTCAGCTCGTCCTCGCTGACCCCGTCGCGGGCAAGTTCGGCGCTCAAGGCGGTGACGGCGCGGACGATCGGCTCGACCGATCCCGGATCGATGTCGATCCCGCTGGTCAGGTATCCGTAGCCGGGGAAGGCGTCGCTGGCGACGCTCCGGGCGCTCGGGCTGTAGGTGCCGCCCATCTCCTCACGCAGCCGCAGCCGCATGCGGTCGGTGACGACGCTGGCGAGCAGGTTGAGGCGGCGGCTCACGTGGGCCTCGCGACCATCGGTGGTGGGCCAGTAGAAGAGCGCCAATCCCTTCTGCACCTTGGAATCGATCGTGTAGGAGCGGCGGAACGGCGCGTCGGGGAAAGCGACACGGCGGAACGCCGCGTCGTCCTGACGCTCGTCGCGTGCGGGGAGGGCGCCGAGCGTTGCGGCCACCGCTTCGACGAGGGCGGCCGGATCGAAGTCGCCGACCACGCCGATCTCGAGCGGACCGCGCCGGAGGGCGGGGGTGAGCCAGGCGCGGACTTCGTCGAGGGTGCGGGCGAGCATGACCTCCTTGGGAGGCGTGCCGAAGCGCGGATCGCCGCTGGCGATGAGGTTGGCGACCTCGGTGGAGACCGGGCCATTGGGCGTGTGGGCGAAGCCGGCGTACATCTGCTCGAGCCCCTTGTGGGCGAGGCGGAGCGACTCCGGGCGGTAGCCCGGATCGGTGATCTTCGCGGTCAGCCACTCAAGCGCGAGGCGGAGGTCGCGCGGCGAGGCGCTGCCGCTAAACTCGAAGGCGTCGGGCGCGGTGCGGAACGTCACCGACACGGTGCGCCCGGCAAGGATGCGCTGAAGGTCGGCGGTGCTGTGGCGGCCGAGACCGCCGGCGTCGAACGTCGCCGACGTGATGGAGGCGAGGCCGCGCTGGCCGGCGGGCTCGGTCATGGCGCCTCCCGCGATGCGGGCGGAGAACAGGATGCGGCCCGCGTCGAAGTCGGTGCGTTTCAGGTTGAGTCGGACCCCGTTGGCGAAGCGGATGCGCGTGATGACGAGGTCGGCAACCTCGGAGCGGTCCGCGACGGCGCCGGGCTGGCCGAAGTCGGAGTACGCCCACGCCACGCGGGCCTCGGCGGCCGGGGCGGCGACGGGTTGGGCGAGCGACGCCTCGTAGGTGCGACGGATGGTCTCCGGAGCATCCGCGATGACGACGTTGCCGCTCACCGAGAGAAGGCGACCTGGGGCGGACCACGCGGCCCGCAGGGCGGCGTGGCAGTCGGCGGGCGTGAGCGCTTCCAGCGCGGGACGGAACAGGGCCAGCTCGGTTTGCGGATCGGTGCTGACGCGACGGCGGAGCAGGTCGTTGGCCAGGTCCTCGGCGAGGGCGGGGGAGCGGCGGGTGGCGGCGGTGCGCACGCCTTGTTCGAGGGCGTTGATGAACGCGGCGCGGACCTCGGCCAGTTCCCCCGGTTGGAAGCCATGCTCGAGGGCCCGGCGGAGTTCCTGTTCACTCGCGGCGAGGGCCTCGGCCCAGAGCTCCGGCTTGGCGGAGACATCCAGTTCCGACTCGCGGAAGAAGTCGAATTGGTCGCTGGTGCGGACCTGGGCGTTCACGAATGCCGTCTTCTCCTGCTTGGCGAGCGTGGCGAAGCGCCGCTTGATCATCGCGTTGGCGACGGTGCGCGGCAGGGAGGAGAGTCGCTCGGCGGCGGTGTCCGGCCGGGCGGCGAGCGGCGCCACCGTCCGCACCGCGATGCTTGTGATCGATGCCTCGGGCTCCGGATAGTAGTGCACGCGGAGGCCGGATTCCGGGGAGACGCGGCCGATGTCGGGACCCGGCCGCGCGGGCGCGCGGGCCGTGAGATCCTTGAACGCGGCCTCGATGCGCGGGATCACGTCCTCGACGCTGAAGTCGCCGACGGCGATGACGCTCATCAACTCCGGACGGTACCATGTGTCGTAAAAGTCGACGAACCGCTCGCGCGGAGCGTGGGAGATGACGGACGCCTCACCGATGGGCAGGCGGTGGGGGAAGAGCGACTCCGGAAGCGTAAACGCGAGATCGGCGACGAAGGTGCGGAAGTTGACGTTGTCGCGGGCGCGCTTCTCGGAGAGGATGATGCCGCGCTCGCGGTCGAGTTCGGCCGGCTGCAGCAGGAGCCCGCCGGCGTAGTCGGCGAACACCCGCAGTCCCTCGTCGAGGGTCGCCGCGCCGGTGTCGGCGAGCTCCAGCAGGTAGAGCGTGCGGTCGAAGGACGTGCTGGCGTTCGTGTCCGCGCCAAAGCTCATGCCCATCCGCTGAAAGAATTCGATGAGCGTTCCCGGCGGGTAGCGATGGCTGCCGTTGAAGGCCATGTGCTCGAGGAAGTGCGCAAGGCCGCGCTGGTCTTCCTCCTCCTGCAGGGACCCGGCGTTGACCAGAAGCCGCAGCGAGGCGCGGCCCTTCGGCTCGGCATTGGCCATCACCGCGTAGCGGACGCCGTTCGGCAGCGTCCCGAAGCGGATCGTCGGCTCGGGGCGGAGATCGCTCTGATCATGCGGGAACGGGATCGCCCCGAGCAGTGACGCGAGCGAAACGAGGAGTGCAGCCGCGAGGCCGAGCGTGCGGCGGAATCGGGGGAACATGCGGCATTCAGCCCCGCGCCCCGGAGGCGCGTCAACAGGATTGCACCCGCCGCGCGGCGGCCATCGTCGCGGGGCCGGAGCCGCCGCGTGCACAAGCACGTGGCGCACCGTGACTTCACGCCGGAGGAGCAAGCCGCGCGGACTCGCGGCGGGGACCACGGCACTTCCCAGTTGCGCTTTCCGGCGGCGCCGCCTCTTTTGGACGCTCCATGGCGTATGACTGGCTCAAGGGCGCCGCTGACGAGTACGATGTAATCGTCATCGGCAGCGGACTCGGTGGACTCACCGGGGCGAATGTGCTCGCGAAGGCGGGGCACCGCGTGCTGCTGCTCGAACATCATTACCAGTTCGGCGGCTTGGCCACGTGGTTCACGCGCAAGGGTGGACACATCTTCGACATTTCCCTGCACGGCTTCCCCAGCGGGATGATCAAATCGTGCCGCAAGTACTGGACCCGCGAGATCGCGGACGCGATCGTCCAGCTGAAGGACGTGCGCTTCGTGAATCCGCAAATGGATGTCTGGACGACCTTCACGCGCGATGACTACACGCGCGTCTTGGTGGAGCAGTTTCTGGTGCCGCGGGAGACGGTGGAGCGGTTCTACGATTACCTGCGTTCGATGAACTACTACGACAACAACCCGGAGACGACGCGGGAGTTGTTTGAACGTTTCTTCCCCGGTCGCGGCGACGTGCATCGCCTGTTGATGGAGCCGATCGCCTACGCCAACGGTTCGACGCTCGACGACCCGGCGATCACCTACGGCATCGTCTTCTCCAACTTCATGGGTTCGGGCGTGTTCACGTTCCGCGGGGGCTCGGACCTGTTGATCGAGAAGATGGTGGCGGAGTTGCGCCTGAACGGTGTGGAGTGCCGCAAGCGGGTGCTGGTCGAGCGCATCCTTGTGGAGGAGCGCGACGGGCGACGGGTGGCGGCGGGCATCGTGGCCAAGGGCGGACGCGTGATCCGGGCGCGGGCGGTCCTGTCGAACGCCAGCATCAAGAACACCGTGTTCCGGCTCGCGGGTGAGGAGCACTTTGATCCGGCGTACGTCGCGGCGGCGAAGGCGGTCCGGATCAATTCGTCGTCCTGCCAGGTTTACCTCGGCATCCGGAAGGGGGAGACGATCCCGCACATCGGTGACCTCGTTTTCACGTCGTCGGCGCCCACGTTCAGCAGCGAGGAACTGACGGACTTCCACACCACGAGCCGGACGTTCTCCGTGTACTACCCCGATACGCGCCCGGGCTCCGACCGGTACACGGTGGTGGCGTCGCTGAATGGCCGCTATCCCGACTGGGCGGCGCTGAGCGAGGAGGAGTACGCGCGGCACAAGCACCGGTTGATCGAGGAGTCGCTGGCCGCGCTGGAGCGCTTCATCCCCGGGGTCCGGGAGCGGGTGGACTGGACGGAGGCGGCGACGCCGCGTACGATTGAGCGCTACACGACTCACTTGGGCGGGACCTCGTTCGGGACCAAGTTCGAGGGCCTGAAGGTGTCGATGGACCTGCCCGAACAACTGCCGGGCCTGTTTCACGCGGGCAGCGTCGGCATCATCATGTCGGGCTGGCTCGGCACGATCAATTACGGCGTGATTACGGCTAACAAGATCGACAAGTTTCTCTTCTCGTTGCGCGGTTCCGGCGGGCACGCTGGCCCTGCGGCCCCGGTGGCGCCAGCGTCACCCGCGGCTTAGGTCCGCCGGACACTGTCACTCCCTGGCCCTGCTGCGGTGGGGCTCCGCCCGCTTTGACCATGGTGAGATCCCGAATCCTCCTGATGATCGCCGCGCTCGGCGCGCTGCTCCCGCCCAGTCGCGCCCAGACGAGGCCGACGGCCCCCGCGGAGCCCGCGGTGCCGGTGGCGCCCGTGGTGATCACGGCGACGCTGCTCACGGAGTCGCCCGCGACCGTCTCGCGGATCGACCTTGCGGGCGGACCGATTTCGGACCGGACGCTGGCGACGCTCAGCGAGCGCGCGGCGAACCTCCACGTCGCGACAAATGAGGCCCACTCGTTCAATGACACCTTCGCGCTGCGTGGGCTCACCAACACGCCGATCTTCGGCGAGCCGGCGGTCAGCTTCTACCTCGACGACGTCCCGCTGGGATCGGGCTTCACGGTGCCGGTGAACCTCGTTGGTTTTGCCTCCGCCGAGATCCACCGCGGTCCCAGTCAGAATACGGTCTACGGCCGGGCGGGCTCGGCGGGCGTGATCACGCTGCACACCCCGCGGGCCGGATCCGGAACGCGGGCCACCGCCGCCGCCGCGGTGGGCGGCTTCGGTGCCCGGAGCGCGGCGCTGTCGGTCCAGACCGCAGCGGCGGCGGTCGGGCGCGTCGATGCTTTGGTCAGCGCGGGCTGGCAGCGGCGGGACGGCTACCTGTGGAACGAGACGCGGCGCGAGGATGTTGATCACCGCGACAGCCGGGAGGCGCTGGCGCGGTTCCGCTTCCGGCCGAGCGCGAACGCGGAGTGGATCCTGCTGGCGACGGCACTGCGGGCGCGGGATGGCGCGCAGCCGCTCGTGCCGCTCGGCGGGAGCCTCGACACGGTGAAGCGGCGCAACGACGGCACGATGGCGGTTGACGCCCTCAATGTCGGACTCACCGGGCGCTTCGAAACGGCGATGGGTCGCGTGACGACGACGACGAGCGCCACCGACTGGGAACTGGGACCCTACGCCAGCGTGCTCGCGTTCGGTCCGGCGGAGTTGTTCAACGGCTCGAGCCTGCGTCAGCGACTGTGGTCGGAGGAGATCCGCCTCGAGTCCGACACCGACGCCGCCGCGCGCTGGCACGCCGGACTCTTCGCATCGGATGGCGGCACGGATGGCGCGTTTACGCGGGCGTTCGGAACGTTCGTGCTGGAGAGTTCCTCGTACACGATCGACGCCCGCCAGATCGCCCTTTTCGGCGAGCGCACCGTGCGGCTTGGCGACGCCTTCACCCTGACCGCCGGCGCGCGGGCGGAGGAATCGCGGCGCGGCATCGTTCGCGTGGAGTCGGCGCCCGGGAAGCAGCGCTACGAGCGCGACCAACGCTCGCGGGTGTTCCTGCCCAAGCTGGCGGGACGCTACGAGTGGGGTGCGCAGACGACGCTCTTTGCGGGTGTCGGGGCGGGTTTCAAGCCGGGCGGCTATTCCGCGTTCACCGGCAACGCGGCGCTGGCCGAGTTCGGACCCGAGCGGACGCGCGTCCTTGAAGCGGGCTTCACCCGCGCCTCCGCCGACCGGCGGCTTGCGCTGACGGTCCGGTTCTTCGGCTACGGGATCAAGGGCTACCAGATCGAGCGCTCGTTCGCGACAAAGGCGGCGGCGGACGACTACCTCGTGGTGAACGCTCCCCGGGCACGCTCGCAGGGCGCGGAGGTGGAGTGGGCGTGGCGACCGGTCGATAATCTGGCGGTGCAGGTCGACTTCGGTTACACGGACGTGACGCTGCGGGAGTTTCGGGACCCTTACACCGGAAAGAGTTTCTCGGGTCGCCGCGCTCCATATGTTCCCGTCACGGACGGCAGCCTCCGCGTGGAGTGGGGCGGCGACCGCGGTTGGAAGGCTGCGGCGGTCGCCTCCCGCACGGGGAAGATTTTTTACACGGAAGGCGAGGAAGCGGCGTTTGCGCAGCGTGCGGTCTCTCTTCTTGGAGCGGAGATCGGCCATGCCTGGACCCGGTGGGCGGTGCGGGTCGCGGGGCGCAATCTGACCGACGAGCGCTATTACAGTGCGATGTCGCCAGGAGCCGGGCACGGCACGCCGGCGGCGCCGCGGACGTGGAGCCTTGAAGTGACGGCGACCTACTGATTCGCCCGGCGGCGCTTCGAAGCAGTCGCGGTCGCTGACGACCGCGCCGGAGGCTCAAGCGATGCCCTGAGCCGGGCCGCGGACCGGAACGACGGCGCGAGTTGCCGCAATGCGGTCCGTGGGTGGCGATGCAACCTCGCTGGACTGCTGACGTCTGGCCGGACCGCCGACCAGCCGGACACGGACGGACGGGTGGCGGGCGCGGAACACCGGGCCGGGGCGTTGCGGGCTTGCGAGGGCCCGTTCCCGCGCGTCACCCTTTCCCCCTTCATGTCCCTCCGCGTCCTTTCCGCCGAGTTGCTCCGCCACGACCTCCGGGCCCGCCTGCCGTTCCGCTACGGCATCGTGACGATGGTCGAGGTGCCGCACGTCGTGCTCCGGCTTGAGGTGGAAGCGCCGGCGGGCCGGTTCCGGGGGCTGGCGGCGGATCACCTGCCGCCGAAGTGGTTTACGAAGGACCCGTCGCGTGCGATTGCCGGGGAGATTGACGACCTGCTCGCGGTGGTGACGCACGCGGCGTCGGCGGCGCGTGACGTCCGGGCGGACTCGGCGTTCGCGTTCTGGCTTGATCTCAAGAGGCGGCAGGCGGCGTGGGGAGCAGCGGCTGGGCATCCCCCGCTCCTGGCGCAGTTCGGGACCTCGCTGGTGGAGCGCGCGTTGCTGGAGGCGCTGGCGCGCTCGCAGCGTACCACGCTGGGCCGATTGCTCCGGGGCGGCGCGCTCGGGGTGCGGCTGGGCGACGTTCACCCCGAACTCCGGGACGTGGCGCCGGAGAGCTTCCTGCCGGCGGATCCGCCGCGCGCGCTGTGGTGCCGGCATACCGTCGGGATGCTCGACCCGCTGGCCGAGGAGGAGATCGCTCCCGGAAGCCGCATCGACGACGGTCTGCCGCAGAGCCTCGAGGCGGGCATCGCGGCGTACGGCCTGCGTCACTTCAAGCTCAAGATCGACGGCGGGCAGCCGGAGGCGGCGCGGGAGCGCCTCCGCGCGATTCTCCGTCTCCTGGAGGCGCGCGCGCCGGCGGACCACGCCTTCTCGATCGACGGGAACGAGAGCTTCGCCTCGATGGAGGCGTTCCGGGAATTCTGGGGCTGCGTGATGGCGGACCCGCTGCTGCGACGCGGCCTGGACCGGCTCCTCTTCGTCGAGCAACCGCTGGCGCGCAAGGTGGCGCTGGACCCGGAGACCGCGGATCTCCGCGGGTGGGCGGACCGGCCGGTGATCATCATTGACGAGTCGGATGCGGAGCCGGAGGACGTCCGCCGAGCGCTGGCGCTCGGTTATGCCGGGACCAGTCACAAGAACTGCAAAGGGGTGTTCAAGGGCGTGGCGCATGCCGGGCTGATGGCGCAACGCCGCGCGGCGACCGGCGGGACCTTCGTGCACTCCGGGGAGGACCTGTCGAACATCGGCCCGGTCGCCTTGCCGCAGGATCTGGCCGTGCAGGCGATCCTCGGCATCACCAGCGTCGAGCGGAACGGCCATCACTACTTCGCCGGCCTCTCGCCTTGGCCGGCCGCCGTGCAGGAGGCGGCGCTCGCGGCGCACCCCGATCTCTACCACCGCTCGCCGCGGGGTTGGCCGACGCTCAGCGTGACGGAGGGTCGGATCGCGGTCGACAGCGTGCTGGCGGCACCCCTGGGGGTCGGGGCGGAGTTGGCGCTCGACGGCGTCGGGACGGGCTGGCGGACGATTGCCTAGCCCAGCGGATGCCGTGGCGCGTGGCGGCGCAGGTAGCGGAGCGTGACCATCATGCCGGCGGGGGCGACCGCCGAGATGGCGAGGCCGAGGGCGAGCGTGGAGCGGTCGGCGATCCAGCCGACCAGCCACGGCATGAAGACCCCGCCTGCATTGCCGAGCGCGGCGAGCGCCCCGAACATCGTCGCGCCACCCTCCGGGTGACGATCGGCGCTCACCGCGAGCATGGTCGGCCACAGGCAGCTCCCGGTGAAGCCGACGGCGATCCCGCAGGCCAGCGCGAGGGCCGGATGGGGCAGGAAGGACGCGCCGAGAAAGAGCACGACGGACGAGGCGCAGCCCCAGAACATGATGACGAACGGATTCCAGCGGGTGCCGACGGCGCCGACGACCATGCGCCCGAGCGCCATCGCGACCGAGAAGGCCAGCAGCGCGCTGCCGCCGATCCACGTGGGATAGCCGAGCGAAACCTCGGCGTACGCGGGCAGCCACTGGGCCATGCCGAGTTCGGTGGCGCCGCCGAGAAAGATCGCGACGAGCGCGATCTGGAACCAGCGGTTCCGGGCGAGCGACCGCAGCGGCGCCCGCGGCGCATCGGTGCTCAACGTCGGGAAGCGCAGCGGCAGCATTGCTGCGAGCAGCAGCAGGGGGAACGGACTGAGCATCAGGCAGGACGCGCGCCAGCCCAGCCCGCGTTGCAGCGCGAGGGTTCCGAGCAGGATGGTGACCACCGCCCCGACGCAGTAGAACGAATGCAGCCAGTTCATCGCGCCCCCACGGTCGTGGGGATGCAGCGCGGCCACGACCGGACTCAGCACCATGTCGAGCATGCCGGCGCCGAGGCCGAGGATGACGATGGCGACGAGGAGCCAGGAGTAGGACGGCGCGAGCGCAGCCGCGACGAGACCCAGTGAGGTGCCGAGATTGCCGAGCAGGGCGAATGGTTTGGTGCCGAAGCGATCGGCGATCGGCCCGGTCACGAGGATGCCGACAACCAATCCACCGAAGCCGACCGCGCCAAGTCGTCCGAGTTGCTCCTTGGTCAGGCCAGCCTCCCCGCCGAACGTGACGCTGAGCGTCGTGAGGTAGACCGGCAGCAGATTGATGCCGATCGCGAGGGTCATCATCGCGGCGTAGCACAGCGCGGTGAGCAGACGATCGTGGCGGGAGAGGGGCGGAACGGTCACCCCGCGAGGAAAACCCGGCGCGGGCGCGACGCAACTCCAGCGCGGATGCAACCTTCATCGCCGCGCGGAAGGAGTCGTTCCGCGGTCAGGGCGCAACGGAACCCCGGCACGGCCGTGACCCGGGCTTGCCGGGCGACTCGGCGCACCTACGATCCCGGCATGACGACCAAGGCACCGTACTGGATCGGATGGTTCATGTCCGCAGGTGTGCTTGTTGGCAGCTCGGCCTGTTCTCCCCGCTCCCAGTCTGAGGTGGGCGGGGCGGGAGCCGCGCCGGCGTCCACCGCCTCGCCGCCTGCGGAGGCGGCACCGGCGGAAGAGACGGTCCGCGGCACGCTGCGACACTTCGATCTGGAAGGCGGATTCTGGGGCATTGTGAGTGACGCCGGTGAGCGCCTTCGCGTCGTGGGTCCGGCGGGAGCGACCTGGCGCGATGGCACCCGCGTCGTCGCCCGCGTGCGACGCCTTCCCCCGGGTCCGAGTCTGCAGCAGTGGGGGGAGCCGGTTGAAGTGGTGAACCTCGTGGCGGCGCCGCCGACGGCGGAGCGCCGGCGGGAGTAGCGGTCGGATGACGCGTCGTGGCGGGAGCAGGGCCCGCGGCACGCGCGGAACGCCGAGGGACGGAGTTTCCGGGCACCGCGGCCGGGCGCGGCGGCGCGGCCGCGCCGGACCGCGCGATCGCTAACGCGAAGGCGCGTCGCCGAGGAGCATCTGCTCGGCGCTGGGCAGCTTGGCCTTCCGAGCGGCTTCCTCCTCGGGGGAGGCATTGAGGTGCCGCGGCGGGCGGGCAACGCGCGTGGCGACGGCGGCCTCGCGGTCGCTGACGATCCGGTCGCACATCGCCTGAATGTGGAGCTTGAGCCACTGCGCCGTGCTGCTGCCCAGCGCGTAGTCCGCCGGGCCATAGTGGTCGATGCGCCCCGCCTGGCGCAGTCGGTCGTTCTGGGCGAACTCGTCGGAGCGGGCCGGGTTGTAGACGGCGTAGGCCTTGCCCCCGCCCCGCTTCACGACCGAGAAACTCGGGATGTCGCTGGGCCCGTCCGCGATGTAGATCATGTTCTGGAACGGGATCCGACGGTCTTCCGGGGCGATGTTTCCGTTGACGTCGATCGCGGGGTTCTTGTTCGTGCCCTTGTTGATCTCGAAGAGCGCGCGCGTCTTGGTCGTGTTGTCGATGACCATGCCGATCTGGGCAATCACGGCCTCGGCCTCGATGAGCAGTTCCTTCTGGCGCAGGAAGCCGGGCTGCAGCGGACTCTCGATGAACTCGCAGCCCCAGATCCCGTCGACGTGGGAGGCGATGCGGCTGCCGCGAATCATCTCCGCCAGACCGGTGCTGACCACGTAGTGCTCGACCTGGATCTCGTGCTTCACGTAGGCCTCGCGCTCGGAAGCGAACCCGCGGGCCGCGTCGAAGAACTCCGGAAGCCCCGGGTAGAACGAGACCTCGCCACCCGCGGCGCGCAGGACGCGGTTGTTGAGCTTCGGCATCTTGCCGGCGAGCACGTAGGTGAGGAGGTGGTTCAGGTACGCGATCTCGCTGGAAAGGTGGTAGCCGCGCCGCCGGTAGTGTTCGACGAGGCTGTTGGTCTCGCTCCAGAACGTGGCCTCGTCGACGCCGTAGCGCCGGAAGAGGGGCGACTGCATGTATTCCGGGATTAACGTCTTGTCGAAGTCCCAGATGCAGGCGATGATGTTCTGAGTGAAAAGCGTGGTGGCCATCGTTGATCAGCACCGCTAGGGCCGGCACGGCCGGCGGAGAGGTCGTTCCGCGAACAGAAACCGCGGACCCTGCCGCACGCAATTCGCAAATCGCCGGGGCGACCCGGCTTCCGCATGGATTCCCTTCCTCCCATTCTTCCTTTCCAGCGCCGGCTCGATGAACTCGATGCGCAGATGGCCGCGCCCTCCTTCTACGCCAACCCGCGGCGGGCGACGGAGGTGAGCCGGGAGCACCAGAAGCTTGGCCAGCTGCTGGCGGAGCATCGGGCGCACGAGAAGACGCTGCGGGAGATCGCGGAGGCCGAGGCGATGGTGGCGGATCCGGCGGCGGACGCTGAGCTGCGCGAGTTGGCGGCGGCGGAATTGCCTGACTTGCGCCGACGGCAGGGCGAACTGCACGCGTCGGTCCTGCGGGCAATGATCCCACCGGAGCCGACCGATTCGCGCAACACGGTGATGGAGATCCGGGCGGGCACGGGCGGCGAGGAGGCGGCGCTCTTCGCCTCCGAACTTGCCCGCGCCTACTTCAAGTTCGCCGACCGTTGCGGTTGGAAGGTGGAGCCGATGAGTTCCAGCCTCTCCGAGCGCGGCGGGTTTCGTGAGGTCAGCGTGCTCATCACCGGGACCGATGTCTACCGGCAGCTCAAGTTCGAGAGCGGCGTGCATCGCGTGCAGCGCGTGCCGGCGACCGAGGCGAGCGGGCGCATCCACACGTCCACCGTCACGGTGGCCGTGCTGCCGGAGGCGGAGGAAGTCGATCTGCACATCGACCCCCAGGACCTCGAGATCACGGTGCAGCGCGCGAGCGGCCCGGGCGGGCAGGGCGTGAACACAACCGACTCCGCGGTGCGCGTCATCCACAAGCCCACTGGGATGATCGTTTTCTGCGCGGACGGCCGTTCGCAGCAGAAGAACAAGGCAAGTGCGCTGGCCGTCCTGCGGTCCCGGCTGCTCAAGCTGAAGGAGGAGGAGGAGCGCGCGAAGTACGCGGCGCAGCGCCGCAGCCAGATCGGCACGGGCGACCGCAGCGAGCGCATCCGGACCTACAACTTCCCGCAGAACCGGGTCACCGACCATCGCATCGGCCTGACGCAGCACAATCTCCCGCAGGTGATGGAGGGTGACTTCGCCAGCATCATTGCGGCGCTGCAGACGGTGGACTTCGAGGAGAAGCTGGCGGCGCTCACGGGTCAGGAATTCGTGCTGCGGCGGGGCGCGGCCGACCGCGACGACGACTAGGAGGGAGATCGCTTCCGATGCTGACCTTGCTCGAAGTCATCAAGCGCACGGCCGAGTTCCTCGAAGGGCGCGGAGTCGAGAACGCCCGACTGAATGCGGAGCACCTCGTGGGGCAGGCCCTCGGTCTGAAGCGCATGCAGCTTTACCTCCAGTTCGAGAAACCGCTCAGCGATGCCGAACTTGAGCGCATTCGTCCGCTCGTGCGCCGCCGCGGCCTCCGCGAACCGCTCCAGCACATCGTGGGCGAGGTCGAGTTTGCCGGCCTGCGCCTGCGCAGCGACCGTCGCGCCCTCGTGCCCCGCCCGGAGACGGAGTACCTCACCGAGATCCTGCTCTCTCGGCTGCCCGAGACGCTGCCGCTGCGCGTGGCGGACCTCGGTACGGGAACGGGCGCGATCGCGCTCGCGCTGGCCGCCGCCCGCCCGGCTTGGGCAATCACGGCCTCCGATCTCAGTGCCGACGCCCTGGCGCTGGCCCGCGAGAACGCGGCGGCCATCGGGCTCGCCGAGCGCGTGAACTTCGCGGCGGGCTCATGGTTTGATGCCCTGCTGGAGGGCGAGCGCTTCGACCTCATCGTCAGCAATCCGCCTTACCTTGCCGCGCGCGAGGTGGCGGCGGCGGCTCCGGAGGTGCGCGAGCACGATCCGCGGATGGCCTTGGTCAGCGACGAGGAGGGCTTGGCCGATCTTCGCCGCCTCATTGCCGGTGCTGCCGCGCGGTTGAACTCAGGCGGCCTGCTCGCCCTTGAGACCGGACCCGAGCAGCATGGCGCGTTGACGGAGTTCGCCCGCGCAGCGGGTTGGGCGGACGTTGAGTCCCTCCGGGACCTGGCGGGCCGGGAACGCTACCTTCTGCTGCATGCGGCGGTGATTCCGCCGGCCTGACGCGTCAGGTCGGAGAATCGACGGCGGCCGTGCTGCGGTTGCGCCAGCGACTGACGACGCGTTGGTACATCGCGTCAGCGGAAAGCCCGTGGGCGGCGCGGAGAATGGCGACCGAGCTGCCGTGGTCGATGAATTGGTCGGGCCAGCCGATGCGCTCGACGGCGACGTCGCAGTTCGCCTCCTGCAGCGCCTCCAGCACCGCGCTGCCAAATCCGCCGGCCAGCACATGGTCCTCGAGCGTGACGATCAACGGGATGCAGGCGCCGTGGCTGAGGAGGAGGTTGCGGTCGAGCGGCTTGACGAAGCGGGCGTTGACCACGCCGACGCTGAGGCTCTCCTCGCGGGCGAGGCGGTCGGCGAGGGCGAGGGCATCCGCCACCATTGGGCCGAGAGCCCAGAGCATGATGTTCGAGCCCTCGCGGAGAACCTCGGCTTGCCCGGGCGTGAGGAAGCTCGGCTGCGCCTTGATCGGCACCCCCCGGCCGGCTCCGCGCGGGTAGCGGATGAAGGCCGGCGCCCGCAGTTCGAGGCCCGTGTGGAGCATGTCCACCAGTTCGTCCTCGTCCTTCGGTTGCATGATCGTCGCGTGCGGCACGCAGCGCAGGTAAGCGAGGTCGAACAGACCGTGGTGGGTCGGGCCGTCGTTCGGGGAGAGACCGGCCCGGTCGAGGCAGAACACGACGGGGAGATTCTGGAGGGCGACGTCGTGGATGATCTGGTCGTAGGCCCGCTGCAGGAACGTCGAGTAGATGGCCACGACGGGCCGGATGCCCTGGGTGGCGAGTCCGGCGGCGAAGAGCACGGCGTGCTCCTCGGCGATGCCGACGTCGAAGAACTGCCGCGGGCATTCCGCAGCGAGATAGGTCAGCCCGGTGCCGCTGGGCATGGCGCCGGTGATTCCGACGAGGGAGGAGTCCGCCTTGGCGAACCGGGCGAGGGCGCGGCCGAACACGTCCTGATAGTTCGGCGGCGTGTCCGGGGCTGGCTTGACGCTTTCTCCCGTGGTGGGATCGAACGCGCCGAGACCGTGGAACTTCTCCGGGTGAGCCATGGCGGCCTCGAGCCCGCGACCCTTCTGCGTAACCACGTGGAGCAGGACCGGCCCGTCGACCTCGCGCGCGAACGTCAGGTTCTTGGTCAATTCCTCAAGATTGTGCCCGTCGATCGGACCGAGGTAGCGCAGACCGAACTTCTCGAACAGGGATGACTCCACGAAGAAGTCCTTCGTCTCGCGCTTCCACTTCAGGTAGACCCGGTGCATGTCGTGCCCGCCCGGGAGCGACGTGAAGAACTTCTCGAGGTCCTGATGGATGCGGTTGTAGGTGCGATTCGTCGAGAGACGGTTGAGGTACCGCGCGATGGCGCCGACGTTCTTGGCGATCGACCATTCGTTGTCGTTGAGGATGACGATCAGCCGGCGGGTGGAGGAGACGACGTTGTTGAGGGCCTCGAGCGTGACGCCGCAGGTGAAGGCGGCGTCGCCGCAGACGGCGACCACGTGTTCCGCGGTTCCCCGGAGGTCGCGTGCGGCGGCCATGCCGAGGGCGGCGCTGAGCGCGGTGCCCGCGTGACCGGCGCCGAACGCATCGTGGGGACTTTCACTGCGCAGGAGGAAGCCGCTCGCGCCTCCGGTCTGGCGCAGCTTGCGGAAGAATTCCCCGCCCCGCCCGGTGAGCAGCTTGTGCACGTAGCCCTGATGGGCGACATCGAAGACGAACCGATCGGTGGCGGAGTCGAAGGTCCGGTGGAGGGCGAGCGTCAGCTCGACGACTCCGAGATTGGGTCCGACGTGTCCGCCATTGCGGGCGGTGACTTGGATGATCTCCTCGCGGATTTCGGCGGCGAGTTGCGCCAGTTGTCCGGGATCGAGCGCGTGGACGTCGGCGGGCCCGCGGATGCCATCGAGCAGGCGGAGGCTCGCGGGCGGGTTCGAGGACGCGTCGGACGGTGAGGGAGAATCGCTCATGGGAGCAGGAGCGCGCGCCTAGGCCGACGGGCGATCCGAAGGGAAATCCGTGAAGGTGGAGGTGCCGTCCTTCTGGCGCTTGAGCAGATCGATCCGGAGTTCCGCGTCGCGGAGCCGCTCTTCGCAGGCCTTGAGGAGGCGGGAACCCTCCTCAAACCGGGTCAGCAGGTCCGCGAGCGGCACGTCGCCCGACTCCATGGAGTCGACGATGCGCTCAAGCCGCTCCAAGGCGGCTTCGAAGGACAGGGAGGTGGGATCGGCGGGCTCCACGGAGAAGAGGCTAGGAAGGACGAGGGCGCTTTCAACCCCGGTTTCGGGATGGGGCCACAGACGAGATCATCGACGGACCGGGATGCCGCGTGCGGCGAGGTGCTCCTTCACGGCGGGAACCGTCAGGGCGCCGAAGTGAAAGAGACTTGCGGCGAGGGCGGCGCTGGCGTGGCCCTCGGCGAAGGCGGCGACAAAGTGATCGAGCGTGCCGGCGCCGCCGCTGGCGATCACGGGAACGCTGACGCGATCGCTGACGGCGCGGGTCAGGGCGCAATCGTAGCCGGCCTGAGTCCCGTCGGCGTCCATGCTGGTGAGGAGAATCTCCCCGGCGCCGCGGGCGACGGCGGCTTTGGCCCAAGTCACGGCGTCGAGGCCGGCGGGGTGGCGGCCGCCGTGGGTGTAGACGTCCCAGGCGGCGGTGCCGGCGCGTCGCTTGGCGTCGATCGCGACGACGATGCACTGGGAACCGAAACGTTCGGCGGCGCGCTGGATGAGTCCCGGGTCCTTGATGGCCGATGTGTTGAGGGAGACCTTGTCGGCGCCGGCGCGGAGCATGGCCTCGATGTCCTCAAGCGAGCGCAGCCCCCCGCCGACGGTCAACGGCATGAAGCACTGTTCGGCGGTGGCGGCGACGACATCGTGCATGATGTGGCGGCCGTCGCTGGAGGCGGTGATATCGAGGAAGACCAGTTCGTCCGCGCCTTGGGCGTCGTAGGCCTTGGCGCACTCCACGGGATCTCCGGCGTCGCGCAGTTCCTGGAAGCGGACGCCCTTGACGACGCGACCGGCGGTCACGTCCAGGCAGGGAATGATGCGTCGCGACAGCACGGCGGACGGGCCGGCTCGCCTTCCGGCGGGCCGGCGGATCGGCGGAGTTACTGCTCCGTGTGGGCGATGTCCGGTTCGAACTCGACGTGGAACCGGTAAACCTGTCCCGGCCGCATCACCAGCGGGTGGTCGCGGACGAGGTACTGCAGGTAGTGTACCTTGCCGTAGTTTGTCCGGTAGACCGGGTCGGCGCTGACCACCTCGGTTTCGCGCCAGGCCGCTTGGAAATCATTCTTGCTCACCCCGCAGCGCTGGCCCTGGGGTCCGAGCGTGAGGGCGCCCGAGACATGGTAGCGCGAGTGCGGCGCAGCGATCGCGAGCATGTAGCGGAACTTGTCGAGTGTGACCTGCTGCTTGACGGTGTAGGCGAATTCGCAGCCGATCTTGTTGCCGGAGAAGTTCCATTGGACCTTCACGCTGCCGAGCCCCTTGACCATTTCCTCCTTGGTGTTGATCAGTTCGGGCTGCTCGTAGCGGAAGTAGAAACTGTTGCGCAGACCGAGGCCCGTGACGCAGTTCTTGCCGTAGAAGGCGGGGAGGGTGACGTGCTCGCCGAAGGTGAGTTCGGGGAGCATGATGGGCGCGTAGACATTGTTCGGCCAGTCGAAGATGCCCGGGCAGTGCGGGAAAGGCAGACCGTCGGCGACGGGTTCGCTGCCGCAGGAGACGAGTGGGATCTGGAAGTGGAGCCCGCTGGCGGCGTCGCGGTACAGGAAGACTCCCTGTTCCTTGCGGTTGGACTTGTCGAAGATGACGAAGCGGCCGGCGGTCTTGGGAGCCTCGAGCTTCGGCGGGATCGGCGGCAGCTGGACCGCCTTGGCGAGGCGGGACCACTGGCACAGGTAGCGCGCGGCGTCGAAGTTCGCCATGCGCGTCGTGTGGTTTGCGTAGGCGGTCCGCTCCTCGTCGCGCAGGTCGACGAAGCCGTGCTCCTGGTCGAGGTAGGTTTGATAGAAGAAGAAGAACAGCCGCCGCAGGATGTCGTGGTACTTCGGCTTCTGGTCATCGGGAATCCAGCCATCGCGGAGCCCCTGCAGGATGATGGAGATGCAGTGCATCTGGCCGTAGGCGCCGGCGGCGCGGCCGAAGGCCCAGCCCAAGCCGTCGGCCCGGACCGAGTCCGGCATCATGCGGATGTACTTCTCGGCGTACGTCCGCAGCGTTGGCAGCTTCCGGTCGCGGACCCCGCTGTTTGCGTGCAGCTGCAGGGCGGAGCGGATGAAGACGAACGTCATCACCCCGTAGAGATTGAAGTTGCCGCCGAGGCCACCGGTCGAGTCATCGAAGAACCCGGTGGAGCTGGTCTGATTGATGCGATCGACGAGGCGCTCGATCAGGCGTGACGTCTCGTCCTTCTTGGACAGGCCGAAGCTGAAGCGGGCGACGGCCTTGGCGATGTTGAACGCCTGCCAGTGGTTGTCGAAGTCGCTGCGGTGGAGCAGTTGCTTGTCGATGCGGACCTGGGTTTCCTCGACGAGGCGTTCCCAGACCGGGTTGCGCTCCTTGGACGGACCGAAGCAGAGGAGGCCGAGGGAGGCGTAGGCCAGACCATTCTCGGCGGCCGGCTCGGTGAACATCTGGGCGGTGACGCAGCGGGCGGCGAGGTCGACCAGATCGTGTCCCTTCAGCGTCGTTTCTCCGGTGGCCCGATAGTACTCACCGAGCGCGTAGGCGGCGTGGCCGGGCTCGTCGAGGCGGCTCTGCTCGCCCTGAACCGGGAGGAGGGAGCCGTCGGGTTGAATGGCATCGAGATTCTGGCCCAGAATGGAGCGGGCCATGTCGAGGCATTGCTCAGAGAAACTATGCATGCGTGGTGAGTGGCGGGTGGGTGAGGGGGCGGGCGGGGCGGGCGGGGCGGGCGAGGCGGGCGAGGCCGAAGGGTCTTTGTCCCGCACTTTCCGGGGCGGGGCAAGAGGGAATTCCGGGCGTCAGCGGGAGATGAGCTTCAGGAACTCGTCGTTGGTGCGCGTCTTGGACAGGCGGGCGATCATGGTCTCGGTCGCCTCCTCGATCTTCTGCTGCACCAGCGCGCGGCGGAAGAAATGAATGGCGTCGAGCTTCTTGGCGTCGAGCAGCAGCTCCTCCTTGCGGGTGCCGGACTGCTGGATGTTGATCGCCGGCCACAGACGCATCTCGGCGCACTTGCGGTCGAGCACGAGGTCGCTGTTGCCCGTGCCCTTGAACTCCTGGAAGATCACGTCGTCCATTCGGCTGCCGGTCTCGACGAGGATGGAGGCGATGATGGTGAGCGAGCCGGCTTCCTCGGTGCGGCGGGCGGAGGCGAAGAGCTGGCGGGGCTTCTCCAAGGCGCGCACGTCGAGGCCGCCGGAGCCGGTGCGGCCGGAGTTGCGCATCGTATTGTGGGCGCGGGAGAGGCGGGTGAGCGAGTCAAGCAGCAGGACGACGTCGCGGCCGCTCTCGACGAGCCGGCGCGCGCGTTCGATGGCGAGGTCGGCGACCCGAACGTGGCTCTCGACCTGTTCATCGTTGGAGGAGGCCCAGATCTCGGCCGGGACGCTGCGGCGGAAGTCGGTGACCTCCTCGGGACGCTCGTCGACCAGCAGCACCATGACGTGGCACTCCGGATGGTTCTCGATCACGCCGAGCGCGATGTCGCGGAGCAATGTGGTCTTGCCCGTCCGCGGCGGGGCGACGATCAGGCCGCGCGTGCCCTTGCCGATGGGGCAGAACAGATCCACGGCGCGGGTGGTGAGGCGGCCATCCTTCAACTCCAGCTTGAGCTGCTGGTTCGGCGAGATCGTGGTGAGATTGATGAAGTCGATCTTGTTGCGGCGGTCCTCGATCGAGAGTCCGTCGACCGCCTCGATGAACTTCATCTTCGGATTCGGGAACTTGCCCTCGGCCGGGTAGGCCGTGCCGCTGATGATTTGGCCGGGCTTCAGCTTGAAGCGCCGGATCAGTTCCTTCGGTACGAACGTGTCCGTCGGGCGGCGCTTGCCGTACTTCGAGAGGTCGAGCAACTGACCGTTGCCTCCCTTGGCGAAGTCGATGTCGAGGATGCCCTCGACCTTCACGAGGTTCTCCGGGGGCGGCGCGGGACGTTCGGCGACGACGGGACCCGAAGCAGGGGCGGGAGGGGTAGTCGGCGCAGGGGTGGCGGCCGACGGGGAGGCAGTCTGATTATCCATGGAAAAAGAGTACGTTCTAGTATGCGCGCGTATGCACGGACCCGTGGCCCGGGCTTGACGTGCAAAACCTGTCGCGAGATATGAGCGAGGCGCACTTAGCGCACATCCCCTCTCATACCCCCTAACAGCCACCAACGTGTCGGACCAAACGATTACCTCAGTATCCCGAGAAAGTCGGGTTTTCAGGCCTTCGGCCGAGTTTCAACGCCAAGCGAACCTTGGGAGTCTCGCCGCATATAAGAAGCTTTACGCGGAGTCTGTCAACGCTCCAGAAAAGTTTTGGGGTCGGCAGGCCAAGGAGTTGCTCACCTGGCGGCGCCCGTTCAAGAAGGCGCTTTCCTGGAAGCTGCCGCACGCGAAGTGGTTCGTCGGAGGCCAGCTCAACGTCGCGGAGAACTGCATCGACCGCCATCTCGGCACCGCCCGCGAGAACAAGGCGGCGATCATCTTCGAGGGCGAGCCGGGCGACATTCGCACGCTGACGTACAAGCAGCTGCATCGCGAGGTCTGCCGCTTTGCCAATGTGCTGACCGGACTTGGCGTGGGCAAGGGTGACCGGGTGGCGATCTACATGCCCATGGTGCCGGAGGCGGCGGTGGGGATGCTGGCCTGCGCGCGCCTTGGGGCTATCCACACGGTGATCTTCGGCGGTTTCTCGAGCGAGGCGATCAAGGATCGCGTCAACGACTGCCAGGCGAAGGTGATCCTCACCGCCGACGGCGGCTGGCGGCGCGGTAAGGTCGTTGAACTCAAGGCGAATGTCGACCGTGCGGTCGGCTTCACCCCGAGCGTCCAGCACGTCGTCGTGCTCAAGCGCACCGGCAACGCGGTCACGATGACTGAGGGTCGCGATCGCTGGTGGCACGAACTCGTCGATGCCGCCCCCGCCGAACACCGAGCCAAGGGCTTCGACAGCGAGAACCCGCTCTTCATCCTCTACACGTCCGGTTCCACCGGCAAACCCAAGGGCGTGCTGCACACGTCCGGCGGGTACCTGCTCGGCACCGCGATCACCACGAAGTACGTCTTCGACCTGAAGGAGACGGACATCTATTTCTGCACCGCCGACATCGGCTGGATCACCGGCCACAGCTACGTGGTCTACGGTCCGCTGGCGAACGGCGCGACGATCCTGATGTACGAGGGCGCGCCGAACCAGCCGGGCCCGGATCGTTTCTGGGAGATGATCGACCGGCACGGGGCGACGATCTTCTACACGGCACCGACTGCGATCCGCGCGTTCATGCGCTGGGGTGACGAGCACGTGAAGAAGCACAGCCTCAAGTCCCTCCGCCTCCTCGGCTCGGTCGGCGAGCCGATCAATCCGGAAGCGTGGATGTGGTATCACACGCTGATCGGCAAGAAGCGCTGCCCGATCGTCGACACGTGGTGGCAGACCGAGACCGGGGCGATCATGGTTTCCCCGCTGCCGGGCGTCACCCCGACCAAGCCGGGCTCGTGCACGCTGCCCTTCTTCGGGGTGGTGCCGAAGGTCCTCGACGAGCAGGGCCGCGAGGTGCCGCGCGACGCGGGCGGGAAGCTCTTCCTCAAGAATCCGTGGCCGTCGATGCTGCGCACGCTCTGGGGCGACGACGATCGCTTCAAGCGGCAGTACTGGAGCGAACTGCCGGGATACTACTTCGCGGGTGATGGCGCCCGCATCGACAAGGATGGCTACCTCTGGGTCGTCGGCCGCATCGATGACGTCCTGAATGTCTCCGGCCACCGCATCGGCACCGCCGAGGTCGAGAGCGCGATGGTCTCTCACCCCGCGGTCGCGGAGGCGGCCGTCGTCGGCCGTCCCGACGAACTCAAGGGACAGGCCCTCGTTGTCTTCGTCATCACGAAGTCCGGCGTCGCGGCAACCAAGGAACTCCGCGAGGAACTCCGGGCCCACGTGGCCCGCGAGATCGGCTCGCTCGCGCGGCCGGACGATGTCCGCTTCGCCGCCGGGCTGCCGAAGACCCGTTCCGGCAAGATCATGCGCCGCATCCTGAAGGAAATCGCCGCCGGCGGCGAAGTGAAGGGCGACACCACGACCCTCGAGGACTTCTCGGTCGTCTCCGCCCTGCAGGCCCAGGAGGAGTGACCGCCCCAAAGGCCGGGTGGCTCGTCCGCGCCGATGTATTCACCCGGCAAGGACAACTGCCGGCCCGATCCGGGCTTTGACGGTGACGCCGCGCCTGCGCTAGGATGGCGCATGCGCGGGGTATTTCGATGGGTTCAGTCCGGGCGGGGAAGGTTCGGCGCGCGCGCCCGCACGGTCGGACGTTCGGCGGCGCGCGTCACGTGTTCGCCGCGGGGTGGCGATTTCGTGTGGACTGATGCCCGCCCGCCTGCGTTCTCGCTGATCGAATTGCTGTTGGTGCTGGCGGTGGTGGCGGTGCTCGGGGGACTCGCGTTGCCGGCGGGGCGGAGAGCGCTCGAGTTTGGGAGGGTCGTGCGGACGCAGGCGCTGTTCGCGCAGTGGCGGGCGGCGTTGGAAGGGTACCGGGCCGAGTACGGAGCGTACCCGGAGATCGCGGCGGGAGGTTTGTTGGAGTCGGAACTCCTCGCTGGCGCCCTGACGGGTCGCGATTCGCTGGGCCGGGAGGCGTTGGCGGACGGACTGAATGGCAACCTGCGCCGCCTGCGTTTCCTTGAACCGGCGGCGTCGGACTGGCTGCGGTTGGATGCGCCCGCGACGCGGGCCGTGGTCGTCGATGCCTTCGGCAACAGCGACATCGCGGTTCTTTATGATCGCGATGGCGACGGGTGGATTCGCGGCGAGGAAGCAGTTCTGCCGCCGTTGCGGCCGGGCAACGCCCGCGAGGGCTTCGGCGAACCGATCACGTTGGCCGGGGCGGGCACGCTGCGCGATTCGGGAGTGCGCGCGCGGATTGCGTTCGTGACGGTCGGAGCCGGAGATGGCCGTGAGCCGATGTGCAGTTGGCGGGATTGAGGACCTCTCGATGCGACGCGCGACACGCGAATTCCCGTCGGTTGGGAACCGGCGCGCCGGTGATGGCGGTTCCAGTCTCTCGATGCGATGCCGAGCGCGCGAACCGGCCAGCATGACGACGCGGCCCGCGGTGGCGGGGGGTGGGGGTGTTGTGCGCCGGCGTTCGGCGCGCGACTTCGCCGCGGCGCTGAACCGGTACGCCGTTGCTGGGAGGCGGGGCGTTCCCCCGCCGACATCGCGCAGGCTGACGCGCGGATGGCCCGAGGCGGGATTTTCCCTCCTCGAGACGATGCTCGTGCTCGCCATCGCGGGATTGCTGGCGGGAGGACTGGCGGCGGTGGCGCCGTCGGGCTCGCGGCCAGCGGTGTTCGATGCCGGCGCGATCCTCCTGCGCGATGCTTTTGCCGAGGCGAGGCAGGTGGCGCTGGCCCGGGGCGCGATTGTCCGGGTGGTCTTCCCGGTCGCCGACGATGCCGCGCCCGCTGGGTCCTATTGGGTGGTTGAAGCGGATGACTCGGGTGCGTGGAGTTCGATGGAGGGTGTGCGGAGCTTGCCGGAGGGAGTGGTTGTACGGCGCAGCGGCGCGGCCGGGACGGTGCGGGCCGACGACCGGCGGACCTCGCAGTTTTCGGGACGCGCCACGTTCGCGGTGGCGGGCGTGACGGGAGCGGCCGGGCGCGCGTGGGATTACGTCGAATTTCGACCCGGGGGAACAGCCTTGCCCTGCCTCGTGGTCCTGGCCCCGCCGACGGGCGCCGGGGGTGATGACATTCACGACGACGCTGCTCTGGCGGCCGGGGTGCGCGGCGTGAGGGTGAGCCTCTATGGAACCACCACGCTGCTGCCGGGGAGCGAGTGCTTCTGACATGGAACCGCGCCGAAATCATCTGAAGGGCGGCTCGGCCTCGGGGACCGCCGCAGCGCGGCGTCGTCGTCGGACGCTCACGCCGTGCGGTTCCGGAACGCATCCCGGGTCTGCCGCCGGCTGCCCCGACTCCGGCGGTGCGAGCAGGCGCGTTGCGGGGCATCTCGGGACGGCCCCAAGCCTAGATCCTTCGGCGGGCTTCACCCTCGTCGAGACGCTGCTTGCGCTGGTATTGGCGCTCGCGGCCGTGGGGCTGCTCGGCGGCCTCGGCCCCTTGGCGGATCTGGCCGGCGCGCTGGGTCAGCAGCGCGTGGCGCAGCGGGCGGCGGCGAATCTCTGCGCCTCGTGGCCGTCGGGTCGGGCTCCGGCCGACCGGAGGGTTTCGGCCAGCGACTGGGCGGGGCTGGCGTCGGACGATCCGCGCGTGTGGTTCGCCGACGCCGCGGGTTGGGGAGCATGGGCGGATGCGGCGGACGGTGGGGCTCCGAGCGCCGCGCCGTTGGAGGACGGATCGACGGCGCCACGGTTCGAATTGGTGCTCGTGGACGGCACGGACGAACGAACACCGGGAGCGACCGGGGACGGAGCGTCGGCAAGGCCAGGATCGGCCGTTCCGGCGTGGATCGTGGTCTCGTGGCCGGTGTATGAAGGACGCTCCGTCTGGGTGGAGCGGGCGAGGCGGCATCGCTGGAGTCTCGCGGTCAACTTGAACTCCCGATGACGACCCGGCATCGGCGCGCGGCCTCGCTGGTGGAACTGCTGCTCGCGCTCGCGCTCACGGGCCTGATCGCCGGTGGAATCACGGGCCTGCTGGTCTCCGCGTGGCAACGGTTCTCGGCGGTGGCGGATCGGCTCGCGGTGGAGTCGACGGCGGACATCGTCCTTCGCCAGATCGAGAGCGACCTGCAGACGGCGGTCATCCGGGCAGACGGCGGTGTCTGGTTCGCGGTCACCCGGCAGTCGGAGCCCCAGGTTGGGAGGGGCGATGCGGGCGTCGCGGACGCGGACTGGACAGGCGGAGTCAAGCCGGTGGAGGGCTCGTTGGAGTGGGCGAGCGGGACGGCCGCGCGGCTGCGTTTTGGACAGGCGGGCCTCTGGCTGCGTTTCTTCACGCAGATCCCGGACACGGCGGACCGGCTGGCGAATCTGCCGGCGCCCCGCGCGGTGTCCTATCAGCTGGTCCGCCGCCGCCTCGTCGCGAGCGCGGCGGTGCCCGTGGGGACGCGGGCCCCGATGACGTACCACCTTTACCGTGGGGCGGCCCGTCCGGCGGGCCCCGAGTGGAACGACCCGGATTCCAGCTTCGCCGCAGGGTATGACCTCTTCGCCCCGGCCTACGGGAGGCCAGACGCGTCGCGGATCGACAACGTGGGCAACGTCCGCTCCCCCCGCCGCTTCGAGCAGGTGCTGGCGGCCGACGTTGTCGACTTCGGGGTGCGGGTCTGGGCCGCCCAGCCCGACGGCCGGGAGACCTGCGTGTTTCCGCAGCCGGGACACGGTGGGTTCGCGGCGACCCGACGGGACGGTCGGGACGGGCAGCCGGCGGCGGTGCCCTTGGGTGAAGGGGCGGACGCCACGCGGGCGGCGATGCCGTTGGTGTATGGATTTCCGACCCGCGTCGATGTCGTTCTCCGCATCCTCACACCGACCGGCGCCCGGGTGTTGCGCCGCCTCGAAGCAGCCGCGGTGGGGGCGCTCGGTGCCGCGTGGTGGGAGTGCGTGGAGCGGGAGTCGCGCGTCGTGGTGCGGGCCTTTCGCCTGCCGGAGGTGATGCCGTGAGGAGTGCGAGTACGTCGATCCGTCGAGGCAGACGGCGTGGCGGCTTCGCCTTGCTGCTGGTGCTCGCGGTGATGATGTGTCTGGCGGTGTGGACCGGGACGCTGGGATTCTTGATCGAGCGCGGAGCGGCGACGCCTCCGGAAGTCGACGCCTTCGTCCGGGCGCGGGCGGCGGTGCTGGCGGCGTTGGATCGGGCGCGGGAGCGGGCGGAACAGTTGGCCGGTCCCGACCTTCGGGTGACGGCGGGGGCGGGGCGCGTTGCCACGCTCGACGACGGGCGTCGGGGCCTTGCTGGGGTGTGGGATGTCGCGGGAGAGGAACCCGTCTTTCTGGGCTGGCTGGCAGAGGGATCGGAGGACGAACGATCGGATCCCACGTGGCCGGCGAGGCTCCCGGCCCCGACCGGAGCCAGCGAGTCCGAAACGGTGACACTGCTGGGCTTGGGGTCGGTGAGCGCGGCGCGGGATCGCGTGGTGGCACGTCTGCGGCGCGAGCCCGATGGACCGATGCTGCCGGGCACCGCGCTCACCGGAACCCGGTACGAGGTGCGCACGACCTATGCGGTGTTCGACGAAGGGGTGAAGGCGAGTCTTTGCGTTGCGGCGGAGCCCGCGATGCCCTCGCCGGCGGAGGCGTGGCCTGACCTCCCTGCAGCGTCGGTCGAGGCGGCGATTCGTTGGGAGCGCGCCACCGTCGCGCGGCGCACCGGGCTGGAAATGCTCTTTCCCGGCCTCGACGTGGCCTCGCCGGAGATCCGCGCCCGATCGGAGAGGCTTTTCGCCCGCCCGCACCTGCGTCTGCTGGACCCGGCCATCACACCGACCCGGCTGCGCGGCCGCTTCCACGACGTCACGGCCCTCAGCCGTGGCCTGCTGACCTCCACCAACCCCGCGTCGCCGGGTTGGCGGACGAACTGGGCGAACCCTGACGCTGCCGGGGACGCGACGCTCGCGGAGCGACTGTGCCTCCGCGTGGCATCGGGCGAGGCCTTGCCCTTGCGGCCCACGCGAACGATCGAGCACGGTCCGCTGGCTGGCGGAGCGGATGGGCTGGGCCCGGGGATCGTGGAGGCCTCGCTCTGGTTGGGTCTGATGGCGGTGACTACGGCACCCGGAGTGCACGCATTGCACCTGCGTCACGAGCTGCGCATTGCGCTCTGGAATGCCGGGGCGGTGGCTCGGACGGTTGAGCCCGGTGAGTTGGAGGTGGCGTGGGAGGGAGTTCCCGGACTGCGCATCACCTCCGCGTCGGGCGAGACGGTGGTCGATGAGGCGACGCCACCTGCAGCGCGGGTGCGCGCGGTGAATCGGATCCGCGTCGACTGGGCACCCGGCGAGGTGGTTCTGCTGCGCGGAGGTCGGGACTTGGCCTTGGACGGAGGGTCGGAGGTCGAGACGTGGGTCGTGCCGTCGCCGTCGGATGACGCCGAACCGGTGTGGCAACTGCTGCTGGAGGCGATTCCGGCGGCGACCGTGAAAGTCAGCTTGCGGGTGCGCGGTGAAGCGCTCGGTGCGTTGCGCGCCCGCGAAGGGTGGAGGCTGGTGGAGCAGGTGATCCCTTCGACGGTGGAGGGCGGTCCCGGAGCATGGACCGCGGCGTATGGCATGGCGGTGGATCCGCTGGCGGCGGATGCGCGCGTGCCGGTCGCGTCCGCGGCGGTGCTTCGGGCGGGAGCGCGGTGGACCGATGACCCCTGGGCGAACGTCGCGACGGCGGAAGAGTTCACGGTGGCGCAGCTGCCGCCGGCGGCGTGCGGGGTCCGGTGGGATGTTCCGGTCGCGTCCGCGGCGTCATTGCTCAGCCTGCGCGGGATCGTCGACGAGCGAGGGGAAGGCGTAGGCTCGCGGGGGGCCGGGGCGTTCAACCGCGTGTTCGACGAGGCCTGTTTTCTCCCCGGCGTTGCGGCTTCGGATCCGGAGCGAGCGGGGGCGGCGGCTCGGTCTTTCCCCTTTCTTGAGCGACGGGTGCGGACGGACGCGGCGGATCCTGAGCCGACGGCCCCCGGAGCGGAGGTGTGGTGGGTGCGCGGCGCGTTCAACGTCAACGCCACTTCGGTTCCCGCGTGGTCCGCGCTCCTGGGCGGGGCGCTGGAGGTTACCGGCCTGCCGGGCTGGGCCGGACTTCGCACGCCGCGGCACGGCGAAGGGAGCGGTCTCGTGGACACCGAAACGCCGGACCGGGCAGCGGCGCTGGCCGCAGCAGTGGTGGCGCGCAGTCGAACCCGCGCTCGACCGTTTCGCTCGGTCGCTGACTTTGTTGACTCGGGCGTTCTGGAGGATGCGATCGCGGACGCTGGCGTGAATGCGGGTCTTCCCACCGGGAGTCGGGGGTTACCGGGCTGGATCGACCAAGGGGACCTCCTCTGCCGTCTCGGCGCCCGGTTGACGGCACGGTCCGACACCTTTCTGGTCCGCGTCTATGCAGACGTGAAGGACGCGCGAACCGGAAGGGTGTTGGCGCGCGCCTGGGCGGAAGCGACGCTCCAGCGCTTTGCAGAAGCCGTCGATGCGATGACGGAATCCGGGGAGGATGCGGATCACCGGACAGGCCCGCTGGCTAATCTTGGACCACGCCGCCTCAAGGTGATCGACTTCCGGTGGCTGCTTCCCAGCGAAGTCTAGAGGTTCCGGCGGCAAGCGGAGCGCTGTCCTGCGGGGCGGGGGGGAGTGGTGCCAGAGGGCGGGATTGAACCGCCGACCAAAGGCTTATGAGTCCTCTGCTCTACCACTGAGCTACTCTGGCAAACCAAGCTTTCTGAGCTACTTACAAGCACCACCGAATTAACTTTCTACAGTCGTTTTCTACAGTGGAGGCATGAATATGAGCACCCCCAAGGGAAAACGCAATGTATGAGAAAGAACCTCCGTGCAGTGCCTGCTTCGCAACAAACAGAGCGGCGGTTACTACGGGCGGTTCACTTTGCACGGCAAGCAAAAATGGTTCCAGCTCGACACTGATGTGCTCTCGGTCGCCAAGCTCCGCCTGGCGGACAGGGCGGCGGAAGTGGCCAAGCGTCGGGGCAGCATTGCCAACGTAGAGGCCGGCAAGGCCGCCGTCGGCGACCTGATCGCGGTTTACGTCGCCCGGACCAAGGCCGATTCCGATTTGCGACCGGCTTCTGTAAGTGCGCGGCTGGTCGCCCTCAAGAAGCTCAGGAAAACTTGGCCTGATATCGAATTCATGGCGCCCAAGCAGATCACTCCGTCCGCCGTCTTCGACTGGGTCACGCGGTTCAAACTGGAAGGTACCAACTACCTGCCGCCTGGCGCCAAGACCACCATCAAGGGCAACTCCGCCACGTCGGTTAACCTCGCCATCGATACGTTGCGCCGCCTCATGGACATTGCCTTGGAGCGTGGGCAGATTCACACGAATCCCGTCGCGGTAAAGCCGCCAACCGGCCGGCTAAAGAAGAAGGTCGTAAGAGCGAAAATCATCCTTCCGAGCATGGCGGAGGTCGAGAAGCTGTTCGCGGCGATGGAGAACAACGGCGCCCCCGGGGGGCGGGGAGCCGAAGCCGCTGACTTTTGCCGCTTTCTCACCCTCTCCGGAGCACGCCTCGGAGAGGCCGCTGTGATCACCTGGCAGTGCGTTACCTGGGCGCATGAACAGGTCCGCATCCCGGGCTACAAGTCCGACTCTTCGGACCGTTTCATTCCACTTTTCCCGGCACTTGCCGCCTTCTTGAAAAAAATCACCGCGCGTCGTGAGTCCGCCGCCCGTTTCAAATCCGAGGGAGCGAATCTCCTCAGGCCGACGGATCCGATCTTTCGGCTCAAAGAGTGTCAAAAGACGATCGATGCCGCCTGCCTGAAACCTGGCATGCAGCGTTTCACGCACCACGATTTTCGGCATCTCTTTGCCACGATTTGCATCGAGTCGGGAGTGGACATGCCGACGGTTGCCGCGTGGATGGGGCATAACGACGGCGGCGTTCTCGCCATGCAGACCTACGGGCATTTGCGCCGTGACCACAGTCAGAGCGCTGCGAAAAAGGTGCAGTTCGGCAACCTTGCGGCCGTTCCCCCAGCCTCTGGCGCGGCGGTCATCCCCCAGCCGAATGTGCCTGGTCTTGCTAACGGCGAAGAGGGAAAAGTGGCAGGGTGAGGGGCGCACGCCGATGGGTTGTGCCGCGGCCGGTTCGGCTGGGTCGAAAATTCAGAATTGCACTATCCGGCAAATTGCCGGATGGTCTACCCATGGCCACCGCTGTCAGAAAGCCGCTCCGCCCCCAAGCCCGAACCGCCCGTTTGGAAGCGCGGGTTTCGCGTGATTTCAAGGACACACTCGAGCGCGCTGCTGCCGTCACCGGGCATGCGACGCTAAAGAGTTTCTTGATTTACGCGCTGCAATCGAGTGCGAGCAAAGCCATCGAAGACCACCGTCTGGCGCGCTTGTCCGACGAAGAATCCCGGAGCTTTGTCCGCTCCTTGTTGGAGCCGCCGGCGCCCAATGCCGAATTGCGGGCCGCCTTCGGACGCTACCGGGCAGCCACGGGCCAGACCTGATGGCTTTTCGCTTTGAACCCCTGGGGCGGGTGCACGATCGCGCTGGCTTCCGTTGTGGAATTGAACCGCTTGATCTCTATCTCCAGCAACTCGCACGAAAGGACGTCGAGCGGCGCGTGGCGGCAGCGTTCGTGATGGTTGCGACAGAGTCGCCGGCGGTGATCGCCGGCTACTACACACTTTCCTCATTTTCCGTCGAAGTCGGCGAACTGCCGGAATCCCTGCAAAGGAAGTTGCCTCGGTATCCTCGCCTGCCCGCGACCCTTTTGGGGAGACTGGCCCGAGATGCGCGCTTCCCAGGCACCGGCTATCTGCTCCTGATGGATGCCTTGACCCGGGCCTACCGGCAGTCCGCGCAGGTTGCGTCGCTCGCGATCGTCGCCGACGCGAAAGACGAACGCGCCTTGCAATTCTACCGCAAGTTCGGATTCAAACCTCTTGGTCATTCCGCGAACCGGGTTTTCCTACCAATGGCGACCATTGACCAGTTGGTTGCGGTACAGCTTTTGAGCGGCTCCATGGCGAAGGGGCGGAGACTGGAGCCGCCTCTCCGCCATGCAGGCAGTGCAATATGGCCGCCCAATCGGCCCATGAGCACCCCCAGCCCGCTGCGATGGTCTTGAGGGAGATGAATCGGCACGCGCTCGTGCCACCGTTTTAGCGCGGCAATTGCCATCGTCACATCCGCGCGCGGCGATCCTTCGGCATGCTGGAAAAGCCCGTTCGAATCGGGGGACTCGCGAAGGAGTAGGGGCAAGGAGGAGATACGATCGTCGCCAATGTCGGCGTCACGAGCGTCGTCCGGGCAGGCACGGCGGACGGTGTGAATCCGCGATCAGCGGAAGGGCCAGATGCGGAAGAACTGGGCGAAGAAAACCGCAGCGATCACGTACCCAAGGAGCGGCAGGCGCTTTGGCTGCGCGAGGCCGATCGCGAGCAGGGCGGCGGCGATCAGGCCGAGGCCGATGCCTTCGGCGATGCTGAAGGTGAGCGGGATCGCAAGGATCGTGAGCACCGCCGGGACCGCGATGGAGAAGTCGCTCATGTCGATCTCCGTCACCGACTGCATCATGAAGACTCCCACGATCACGAGCGCGGGCGCGGTGGCGGCGGCCGGGATGATGAGAATCAGCGGCGTGAAGAAGAGCGCCAGCAGCATCAGCACGGCGGTCGTCACCGACGTCAAACCCGTGCGGCCACCGGCTTCCACGCCGGCGGCCGACTCGATGTAGCTGACCACGGTCGACGTCCCGAAGAGCGCGCTCAGGAGGGTCGCGAGCGAGTCGGCCACGAGGGCGCGGCCGGCCTTCGGCAACGTGCCGTCCGGGCGGAGGAATCCGGCCCGCTTGGTGACGCCGATCAAGGTCCCGATGTTGTCGAACATGTCGACGAGCAGCAGCGTGAGGATCAGCGGCAGCGCCAGCATCAGGGCGTTGCCGTCCGTGAGGAAGCCAAACGTCAGTTTGAAGAAGATTGGGTCGGCAGACGCCGGCAGGTCGACCACCCGGGTTGGAAGTTCCGTGACGGCACGGCCTGCCTCGCCGGGAACGAAGAGGCCGAGCAGCGTGACGACCGCGATGCCGATGAGGATGCCGCCGGTCACGCGCCGTGCGACGAGGATCGAGGTGAGGATGACGCCGAAGAGGCAGAGCGCCACCGGCCCGGAGGCGAAGTTGCCGTGGGAGACGAACGTGGCGGGGTTCGCTACGATCACCCCGCCGTTCTTGAGCCCAATGAACGCGATGAAGAGACCGATGCCGCACGTGACGGCGATCTTCAGCGCATGGGGAATCGCCTCGATGATCTTCTCGCGGATCCCGGTCACCGACAGCGCGAGGAAGATCACGCCGTTCACGAAGACCATGCCGAGCGCTTCCGACCAAGGTACGCCCTTGCCCAGCACGATCGTGAAGGTGAAGAAGGCGTTGATTCCCATGCCCGGCGCGAGCGCGATCGGGTAGTTCGTGATGAGCGCCATCAGCCCGGACGCGATCGCCGCCGTCAGCGCCGTCACGGTCACCAGCGCACCCTTGTCCATGCCGGTGTTGGCGAGGATTGCGGGGTTGACGGCGAGGATGTACGCCATCGCCGCGAAGGTGGTCAGGCCGGCTTGCAACTCGCGGCCGACCGTCGTGTTGTTCTGCTCGAGGTGAAAAAGGCGGTTAAGCATTGGGGAAGTCTGGGGTGTCAGTAACGGGAGGCGTACGGGGACCCGAAAGTAAAGCTATTCCAATGCCAACGAAACATCCTTTGGCGCGAAAGGGTTGTGTGAGTGGCACCCCACGTGCTCCATGACCTCACGCATGAGTCTTTTTGCCGTCTTGTCCTCCGTTCGCTCCCTGGTCCGCCGCGCGGGTCTCTTCCTGGCCGTGGTGCTGCTGCCCGCGTTCGCGGCCGACCAGGAGCCTCGGCCGTTGCTGGCGCTTTGCGCGGCCTATCCGCCGGAGATCACCGCACTGCAGCGGGAGTTCGGGGTCAGCGAGTCGAACGGCTTCACGAAGACTTCAATCAAGGGACTGACCTACTGGCGGGGACGCTACGGTCGGTTCGACATCGTGGTTTTCCGAACCGGGGTCAGTCTGGTCAACGCCGCGTATCAACTGCAGGTGGCGCTGGATCGCTTTCCGATCACCGCCGTGCTTTTTGCCGGCGTCGCGGGGGGGACTGACCCGTCCTTGTCCATCGGTGATGTCGTCATTCCGGAGCAGTGGGCCTATCACGCGGAGTCCGCGTACCTGAATCCCGACGGCAAGGGCGGCCATGTGCGCCCCGACTACTTCAAAGCGACCTACGAGAACTTTGGCATGATCTACCCCAACGACGTGACGGCGATCCGGGAGGGGGAGGAGGACTTCGTGACGATGCCGGTTTTCCCAGCGGATCCGACCTTGCTGGCCGCGGCCCGACGCGCAGTCCCGCACCTGCCCGCGCAGCGCAAGGCGGGCCGGGAGATCGCGGTCAGCGTCGGAGGCACCGGGGTGGCGGGGGCGGTCTTCCTCGACAATGCCCCGTATCGCGAGTGGGTGTTCCGCGTGTGGCAGGCGCGTTGCACGGATATGGAGTCGACCGCGCTTGCGCACGTCGCCTGGGCGAACCGCACGCCGATCCTGATCGTGCGCGGCCTCAGCGACCTCGCTGGCGGGCAGCACGGCGCGAATCCCATCGACGAGAACGAGGCATCCGTCTCCGCCATCGCGGCCCGGGTGCTGCGTCAGGTTGTGGACGAACTCTAGTCCTGATTCCCATGGCGACTCCACTCACCCGCTTTTCCGTCGCGCCGCTCCACACCATGACGCAGGACCTCGCCGCCGTGGCGATGGGGCGGACGGAGCCCGACCTCGTCATCACGGGAGCCCGAGTGCTCTCGACCTACACCGACCGGATTCATCCGGACCGCGAGGTCTGGATCAAGGGAGGTCGGATCGCGGTGGTGAAGCCGGCCGGAGCCTTCACGCGGAGCGGCTTTGCCGGCCGCACCTCCGTCTACGATGCGCAGGGTGGGATCGTCGCCCCGGGTCTGGTCGATCCGCACGTGCACATCGAGAGCAGCATGATGACGGCCTGCGCGTTCGCCGAGGCGGCGCTGCGCAACGGGACGACGACCGTATTCTGCGACTCGCACGAGATCGGCAACGTCTGCGACGTCGCCGGCATTGAGTGGATGCTGGAGGACGCGCGGCGGGCGCCGCTTTCGGTTTACCTCACGGTCCCCAGCACGGTTCCCGCCACGAACGCCCGCCTGGAGACGGCCGGCGGGGACCTTACCCCGGGCAAGATCGGCCGGCTCTTTGACCGCTGGTCCGAGGCGGTCGCGCTCGGCGAGAAGATGGACTACATTTCCGTCGCGATGGGCGATGCGCGCAGCCATGCGATCCTCGCTCAGGCCCTCCGCCGGGGACGACCGGTGTGCGGCCACATCTACGGCCGGGAGTTCGTCGCGGCGGGCGCGGCGAGCGGCATCACCGACACCCATGAATCGATCGACCGGGAGATCGCGAACGACTTCCTCGAGAACGGCCTTTGGATCTTCCTCCGCGGCGGGAACCCGCAGACGCCCTGGCACTCGCTGCCGCAGGCGATCCGCGCGGTGACCGAACTCGGGGCCAACCCGAAGCGCGTGTGTGTCTGCACCGATGACCGCGACGCCGACGACCTTTTCCTGTTCGGCTTGGACTGGGTGGTGAGGCAGGCGCGGGCGGCCGGCCTCGCCGCGACGACGGCGTGGAGCTGCGGCTCGCTGCATCCGGCGACCCGCTATGGCCTTGATGGGGAATTCGGCGGACTCGGGCCCTCGCGCCGCGCCGACCTCGTCCTGCTCAACGACGATCTGGACGTACGAAACACGTGGTACGGCGGCGCGCTGGTGGTCGAAGATCGCCAGACCATGCCGCTGCTGGAGCGGGCGCTGACCCGGCGCTACCGCTATCCCCGCGCGGCCTACCAGACGGTGAAGCTGCCCCGGAAACTGCGGCTGACCCCCGAGCTGCCGACCGTTCCGGTCACGGCCAACGTGATCCGTCTCGTACCCCCGGGAATTCTGACCGCGCACGATCGCCTGCCGCTCGCCGTCGCGCCTTCATGGGAGGACCACTTCAAGGCCCATCCCGTGTGTTTTCTGACGGTGGTGGAACGTCACGGCAAGGGTGGCGGGGTCGGCTATGGCCTGCTGCGGGACTTCGGTCTCCAGCGGGGTGCGGTGGCGAGCAGCGTGGGCCATGACGCGCACAACATCGTGCTTGCCGGTACCAACGAGGCGGATCTCCAACTCGCTCTGGCCACGGTGAAGAGACTCAAGGGCGGCGTGTGCGTCGTGCGCGACGGCAAGGTGCTCGCAAGCGTGGCGCTGCCGATTGCCGGACTCCTGTCCGACCGTCGCGCCACCGTGGTGGCGGAGGAGACGACGGCGCTCAAGCGCGCGTGGAACGAGGTCGGATGCCGCGTTCCGTACATGGGATTCAACCTGCTCCCCCTCTCCGTGATCCCCGAACTTCGACTGACCGACAAGGGACTCGTCGACGTGCTTGGCATGCGGATCGTGCCGGTGTTCGAGCCCGCGTGAGCATCCTCTTGCCCCGCGCGGCCGCGCCTCAGGTATCGCGGGCGCGGCCGACGCGTCCGCTGTCCTTGATCGGCCGCGAGAATCGGTAGTCGATGTCCCAAGGGAAGTAGATCCACTTGTTCTGCTTGAATTCCTTCACGCAGGTGTCGACGAAGGGACGTCCCGCCGGCTTGGCGTAGAGCGTCGCGAAGTGCGCCATCGGCAGCATCTGGCGGACGACCTGGGCGGTGCGGCCCGTGTCGACCAAGTCGTCGATCAGGAGGTAGCCTTCGCCATTGCCCGCGACTCCCTTGAGGACCTTGACTGCAGTCTGCTGCTGCTCGGCTCCGTCGGTGGAGGCGAGGCCGTAGCTGGCGAGGCAAACGGTGTCGATCAGGCGGATCTCCAACTCACGGGCGACGAGGGCCGCCGGCACCAGTCCGCCACGCGTGATCGCGATGATCCCCGACCAGCCCCCCCGCTCATGCAGCTGGGCGGACAGATACCGCGCATCGCGGTGCAGCTCCGGCCAGGAAATGACAATCTCGTCGTCGTAGCGTGAGGCATCGCCCATGCAGAGAGCAAAGACGCGCGCCGGGCGCAGTCAACGCCGTCCGCTCACTCAATCTTGGCCCCCGCCTTGATCCAGGCGGCGAGGACCGCCCGTTCCTCCTCGGTGATCTGGGTGACGTTGCCGAGCGGCATCATTCGCGTGACCACCACTTGCACGTAGCTTCGCTCGGCGTTCCGCACGATCTCGCCCGGTTCATGGAGCAGCACGCCGCCCGGGGCCGAGGCCAGTCCGGGGAAGGTGGGTGCGGGGGCGTGGCAGTTGACGCAGCGTTGGCCGATGATGCTGCGGACCCGGTTGAACGTGACCGGTCCCTCGACGGGCGGCAGGGGGACGATGCGCGGGGCGGTCCACCAGAAGACGAAGCCCAGCAAGGCGGCGCCGAGGGCAGGGTACTGCCAGGCGAGGACCCCCTTGTGTCGCAGGTTGAAGAAGTGCCGGATCGCCACGCCGGCGCCCGCGATGAGCGCCAGCACCGCCCAGCCATGCGGGTGCATGTAGGTGGCGGCGTAATGATGGCTGAACATCGTGAACACCACCGGCAGGGTGAAGTAGTTGTTGTGCACGCTGCGCTGCTTCCCGCGGCGTCCGTCCTGCGGATCCGGGGATCGGCCCTCCCGCAGGGCCGCGACCATGCGCCGCTGTCCGGGGATGATCACGAAGAAGACGTGACGTGATCCCGGAAATTCGAGCCGCTTGAAGGTTCGGTCTGGGTCCAACAGAAAGGACCCAGATCATGAAAGGGAAACGCTACAGTACGGAGGAGAAAGTCCGCAACCTGCGGGACGTGGATGCGGG